>NZ_JBXWRU010000006.1:0-419284 GCF_059613085.1 Ruegeria sp. BHSC029
CCGTCTTTCCAGTCCGTCAGGCCGTCCATCCGACCAACCAACACCGCCTCAGCAGCGCCGGTGAAGGGCGTTCTAAGGATAACTACAAATCACCGCAAGCAGAAAATGACAAACTGCCGAACTTTTTTGCTGATTTTATTTTTATCAATGCTTGTCAGATACTTAGACAACAGCCACCTAGCTCCACCGTTGGGAATTTCACCCCCGTAGATCAAGCCCGACCCGCTGGTTTTTAAGCCCGACCTCACCAGACCACTATATATAGCGAAAGCGCCCTGACATCACCACAAGAACACTCGACTCGCGCCCCATGAGTCGACTCACTCTGTGCCCGATTGGCGGCTCGGAACGCACAAGCGTTGGTGCGCCGAACACAGCGTATTGCGCCTCCCCCATGTACTTGACGCGCACAGCGCCATTGGCCTCCGGCCGGACCGAATGACCACCCCATTTAAGGCACAAAAAAAGGCCGCGAAATCCATTCGCGGCCAGCAACGATTCAGGAGAGAGCTTCGGACCTTATGATGGCCCGATCATGAAACAGGTGACATTGCGTGCCTTCAGGCGGCGACAGGCCAGATCCGCCTGCTCGCGGGTCATGCCCTGGAAGGTCGCGTCGAACCCGCGCGAACTCTGGTTCACTTTGCGCAAAGTGCCTTCCAGTGTCGTCATCTCCGACAAAGCCGTTTTCAGCAAAACCTTCTCGGCCTCGTAGCGGGTGGTGTAGCGCCCGACATTGACGCCCCAAAGATGCCCGCCCGACGTGGACAGACGGGTAACGACCTCCTGCTCGGGCTCGGCCACGACTTCTGCGGGCTCGGTCGATGCAAGCACAAGGTTCTCGGGGCGCAGGGCCGGGCGCGTGTCGGCATTCTCGACCGGAGGCGCCGTCGGCGCGATATCCGCTGCGGCGATCGCCGCGGCGATGCCGTCTTGAATACGTGCACCGTTCTTGGCTGCGGTTTCAGCCACGGCGCCGGCAACCTGGATGGCCACCCCAGCCCCGGGTCGCATCACAGGTCGAAGGCTGCGCTGTGGTGCGCGGACCGCACTGGCCAATTGGGTGGCTCCACCCAGCTCGGTATTCCCGGCATATGCCGGACGGGCAGGTTTGCGGATCGGAGCGCGCGACGGGGCGCGCCGGAATCCCATGTCCAGTAGCTCGGCCACCTTGGCGTTGCGCGAAGTGCTGGATTTGCCACCGAACACGGTTGCGATGATTCGTTTGTCCCCACGCTTGGCCGAAGCAACAAGGTTGAAGCCCGCAGCGCGCGTGTACCCGGTTTTGATGCCGTCGGCGCCCCGGTAGGCTGCCAGCAGCCGCCGGTTGGTGTTCGGAACAGTCTTGATGCCCGCATGTGTCGATTGGCGTGAAAACAGGTTGTAATACTCAGGATAGTCATAAAGCAGGTGCCGACCCAGCGTGGTCATGTCACGCGCAGTCGAAAGATGGCCCGCTTCGGTCAGCCCGTGTGCGTTCTTGAAGGTTGTGCGGCTCATGCCCATGGCCTTGGCTGTGCGGGTCATACGGCGCGCAAAGGCGGCCTCGGATCCGCTGAGAGCGATGCCGATCGCGGTCGCGGCGTCATTGGCCGATTTCACAGCGGCCGCGCGGATGAGATAACGGAACGCGATGGTCTGGCCCGCCCGCAGGCCCAGCTTGGAGGGCGGCTCGGCCGCCGCGGCCTTGGTGATCCGCACCTGGGTGTCCAGCGTGATCTCACCGTTCCGCACCGCTTCGAAGGCGATATAGAGGGTCATCATCTTGGTGAGAGAAGCAGGGTGCAGCCTGGTATCGGCGTTGCGGGAGTGCAGAACCTCACCGGTTCTGGCGTCAATGACCATTGCCGCATAAGGAGCCGCAAGCGCCTGAGTCGCCAAGACAAGCGCCATCCATACCATTGTGACTACGAGCAAGCCCGCCCGCGCCGGAACTATCCGCCGAATCTGCACGATCTTTGCCTCTGTCTGCCTCGCGCCGCCGAGTTTTCCCGGTCAGCCTTTTTGATTATGTGGTCGAGGCTAACACACAGCACTGTTGAAATAAACCGAAAGCTGAAAAATCCGCGGCAGCGGCTCCGCTCGGTGGCGTCTAGATGTTGCGGCCCAACGGATGGCCGCCACCAAAACGGCGAAGATGTCAAAAAGTTGGCGCGGCCTCGTCGTAAAAGTTTGAAACTGGGGCCAATCTGTCACAGGTCAGGAAATCTGCCGGACCAGATCAGGAAGATCTCCCAAATCGCGGATCTCCCGGAAACGGGGATGGCTTGTCGGGATCTCGGCCTGCTCGATCTCCCACACCAGACCGTGCGGTACGTGCACGCCCCAGCACCCCGCCTGGATCGGCGCGACCACATCCGACCGCATCGAATTGCCGACCATCATGGCACCGGCAGGTGACTGCCCCATCCGCCGAAAGACTTCGCTATAGGTGTCGGGCGTCTTTTCCGACACGATTTCGACCGCGTCGAACAGTTCACCCAATCCCGATTGGGCCAGTTTGCGCTCTTGATCAATGAGATCACCCTTGGTGATCAGAACAATGCGATGGGTGCCTGCGATTGTCTCGACCGTCTCCCGCGCGTGAGGCAACAGCTCGATCGGGTGGGACAGCATCTCCTGCCCGGCTTCGATCAGTTCGCGGATGACCCTGGCCGGGACTTTGTCTTCCGTCACCTCGATTGCGGTTTCGATCATCGACAGGACGAAACCTTTGATGCCATACCCATAGTGGCGGATGTTGCGCTTCTCGGCCGCCAACAACCGCTCCATCAGATGGTCACGGTCCGCATGATCCGCCAGTAGCGCAGCAAAATGCGCTTGGGTCAGCTGAAAGAAACGCTCGTTGTGCCACAAGGTGTCGTCAGCGTCGAAAGCGACGATGGTCAGGTTTTCATCCATTTCGAATCTGCCCGGTTGCTCTTTCCTCTGGGTGGGTCGACGTTATATAAGCCCTGAAACGACCCGAAGTGTGAATCGGAAAATCTCGCGACATGACTGAAGCCCGTTGGATGATGGCTGGCAAATCGGAAGACGATGGCGACACGTCAATCCTTGTTCAGACCAAGCCCAAGACCAAACGACCGCCCTTGTACAAGGTGCTGCTGTTGAACGACGACTACACGCCCATGGAATTCGTGGTTCATGTGCTCGAGCGGTTCTTCGGGATGTCCCATGCGCAGGCCTTCGAGATCATGTTGACCGTGCACAAGAAAGGTGTGGCCGTGGTCGGCGTATTCAGCCACGAGATTGCCGAGACCAAGGTTGGGCAGGTGATGGATTTCGCTCGTCGGCACCAACACCCGCTTCAATGCACCATGGAGAGAGAGGAGTAGGGTCGCGACGCGCGCCTCTGCCCCCTTCAACCCGCTCTGATGTCCTCACGATTGTCTCTCGCCCTCGACTCGGGCCTGACCCTGTCGGAACCGATATCGGTCATTGGACCGACGCCGGATCATGACCTGTCGGCGCTGCCGAACGGTGTCGAGATTGTTCAACCTTTCAAACCATTCCACGACCATTTCCGGGACCGCGGCTTTGCAGCTGTGCCCGAAACCGACAGCGCCTGCGAAGACGTGGTTCTGTTTCTGCCCCGCGCCAAAGCGCAGGCACGCGCCATGATCCATCATGCGTGCAGCCGGGCCTCGGGAACGGTTGCCGTTGATGGTGCCAAGACAGATGGCGTGGACAGCTTGCTGAAGGACGTTCGCAAGCGGGTCGAGATCGAGGGCCCCATCGCCAAGGCGCATGGCAAGATCTTCTGGTTCAAGGCCGATCCCGACGCATTTGCAGACTGGGCCGCGTCCACAGGACAGATGGCGGATGGCTTCCAAACCGCGCCCGGGGTGTTTTCGGCCGACGGGGTCGATCCTGCTTCGGCACTGTTGCGCCAGACCCTTCCACCAAAGCCTGGACCTCGGGTCGCCGATCTGGGTGCCGGGTGGGGCTATTTGTCCTCCGGGCTGCTGCAGGATGACACTGTGCGCACGCTGCATCTCGTCGAAGCCGACCATACTGCCCTGACATGCGCCCGGACCAACGTGCCCGACCCAAGGGCACAGTTCCACTGGGCAGATGCGGTGACGTGGTCTGCGCCAGAACCCGTGGACACCGTTGTCATGAACCCGCCGTTTCACACGTCGCGCAGCGCCGATCCCGACCTGGGGCGTGGGTTCATCACCGCCGCCGCGCGCAACCTGTCCCGCTCGGGCCACTTGTGGATGGTCGCCAACCGCCATCTCCCCTATGAAACGACTTTGACTGACGCGTTTGCGCGGGTCGAGGAAATTGCAGGCGACAACCGGTTCAAGGTATTCCACGCCTCTCGCCCTCGGCGGTGAAGCCGATTAACCTGCGCCGCGACTCAGGAGGAAACACATGTCCTTTTCCATAGCCGGCAAGACCGCCATCGTTACCGGAGGCGCCAACGGCATCGGCCTTGCCATCGGCCGTCACTTTGCCGATGCGGGCGCCAACGTGATGTTCGCCGACATGGACGAGAAACGTCTGGCAGAAGAACTGGGCGAACAGGCCGACGACAGCAACGTCCGCTACTTCGCCGGTGATCTGCGCGAAAAGCTGACGATCGCCAACCTCCTTTCGGCCACTCTGGATGCATTCGATCAGGTCGATATTCTGGTCAACGGGGCCAGACAGGTCATCCCGACGGATCCGCTGGACCTGGAAGACGACTCGGTTCGCACCCTTCTGAACCAGAACCTGATGCCCGCCCTGCGGCTGAGCCAGCTTGTGGCCAAGCGGATGATCAAACAATCCGAGGATCAGGAAGAGGGACCGAATGGTTCGATCATCAACCTGTCCTCGATCGCCGGTCAGCGCGCGCATCCAGGCCTTTTGGCCTATTCGGTTTCCAGCGCCGCGCAGGACCAGTTGACCCGGTCCCTAGCAGTGGCGCTTGCGCCTCATCGGATCCGCGTGAACTCGATTGCGTTGGGGTCGGTCATGAGCGCATCACTGCAGGCCACCCTGAAAGACAATCGGGACTATCGGCGGGACATTGAGGATCATACCCCACTGGCCCGCATTGCCGCCCCGGCCGAGCTGGCCGAAACGGCGCAATACCTTGCCTCGGACGCGGCTGCGTTCATTACCGGGCAAGTCCTGACAATTGACGGTGGACGGACCCTTCTGGACCCGGTTGCCGCCCCCGCGCATTGAGCCTGACGATGTTTGAAACGGAAAAATCCACCGCCTCGGCCTGGTTTCGCCAGTTGCGCGACGAAATTGCCGCGGCCTTCGAGGCTTTGGAAGACAGCCACCACGCGGGGCCGTTTTCCGATGCCCCCGCCGGGCGGTTCGAAGTCAAGGAAACTCGACGCCAGTCTGAGGATGGCTCGGACGCGGGCGGTGGGCTGATGTCGGTCATGCGCGGTGGCCGCGTGTTCGAGAAGGTCGGCGTCAATGTCTCGACCGTCTACGGCACGCTCGGCGAGCGGGCACAACAGGCGATGGCCGCGCGCAAGGGCATCCCCGGTATGGCCGACGACCCGCGTTTCTGGGCCTCGGGCATCAGCCTTGTGGCGCATATGCAAAACCCGCATGTCCCGGCCGTTCACATGAACACCCGCATGTTCTGGACGCCCCATGCCTGGTGGTTCGGCGGCGGATCCGACCTGAACCCCTGCATCGAATACCCCGAGGACACGGCGCATTTCCACGCCACGCAGAAGGCGCTTCTGGACCCGCACGGACCAGGGCACTATCCGCGCCTCAAGGAGTGGGCCGACGAGTATTTCTATATCCCGCACCGCAAGCGCGCGCGGGGCGTCGGCGGGATCTTCATGGATGATTACTGCACCGGCGACTGGCAGGCCGATTTCGCGCTGACCCAGGACATTGGCCGCGCTTTCCTGCCGGCCTTTCTGCCGCTGGTCGAAAAGCGGCGCGCGCAGCCCTTTACCGAAGCGGACAAAAACACCCAGTTGGTGCACCGCGGGCTCTATGCCGAATACAATCTGGTCTATGATCGGGGCACGAAATTCGGGTTGGAAACCGGGCATGACCCAGACGCCGTGCTGATGAGCCTGCCGCCGCTGGCCAAGTGGGTCTGAGACGTCAGAACCCGAAATCCATGAAGTTGTCGTAGCAGTAGTTCTGCGCCGAGGACGCTGACATGTTCTCGCCCACCCGCTTGACGGTGATTGAATAGCCGGGGGTGGTATCCACGCCCGGCGGCGGCTTCAACGAGAATTGCACGGTTCGGACACCCGGCTCGTAAGCCCTCCAGATGTAGATCCGTTGCGAACCGGGGACACCCAACTGCCGAATGGCGAAATCGCCGATCCCGCACCAGTAGTTGACCGGTGCTGACGACCCGATTGCCTTGACCTCATACACACCGTCTCCGACGGATCTTATCTCGGTGCGGTAGGTCGGGCGGACGCCGATGCCAAACCCGACAGCTTGTGCGGCGATCGGAGCCAACAGAGTTGCAGACAGAACCAAGGCTGAAATCGAATGCTTCATCAAAACTATCCGCCAAAAAACCGGGTTGTGCCAATCATAGGCCGCATGTCCATTGAGTAAAGCCAAACCCGGTCACCTTTGGAAACAGGCCGCGCCCACACGCCCTCTCAGCTTCGGCGGCGACAGAAAACAAGTACCATTTCAAGACTTTGCCCGATATACTGCCGATGTCCCAAGGGGTTGAGGTCAGGTTTGAGCAGAAAATTTCCAAAGGACTGGTTTGATATCTCTCCCGAGAAATACGCCGATTTCGGCGCGCTCTTCTACCTTGCCGGGCTGGCCAAAACCCACCAGCAACGCAGCCTCGCCCAGGTTCTGTAAGCATTCGAAACGCCTTTGCGGCTGGGGCAGTATCACATCTTTCGCCAAAACGGATTCCCGCGCGGTTTCGTGACCTTTGCCGGGCTCAGTCCTGAAGCGAAATACCGATATGCGGTGCAGGAAAAGCCTTTGATGGATACTGATTTCACCAGCGGTTCATCTTTCTGAATCGTCGATTTGGTCGCACCTTTCGGACAGACCAACCAGATGGTCGAGATTCTGAAACGCGAGATTCCGCACCCGAGGGTGCGCACGAACCGCATGGACAGCGACATGACCCGAAACCGCATCGTCGAATGGACCCGGGATGAGGCCGGCAAGGTCCATATGAAGCTGTACCGGAAAAAAGAGTTCTCGCAGCTTCTGAAAGAACAGGGTGATTGACCCTGCCGCCTAAGATTTGGCGACCCGTCCACCGACATCCTGCGGTGCCAGCGCTACGGTCTTGACGACCGCGTGGCACGGTTTGCCGGGCTGCAACGCCAGGGCATCGACCGACCGGCGCGTCACACGGGCCAGCAGCGTGCCCGCCGGTGTTCGGACCGAAACGATCGCCCCTGGCCCTTCGCCCGCGCGCACGGACTCGACGGTACCCTGCAGGACGTTCAGCGCCGACAGACCCTCGGGCTTTCGGTCCGACAGTATGACTTCCTGGGCGGGGATGCGGATCCGAAGCGTGTCGCCAACCGAATGCGGGATGCGCGGCAGGAACAGTCGGACACCGTTTGCCGTCAGTTCCGTCAGGCCGTCTTCGTGATGCGCGGCCACACTGACCTCAAGCACCGCACCCACAGCCCGCACACCTGTCGGCGCAACCGAGGGATCCGCCAGCACTTCGGAGGCCGGTCCCTGCCGCAGCACCTTGCCGTCCTGCAACGCCACGACCGAGGTGGCAATGCGGGCCACTTCGGCCGCAGAATGCGTGACATAGAGAATCGGCACCGAGACCTCGTCCCTCAATCGCTCGAAATAGGGCAGGATCTCGGCCTTTCGGGCTTCGTCCAGCGCAGCGAGAGGTTCATCGGCCAGGATCAACCGCGGGCTTGCCAGCAGAGCACGGCCAATGGCGACGCGCTGTTTTTCACCGCCCGACAGGTGGGCGGGGCGACGGTCCAGCAGGTGGCCGATGCCCAGCATCTCGATCACGTGATCGGGGTTTTCACGGCGCGCGTCCCGGGGAGCGAACCACCGGCCGTACGACAGGTTCTGGCGCACGGTCAGGTGCGGGAACAAGCGGCCTTCCTGAAAGATATACCCCAGCCGGCGGCGATGCGGCGGCAACCAATGGCCTTGCTCGGTATCGAACAGCACCCAATCATCCACCGCGACCCGCCCAGCCTGGGGGCGCAGCAAACCGGCCACGGCATCCACAATGGTGGTTTTGCCCGACCCCGATCGTCCGAACAGAACCGTCACACCCCGCGGTGCCTGGAACAGGATGTCCAGGTCAATGCCCGGCAGGCGGTGTCTTATCTGCACGGACAGGCTCATGTTCCGGCCACCCGGGCCGCTGCGCGACGCCCCACATATTCCGACAGAAGCAGCGCCCCCATGGCGATGACGATCGAGATGATGACCAGCCGCATCGCGGCGCTCTCACCGCCCGGCACCTGAAGGAAGGCATAAACGGCCGACGGCAGAGTCTGGGTCTGGCCGGGAATGTTCGACACGAAGGTGATCGTGGCTCCGAACTCGCCCATCGCCTTTGCGAAGGCAAGGATTGCCCCTGCGATGATCCCCGGCAAAATCATAGGCAAAGTCACGGTGACAAAGACAAAAGGCTGCGATGCCCCAAGCGTCGCTCCGGCCTGTTCCAGTTTTGGATCAACCGCCTCGATCGACAGGCGGATTGCCCGAACCATCAGCGGAAATGCCATGATCCCGGCGGCCAGTGCGGCTCCGGTCCAGCGGAAAGCCACAACGACGCCCAGATCAGCCAGCACCCGACCAACCGGGGCTTGTACGTTGAAGGTCAGCAACAACAGATAACCGGTCACGACCGGTGGCAGGATAAGCGGCAGATGCACCAGACCGTTCAGCACTTGTCGGCCGGGAAACCTCCAGCGGGCCAGTGCGTAGGCGACGAATATCCCGAGTGGCAGCGAAACGATCGTCGCCCAGAAAGAGACGCGCAGAGACAATCGCAACGCTTCGATCTCGGCGGGGCCCAGCCAACCCATGGCGCTATCCGTGCGGCAGGGTGAAACCCTGCGCCTTGAATATGCCGGTCGCCGGTTCGCTCTGCAGGTAGTCGAGGAAGACCTGCGCCTCAGGCCGTGCGGTCGCGGTCAGGGCTGCGGGATAGACGATCACCGGGTGCGTGACTTCAGGGAAAACTCCGACCACATCCACCCGAGCCTCGGCCTGCGCATCGGATCGGTAGACAACACCCATTGGTGCCGCGCCACTTGCGACAAGCGCCAAGGCCGCGCGCACGTTGTCGGCCTGAGCCACCTGATCCTGAACATCGTTCCACAGGTCCAGGGCAGTCAGCGCGGCCTTGCCGTAGATTCCGGCGGGAACCGCATCAACGAGGGCCATCGCCAGATAGCCGCCTTTCAATTGACCGCTCAGATCGAAGTCCGGCGTAAGCGTCTGTTCGCTGGACTGCCCTGCGCGCGCAATCAGCACCAGCCCGTTGCCCACAAGATCGACGCGCGACGCCGGGTCGATGTCTCCGTTCCGCTCAAGAACATCCATCCAGGCGGTATTGGCCGAGATATACAGATCGGCCGGCGCGCCCAGCTGAATCTGCCGGGCCAAAACGGAAGAGGCTGCGAAGGAAACCGTAACCTGTTGACCTGTCGCGGCCTCGAATTCCGGAGCGATCTGGTCCAGCGCGGTCTTGAGACTGGCCGCCGCGAACACCAGGACCTCAGCCGCCGCAACCCGAACCGGGGCAACCAACGCGCCGCAAACGGCGGCAACCGCAACAAGACGGCGGCATGTGTCGAACTGCATCCCCGGCTCTCCTGTTCGGACGGTCGCACTGCTTTTGGCATATCGGAGGCAGCGGGCCGCAGGCAAGGTGTATTCCCGCCGGCGTGCCATGCAGAGTCCGGAATCAATTGGTCTTTCCGGCGTCGAAAGAGTAAGCCCGGAGAAAAAGGCGGCATCCCAAACCCGCAATCTGTCGCAAACGAAATTGATGTCGCGAACTCGCAAGACGAGTCTGGGCATGAACTAAACAGGACGTACACCATGCTGCACCAAACCCCGGGATTGATCGACACCGTTCGCGCGCGGTTTGCCCATGTGGACAGCTGCCCCTTTCAGGGTCCCCGCATCTTTTTCGAAAATGCCGGCGGCGCACTGACCTTGAACTCGGTGGTCGAAACCTCGGCCCGTTTTGCGGCCATCCCGGACAATCAGGGGCGGGACAACCCCGCCAGTCACGCGTTGGTCGACATCATCAGCCGTGCCAAGGCAGATCTTGCCGTGTTTATGAATGCGCCTTCGGGGCAGTTCTTCGTGGGTGAAAGCGGAACAGAGCTGCTGTTCCGCATGATCCGCACGGGCTGCGTGAATGCGCCAAAAGGGGCAAAGGTGATCGGCAGCTCGATCGAACATCCCGCCAGCCGCAGCGCCGCGCGCCGCTGGGCGGGCCTTGCCGGATTGGACTATGTGAACGTGCCGCATAACGACGCGACAGGTTTGGTTACTGCCGCAGATTATTCGGACCACATGACACCGGACGTCGCGGTCGCCACGATCCTGCACGCTTCGCCGGTGACGGGAATGGGAATGGACGTGGCTGAAATCTCGCGCGCGATCCGGGCGGTGTCGCCGGATTGTTTCATCATCGTCGATGGCATCCAGCACGCAGCACACGGACAGTTGGATATCGACAGCTATGAAGTCGATGGATATGCGATTTCACCCTACAAAGTGTTTTCCCGGCATGGCTACGGCATTGCCTGGATCTCCGACCGGCTGACCGCCCTGCCCCATGACCAACTGATTGACGCGCCCGCTGATGGTTGGGAATTCGGCACGCGCGATACCGGCGCCTACGCCACGATGTCCGACGTGGTTGCCTATTTCGACTGGCTGGGCGGCCAGGTGTCGGATGCCCCTGACCAACGCACCAGAATCGAGGCCGCCGGCCAGGCGATTCATGCCTATGAGACCCATCTGACCAACGCGATGATCAACGGCGTGGGCAACCTGCCCGGCCTGCGCGATATGGATCACGTCGCGATTCTGGCCGGAGAAGACAACCCCGCCCGCGAAGGACTGGTGTCGGTCGTGGTCCGCGACATGCCCTCGACCGACGTGGTCTCGCGCCTGAACGCGCAGGGCATCCGAACCCACACCCGCAAGGCCGACCATTACAGCGGGAACGTGCTGAACCCGTTGGGCTTGTCCGATTGCATCCGGATTTCGCTGTGCCACTACAACACCGAGCACGAAGTTGCGCAGCTGCTGACCGCATTGAAGGACATGAATCCCTGAGACACACAGCCACCGGCGCAGAAATTCTGAAAGACCCTCTTGCGCCGGCCCACCAGCTTGGCTAAATCCCCCTCACGGGTGATTAGCTCAGTTGGTAGAGCGCTTCGTTTACACCGAAGATGTCGGGAGTTCGAGTCTCTCATCACCCACCATCATTTCTCCCTTGTTTTACTGGCTCCCCTTGGCTTTAAGGGCGAGACGCCGCCGTGTCTGGTACATGGAGGTGGTACATTGAAGCGAGTGAAGTTGATGCCGAACCCTGTCCGACGTGACAACGGGACATACTACCTGTGGGTCACAGTCCCTGCGGACATAGCCGAAGAAGCGCAGGGAACGCTGATCACAATCCCTGTTGGCGAGACCACGACCACTACAAAGGTGAAAACACACGCCAAGGCGTCACTACGAACTAAGGACTTGAAGGAGGCGAGGCGCAGGTTCCCTGCAGCTCTGGCTGCGGTCGAGGCGCACTGGAACAGCCTGAGGCACGGGCCAGTCGAACTGACGCACAAGCAGGCTCTGGCTCTTGCTGGCGAAGTGCGAGGCGTGTTCGTGGATGTCTTCGATGACAACCCCGGCGACCCGGAACGGTGGAGCAACGTACTGAAGTGGAACGAGTTGGCGCAGCGGGGTCTGGTCAACGAGCTGCAGGTGGAAGTTGACGACCCAAGGAAGACACAGGAAACGCTTGAAGCGAGGTTCGGCGGGTTCGTCGATGCTGTTCTCAGGAACCACCACTTGAGCGTAACCGCAGCATCGCGGATGAAATTGCTGGGACATCTGTCAACGTCGATGAGCGAGGCGGCGGAGGTAAACAAGGCCAAAGCGCAGGGCGACTACTCAAACAGCGGGCAGACGGACAGATACCCTTCCTTCCAACAGCCCAAGGGCAAGCTACAGCAGGCGGAAACACAGACAGCTTCAACCACGTTTGGAGAGGTCATTGACGAAGAGGTCAGGAGACGTACAGCGGGACTTCGGGGCGCACCGCTGAGGGCAAGCTCTGAGAAGAAGTACCGCAGGACAACCAATGAATTTGCGAGCGCACGAGGAAGCCACGACGTCACCACAGTCACCGCAAGGGAAGCTGACACGTGGATGATGAGCATGTTGGACGCTGAGAAACTGAGCGTCAAAACCATCATCGACCGCATGAAGAACCTCAGGACTGTCATTGAGTGGGCGAGGCAGCATTCGCATGGGGAGATGTTTCCCGACAGGAACCCGTTGGACTCGGTCACGCTGCCTCGAAAGGAGTTGGCTGACAGTTCGGAAAGGACTATCCGGCTGGACGAGGCAACAGCAATTCTGAAAGCGGCGCGTAGCGAGACGAAGCCTGACCGTCGCTGGTTACCGTGGATATGCGCTTACTCAGGGGCGCGGATCAACGAGGCGGCGCAGCTGACGGCAGGTGACTTCTTCAAGCTGGGGGACGACTGGTTTTACCGCATCACGACAAGAGGCGGAAAGCAGCTGAAGGGGACGCACAGCATCCGTCGTGTACCAGTGCATCCAGCTTTGGTGGCCGAAGAGTTGATGGAGTTCGTTGGTGCGCATGGCCCCAGCGAACCACTGTTCCCCAAGCGGGCGCAAGGCAACGTACGTGACTGGGTGCGCGAGGAGCTGAAGCTGGACCGCCCTGAGATGGCACCAAACCACGGATGGCGGCACCTCTTCGAAGATATGGCCGTGGCTTCTGGGATGCAGGACTCCGCCAAGAAGTACATCACCGGGCGATCCAAAGGCACATCGGACGAAGGGTACGGAAAGAGCGAGGCGCTGTTGCCGGGGCTGGCTGAACAGATGCGGAAGATCAAACCTTACCTGTGACGTGTTGCGTCCCACCATCGAACTGAGTTCCACCATTGAGAAGCACAGGGACCGCTGCAGAGCGGTGTTGACTGCGGGTGGCTGGATGTCCTGTCGGACGGGCCTTGTCCCTACAGCGAAGCCACACACAGCCCCTGCAGCTTCTCCAGTGGACACCCAAAGCCCGCGACAGGAACGCTGAGGGAAGACCCCAGATAGCTGTTGCTGGGAAGGCGGCAGGGAAGCTGGGGTGTGCAGCCTCTGTATGTGCATTCTGCACAGGCTCGAGAGCTGGGCGTACGATGCGCGAACTCTCGCTAACCAATTAACAAACCGAAGGAAAATGACATGGCGACACCGAAAAAGGTGAAGCTGAAACTGTGCGAAATCGACACCGATGTAGGCAGCTTTCAGCATCGACGTGATGGCATAGACAGGCACCATGTGGCTGATCTTGCCAAGGCACTGAAGATCAACAAGAAACCGTTGGATGCCCTGTGGGTATGGCGTGACCCTGACACTGGTAGGCACACGGTACTCAGCGGACATCACAGGCTAGAGGCATACCGCAAGGCCAAGTGGCGACGGCTGATCCCGGTGCAGGTGTATGACTGCGACAAGCGCGAAGCCGTTCTGCTCAGCGTCGAAGGGAACAGGAGGACCCACAAGCCACTGACCGCCCAGGAACGCAGCGACATCGCGTGGAAGCTCGTGTGTGACGGGGGATATAGCCGCAGAGAGATCGTCAGCAAGACGACTGTGGCAGACGGGACCGTATCCAAGATGCGGCGGATCAAGAAGCAGCTGCAGGAAGCTGGAGCGGTGGAAGAACTGGAGCCTGATGAAGTTGAACTACCGGGCGGATGGGGACAGGCCATGCAGAAGGCCAAAGGGCTGTCAGGAAGTGAATGGACACCAGAGAACGAGGACGACATGAACGAGACCAAGGCGCAGGAGCTGGACGCGAAGATTGGCGATGAGTTCGGGGTCTTCATGCATCGCTACCCCAAGGCGGCAATGATCTTCCTCGCCCAGCGCATGGGGCAGCACAGGATCAATGAGTTCGCTGAAGAATACGCTGAGGGGATCGGCTTTGCGGACTACGGCGTCTATGAAGATGAAGACGCTGAAGAACAGGAGGACGATCCCGCGCCCTTCTGAGCAGCAAAAATGTCAGCGCCTCATCGCATATCCGTTGGGTCGGTTCCTCCCCCATCGACTTCTTGGAGGGGTGTGGGGGCGATGAAAAAGGGAGGGGGTGGCCCCTCTCCCTGCAGCGTCCCTGAGCGCCTCACACAGCGCGTTGGGGGGCGGAATCTTGGGTGACTTAACAGCTACCATCATTCCCCATGCAAAGCATCAATTCTTTGCGCCGGACCGCTGCAGAACGGAACGGGATAGGTGCCAAGAAAACTACTTCTTCGAGGTATAGGTGTTGTCGTCGGCAGCTTTGCTCGTTTTTCGCCCTCTGCGAGCCAACAAAAAAACAGCCCCGAACACTGCGGCGGGAATAATTGCCGCAAGAAACAGATAGAAGTTCGCACTCGCTTCGTACTGCGGTTTCTGCATAAATCCGGAAAGGAGGATCACTGTAGATACCAACCAGAAAAACAAGCCATAGAAAACCTGCATTGCCGCTACATTGCGCCCCTTAAGAAAAGCACTCACCACCTCAACCAGCTCCGCAATACGGCGCAACAAGAAAATCACGATCAAGATCACGAGGCCCAGCAAATACAACGGCCAGTCCAGTGGACTCTGAGAGAGAGCCAAAAACATGTCGTGTAAGAAAGTAGTTCCGACACTGCTTGCCCAATCCATCAGGTCTCGCAGTGTGAGGGGCTGATATAGTGGCACCATTGTTCTCCACTGAAAGTCAAAAAGGCCTCACAAACAAATGCGCTACGTTCTGGGATGGGTCAACACCTACCCGTTCAAAGAGCTGGGGGAAATGTCGCTGCCGCGACAGTGGGGACGGCAACTTATTACGGGCTCTTCTTACGCTGTTGTAACATGCACAACCAACGTTGACGATTGCAACATGCATCTGATACGCTGCAGGCAAGAGGATCGTCAAGGGGTTTCTGATCATGCGGAAGTACGTGACTTACATGCGAGTGAGTACAGCGGAGCAGGGGCGCAGCGGTCTGGGGCTGGACGCCCAGCAACGTGACATAGACCTCTTCCTGCAGAACTACTCGGATGTGCCGTTCGAAGTTGTTGCTGCATTTGTGGATGTCGAGAGCGGGACGGACAACGATAGGCCAGAGCTGAAGAAGGCGATTGAGCTTGCGAAGCGTGAAGGCGCTGAGTTGTTGGTTGCTAAGCTGGACAGGCTGTCCCGGCGGGTCTCCTTCATCGCAGCCTTGATGGACGACAAGAAGCTGCAGCTGCGAGTGGCGTCGATGCCGAACGCAGACAAGTTCCAGCTCCACATCTATGCGGCGCTTGCAGAGCAGGAGCGGGACTTCATCTCACTGCGGACAAAGGCAGCTCTTGCAGCAGCGAAGGCCAGAGGGCAGAAACTCGGCGGACTGCGGGACAAGACCATGAAGCGCAACGAGGCGGTGAAGGCCAATGCCCAACGCCGAGCAGAGAAGATCGCGGGGATTGTGGTCCCCCTCAGGGAAGCTGGAAAGAGCCTCAGGGAGATTGCAGGGGAGTTGGACAAGGCAGGGGTTCACACGGCGCGGGGCGGCATGTGGTCAGCGGCGCAGGTGAAGCGGGTGTTGGAGAGGTTGGATGCCACAGGCTAACTTTTTGATAGCATTGCTATAGACAATCCCAAAGACTGTAGTTTTCCTGTTTCAAAAGACAGAGGAGAACACAGTGAATTTTGCGTTTCTTTGGGGAGCGAAGAGCAACAAGGCAAGGGCGCAGAGAACAAAGTACCCGCATGTTTCGCAAATAGCTGATGTCTGGGATTGGGTCGTGACCGACGGGTCAGGGGCAGAGGTTGGCGGAGTGTCGCTGCCGGAGGACGAACGCGACTGGAAGAACGACCACGAAGCCGCAGCCTTCGCGCAGCGCGTTGCAGCGCATCTGGGCGGATGGATCGCGTTGGAAGCTGCGCCCAGAAATCCAGCCATGCTGTTGCGTGGACAGTACGGAACTGCACAAAATGAGCTTAACGAGGCAAAATGCGCAGGTGTAACCGCAGCATTGGCCACTGCTGGGCTAACTTCAGCGGCAAAGGCGGACGGGCTTGAGATTGACGGTACTCAGTCCTTTGCACAAGCACTCGAAATGGTTTTCGGGTTCCATAATCCAATCGATAACGAGGCGTTAGGCCAACCTGTATTGCCGACCGGCGCAATGATCACTGCGGTTCAGGCTGGGCTGCGGCAGTTGAGTACTGGGCCTTCAGAACAAGCCCAAAGGTTGTCCTCCCTCATCTCCAGCACCACTGGTCAATTGGCTGTCCCAGAGAAAAGGCGTGGGGATTTGGCAGCGCGTGTTAAGAACGCGACCACCACAGTGGAGAAATTACATCGAGCTATGCTGAGCGCCACAACAAAAACGGAAGCGGTTTGACACTGGGACATGCCGCTGGTACATCGTGATCAGTGGCGTGTCTCGACAAAGCCATAAAAATAAGGGACTTACGGTGACATCATGGGAGTTCGAGTCTCTCATCACCCACCATCCCAACCTCTTCTCCATTTTCAGTATTTGCGCGGGTATGACCTGCGATTTCCGGCTCGTCGCGCCAACCCATGCACAAATCAAAATACTATTTTGGCTTGCCGGCAGCCTCCTTTATTGTGGGTCAAAGCCAAAACGGGCTCACCGGAGGGACATCATGAAGACGGTACGGATCGCGAAACCCCTGATGCTTGGCCTGTCGCTGGCGATTTCAGCAGCGACCTCGGCACTCTCTCAGCAGTCCGACTGGTCCTATTCGGCCACGATCTACCTGTTCACCCCTGAAACCGAAGTGTCGTTGGACACACCGGCGGGAACCTTGGATGGCACACTCAGCTTCCCTGACGCGCTGGAAAACCTCGACCTGGCGTTCATGGGCACGTTTACCGCGTCGAACGGCCGTTGGTCGTTCCTTGCGGACTACAACTATACGAACCTGTCCTTCTCGAACGAGACTCCAGGACCGGCAAGTTCGGGTCTGGACACATCGTTCAAAACCCAGTTCCTGAGCGGCTATGTCGGCTACCGCGTCCTAGAAACACCAACAGCCAGCGTCGATCTGGCTGGCGGGTTCAGATGGTTCAGCACTGAAACAAAGTTCAACCTGTTGCCCGGAACAGCGCCCGGCAATCAGAGGTCGGTCGACAGCAGCTGGACTGATCCGGTGATCGGCGTCCGTGCCCGGGTCGCGTTTTCGGACAAATGGTCGGGAACCGGGTTCCTGGACTATGGCGGGTTCCGCAGCGACAGCGAAACCTGGCAGGTCCTTCTGACTGCGGACTATGCGATCAACGACCGCTGGCTGCTACGCGGCGGGTACCGATACATTTCCTTTGATCACGACATCAATGGCAATGACTTCAGCTTCCACCAATCCGGTCCGGTCATTGGCGCAACCTATCGATTCTAGGGCCTTTGGCTCCCACCAGGTGACGCTCGACATGCAAAGCCCGTCCTGCGACGCATAAATACTGTCTTTCGGCACCCCGATGTCGTTCGTTTTTTTTGGCGTTCTGGCTTCAGACCCCCAGGATCAACAGTCAAGGTTACTCTGCCGCGATCGCCTTCTCTTGCCGTCTCTCGACGTCTTCGATCAGCAGCGTGCGGGTCGGAAACGGAATATTGATATCGGCTTCGTCCAGTGCCTCTTTGACTTTGCGCTTCATGTCTGCCTGGTACTGGAAGTAGTCCGAAGACTTGCACCAAACGCGGACAAGAAAATCGACGCTGCTGTTGCCAAGATTGTTCACTTGGATGAACGGTTCGGGGTCAGCCAACGAACGGGCGTCCGACATGATCGTATCGCGAATGACACGCTCGGCCTCCGCCAGGTTGACGCCGTATCCAACGCCAAACGTCCACTCGGCACGACGGGTTTCATAGACGGAATAGTTCTTGATGGTGTTGCCCCATACCTCGGCGTTGGGAACGATAACCTTGACGTTCCCCATATCCGCAATTTCGGTGTAGTTCAGGGTGATATCTTTTACGGTTCCGAGCACCCCATTTACGTCGACGAAATCGCCGATCTTGAGCGGCCGGAACAGGATGATCATCACGCCGGCTGCAACGTTGGACAATGTGCCTTGCAAGGCAAGACCAATGGCCAAACCCGCGGCACCGATCAGCGCGATGATCGACGTCGTCTGCACCCCGAACGTGTTCAGGATGAACAACCCCGTAAACGCCAGGATCGTATAGCGCGCCAGATTGCCAAGAAAGTTGAAAAGCGTGTCGTCAAGACGTTCCGATTTTTCACCGACGCCCCGGATCTTTCGGCTGACATATCTTGAAATCACAAGCCCAAGAACCAATAGGATCAGCGCGGCGATCGTGTTCGCGACGAGGCCAAGAAGGGCCTCGAGCGTCAGCAGGTCGCTCAGCGATTTCCCGTCATACAGCTCGGTATTCAGAACTTGCGACAGTTCGGCCCAAACGGTGTTCGTCACGGTCTCTGCGGTCTGTGCAATCTCGTTTTCCATGGTGTTCCTCGAATTTCATCGCCTGAGTTTTCGTGTCTTGCAGCGCGGCCCTGCCGCGTCACACCTCGATCACGGCGCTAGAGGCAAAGAACATGGCCTGGCTGACGGCCGATTTGACCTGTTCTTCGGTGTAGGGTTTGGAAATCAAAAAGGCCGGTTCGGGACCTTTGCCCGTCAGAAGGCGCTCGGGGAAGGCGGTAATGAAAATGACGGGGCAATCGCCGTGCTGGGCAATGATGCGGTTCACCGCATCGATTCCGCTGGATTTGTCCGCCAGTTGGATGTCCGACAAGATCAAGTCGAACGGCTCGCGCTCGGCCAGGTCAATGGCGGCCGTCTCGGTGCGTGCGACCCCAGTGACTCGGTGGCCCAGGTCGGTCACCATCGTTTCAAGATCCATCGCGATGATTGCTTCGTCTTCGATGATCAAAATGCGGCCAGAAGTGTGCCGGGCCATTTCCTCGTAGGCGATATCGATAAGTTTCTGAGCCTCGGCGGGTTCTATCTGCATGATCGCGGCGATATCGCTGACCGAGAACTCTTCGACCGTGCGCAGCAGCAAGGCCTCGCGCGTGTTCGGCGTCAGGCGTGCCAACTGGGCGTGGGCGCGCGTTTGGATGTCAGAGCTGTGGCCATCTGCGTCAACAGGCATTCCCGACGTTGACCAGATACCGTGAAAAACACGAAACAACGCGACCCGCGGCGTGAGATCGGCATCGAACTGGGCGGGATCTGCAAGGATCGCTTCAAGCGATGCAGCGGCGTAGGCGTCGCCACTGTCCTGTGAGCCGGTGAGGGCACGGGCATAACGGCGCAGAAACGGCAAGAGCGGGCCAATTTGATCTGCGACGGAAACTCCGGTCAGCTCGGTCATCTATGTTTTCCTCATTTTTTTCTCTAAACTCGGGAACCAAACGCTTACTGGGGCGTTATGGTTCCAGCAAAAGAAAAAATTTTTGATGATGCCATGACAAAACCACAACCCAGCCGAGAACATCGGCCAGAAATAGAAAAGCGGATCGACGAAAACCTCAAGCGGGCTTTCGATGAGGTTGCCAGCGAACCGGTTCCGGATCGGTTCGTCGATCTTCTTGAAAAACTGCGCAATCAGACCAGTGTCTCCAAAAGCGGTTACACGGGAGGCTCGGATGGTTGATCCGCGAGAAGAGCTTGTCGAACATATTGGCGCGATGCGTGCCTTTGCGATCAGCCTGTGCCGAAACGGGGCCACGGCCGATGACATCGTGCAGGACGCATTGATCAAGGCATGGAGCAATATCGACTCGTTCCAGGAAGGCACCAACATGCGGGCCTGGCTGTTCACCATCGTCCGGAACACCTATTTTTCCCTGCACCGCAAACGCAAGCGCGAGGTCGAGGATGTCGATGGTGTCATGGCCGAGAGCCTGTCGCAGAAGCCCGACCATGACGGACGTTTGGCCTTGAAAGATTTTGCGGTTGCTTTTGATCAGTTGACGGATGAGCAGCGCGAAGCGTTGGTGCTGGTCGGTGCACAAGGGTTTACCTATGAGGAAGCGGCCGAGATGTGCGGCGTCGCCCTTGGAACGATCAAAAGCCGGGTGAACCGGGCCCGCGCGCAACTGGCCGAACTGATGGATTTGGAAGATGACGAACCCATCGAATTGACCGATGCGGTAACGGCGGCAATCGTTCAGACGCAACCGGCGGCCTGACGATCGATGGATGCGAAGCCGCGCAGCCTGACCGTTTATCTTGCCGCGCTGGTCACTCTGGCACTTCTACCTTTGGGGCTGATTGCGGTATTGCAGACACGCGCTGTTATTACCGAGGCCGACGAAAGATCGCGGGCCTCGGTGCTGGCGCGCACGATTGAGGCGGCCAGCCGGGAACGGGAGCTCTTGCAAAAAGCTGTAGGTGCAAGTTCGGGACTGACCGCCGCGCTTGCGGAGGGAAGCCTGGACAATGCCGCTTGTTCGGACCTCATGCGCCGGTTCGTCGAACGCCAGCCCGAGTTTGTATTTGCCGGATTTATCCAGCCAAACGGGGTCATGTCTTGCTCGACCGTCGAACGGGCCATCGATTTGTCGGACGCGCCGGGTTTCGGGCAGATCAAGGAAAATCCGCAGCTTACGTTTTCTGTCAATCGTGCCGGCGCGGCGACCGGGCAATCGGTGATCATCGTGACCCAGCCGGTCCTGAACAGGACCGAGCTTGTGGGGTTCGTTTCCATCTCGATACCTCATGCGCTGGCACGGACACCTTTGGACGTTGGCAACATCGGCAGAGACGTCGTCATCGCCCTGTTCGACGCGACCGGAGAAGTTCTGTCATCAAATGTGGGCTTGGATGAGGTCCAGAAATTCCTGCCGCCCGTGCAGGAAAATCTGTTGGTTCTGTCCAGTTCCGGCAAGACCTTTTCCGCCAAGACGGTCGGAGGCGAGGATCGGGTTTTTGCAGTTGCCACCATCATTCCGGGCGAAGTTGCCGTAATCGGCAGTTGGCCGCGCGAGGCGGCTCTGGCCTCTGTTGGTGCAGGCAGTACGGCCCTGACCATTGCGTTTCCCATCCTGATGTGGGTTACCGGACTGGGAGTTGCCCTGTGGGGCCTGCATCGATTGGTGATCCGGCATCTCGACAGCTTGCGTTCCGCCGTTCGTCGCTTTGCCTTGGGCGAGCGCGACCCGATTGAAAGCCTTGCGGGCGCGCCGCAGGAGTTTCAGCAAATCCAGACTGCATTCAACCGCATGGTCTTGTTGATCCGCGAGGCTGAGGCACAGCACGAACGGGATCTTGTCGAAAAAACGCTGTTGTTGCGCGAGGTTCACCATCGTGTCAAAAACAACCTGCAACTGATCGCTTCGATCATGAACATGCATTTGCGCAAGGCTGAAACCCCCGAGGCCCGGCGCTTGCTGGAACAGTTGCAGCGTCGGGTTCGCGGCCTGGCCATGGTGCACCAAACCTTGAACCAGAACTCGCAGATGACGACGATCAACACCGAGGCTCTCATCGGGCATTTGGTGGCCGAACTGGCGCATCGACCGCCAATTCTGGGTCAGGTGGTCGAGGTCGACTGCCGGATCGCGCCGGTCGAACTGGGGCAGGATCAGGCCGTCACGATGTCGATGCTGGTGGCCGAGGCGCTGACGAACGCGGTCAAATACGTAGGCGTACCGCAGGACGGACCGCCGACAATCTCGGTGGAATTAACCCGACCCGAGGAGAGCATCTTGCATCTGAAAATCTCCAACACGCGCGGGCAGACAGACGACGGTGCGGATTTGTTCCACAGTGGCGGGATCGGTCAACGGCTGATGCAGGCCTTCCTTCGCCAATTGGACGGTTACGAAACCATAACCGAGACATCATCGCATTATGTATATGAGGTGACGTTCGAAATCGCCGAAGTAGAAGGGGATAGCGAACCACAGACCATTGCGGATGAGAGAGGCGGTGATGCCCGTGCCGCAGCAGAATGACTTTGAGGTCCTGATCACGGCCGAGCAAGCCTGGCCCGCCTTGGAAAAAGCGGTTCTGGAGGCCCGGCACCAGATCAAGGCAAGTTTTCGGATATTCGATTTCATGACACGGCTGCGCAGCGATGAGGCGCGCCGGATTGGCGATACCTGGTTTGACCTGATCGAGCATGTCATCCGCAAGGGTGTCTCGTTTCATCTGGTCATCAGCGATTTCGATCCGATCTTTGCGACCGAGTTGCACGAACTGAGCTGGCGCACCAAACGGCAGGCAATTGCGCTTGCGGAAATCCTTGGCCCAGATCTGGTCGCGCGCTTGAGCGTTCGCGTGTCCATGCATCCCGCGCAGGCCGGCGCATTGCCTAGGGCCACGCTGTTGCCCGCGGTTTTGCGAAAAAAAGCGCAGCGGATTCAGGAACTGTCCCGCGAACGACGCGAACGGCAGGCGGTACGGCTGGGGTCGGACACGCTGCCCCGGCTTCACACCGTGTCGCACCATCAGAAAGTTGCCGTGATCGACAATGAGGTCTGCTACCTAGGCGGATTGGACTTGAACGAAAGGCGCTTTGACACGCCGGATCACGACCGTCTGGCCAAGAACACCTGGTCAGACGTTCAATTGCTGGTCCGCGGATCCGAGGCCGCCGAAGCCGCGCGCCATATCGACCGGTTCGAACATGAAATCGCAACCGGAAAACCGGACCCAAAGGCAACCCACCTGCGCCGCACCCTGTCAAGCCCGCGCCGGTTTGCGTTCTGGCGGCTGTCGCCAAAGACCATCGCGCATGAGATCGAGGATGAGCACATCGCCGCCTTTCAAGCCGCGCGGCAACTTCTGCACATCGAGACCCAGTATTTCAGATCAACCCGGCTGGCCGAGGCTCTGGCTGAAGCAGGCCAAGCCAAGCAGGATCTGAAACTGGTGCTTGTTCTGCCAGCCTTGCCCGAGGAAGTGGCCTTTGGCGGGCATGACGGACTGGACGCGCAATACGGGTTGGACCTGCAGGCCAAATGTCTGGAGATCATCCAGCAGGGGTTCCAAAACCGGGTTTCGGTGTCGACCCCGGTCCAACCGATTTCGACCAGTGGGGCCGATGCCAGCGCTGAAGTTCTGAGCGGGTCTCCGATCATTCACGTTCACAACAAAGTTCTGGTGGTGGATGACAGCCATGCCTTGGTCGGGTCCGCCAACCTGAACGGACGGTCTTTGCGGTGGGACACAGAGGTCGCCCTTCGGATCACCGATCGGCAGCGGGTCGCGGTTCTGCGGCAGGCCTTGGTGGACCATTGGTGGTTCTCGGACGATCTGCGCAAACAGATCGAGCCCGATGCCATGTTCGCGTGGTGGAAGCGAGAGGTTCGCGCCAACGGCGTGCGGCGCCCCGAAGCGCGCAGCGGTTTCCTGGTCCCGCATGACGCAGACGTTGCGCGCGATATGCGGCAACCTCTTCCGGGGGTAACTGAAAACATCGTCTAGGTGGTCTAGACCGGGCTCATGACCTTGGGGTGCATCAAAACACCGAACCACAGCAGGATCGGCAGCGCGACGATGGCGCCGACCGGTCCCCACAGCCAAAGCCCAAAGATGATGGCGATGAATACGACCAGCGGGTTCACCTGCAGACGTTGGCCGACGAAGGCGGGTGTTACGAATTGTGCCTCGGACAGATTGATCGCCAGGAAAATCAGGGGGGGCAACAGGGCCGCGGCTCCGCCGAACTGGGTTAAGCCGGCGATCAGAAGGCCGGTCAGTATCATCAGCGGGCCGAGATACAGCACAAAATTCAGAAGGCCGGCGGCCACCCCCCAGACCACGGCGTCATTGATGCCGATCAGCCCCAAGGCCACGGCCGTAACAGTCCCGAGGCCGATATTGACCAACGTCACGGCAGCGAAATAGCGATAGACCGCGCGGTCGGCCAGATACAGCCGCTCCGTCAACGGGCCGGCTGCGGCATAGAGCTCGGGTCGGGTCAAAACGAAAAAGAAGAGCGTGCCGATGAAAATCAGGATCTTTGATCCGAAATTGGGCGCCAGCCACAAGGCATCCATCACTGACGGAAGGGCGGACTCCGTTTCCGCTGCCCCATCGGCGCCGACGGTTTCCTCGATCTCGCGTCCAAGCGTTTCGATACCCCGAATGAACTCGGACATCGCGGCGACCCAAGAGCGCAACTCGCGTTTGATGGCAGGCAACTGTTCGACCAGCGTGGACAGCAATGGTTCAAGCAGAAGGAATGCCGCGACGATGACGGTGCTGGTCACGAACAGCAGTGCCGAGGCGGATATCACACGCGGGCAACCGACCTTCTCAAGCTTGTCCGCAAGCGGGGCAACCACGACCCCCAAAACCAAAGCGAAGGTGATCGGCGCAACGATCGACCGGGCCAGGTACAAAGCGGTGATGATGGCGATCCCAGTCAGGATCGCCAGCATCGCACGCAGGGCCGATGGAGAGCTGAAAGCAGTTTGCATGGGTGCGCTTCACTGACTGCGCAAAGCGTCAGAGGCCCGATCAGCGGCCTCATCCAGCCGTGCGTTGGCCGCGGCATGCAGTTTGTCCAGTTCTTCGTTCAAAACCCGTTGGGCCTGTCGCATCAGCTGATCGCGCCGATGGCCCAGCAACTCGTCCTCTTTGCGGGTGTTGGGCAACAGAGCGCCAGCCAGAATACCTACGCCCAGCGCTAATGCTCCGGCCGCCAGCGGCTGATCATGAACGAAGGTTTGCGAGGCCTTCGCCGCCTTCCGCGCACGCTTCTCGACCGCTTGCTGCGCACTGATTGCGGCCTTGCGCGCCTCGATCACCCGGGCACGGGATTGGGGGGACAGCTTGTCCAGACCTCGGTCCAAGGCGGCGGACAGCACGCTGGCAGATTGGCTGTGTTCAGTCATTCCGGTCATCTCCTGTTTCATGCGGCTGTCGGCGTCGGCGACACGCTGATCAAACCCGTTGAAGGCCTGCTGCGGAGGTACGGCCTGGGGCGGGGATTGGGTGCTTTTTGCGCCGGACCCGGGGCCCGCAACCAAAAGGGCTGCCCCTGCACCGAACAGAGCGAAGGCGGCCGGGTTTTTTCGAGCCGCGGACCAGAGCTGCGCACCGATCTGCCCACCATAGGCTTCGAGCGTCGATTTCGCCTCGTCTGCCAGGCGCTGCGGCGCCAGCGTATCCGACAGAGCATACAGCGAGCGCGCAAGGGCGCTGCGTTCATATGCAATCTGCGTTTCAAGGGGTGTCAGGTCAGACATGGGTCGACTCCTTCATCGCTTCGATGTCGCGCTGCAGGTTTTTCATGGCTTTCTCGGGGACCAGCGCGGTGGCGGACATGCGGGACCGGCCAAAAAGCGCCAGGCACGCAGCAGCCAGTGCCAAGCCCGCGCCAACGAGCAACGAGGCCATACCCACCGACAATCCATTGGCGGCGAAATACGCGACCAGGGCTGTGGCCATGAGGTTCAGCGCGATCATCAACAGGATCAGAGCAATGCCAATGCAGGCCAGCCCTACGCCCGCTCGCGTCAGGTTTCGGGACAACTCCTCCTTGGCTAGCTTCGCCTCAGCCTGAAGCAAACTCGACAGATGTTTGAGCGCGTTTGCCAAAAGCCCCGGTGCCGATCGCAGATCGTTGGGGTTATGCATCGCGGCCACCATTCATCCGCGCCAGCGCGCTGGTGTGGCCCGACGTATCGACCGAAGTCCCATGCAGCGGCGACGGATCAATATCCCAAGGATCTGCACCAAAAGATGCGGATTGAGCCGCGCCCGTATTGCGCGCGCTCAGAAAACGGGCTGCGGCAAACCCGGCCAGGGCAGCCGATCCGACGAACAACAGCGGGTTTTGCCGGGCGAAATCAGAGACCTTTCGGCTCATACTGGCCAAATCGGCAGAGCGCACTTGCCCAGCCACGGCCTCCATGTTGTCGGCAATCCTCGACAGGACCTGATGCTGCACTGATTGGTCAGGAAATGCATCGGCAGCTGCGTCAGCTGCATGAGCGGCACTCTCAGCCTCCTGCGCTGCGCTGTCTTTCAAGGCTTCGGCTCGGGCCGAAGCCTCTGCGGTCACGGTGTCCTTGACCTTGCCGGCCAGATCCTGGGCATGGGCTTTCGCTTTCTCCGTGGTCTCGGTTCGACGTGGCATGGTTCGATCTCCTGTGTTGAGGTCTCGGTCCCCAAACGCATGGCCGGCGAGATTGTTCCCAAGTCCGGTTCGAACGCCACGGTTGACGCAGTTCGGATACCGTCAGATCGCCCTTGCACGTTGTCAGTTGCAGAAAAAACGCCGCCGCCCGGAACCAGCTCGCGTTTGGCGCGTTTCACTGACAGCGACGAAGCAATCGAAAGGAAATTACGATGAACTGGGACCAAATTCTTGGACGCTGGACCGAATTCAAAGGCAAGCTGATCGAGCGTTTCGGCGAGCTGACTGATGACGAAATCGAACAAGCGCGCGGCGATCGCGAACAACTGGAAGGCATCATCCAAAAGAAATACGGAGACTCGAAAGAGGACGTTCGGGAAATCGTGGATCGCCTGATGAAGGACATGTAGCGCAAAGTTGGATGCACATATCGCGTGGGGTGGCGTCAAACCAACGGCGCCCCACACACTCCCAAGACCGACCCCAAAGGTAATCACGAGCGCATGAAGCTGTCTGACCTCATCAACACGCCCGTTGTCTCAGCTGGAACCGACCACGCAATTGGTCGCGTTTCCGATATCGCCATCCGCGCTGGGCAGACCGAGTTGGAGTACGTCTTGGTCAATCTGAGCATGACCGGGGGGAATGACCCGGTGGCGTTCACGGCCGATACGCTCGATCTTGGCGCAAGCGAGATAGAGTGCGCGTTCTCCCAACAACAATTGGATCACCTTCATCAGCGCAAAGACGACGAAGATCCCCTTGCAGTGGCCATCGAAGGCCTGCCGCCCCTGGTCATAGGGCCGTTCGGCAACGCGATTGCACCGGTTGTGATGGGGGCGGTCCTGAATGACGCCCTCCGCCAACGCCCCCAACCCACGCCACCCGGTAGCAATTTCCGATGGTTTACGAAGTTGCAGGGCAACCCCGTGTTCGAACCGACTGGTGAGTTGGGCAGATTCAAGGATATTGAGTTCGACCCTGACACCAAGGCACTGCGGTTTCTTCTGATCGACGGGCGACCAGATATCCTGAGTTTTCCATTCGCCGAGTTACGCAATATTCCCGACGACGAACACTACATGGTTCTGTCCAGATCTTCCGATCCGCTGCACCCGGTCTGAGTATCTGGACACGGCTTATCAAACCGCGCAGATGCGCGGTTTTTTCTTTTTAAAACAAATATTTTTGCATTCTTTTGGGAACAAGTCGCGGCGTCATTCGTTTGTTCAACAAGACCGCGGGAAATGCGGTCAGAACAGACCAAAGGAGTGAGCTATGAAACGTTTTCTGACCACAACTTCGATCGTTCTGGTGATGTCGGCATCGGCCTATGCAGAAAGCTCGAATGTCGAAGAAGTCAGCAAGAACCTGGAAGAGGCAGCCGAGGCAGCCGGTGATGCGCTGTCGAATACCGCGCAGGATATCAAGAACGCTGCGCAGAACACGGCGGAAGACGTCGACCAGGCAGCCGAAGCAACCGGTGAGTACATCAGCGAAAAAGCTGGGCAGGTGGCCGATGCAGTCGACCCCACCACCATCGACATCGAGGGTTATGTCCCCGTTGCCCAAGGCACCATCCCGGCCGAAGATCTGACCGGCATGCGCGTCTATGACGTCTCGCAAGAGTGGATCGGCGAGATCGAAGAGGTCGTCGTTGACATGGACGGATCGGTCGATGGTGCCGTGATCGGCGTCGGCGGGTTCCTCGGCTTGGGGGAAAAGGATGTTCTGATCGATTTCTCGCGCGTGTCGCTGATGCGTGAAGTCGATGGTGATACCACCTATGCCTTCGTTCACGCGGACAAGGAGATGCTGAAGGACATGCCGGCCTACGAAGGGTCGTAAACGGCTCCTCAGTCGCAAAGCATGTGATCAAGCCGCCGGCCGATTTTTCGGTCGGCGGTTCTTTAATTCCCGTCCATCCGCCGCGATCAGATCAGCGGTCGTGGAACGGCCTCGGTGATTTCGACCAAGCCAAGCTCGGCCAGACCCTCAAGATCGTTGATCTGCAGCACATTGTTGGACCACTCGGCAAGGCCCAGATCCTTCAGCCGGCGCAGGGTCTTGTTCGTGTGAACCAGCGACAAGCCCAACGCATCCGCAAGATCCTGCTGCCGGTAGGGCAGCGGACACCGCAAGCCTTTGGCCAATCCGACGGCCTGCGACCTTGTGTAGAAGCGGTGCAGGCTCCACGCGATCTTCTCGATCGCGCCGCGCTGGCCAACGGTTGTCAGGGCGTCGCCCAGGAAATGCTCTTCGACGGCTGCCAGGAATGTAAGGTCAAAGGCCCGATCAGGCTGGTTCTGATATAACTCGAACAGCCGAGAGCGATTGAAAACGCACAGCCGCATCGCGGTTGTCGCTTCGACCGAGTGCCGCATCTCGCCCATGACCCCAGCCTGCAACCCGACCAGATCGCCTGGAAGCACAAAGCCGATGACCTGCCTGCGACCGTTTTCCAGCGTTTTGTAACGAACGCCTATCCCGCTCAGAACCGTGAACAGATGCGCGGATTTCGCACCCTCGATGAACAGCTGTGTTCCGGGTTCGGCCTGCATCTCGCCGGTTTTGAACCTCTGCATGAACCGCAGGTCGTCTCCCGAGAACGGCAGGAAGACATCCATCTGCCTCAGCGGACAGTCCGCACATGCGATCAGAGAAATTTTTCGTTTCTGTGTCATAGTTTATTGCGGCGCTGCAGGATTGCCCTACGGTGGCATCGAACAGATTTCAGGATGGTATTTATGGAAGCCTCTTCCCGCAGCGTAGCAGATGTTTTTATTGTTACGGAAAACTTTATCGAAGCAGCGGACATCAGTGACGCCATCCCCGGAGTTTCGCCCGATCGCATTGTCCATATCCGCGAGCTGCACGCGGGCGGGCATTTCTGGCAGGACCCCGAATTCGCCCCGGCCCTGAGCGTTCTGAGCTATCGCAGAAGTGAGACGTCATTTGACGCCGTCGCGCGGCTGTTGGTTGAACGCGGCAGTGCACTGTTGCTGCTGGACCCGTCCCCCGAGGTGCAAGCGCAATTTGAATGCGCGGCTCTGATACGGCCTTTCACGGCCGCAGATCTTGCACGCAAGATCGCATCCATCGATTTCAGTGGGAACGGCTTGAAGGTCGGTTCAGATCCTGGGTGAGTCGGCGCAGGGCGCATTGTGCCCCCAATATCCTTGAACGAAAAAAGCGCGGCCGATGCCGCGCTTTGATTTTGTACTAACAATTTTCGAACTGATCAGATCGCGCTGCGCGCGGCCTTCGGGCCAAAGATCAGCCAGCAGATGAATCCGATGACCGGAAGCAACAGAACGAAAAGGACCCACAGGATTTTCGCACCGTTCGTCGCAGACGAACCGATGATCGAGATTATGGCCCAGATCGACAAAACCAGGACGATCAGACCGCCAATGCCATATACTTCCACCATACCGAAGTTCCTTTCGAATTACGTGTCGTTGTTCCTACGAGGAAACAACGCGATAGGTAGCCGAAAGTTCCCGACAAAGATCTGGGCGTGATCCCAGTTCTTTCAGAAGGTTTGAGGAACTTTGTACCTGACGGAACCAAAACGACCGGCAGAACGTTGGGTTTGAAGGTCGATACATGGGGTCAAAATGTCCGATAAAATCAAAGCGCCGCGAAAAGATCTTGTCGAGAAAGAAAGTGAGCGCGAAGCGGTCGAAGAAGCGTCCGGCCTGTCTCCGCGCCTGATATTCGAGACCATCCGCCAAAACGGCGAGGAGGAACTGGACCGCCCGACCAAAGCGTTGTTCTGGTCCGGGATTGCCGCAGGCGTGCTGATCAGCTTTTCGGTGCTCGGCGAAGCGATCTTGCGAGCACATCTGCCCGAAACCAGCGGGCGCTTTCTGATCGAGAACCTGGGTTATTCCCTCGGCTTTGTCCTGGTCATTTTGGGGCGGATGCAGCTATTCACCGAAAACACGATTACGACTGTTGTTCCAGCCATGATAAATCCGTCCGTTGCCTGCTTCACCAAAACCGCGAGGCTGTGGGCAATCGTACTGGGTGCCAATGTGCTGGGGGCGTTTGCGATATCTGCCTTCCTGATCCATACGCCGGTGTTGTCGCCCCAGCTCGTCTCGGTCATCAACGACCTGAGCCACCACGCCACCGGCATGGGCGCCTGGGTTGGCTTTCTGCGCGGAATACCGGCGGGAATCCTAATTGCGGCGATCGTTTGGATGCTGCCTTCGGCACAGAACAACGAGGTGCTGGTCATCGTCATCTTCACTTGGATGATTGCGGCCGGTGACTTTACCCACGTCGTTGCCGGATCGGTGGAAATGGCGGTTCTGATGCTTCAGGGGCAGTTGCCAGTAGGCGCAGCCGTTTTCAGCTTTTTCCTACCCGTTCTCGCCGGCAACATCATCGGAGGAACCGCTGTCTTCACGATGCTGGCCTACGCCCAGATCAAACCCGAAATAGAAGAAGACCCAAAGCGCGGCTGAGGCGCTTTGGGTCGTTGGGATGGCGGGCTGGTTGGCGTGGCAGTGACGAATAGCGCTGTCAGCGATTCCTGATGAAAAACCAGATCAGTAGACCGGCCAAACCCAAGCCGAGCATGGCCGGCAATACGTATTCGATGCCCATATCGGTCGCGGTGTACCGCGTGTTCTAACCGCGGTCCGCCTTGCGCAACGCGAGGCCCAGCAGGACACCCACGCCCAACGCTCCGACCATTGCCAAGCCCGGGTTCTCGCGCACGAATGCGGCACTTTTCTCGGATGTCTGTGTCAGCTGCTTTTTCGCCTCGTCGCGCGCCGTCTTCAACGTGTCACGCGTTGCGGTTACGCCATCTTCCAACGCTGATTTTGCCTCCTTGGCCACTTCGTCGATCCGCGCCGCCATCTCGACATGCGGAGTGTCCTGAGGGGCCTTCTTCGCCGTTTTCTGTGTCATGTCAGATCTCCTTTCATCGACCCAACGCGGGCGGTCGCCAAAGGTTCCACCAAAATGATCCGGAACGAATCTGGGGTTCCAAGCGTTGACCCGTCAGTAGTCACAAAAATGAAAGGAAATCCCATGTTGTCTTGGGCGCTGATCTTTTTCGCACTTGCTATCGTTGCTGGCATCTTCGGGTTTGGCGGCATCGCATCGGCCTCGGCCGGTATCGCACAGATCCTTTTCGTGATCTTTCTGGTCCTGTTCATCGGTTCGCTGATCTTGCGGCTGATCCGTGGGTAAGCCCCGGCGCATCCGCACTCCCTGAAACAGTACCCCGAGGTTCAAACCCCTATGAAAGATGCCGTCCATACCCAAACCGCCGCCGAATTGCTGATTGCCTGCCTCGAGGCCAACGGCGTCACCTGTGCATTCGGTGTTCCGGGTGAGGAAACAACCGATCTGATCGCCGCAATCGACAAGTCGAGCATCGACTTCGTCCTGTGCCGGCACGAGCAATCGGCGGCGTTCATGGCATCGGTTCACAGTCGATTGACGGGGAACCCGGCGGTTTGCCTTTCGACGCTTGGACCTGGAGCGACCAACCTTGTCACCGGTGTGGCTGACGCTACGCTTGACCATGTGCCGCTGATCGCCCTCACGGGGCAAGGCGCGCGGTCCAGGCTGGGCCGCGAAAGCCATCAGATCATTGATCTCGAAGCGCTCTTCGCGCCAGTCACCAAGTTGAGCCGAACGCTGATGGTCGCGGATGAAATCCCCCAAGTCGTTGCCGAGGCCGTGCGGTTGAGCAAGCTCGACAAACCCGGAGCCGTCCATCTTTCCCTGCCCGAAGATCTGGCCGAGGTCCCGATTCTGGCCGAACCTTTCGTGGCGCCGCCGCCAGCGGAGGTACGACCGGCAGTCGATGCGGTCATCCGTTCCGCGCGCCTGCTGGCTGAGGCGAAAAAGCCCTTGATCCTTGCAGGACACGGGGTGATCCGATCCGGCACCGCAAGCGACGTTCGGGCACTTGCGGAAAGCCTGTCTGCCCCGGTCGTCACGACATTCATGGCCAAAGGCGTTCTGCCTCCGGGGCACCCGCTCTCGCTGCATTCGATCGGTCAGCCGGGCAAGGAATTGGCGTCTGAAGCCTTCGACCTGTGCGACCTGATCATTGCCATCGGGTTTGACCCAGTTGAATATCCGCCCTCGAATATTTCGATGGGCGGTAAGAAGCCGGTTCTCGAGATCTCGGACGTGGCCTCGACTGTTGATGTGGACTGGCCGGTAAAGGCCGCTCTAACAGGCGACCTTCCGCACTGCATCGACGTTCTGGCGAAGGCCACGGCCGAACGTCCCACGCAAAGCTGGTTCAAAGATCTCCAGCGGAGGATTGACGCCTCGCTGGAAGGTGGAGCAACAGCTTCCAATGCCGACTGCATCGCGCCGTCGGACATTTGTCACGCGATTTCCGAAACGCTTCGCGAAAGCGACGTTCTATTGTCTGGCGTAGGCCTGCACAAGCTTTGGGTCGCCAGCAAGGTTCAAGCACGCCGGGCGGGTCAAATCATCATTCCGAACGGCCTGGCCGGTATGGGCCTTGCGCTGCCCGGAGCGATCGAAGCTGCCCGTCTGTTGGACGAGGGTCGGATAATCGCCGTTTGCGGTGATGGGGACTTCCTGATGAACGTTCAGGAGATGGAGACGGCGGCCCGGTTGTGCGTGCCCATTACCGTTCTGATCTGGGAAGACAACGGCTATGGTCTGATCGACGAAAAACAGCCAGGTGCGCGCGAGTTTTCCTTCGGCAACCCCGATTGGGAGTCACTGGCCCGATCCTTTGGCTGGATCTACCACGATATCGAAAGTCACAGCAAACTTGCTCCTGCGCTGCAGGCGGCGGCTGACGTCGCCGTTCCGACCTTGCTGCGGGTGTCGGTCGACTATTCGGCTGATGGCGGGATGCCCACCGTCACCTGATTTTTCCGCCGAAAGTGGAACCAAATCCGCCTTTGGGCGTTTCTTCCCCAGTAGAAAAAAGGAGTTGTCATGACCGACGCATTGAACGTTGTCCCGAACGAAAACCCCGTTTCCACTGGCGTGCGCGACACCGCGCCCTTGGCCAAGGGTCTGGCTGATGTTCTGGCCGATACCTACCGGTTGACCTTCAAGACACATGCGTATCACTGGAACGTGGAAGGCCCGCTGTTCTATTCGATTCACAAGCTGACCGAAGAACAGTACGAAAACATGTTCGCCGCCGCTGATGAGATCGCGGAACGCATCCGCGCGCTGGGTCATCTGGCACCCTCGCGTATGTCCGACATCCTCGATTTCTCGGCCATCAAAGATCGCGAAGGGGACCTGTCCGCCGCCGACATGATCGAAGATCTGGCTGCTGATCACGAACGAGTGGCGCACCGCCTGCACGCCCTGACCGAGCTTGCAGGAAGCCGCAAAGACGTCGTGACCGAAGATCTGGCGACCGAACGTTCGGCTTTTCATGAGCAGGCAGCGTGGATGCTGCGGGCGATCTCCAAATCAAGCTGACGGGGTGCCCGGGCGCGTGTGTCGTTTTGCGACCCAACCGTGCGCGTTTAAGGTCTTGCGCAGGCTTGCCGAAAAACCGGCAAGCCTGCACATTTCAATCTGGTGACCAGTCCAAAGGGCGGCAATGTCTGGAAAAAACACGAAAAGCCAAAACTTGGCCGAGGAGCGGACCGACTGGGCCGAAGACCGCACGATTTTGGCAAATGAGCGCACATTTGCAGGCTGGATGAGAACCGGAATGGCATGCGTAGCCATCGCCCTTGGGCTCAAGGCCGTATTTTCCGCCGTCGAGCCCGAGTGGCTGGCGAAAGCCGCAGCCACTCTTTTTGTGTTGATCTCGCTGCTGATCTATTGGGGAGCCTGGATGAACGCCCGCCGCGTGTATTCCCGATTGGAAGCACACAGCGCCCAACCGGCATCTCGCTTCCACTTGCAGTTGGTTGTTGGGAGCCTGTCCCTCGGATCAATCGCATGTTGCCTTGTTTTGTGGCTTGTCTAATTGAGGCACTTGGCGTGCCCCCGTCGGGTGGTGGGGTTTGATTGTTGGTACATTATCGGCCTCTGGTCCACCGGCACGATGCATTCTGGCGCGAGCGGACAGTAGCCCAGTGAGCTGTGTGGCCTGACGGCGTTGTAGTGGACAGGCCATTACTCGATCAGAATTCTGGCTTCCTTAGGCCGTAGAATAGCTCGCCGTTGTGCAGTTCATCGCGGAACCGTGCGTTGAAGCTTTCGCAGCAGCCGTTTTCCCAAGGTGAGCACATCGGCCTCCCACAGGATGTCCTCAAGCCCCCAGGCCTTGATCGGATCGAGCCCATGGCGCTGATAGCGGGCGAAATGCAGGTCGCCAAGAACCACGGGGGGCCGGTCTGGTACGGAATGGTCACATGGGTCAGGGCGGTGTCTTCAATGCAGCAAGGGGCGCATCGCCAGCGTCTCGGCGCGGTCGAGCATCCGGGCGACGGAGCGCAGGCTTGGGCGGCTCTGCCTGACGGCACCGGTCTCGAAGATGGCGGCAAGGGCGTCGACAGCAGGCGCGGGAAGGTTCCGCCGCGCGGCTTCGGTCATGGCGAAGTCCCTTAGCTGCCCCGTGGTCAGATCCGGCAGGTCCAGCACCACGCAGCGGCTTTGAAACGGTTCCGGCAGGCCCTGCCTGCTGTTCGCCGTCATCACCCAGTTGACCCAGGACATGTCCATCTTGACCTGGAAGAACGGGCATTCCCAGGTTGCTGCCGTCATCCGCTCCAGCTGCGGCAGGAGCGCGTCCGTCAGCGTGTGCCGCGTGCCTTTGTTGGAGTGGACCTCGTCGGCTTTCTCTATCTCGTCGATGATCACCAGAGGTCCGGCATGCCGGCTGTTCAAGACCGTGTTGACCAGCTTGCCCGCGTGGGCGCTGCCCCAGCCGCGCTGGGATCCGGTGAGCGCGAAGGACGCCGGCTCGCCCGTTGCGTCAATCTTGGTCGCGGGCACCTCCAGATGATGGGCCAGCCGCCGGGCCCAAAAGCTCTTGCCGATGCCGGGCGGGCCGATCAGGACGAGCGGGGTGAACCGGACACCCGGCAGGCCCTCGCGCGCCGAGGCCCGCAGCCCGTGCCAGACGGCTTCGCTGGCGGGCGCCATCCAGGGCATCTCGGCGTGGAGCGCGGCGGCGATCTCATCCGCCTCGTGTTCGGTGGTGATGCGGGTGACCGGCAGCCCGCCACGCAAGGGCGTCAGCTTCGCACGGTTCTCCTCGCTGAGATGAGACAGGCCGGACAGGGCGTCCAGCCGCTGCACGTAGCGGTGCGCGCGACGCCGGATCTTCCGCCGATCGGCCTCATTCAGATAGTCGAAGAACTGATCCATCTTGTCACGGCCGTCTTCATCGTCACCGGTCTGGGCCGCCTGGCGTTGCCTGCGGAGGCCGCGCAGAAATGTCTTCAGGCGCCGCTCGACCTCGTGCAGCGTCGGCAGGTCGTCTTCGAACCGCAGCGCATGGAATGGAATCGTGGTCGTGGCACGGGGCATCGCAGAATCCTTTCGTGGCGCGACAGGGCTTGCCGCGCTGGTGTCCACACCGCCGGGGCGGGCGGGGCTGATGGGTGTGAAAGGTTCCGGAACCTGTGGAACGATTAGGGAACATCTAACATGCTGCGTGTCAATGCATCCTGATTGGGTTGCGCCATCGAACCCGGCCGGAATGAACGAACCGCTACACGGCGCACAAGTTGTTGAAAGAACTGCGCTAAAAACAAAGCAGATTCGAGTTCAATTCAAAAAACCGTTTTTTGTCGCAAAAACGGACTTTGGATGTCGAACGTCACTAGGATCAGGAACTGGCGATCCCGGAAGGACTCGAACCCTCAACCTGCTGATTAGAAGTCAGCTGCTCTATCCAGTTGAGCTACGGGACCGCTGGGCCCTTCTTGATCGGTTTAGGGCCGGGGTTCAAGAGCCAAGCGCATGAACGCGCTGTTGGGATCGTCCCGATACCCAAAGATCGGACCGCAATAGCTGTATCGCAACGCTTCATAGAGTTTGCGTGCGGCGTCGTACTCGGCCAGATGGGCAGCGCCGGTTTCCAGAACCAGAGCAGAGATTCCGTCGGCGCGTGCGCATTCGGCCAGGTGGTTCATCATCGTCCGCGCCAAACCGCGCCCACGTGCTTTGGCCAGGATATGGACCGACTTCACCTCGGCCGTCCCGTCCGGCAAAGCCTTCAATGCGCCGCACCCCACAGGCTCGTCGTCGTCAAACAGGGCCCAGAACCGAATACCCGGCCCAGAGAGCGCCTCGGCATCCATCGTGTGATTGCTTTCGGCGGGTCCCGCGGTTTCGCTGTGCGCGAAATGCGCCTCGACCACCGGCCGCAGGGCAGCCGAAGTCGGATCCGCTTCGCGGATGTCAATCATTCAGTGGGTCCAGGGACCGCGGCGGTCTGTTGCAAAATTCTCGCCATACCCGCGCTGGCGCAGGTTGGGTTTGCGCTTGTGCGGTTCGCTGACCAGAACTTCGATGCCATGATCCTTGGCATAGTCCAACGCTTCTTCCTTGGTGTCGAACTTCAGGCGAACCTGGGATTGCGTGTCAGAAGACGATGTCCAGCCCATCAGCGGATCAACCTCGCGCGCCGACGCAGGCGCGAATTCCAAAACCCATTTGCGGGTCTTGGCCATACCCGACGTCATCGCATTTCTTGCAGGCTGGTAAATCCGTGCGCGCATGTCGCCTCTCCATACTCGGTTGGTCGCGACCGTTTATGCGTCAGAGTGCGGGCGGGGACAAGATTGCAAATGCCGCAGGGCCATGCAAATGACCGGCGCTGCAGGGGTTGCATGCGGACAAAATAAGAACAAATGTAAGAAGCCCAAGCGGAGCCTGCCGATGCCCTATGCACATTCTGACAAAACCCAGCTGACCGTGGACGATGTCCGCGCCCGCCTGAAGCTTGAGGGCGGCAAGCGGTTCGTCATGCATACGGAGTTTGCACCGGCCGGGGATCAGCCAACGGCCATCAAGGAACTCGCCGCCGGTGTCCTGGACGGCGAGCGCGATCAGGTGTTGCTGGGTGCCACGGGCACCGGCAAGACCTTCACCATGGCCAAGGTGATCGAGGAAACCCAGCGCCCCGCCATCATCCTGGCCCCCAACAAGACGCTGGCGGCCCAGCTTTACGGCGAGTTCAAAGGCTTCTTCCCGGACAACGCGGTCGAGTATTTCGTCTCGTACTACGACTACTACCAGCCCGAAGCCTATGTGCCGCGCAGCGACACCTATATCGAGAAGGAATCGCAGATCAACGAACAGATCGACCGGATGCGCCACTCGGCCACCCGGGCGCTGCTCGAGCGTGACGACGTCATCATCGTGGCCTCGGTCTCGTGCATCTACGGCATCGGCTCGGTCGAGACCTACGGGGCGATGACGCAGGATCTGAAGGTCGGGAACGAATACGACCAGCGGCAGGTGATGGCCGATCTGGTGGCTCAGCAATACCGCCGCAACGATCAGGCCTTCCAGCGCGGCAGCTTCCGGGTGCGGGGCGATTCCCTGGAAATCTGGCCTGCCCACCTGGAAGACCGCGCGTGGAAACTCTCGTTCTTCGGCGAAGAACTGGAGGCGATCACCGAGTTTGACCCCCTGACCGGCGAGCGCACCGACACGATGGAGCAGATCCGCGTCTATGCCAACTCGCACTACGTCACGCCGAAACCGACGATGCAGCAGGCGATCCTCGGCATCAAAAAGGAGCTGCGCCAGCGCCTCGACCAGCTGGTGGGCGAGGGCAAACTGCTGGAAGCGCAGCGGCTGGAACAGCGCACCAATTTCGACTTGGAAATGCTCGAAGCCACCGGCGTCTGCAACGGGATCGAGAACTACTCGCGCTATCTGACCGGCCGCGCACCGGGCGAGCCGCCCCCGACGCTGTTCGAATTCATCCCCGACAACGCCATCGTCTTTGCCGATGAATCCCACGTCAGCGTGCCGCAGATCGGCGGCATGTACCGCGGCGACTACCGGCGCAAGTTCACACTGGCCGAACACGGGTTCCGCCTGCCCTCCTGCATGGACAACCGCCCCCTCAAATTCGAGGAATGGGACGCCATGCGCCCGCAGTCGGTCTTCGTCAGCGCCACGCCGGCCAAGTGGGAACTGGAGCAGACCGGCGGAGTCTTCACCGAACAGGTGATCCGCCCCACGGGTCTGCTGGACCCCGAGGTCGAAATCCGCCCCGTCGAGATGCAGGTCGACGACCTGCTGGACGAGGTACGCAAGGTCTCGGCCAAGGGGTTCCGCACGCTGGTCACCACGCTGACCAAACGCATGGCCGAAGACCTGACCGAATACATGCACGAACAGGGCATCAAGGTCCGCTACATGCATTCCGACATCGACACAATCGAGCGGATCGAGATCCTGCGCGACCTGCGGCTGGGGGCGTTCGACGTGCTGGTGGGCATCAACCTGCTGCGCGAGGGGCTCGACATTCCCGAATGCGGTCTGGTCGCCATTCTGGACGCGGACAAGGAAGGCTTCCTGCGCTCGGAAACCTCGCTGATCCAGACCATCGGCCGCGCCGCCCGCAACGCCGAGGGCCGGGTGATCATGTATGCCGACCGCATCACCGGCAGCATGGAGCGCGCGCTGGAGGAAACCAACCGCCGCCGCGCCAAGCAGATCGCCTATAACGAGGAACATGGCATCGCGCCCGAGACGGTGAAGAAGAATGTTGAGGACGTTCTGGCCGGTCTCTATGCCGGCGACGTGGACATGAACCGCGTCACCGCCACCATCGACAAACCGATGCATGGCGCGAACTTGGAGGCCCATCTGGACGGGTTGCGCGAGCAGATGCGCAAAGCGGCCGAGAACCTGGAATTCGAAGAAGCCGCCCGCATCCGGGATGAGATCAAGCGTCTGGAAGCGGTCGACCTCGCCGTCGCCGACGACCCCATGGCGCGGCAATGGGCGGTCGAGAAGGCCTCGGAAGACGCGGTCCGGTCACAGGGGCGGTCAACAGCCGGGCGGCCGGGGCAGCGGGGTGGGAATGTAAAGCGGCGGAAGAGATAAACTGAGCCGTTATCTCTTAGAATGCGGGTCCCAGTCCTTTGTTTTTTCGGTAGGTGTTAATTCTGTATTCGACGTCCGCTTTCCACTTCAAAATGCGAAGGTCATATTGGTCTTCCAATGCTTGGAGATCACTTTCGTAACGCTCGTAGTAGCCAAGCGTCGTCCCAACAATCAACAAAAACGAAAAACAAACTACAGACACCCCTATTCTTAGTACATTCGCAGCAGTGGTTCCGATGAGGTAAACCGCTATACCCCCAATGAACGTAATCAACGCTGGGATAAGCGCATCAGCCGCACTCTCCCTAGATGCCCCCAGTAAAACTCCCGCAGCCAAAGCAAGCGATCCAAAAACAACTGCTATCGCAGCACAAATTCGTATTTCTTTTTCCGTTAGTTCAAATTTGGTTTGGAAAAGTTTCAGAACGGAGTAAATCAGCACCGCAAAGACTATTGCCAAAAGAAACAAACTGCCTGCCTTTGCTAATGCGGCAAGCATTGTCGAAATACCTATCAAGCTTCGCCTCCCAACCCAAACTCTGGAAACAAACGCCAATTCCGGTCAAAGAATCCCGTAGGAGGTTGATGCGCCTGCAAGCCACCGGGAACACCATCTGGTTGAATAGGAAAACCCATTCCGGGGCCGCAAAATATCCAGATGTCATTTTCTTCAGTATTTAGTTGCTCATTGCTGTCTACTTTTTTCTGCAACTCTTCGCACGACAAAATAGCCTTTTTGTCATCCTCGTTGCGCTCTTCTGCCGCATCAGCCTCGAAAGTTAAGAGCGAAAAAGCACAGAAAAGTAAGATCTTAGAGTGTCTCACGCATTTCTCGCAATTTATTAACCAACTGTTTGATCGTAACACGCATCCGTACTGATGTCAGCAAGCTTAAGATGGGTTTCCAATCCGTCACTTCGGATTTTTGAGTGCGTGATTTGGTGAGGCTCCATCTTTAAACATCCCTTCACTTCTACCTTGCAGCTCAGCGCCCCCTCCTCCACGTTTGAAATCACAAATTGTGATTCCAAACGGTTCCCATGACGAACGCCAACACCCTGCCCTCCACGCATCAGGTTCAAAGTGCCATTCACCGGGTGCGCGGCACCCGCGTGGTGCTGGCCGAGGATCTGGCGCGGTTCTACGGAAAATCCGTCAGCGCCTTCAATCAGGCCGTCTCGCGCAACAAGGACCTGTTCGAGGGCTACCGCTTTCAACTGACCGACGACGAGGTGGCCGATTTGATATCACGGAATGTGATTTCAAAGCCCAAAGGCCGCGGCGGGCGGCGGGTCAACCCTTGGGTCTATACCGATTACGGCGTGGCCATCGCCTCGACCCTGTTCAAGGACCCGCGCGCGATCAAGATCACCCGGATGATCACCGAGGCCTTCGTCGACGGCGCCAACGCCCTGGCTGAAACCCCGCGTAGCGCACCCGAGATCCTGCCGCCCGAAGGCACCCCCGCCCCGCTGCTGCCCAATGGCGAACAGTTGCGGGCGCTGGCCGAAAACATCCTCGATTCCGGGCAGCAGAGCCTAGTCGATTACATCGCCAACCCCACCACCAAGCGGCAGCAGGCGGTGGCGGTGATCATGAAGACGCTGGCCGAAACCGCAGGCGAGGAAGTGCGCACCCAGCACGAGCGCCTGCGCCTGCGCATCGCTGAACGGTTGGCCGCGGGCGATTATGCCGATGACGATGACCGCAAGCGGCTGATCGAACTGCTGCAGGCGATGAAGGGTTAAAGCCCCAGTTCCGCCCGCATCTTTTTCGTCAGCTTGGCCACGACCATCTCGTAGGACGTCACGATGTGGTCGCGCAGGGACGCATCGCTCATCCCGCGTTCGTCGTAAACCTGCAGCCATTTCATGCCGCGTGAGGCCAGATAAGGCGCGGGCCGGATGCCGGGCTGATCCTGCAGCACCTCATAGGCCAGGTCGGTGGCCTTGACGGTAAAGGCGTCCGTGCCGTCGTTCCAGCCGCAGATCGCGAACACCTTGCCGCCCACCTTCCACACATCCGCATTGCCCCACTGCACGACGTGGCTTGTGGCCTTCAGAGAGGCGCAGAAGGTGTTGAATTCGTCCCGGGTCATGACGCCGATCCTGACCGTCCGGCAAGGATTTCGCAAGCAAGCATGACCTGTCGGGCCTAACCGAACAGGTCTTGCAGAACGTCGCCGATCTGCACCGTTGCCGCGCTGGACCAGTCTGGCCGATAGGACGGTTTTCGCACCTGGTACTCGGTTCCGGTGCCGGTGCCCGACCAGACGCCATCGAAGAACAGAGCGCGCTCCTTGCGCCGCCGTGGGCGTATTTCAGGCGGCCGCCGCCAATACATGATCGCGCGTCGAGCACCGGCCACATCCCCGGCCTTCCATCTGCGCACCCAAACGGCCCGGTCTATGGCCCCGGTGTTGTAGTGAAAGGACAAGGCCGCGCCCAACTGCGCCTCGGTCAGGGCGTGGCCGGCAAAGGCCGTTTCCACCGCAGGCAGATAGTTGGTGCGGATGGCCCACTCATACACTTCAAAACAGCGCCGCAAGGTCTGGGGGTTGTCCAGATAACGCGGCCAGACCGTGTGGCCCGAGGCCGACGTGATCCCCACGCTCCAGGTCCAGACATCAACGGAATCCAGATAGGCCTCGCGCACGATCGCTTCGTGCGAGATAAGCTCGGCGGCAATACGCGGTGTGATCTTGTAAGGCATCCGGCCATCCCCGAGTGGCGGCCGATGTCACCCCTTGTCCCAATGGGCGATGACATCATACCCCATCGGCGTCGGAGGCCCCTCAAGATACTCGGCAAACTGGCCCCACAACTCGGCAACCTTGGGGGCGTTTGCGTTTGATGTCGCCTCGCTTTCGACGACCGAGATCACATAGCCGCTGCCATCCTCGTTCATCACATTCGTAAAGCAGTGCATACCGGGCATGCCCATGATCTGATCCTTAAGATCGTTCATTCGGGCCGTGGCGGCCTCGCGGGTGCCGGGCTTCATCTTGAACTGGGTAACGCGTGCAAACATGGTTGTCCTCCCTCGCATGGGGTCCAGACCCCGAACCGCGGCAAACTGCCAGCGGACGTTATGATCCTACCACGTCCTGCCCAAATCACGCAGGGACACAGGCAACGCGATCATGTGCGAGAAAAGGTTCAACCATGAAGATAGGTGTCTTCAAGGACCGTCAGGGGCGGACAAATTTGGCGTTTCCGACAGCCCGCGGTTTGGGCGCCGCGCTTTGCGTGGACGCAGGAGCCTGGACCGGCACAGCCGACCGCGTTGCGGCGCGGACACTGGACTCGCATGCGATCCCGTCGCCGTCAGGGTCGTTGCGTTTGTGGTATCCAAGCTGTCCCTCGCGCATCGGTCCAAGACCAACGGAGCGTGCCGCGTCGCAACCAGCCAGCGCCACAAGGTGCATCACGGCTTCGGTCCGCTCCAGATCCGAGGTCCGGAGATATACACCCAGCGCGATCATCCCCGTCGTCAGCGGCAGGGCCAGCACCATCAGCAGAATGCGCAGCGGGGACAGCGCATGTCGGCGCAGGGCATCAGCCTTACGCTGCCGACGTGCCAAGCGCGGATCTGGTGCGGGTTCGTTGTATACGGTTGTCTTCAGCTTCATAAACTTGGCGATACACCAACTATGTGGCAAAGCCGAGGCATCGGAATGACGCAATCCAGCGAGGGCGCCACGTGAACACTCGAAACCCATTTCAACCGGTCGACGAGACTGCGCGGGAACTGGCCCTTGATCTTATCACGCAGGCCCGTTTTGCTGCGCTTGCCGTGGTACATCCGGACAACGGACTGCCGTCGATCAGCCGCATCGCACTGGCCACCGACAGTGCTGGATGGCCGCTCACCCTGATCTCGGATCTGGCGGAGCACTCACGCGCGTTGGAGGCAAATCCGGCCTGCGCGTTGCTGATCGGCGAGCCCGCTGACAAAGGTGATCCACTGACCCATCCCCGGCTGACCCTGCACTGCACGGCGCGCCCGATCCCACGGGCGACCGAGGAGCATACCGCGCTTCGGGCAAGCTACTTGTCACAGCGTCCGAAGGCCGGACTATATATCGACTTCGCAGATTTCCGTTTTGTGCGTTTCGAGATTGTCGATGGGCTTCTCAATGGCGGGTTCGGCAAAGCGTGGAAGATGACACGCGAAGACCTTTGCCCGCCATCAAATCAGCGAACGACGTGAACTGCGCAACTGGCGTGGCGCACCACATGTGTCGCGGTCGAGCCGAGCAACAGATCCTGCATCCCCGGTCGGTGCGACGCCATGATGATCAGGTCAGGTTTGTTGGTTTCCGCCCAATCCAGAATCGTGCGCCCCGAATGGCCCTCGACCACAACGCCCTTGGCGTTCGGTAGCTTGGCGGCCAGAATGTTCAGCTCATCCTGGATCGCGCGCCGCGCTTCGGTCAGGTATTCGGCCGGCATGTAAGAGATTGCGTAGTCCGGAATATGCTCGACAACATGCAACAGGGTCACTTTGGCATCTGGCGTCGCCAACAGCTTGGCCAGTTTCAGCGGCCCCGACGTGTCACGCTCGGCATCGAAGGAAATCGGGACAAGAATATTGTGATACATGGCTGGCGTCTCCTTGAGTTTCGCGTTCAGATAGCAGTAGCCAAAGTCTTCTGACCTTGATTCAGGTCAGGATCAGTCAAATGTTTCGGCCACGTCGTACATCACCGGCTCGAAGCTTTTGCACAATTCGTTGATCTTGCGGTTGCGCTCGCGCATTTCAGGCGTTCGCAGCATGGCCAGAAAGTCTTCCCGCCGCTCCCACTGCGAATAGTTCGCGATTCGGGTCTGGGCATCGTTGACATGCAGTCCGGCCGCGACAAAACCGGGCTGCTTGGAAATGAAGTTCGCATAGGCGTCGGTCAACGCTTCCAGCAGGTCCTGACAGGTTCCGGGGGTCATTTCGAAAGTGGTGATAACGGTCTGAACACTGGCGTCTTTTGATATCTTCGGCATCGGTCATCTCCCTTGTCTGACCCAAGCCTAGCACAGGTTTTTCAAACGTCTTGCCTTTCGTTGAACTGGCGCGAAAAAGTTTCCGAAAAATGAACCGTGCGCTAACCTTCCGTTAACCAAGGTTGATGATCCTGCGCAAATGGACCGCCTGATCGCCTTCCTGTGTGCAAGTCTTGTGTTTTCGACTCCGGCCTTGGCCGGGGCATGGCTTCGTGAAGAAGGCGCCTCGTTCACATCGTTGGCCCTGACGGCGTTTTCCGAGCCCGGGAAGGGCATCCGCTTCAAGTCCTCGCTCTATGGGGAATGGGGAATGCGCCCAAATCTGACGCTGGGTTTGGACGCGGAAGAGCATCAAGAACTCTACGGTCACGCCGTGGTGTTTGCGCGCCTACCGGTTGCCGAATTTTCCAACGGTGGGCGTCTGGCGGCCGAGTTGGGTGTCGGCGCGCATCACCGTGAAACCCGCGCATGGGCGATGTACAAGGCAACCCTGTCTTGGGGCAAAGGATTTCAGGCCCGATATGGCAGTGGCTGGCTGGCGGCTGATGCCGCGCTGGAGTACCGAAGCCATGACGCTCTGATCCGAAAACTGGACCTGACAGTGGGTTTGTCGTCGCACCGTCGGGTCAATCCCCTGCTCCAGATCGAAACGTCCTATGTACCTGGCCGCCCGCTCTATTGGAGCGCGCGACCCTCGGCGATGTTTCGATCCGAAAGCGGCCCCAACACCTGGATAATCGGGGTCGAGCGCAACGCCGCCCGGGACAGGCCAGGCCTGAGATTCGCGCTGTGGCGCGAGTTCTGAATGCTGCGCGCCGGCCGCCCCAAAAGCGACCGGCCGACACGGATCAGACCTCGATCCGCATGATCACCGAAACTTCACCACTCAAGGCCTCGGACCAACGCAACTTGATCTGGTCCTGGTTCGTCCCTTGCTGCAACTGAACATAGGGGGCCGTATAGCGCAGAGTTCCAAAGGCGGTTCTCAGCCCGTCCAGCACGACGACGCTGTCACAGCTGCGGGCCTGCCCACCAAAGGGGAATGCACCATCCGAGTCCACCGTCCAGGCAGAGGCCGCCGTATTCTGTTCGTGTCGGACCCGCAGCGGGTTCGCGGTCTTGAGTGTCACGTTGTGATACGTGTTGTCTGCGAACGTGACATTCACATGCCGATCAGGATTCAGATCGGCAAAAGTTGTATCAACCTTGTCCACGCGGTCGATTGACCCGTTCGCCGTTCGGAACTTGTTGCCCGTGACCGTCATTCCGTTCAAAAAATGCCCGACGCCATGCGGGCGCACGACGATATAGGCGAACCACGGGGCAACGTCACTTGAATAGAAGATGTTGTCGGTGATGCTCATGGCGCTGAAGGAATAGCCCGAGGTGTAGTCGGGTTCGGCATCGCGCTCATTGCTCCACTCGATGAAACAGTTGTCGATATAATTGTCGGCGATCGAAGAACTGTTGTAGGCCCCGATCATCACCAAACCCGCATTGCGCACACCGTTCGGCACGCTGTCGCCCTGAAAGAAGTGGTTGCCCAGAACCAGGTTGTTGTCTCCGCCCAGAACCGCGAAGTGGTGGAAACGAACGGCGCGGTTGTGGCGCAGCTTGACGTCGTTGGCATTGGCGTTGATGGCAATCGAACTGCGGTCGGGCACGTCCAGAGACTCTTCACTGGACAGGAACTGGCAACCGTCGATCAACATGCCCTGGCACCCCACCCCGATTGAAGTGATGCCGCGATCCAACGGACGGCTAACAAAGCAGTTCTTCAAAACGAACGTGTTCCCGCCCGGCGACAGGCGGATCGCGCTGCAGCGCCCGTTGCATTGAAACTCGATGTCTTCCATGGCGAATTTCTGGAGCGCACTGAAGCCCGAGAAATCCAACAGGTACTTGAAAGCAACGAACGTGAATGTCTGCGTGCCAGCCGCATCATAGATAGGTGCGTTCAAGGTGATCTCACCGGCACCTTCATCCTTGGACCGAACATAGATCTCACGTCCAACGCCGCTGCCCTGAACCAACGACCCGAGCGGGATATTGGCCACGTTGGCCACACCGGACAACTTGTAAGGATCCGCCGGATCGTATGTTGCGACAGAGGTAAAGGTCTCGGTGTCCCATGAGGCGCTGCTCTTGACGTCGAACTGCCCGTTGCGGATCACGCGGCGAGTGGAGTAGCTGCCGCGATTGGGTACGGCGGCCTGCATGTCGATCGGCTCGGACACCGAGATCTTGCGGCCGCCCAGGTCCAGCGATTCATGATCCGAGTTGTTCAACAGCGCCTGAAACGCCTTTTTGAAGGCCAGGGCTTCATCGCCGAAGGCGGAGATGTAAGTCGGCAGATCGAAATTCTTGGTCAGAAGAAGCATCTTGTCATCAGGCATCGTGACCGTGCCCTCAAAGTCGACCTCCGCGTCCAGCCCAACATCCTGTGCCAGGTGGTAGGTTCCCTGCGGCACATAGATGCGGCGACCTCCCGCGGCTTGGTCTGCCGCCTCGAACGCGGCCGAGTCGTCGGCCACACCATCTCCTAACGCGCCATAGTCCCGCACGTCCACAAGGCTGATCATGTCGCGCAAGAAGATCCCGGTGACATCGGTAATTTCGATATCATCGATCCGAACGAGCGCGCCGTTTGCCCCCTCGATATCGAGGCCGAAATGCCCGTATAGCGCCGAAATGCCCCAAGGCATGTCCACGCCCGGCCGCTGTCCAATCCCGACGATGGCGGTGACCTCGTGCACCACGCCATAGGCCGACAGCTGAATGGCCGGGCCCTGTTCGGTCAGTCCGGAAAGGTGCACGTCGCCGGCCCCTCCGGCCCATCCAGCGATCCGGACCTGCGGCAATGGCCCGCTGATCGCTTTGACCCGCGCCTTGATCTGCAAATAGCAGCCCGGCAGAAGCGGCGTCTGCCCCATGTACCGCAGTTGCTGCGTGGGATTGACCTTCAGTATCTCAAGACAACCGCCAAACTCCGCATCTGCAGGCACGAACACTCCCGTTCCCGATCCGTCATAGGTCGGTGAGCCCGGAGTGCCGTCGCCGCTGGACCACACATCCAGACCATTCGCGAATTGCGGCGGCGTGAAAACGATGCCGTCGGTGATTGCCTTGTTCATTGAATACCCTTTCCCAAACGCGCCCACTCTTCAGGCTATGGCGCATGCCAGATTTCGGATCCGGAAGCCGCCCGGACACGCTGGTCTGAATATCGAAAAGGGATTAACCGTCGCTCATATCATCGTGACGGTGGGTGTTGCGTCAGGCGGATGGGTCGGAGTTGCCAAGCAGTTGCACCCCGTTGATCTTCCAGCCGTTTTCCAGCTGGACCATCTGATAGTCCAGGATGTGAACCCGGCCGTTCGCATCCACCACCATCACTTTCTGCCACCAGAACCCTGAGATCTGCCGCAATTCCAGAAATCGGATCTCAGCTGGGCGCCATACCATTGGATAGCCGTTGCGCACCATCGCGCCAAAATTCTCGGGCGTACGGAACATTGTCTGGATGTTGGGGCTGGCGAAGGTGAAGGCCGTGGCGAAGTCATCGGCCTTCAAGGCTTCAATCTGCGCAGCAATATTGGCTTCGATGTCGCCACTTTGGGCAACTGCGGCTGTTGCCAGACCGGCGCTCAGGGAAACTGCAAGCAAAAGTCGACGCATGGGACCACCTCCTGCCGGAAAGGTAGCCCCATGCAGTATGTGGTCAAATCAGACCAGGTCTCCGGCCACGGCCTTGTCGATCAGTGCAATCGTTTCGGGGACGCCATAAAGGGCGATGAACCCGCCGAACCGAGGGCCTTGGCTGGCGCCCAACAACACCTCATAAAGGGCTGTGAACCAGCCGCGCATCGGGTCAAAGCGCTCGCGGCCGATGGAATAGACCACAGATTGCAGAGCTTCGTCCTCGACCGGACCGTCATAGGCTTCAAGCGCCGACTTCAGGGCTTCAAGCGCCTCGCGCTCTTGCTCCGTCGGTGCCCGATGCTTGCGGGTCGGTTTCACGAAGTCGTTGAAGTAGCGCACTGCAAAACCGGCAGCCTTGTCGAGGTCCGGGTGGCTTTCGGCCGTGGCTTCCGGCGCATAGCGGCGGATGAAGCCCCATAGCGTCTCTTTGTCCTCGGCACCTGAAACCGACGCGAGGTTCAACAGCATTGCAAAGGGAACGATCAACGTCGATTCCGGCACGTCACCGCCGTGAATGTGCCAGACCGGGTTGTTCAACTGAGCCTTCAGGTCCTGCCCGGGGTAGGCACGCAACTGCTGATGGTATTCATCATACGCCTTGGGGATGACGTCAAAATGCATCCGCTTTGCCGTCTTCGGCTTTTGATACATGAAATAGGCCAGACTCTCGGTCGGCGCATAGGTCAGCCACTCGTCGATTGAAACACCGTTTCCGGACGACTTCGAGATTTTCTGCCCGTTTTCATCGAGGAACAGCTCATACGAGAAATGCTCGGGCGCACGGCCGCCCAGCGCCCGGCAGATCGCGTCATAGATCTTTTCGTTGGTCGCATGTTCCTTGCCATACATCTCGAAGTCGACGCCCAACGCCGCCCAGCGCGCCCCGAAATCCGGCTTCCACTGCAACTTCACATTGCCGCCGGTCACGGGCAGCGTCCACTCCTTGCCATCTTCATCATCGAAGGTGACGGTGTAGGTCTCGGCGCACACCTTTCTCATCGGCACATAAAGGACCCGGCCCGTTTCCGGATGGATCGGCAGGAAGATCGAATAGGTCTGCTGACGCTCCTCGCGCAGGCTTTTCAGCATGATGGCCATGATGTCGTCATAACGTTCGACTGCACGCTTAAGGATTTCGTCGAACTGACCCGAACGATAAAAGTCGCGCGCCGAATAGAACTCGTATTCGAACCCGAACGTATCAAGGAACCGACGTAGCATGGCGTTGTTGTGTTCGCCAAAGCTGGGATACTCGCCGAACGGGTCAGGGACCGAAGTCAGCGGCTGCTGCAGATAGGCTTCAAGGGCCTCGGGGTTCGGCACGTTGCTGGGGACCTTGCGCATTCCGTCCAGATCATCCGAAAAGCAGATCAGCTTGGTGGGAATGTCCGACAGGGCCTCGAAGGCGCGCTTGACCATCGTGGTCCGTGCCACCTCACCGAAAGTGCCGATATGCGGCAGGCCCGACGGGCCATATCCCGTTTCGAACAGAACGAAGCCCTTCTCCGGTGGAGACTTCTGATAGCGTTTGAGCAACCGGCGCGCCTCTTCGAAAGGCCAGGCCTTTGACGTCATGGCGGTTTCACGCAGTTCAGACATTTCGTTCGTTCTCCATCGGGAAATCAGCGAGGGTCGCTCAATGCGACCGACCGGCATCTCCTATTGCGCAGATGCAGCGTGAGTCAATGACCACAGGCGAGAAACGCCGCCCCTGCTACGATTTCAGACGGTTGCTCGTGACCAGGAACACGGCCTGACCCGCTTGCAGATCAACCAATTGCAAACAACCAGGATTGGCTGCAATAAAATCGCAGACGGCCTGCTTCACCGAGGCTTTCCCCTCGTCATCATGCCAGTTCCAGTCATCGAAGATAAGAAAACCACCGGTTTTCAGCTTGCCTAGGTACGACAATATATCCGCCTGAACACCGTCATAGTAGTGGTTGCCGTCAACGTAGACAAAATCCAGGCTTTCGTCGGGCACCGCGGATGCCGCTTCCGCGGATCTCTTCCGAACAAAGATCTTTTCGCCAGGCAAATGTGCCAGTCTAGACTGCGTCCGCTCAAAAATTTCGTCCATGTCGCCCTGATTTTGCGCGACTTTCCCCCCATACATCCTGTTCGGGAATTGCGGCATGAACTCGTAGGGATCAATCAGGTAATACTTCGCGATGCTGCCCGTACTCAGAACCATCTCCGAAAAATCGCCCATCCAGACGCCGATTTCAGCGCCCGCGGAATTGGTAGTCGTATAGTGAGTCAAAAACTGCCTTGGGTCCGTCGGCGTCTTTCCAAAGAGTTTCCTGATTTTTCTGCTGCTCAATGACATTCGTTCAACCGTTTCCGTCAGATCTGTTGTTCAGGGTGAATTGGCCCCTGCGCGGACCAACTACGAAACACATACCACGTTGTGACCGATGGGCGGCAAACGCGCAACTCTGCTGGTAAACGTTCGCCGTACTTGCAATTCCAGACTACGGTCGCCGGCGAAACAAGGTGTTGAACCCGCGGGCCCTGCCCCATATCGTGCGCGATCAAAGACAGCCAAGCAGGACGTTCCCATGACCCAACCCGTTTCCCACCCGATGTCGCCGCAGGATTGCCTTGTGGCGATCATGGTGGCCGTCTCAGCCTCGGACGAGAACATCCGCACCGTCGAACTGGTCAAGATCGAGACAGCCGTGAATATGCTGCCTGTGTTTGCCGACTACGATATCGACCGTATGCGCCGGGTTTCGCAGATCGTGTTTGATCTGTTCGAGCAGGAAGATGGTCTGGACGCACTGTTTGGTCTGATCCGGGACAACCTGCCTGAGCGGTTGAACGAAACGGCCTATGCTCTGGCCTGCGATGTCGCCGCCGCCGACGGCTCGCTGGCCGAAACCGAACTGCGGCTGCTGGAAGAGATCCGGTATGAGTTGGAGATCGATCGGCTGCACGCCGCAGCGATCGAGCGCGGCGCACGGGCGCGTCACACCGTCTGATCGGATTCAGCTGCCATAAAGCGCGCCCCAGCGCTCGATGAGGGCCTGCTGCAGTTTGCGAGACCTGCGATTCCAGCTGCGCGCGCCTTCAGGGCGTTCGCGGCTTTCACGCGCGATGGTCGCCCGATGCGGAAGATCGGCAGTGAATATCGCAAAGGCCAACTCGGATCCTTCGGCGGTGGTCAGATACCCGCCCAAGCCAGATACAAAGTTCAGGGTTCCGGTCTTGGCGTCGACCTTGATCGGGTGCCCTTGGATCCGCTGGCCTTTGGCGTCGGTCAGGGTAAACGGCTTCAACAGATGTCGCAGCGTTTCATGTTGCTGAGCGGCCACCAGAACTTTGACCAGGCCAGACGGCACCATTCGCGAAGCATCGCCCAACCCCGAATGATCCACCATAGCAATACCGGACGCGCCATAGGTCTGAGCCGACCAGCGATTCATCTCATCCGCGGACTCTGCCAGTGTTTGCGGCCGCCTACCCCGCGCGACGGTCGCAGCCAGCCCCACCATCTCGGCCGTGAGGTTGGTCGAATATTTCAGCATCCCTTTCACTATGCTGGTAAGTTCATCGCTCTGATGCGTGACCAGAACGGTGCCGCTGGGGGCCTCGCGTGTGACTTGAACCCGCCCCAGGACGATGCCGTTCACCCGGGCCAGAGTGCGGAACACATCCCCGGCATACAAACCCGGTTTGCGCACGGGCAACCACCTGGCGCCACCATTACCCAGCGCGCCCTTGGCAACTGTCCAGCGGTCCTGCCGCGCGCTGGGTTGATAGCTGTAGACCGGAAGGTTGCGATTTTCGATCCGCATCGCGGCCATGTCCACCGACGGCCTATAACTGGCACTGCGTGCGTCCATGGTCACGTCATAGCTGGACCCTTGGCGTTTCCACTCGAAATGCACACGGTTGAAGTTCAGGGAAATTCCACTGATCGCAGGGCTATAGCCCACATGATCAGGCTGACCGGGGTCTATGCTGAATACATAGGGCAATGCGCCGCTGTACACTTTGAACGCCCCCCGAACCTCGGTCAGTCCGGCCTTGCGCAGGTTGGCGGCCATCATGGCCAGAGCATCGGTATCCAATACCGGATCGGCGCCTCCGACCAGTATCAGATCACCCTTGAGGATCCCGTTTTCAATCGGACCATCTGCGATCAGCTTTGTTTCGAACCGATGGTCCGGCCCCAGAACGTCCAGCGCGTAAAGCGCGGTCAGGGCTTTGGCGACGCTGGCCGGCGGCAAGCCGCGGGCCCCGCCGAATTCCTCCAGTTGCGCGCCGGTTTTTACGTCTGCCACGGCGAAGACCACTTCGCCCTTCAATCGCGCCGCCTGAATGATGCGTTCGGCACCGCTCAACTCGGCGCCACGGGCAACAGGCCGCAATGAGACCGTTGGCGCCCCGGCAAGACCCGCTGTGGGGATCAGAAGCGAACCGGCGCCGGCCAGAAAGAAACGTCTCGAAATACGATCAGTCATGGGTCAAATAAAATCCCAGAGATCACAGGCAAACAACCATGCACCTGAATTATGTGCCCATCGGGGCTGTTCAGGCAACACCTGTCAGGTCCAGCCGCCTTTGGAGCGTATCTGAGTCGAGCTGACATCGACCATCGGCACGTTCACGAAACACCAGGCCGGCGCATCGGCCCGACCCAAAAGATGCCGCGCAGTTCCGTCAATCCGGTATTTGGCATAGACACGCGCCGCCGGTGACATGCGGGCTGAAATCCGATCTCCGGGGCGCGCCACCACGCCCACAGGAACGGTGTCCATGATCAACCGCCAGTCCTTCCATTTGTGAAACTGGGCCAGGTTGTCAGCACCCATCAGCCAAACGAACCGAACCTGCGGATAGAGCCGCCGCAAGGCAGCAAGTGTGTCAGCCGTGGCGCGGGTACCGGTCAGATCCTCAATGTCAGTCACCTCAACCTTGGGATGCTGCATGATGGACCGTGCGGCCTCAACTCGCTGATCGATCGGAGCCGGGCCGCGAGACTTCAGCGGGTTCCCCGGCGACACCAACCACCAGACCCGATCCAATCCAAAAGCCTTCATCGCCTCCAGTGTAACGTGCACATGCCCCTGATGCGGTGGATCGAACGATCCCCCGAACAGTCCCACGACCTGACCGGGCCGCGCATATGGTATCGCGCTTCGCAACATCCCCTGCTGTAGTCCAGAACTTGCCGGCCTTGTCAATCAACAGGTTGCACAGCATCGCCCAAACCGACCGCCCCCGATCGCACCACTTCGGCACACCAGCCGCCATGCCCACGCACGGCAGAGTACCCCCCGTTGCCCAACGCCTCTTCCATCCTGCTGCAAGGCGCGCAGATAACCGTGATCCGCAAGATGGCGGTGCCGACCTGAACCTCGCGCCCTTTGAGAGCGCCCAGATTGATGCCGGAAACCACCAGATTGCGCCGCAGCACGTCCGGTGCGACCGGACCTTGCCCCAAATAGCTGCCGATCGCGGCAAGATGCTCGTGCTGAACCAGGGTCACCGCACGCTTCCCCGAGCGACCGCGATCGCCCTCAACCCCGTCTTCCCGGATCATGGCCTGACCCAGTGCGATCATATCCAATCGCCGCCCCGGTCTGACGCCGATCCATTCGATCCGCCCGGCCTTGGCCCAACCTGATACCAATTGCGCAAGTTCCGGCATTCCCAGCATCCTTCCCAGTCCGGTCAGGCCGGCGCATAAGGCCAGCCAGAAATTCGCCAAAGCACCAGCTTGCCCCGCCCGTCCCGCTTGGCTATCAAGCGGGTCAACCTGAATTCCCCGACCCAGAGGACGCGACATGGCCGCCTATCAATATGTCTACCACATGCAGGGTGTCTCAAAGACCTATCCCGGTGGCAAGAAGTGCTTTGAAAACATTCACCTGAGCTTTCTGCCCGGCGTAAAGATCGGTGTCGTCGGCGTGAACGGCGCCGGTAAGTCGACCCTGATGAAGATCATGGCCGGCCTCGATACCGATTTCACAGGCGAGGCGTGGGCCGCCGAGGGCGCAAAGGTCGGCTATCTGCCACAGGAACCTCAGTTGGACGAATCCCTGACCGTCCGTGAAAACGTCATGCTGGGCGTGGCCGAGAAAAAGGCCAAGGTCGACCGTTTCAACGAGATCGCGATGGAGATTGCCGAGAACTACTCGGACGAGTTGATGGAAGAGATGACCGCCCTGCAGGACGCGATCGACGCGGAAAACCTGTGGGACCTCGACAGCCAGATCGACGTTTCGATGGAGGCGCTGCGCTGCCCGCCGGACGATGCCAACATCGGCAACCTCTCGGGCGGCGAGAAACGCCGCGTGGCGCTCTGCAAGCTGCTGCTGGAAGCGCCCGACATGCTGCTCTTGGACGAACCGACCAACCACCTGGACGCCGAGACCATCGCCTGGCTGCAACAGCACCTGATCGACTACAAGGGCACGATCCTGATCGTCACGCACGACCGCTACTTCCTGGATGACATCACCGGCTGGATCCTCGAGTTGGACCGCGGCCGTGGCATCCCGTACGAGGGCAACTATTCCTCGTGGCTGGAGCAGAAAGCCAAGCGGCTTGAGCAGGAAGCCCGCGAGGACAAATCCAAGCAGAAGACCCTGCAACGCGAACTGGAATGGATGCGTCAGGGTCAAAAGGCCCGTCAGGCCAAATCCAAGGCCCGGATCAACGCCTACAACGAGTTGGCGGAACAGTCCGAGCGCGAGAAGCTGACCCGCGCCCAGATCGTCATCCCCAACGGCCCGCGCCTGGGCAGCAAGGTGATCGAGGTCAACGGTCTGGCCAAGCATATGGGCGACAAGCAACTGATCGAGAACCTGTCCTTCAGCCTGCCGCCGGGCGGCATCGTCGGTGTGATCGGCCCCAACGGCGCCGGTAAATCGACCCTGTTCAAAATGCTCACCGGCCAGGAAAAACCTGATGCCGGCACCATCGAATACGGCGACACGGTGCAACTGTCCTATGTCGATCAGTCGCGCGACGACCTCAACGACAACGACTCCGTGTGGGAGGCGATCACCGGCGGCGCCGAGATCATCCAACTGGGTGACGCGCAGGTCAATTCCCGCGCCTATTGCTCGTCCTTCAACTTCAAGGGCGGCGACCAGCAGAAGAAGGTCTCGCTGCTGTCAGGGGGTGAGCGCAACCGCGTCCATATGGCCCGCTTGCTGAAAGAGGGCGGCAACGTCCTGCTGCTGGACGAACCGACCAACGATCTTGACGTCGAAACCCTGCGCGCGCTGGAAGACGCGCTGGTCGATTTCGCCGGCTGCGCCGTGGTCATCTCGCACGACCGTTTCTTCCTCGACCGGATCTGTACGCACATCCTGGCCTTCGAAGGTGATGCACATGTGGAATGGTTCGAGGGCAACTTCGAAGACTACGAAGAAGACAAGAAGCGCCGCCTGGGACCGGACGCGCTGGAACCCAAGCGGCTGAAGCACAAGAAATTTGCGCGATAACACTCCTGACGCATCTCCGGATGGATAGTGTGGGCAGAAATAAGCCCATACTATCAACGGGATGATGGACAGTTGGAGAACGGTATGGCGGAAGCGCTACCGTTGCTTGGTTTCTTTATGATCGCAAGCATTTCGGTGTGGGTGTCTTCGCTGATTTTGGCGTCTGTGTTTCCATTCTTCAACTTCAAGAAAGAGTATACCGAGTATCTGTTGAGGGTAAGCGGCGCACCGCCCACCCGTCTTCGTCTGCTTCTGACGGTTTACAGGGCTAACAGCTATTTCTTTAAGATTGATTGGGAGTACGAGTCACCTGCACCGGGTGCACTCAAAACCACTCCAAATCGCAACCTTTTTCGCATGCTCCTACTGGCATTTGCGACCTTGATTTTTTAACGTGTTCCTTTGGGTCGCTGCATTCGCGATTTTCGACATCATCTCGGCACTCATTTAGAAAACGACATCCCGGCATCCGGGTGATTGCTTGTGCCTATCGAGGCTTTCGGGCGTCCGAATGCCATTGAATGGGGTCGACTATCAGACAGGTGACCGATCCTCTTTCTTAGTTGTGCCGCTGCTGGCCCCGCGCCCGTTCGGCCCGCGTAGGGCGCGATAATCTGACAACAAAAAAGCCCGAGGCAGGTTCGAATTCAGTTCGGCGGATTTACGTTCACAACGCCCGTTGACCCCTGAAAGCGCAGCACATTCTGCCCAACCAGCCCTTGCCACATGGCGTTCTCAGTGCCATATGCAAAGAGCTTACGTTTTTCTACTTCGACCTACTGTCTCCGTTTTCGGCGTTCAGTCTATCGATCCAGACAACGACGCCGGGCTGCCGCAATTCCGTGGGCAGCACTAAAAACAGGAGATACGGATATGCCCGCAGGCACCGTAAAATGGTTCAACACCACCAAAGGCTACGGCTTCATCGCACCCGAAGAGGGCGGCAAAGACGTGTTTGTGCACATTTCGTCCGTCGAGCGTTCGGGCCTGACCGGCCTGGCCGACAACCAGAAAGTCACTTACGAACTGCGTTCGGGTCGTGACGGTCGCGAAAGCGCCGACAACATCGAACTGGCCTAAACCAAGTCTCTTGGGGGCGACGGATGACCGTCGCCCCCATTTTTTTGCGCGGTTTCTGATCGCGCTTTCCAGCCCCAGTGGGGCAGGAAAACAACATCACTTTCCGGTGAAACCCGCGCGGGAATTGACCGGATCGGCTATTCTGAACAGACTGCTACCCTGTTTTCATTGTTGATTAGCCGAGTATTGCCATGTTCTCACGCCGCAATTTTCTGATCTCCGCTGCCGCTATCAGCGCCGTGCCTGGCACGGCCCACGCGCAGAAGAAGCCGGTCGAGTACGACCCGACTCCGCAAATCGTTCGGATCAAGAAGCAGTTTTTGCCCGTGCAATTGTTGGTCGCGCCACGTTCGTTCTACCTGTATTTCGTGACCGAGCCCCGCAAAGCCATCCGTTATGGCTGTGGCGTCGGCAAGGCCGGGCTGGAATTTACCGGAACTGCGACGATCGACGTGAAAAAGGAATGGCCCACCTGGCGCCCGACCGAAGAGATGATCGAGCGGGACCCCGTTGCCTATGCCAAATTCAAGGACAATGACTATGTCCAGCCCGGTGGAGGAGACAACCCGCTGGGCGCCCGTGCCTTGTATCTGTTTCAGAACGGCGTCGACACGTATTTCCGCATCCATGGAACGACCCAGCCGCAGACCATCGGACGAGCCGTGTCGAACGGGTGCATCAGAATGCTGAATGAGCACGTGATCGACCTGTACAACCGCGTCCCGATCGGAACGGTCGTCACCGTCGTCTAAGGCAGCGGTCAAGGCCCCGACCAATCCACCCCTTCGGCTTTTTCAATCTTCAGTCTTCCGTTTGGCCACGGGACACAAAGGCTTGCCGCTTGCCTGTCCGATCCGTTCAGCCAGGTCCGGACGTCTTCGGGCCGCAACAGGACACCCATGCGGTGGTGGATCGGCCGCAGATCATCGTTCGGCTCGCAGGTCACAGCAGCGAACTGATCGACATGCTGACCACCGGGCGCGATCCATCTGTCCGTAATCGCGGCAAACAACAAGGGGATTCCGTCGGCGGATTCAATCCGCCACGCGGTTTTGCGGCGCTTTTCGCCGGTCCACTCGTACCAGCCATCAACCGGAACAACCGCGCGACCGACACCTAGAAAAGCAGATTTGTCAAAAACCGTTTCCGACCGCGCATTGATGATCGTTTCCATGACCGGTCGCCCCCGGGCATTGACGCGCCCTACGGGAATCATGCCCCACCGCATGGGCCCGACGCCTTCAGCAGTCAGAACGATCACTTCCTGACCGGGTTGTATGTTCTGGCGCGGCTGTTCATCCGGCCAAGCAGTTTCTCGACCCAGGAATTCGGAAATCTGGGAAAACGGCCGCGTCAGAAAGAACCGCCCGGGCACGGTTTACGGCCGCTGTTTTGCGGCGGCGATCAGATCAAGGACAGCAGGTCCAAGATCATCCACGATCAGCGCAACGCCGCGCGCATTGGGGTGGATCCCGTCAGGTTGCATGTAGGTCTGCACGGCTCCGGGGTCGCCACCCGCCTGCAACCCGGAAAAAAAGCTGGGGGAATAAAGTGTGCCGAACTGGGTGGCCAAATCCGGATACATCGCATCAAACGCCTGTTTGTAGTCCGCGCCATAATTGCCCGGAGCCTGCATGCCGATCAGCAGAACCGGAACCTTGGCCGTTTGCGCCTCGGTCAGAATTTTTTCCAGATTCGACTTCGAGACCGCCGGGTCGATCCCACGAAGAACGTCGTTTCCGCCCAGCGCCACGATCATCCCGTCCACCTCTGGTGTCAGGGTCCAGCCCACACGCGCCGCACCACCGGCCGTTGTGTCCCCGGAAACACCGGCGTTGATTATCTTCACCTCGACGCCTTGCGCATCCAGCCACCGGTTCAGTTGAGGGACGAACCCATCCTTCTCAACAAGGCCGTAGCCTTGAGTCAGCGAGTCTCCGAGAGCGGCCAGGACCACCGGCTCGGCTGTGGCAGCAATGCCGCAGAGCGACAACAGCCCCGCCGCCAGAGCCTTGCGCAAATTCCTGACCGCTCCATATCCCAAATGACTGCCCCTTTCGGAAAGACTTATGACTGAACCCGTTCTGACACTCCAAAATGCCGCTTTGTCGCTGGATGGCAATGCCGGACCCGTTGAAATCTTGCGGGACATCAATCTGACCGTCAAAGAGGGAGAGACGCTGGGCCTCGTCGGCCCATCCGGTTCGGGCAAATCCTCGCTGTTGATGCTGATGGGTGGGCTGGAGCAGACGACCGCGGGTCGCATCACCGCACTGGGGCAGGACCTGACCTTGATGAGTGAGGACGCGCTTGCCCGCTTTCGTCGTGATGCGATGGGCGTCGTTTTCCAGAATTTCCATCTGATCCCAACGATGACGGCGCTTGAAAACGTGGCCACCCCGCTGGAACTGGCCGGTCACCGCGATGCCTTCGAGCGGGCCGAGGCCGAATTGGCGGCGGTGGGGCTTTCGCATCGGCGTGATCACTACCCGGCTCAACTGTCGGGCGGCGAACAACAGCGGGTCGCGCTGGCCCGCGCTTCGGCCCCGCGGCCTCGGATCCTGTTGGCGGACGAACCGACCGGCAATCTGGATGAGGCGAATGGCGCGGCCATCGTTGATTTGCTGTTCGGCCTGCGTGACCGGCACGGGGCAACGCTAGTTCTGGTCACACACAGCCACTCGCTGGCCCGCAGATGCGACCGGGTCGTCCGATTGCGCGACGGCCGCATCACCGAAGAGGCCAGCCAAGAGGCAGCGGAATGAGCTTGCGCCTGGCGACGCGCCTGGCCCGACGTGAACTCAGGGGCGGCTTACGCGGCTTTCGGGTTTTTCTGGCCTGTCTGACCCTGGGGGTTGCCGCCATTGCTGCGGTTGGATCGGTGCGGCAAGCAATCATGACCGGCCTTGCGCAAGAGGGCGCAGCCTTGCTGGGCGGCGATGCCCAGATCGAGCTGACCTACCGCTTCGCAAACGAAGCAGAAACCGCATGGATGGAGCAGAACGCCGATCGCGTGTCCGAAGTCGTCGATTTCCGCTCGATGGCCGTGACCCGCAGCGACGCACCGCAACGCGGACTTACTCAGGTCAAGGCCATCGATGACGCCTATCCTCTGATCGGCACCGTCCAACTGGACCCCGAAATCTCGCTGTCCGAGGCGTTGGACGGAAATGCCACTCTTCCCGGGGCAGTGATGGACCCGGTTCTGATCGAGCGTCTGGGGCTGGACATCGGCGACAGTCTTGCACTGGGCACGCAGGACTTTGTGCTGGCCGCCGCCTTGATATCCGAGCCCGACGCGGCCGGAGATGGATTCACCTTGGGCCCGCGCACATTGGTTCGCACAGCCGATCTGAAAGACTCGGGCCTATTGCAGCCCGGCACGCTGTTTTCGACCAAATACCGTATGGACCTGCCGGTCGAGGCCGACCTCGCAGAACTCTCGCAACAGGCCGAGAGCGTTCTGCAAGGCTCAGGGCTGCGCTGGACCGATGCGCGCAACGGCGCACCCGGAATTGCCGAATTCGTCTCGCGCCTCGGCGCGTTCCTGGTGCTGGTGGGTCTCTCGGGTCTGGCTGTGGGCGGCATCGGCGTGTCCGCGGCCGTACGCGCCTATCTCGCGCGAAAGACCGAAACCATCGCCACATTGCGTACGCTGGGCGCTGACCGCGCCACGATCTTTCAGACCTATCTGATCCAGATCGGCGTTCTTTCGGTTGTCGGGATCGCCGCTGGTGTAGCCCTTGGCGGGCTGGCCCCGATTCTCCTGGCACCCCTGATTGAAAGCCGGCTTCCCGTACCGGCCGTTTTCTCTGTCTATCCGCAACCGCTGTTCGAGGCGGCATTGTATGGCCTGCTGACCGCCTTGCTTTTCACCCTGTGGCCCCTTGCCCGGGCGGAGGACGTCCGGGCAGCGACCCTGTTCCGCGATGCGCTGAGCAGTGCCCGCAGGTTGCCCCGCGCCGCTTACCTGTTGGCGACGGGCCTTGCCCTCGCGACACTGATCGCCACCGCCGCTTGGTTCAGCGGATCCCCCTGGCTGACCCTCTGGACCGGAGGTGGATTTGTCGGCGCATTGGTGCTGTTGGCGCTGTCGGCCCAAGGCATCCGCTATGTGGCAAAAAGGGCCGCCACACGCGCCCGTGGCCGCCCGGCGTTGCGTTGGGCACTTGCCGCAATTTCCGGTCCCCGTGAAGGTGCCGCATCGGTGGTCCTGTCTCTGGGATTGGGCCTGTCGGTTCTGGCTGCGGTCGGACAGATCGACGGCACTCTGCGCAATGCGATATCCGGGAACCTGCCGGACGTGGCGCCGTCGTACTTTTTCGTGGACATTCAAAAAGACCAGATGCCCGGCTTCAGCAGCCGGCTTGAAAACGACCCCGGTGTCACACGTGTAGAAAGCGCACCAATGCTGCGCGGAATCATCTCGCAGATCAACGGCCAGCCAGCACATCAGGTTGCGGGCGATCATTGGGTTCTGGAAGGCGATCGCGGCGTGACCTATTCGGACAACGCGCCACAAAACGCCCGCATCACCGCCGGGGAATGGTGGCCAGAGGACTATTCAGGCCCGCCTCAGATCAGCTTCGCCGCGGAAGAGGCCGAGGAAATGGGTCTCAAGCTTGGTGACGAACTGACTGTGAACATTCTCGGGCGTGATATCACCGCGACCATAACATCGCTGCGCGAGGTGGATTTCTCGAACGCGGGCATGGGATTCATCATGTCGATGAATCCGTCCGCACTGGCCGGCGCGCCTCATAGTTTCATTGCAACGGTTTACGCCGAGGAAGAGGCCGAGGCAGCTATCCTTCAAGACCTGGCGACCCAGTTCCCCAACATCACCGCGATCCGGGTTCGGGACGCGATCGACCGTGTCTCGGGCCTGCTTGCCGGTTTGGCCTCGGCCACCTCCTACGGCGCCGGTGTCTCTTTGCTGACCGGTTTTCTGGTCCTGATCGGCGCAGCGGCCGCGGGAGAGCCCGCACGTCGCTACGAGGCCGCAATCCTCAAGACGATCGGCGCAGATCGCCGACGGATACTTCTCAGCTTTGGCTTGCGCTCGGCGCTTCTGGGTGCGGCCGCCGGCTGCGTGGCGCTGCTGGCCGGCATCCTTGGCGGCTGGGCGGTGGCGACATTCATTTTCGATACCAGCTTTGCGGTGATATGGCCTTCGGCATTGGGTATCGTCGCTGCCGGGCTGGCCGTCACGCTGCTGGCAGGGCTGTTCTTCGCCCTCCGCCCCCTATCCGTCAGCCCAGCCCGCGTCCTGCGGGCCAGCGATTGAATTCAACGCACGCAGGTAACGGGTTGCAGAATTTTCAGCAGCGGATCGTTGTCACAAACCAAAGCATCCAACGATATTTCATCCAGCGACGCAAAGAAGACCTCGGCCGCGTCCTGCAGCGCCAGACGCAGGCGGCAGGCATCGGTCAACGGACAGGTGTTGTCGGCATCCGCAAAACACTCGGCGATCGGCAAACTGCCCTCGACATGGCGAAAGACGGATCCGATCCGGATCTGGTCCGCCGGCCGACCCAGAGTCATGCCGCCGTTGCGACCGCGCTGCGTGCTCAGATACCCCAGCTGACCCAGCTGGTTGATGACTTGGGCCAGGTGGTTTTCCGAGATGTTGCAGACATCCGCAATCTCGGATTTCGTCACGAGCCGATCCGGATGTGCAGCGCAATACATCAACAGCCGCACGGCGATATTTGTTCGTTTGGTGATCCGCATCAGATCCTCCCCCCGAATTTCAAGATGCAGCCTTATTGCACAGACCGCAAAAAAACGGTTTGACATACATCAATCGTCAAGAAGGACAGCACGCGACATGGCAGAGCCCTATTTCTTTGGCTATGGCAGCCTCGTAAACCTTGCCACGCATGACTTTCCCGACCCGCGCCCGGCGCGACTCAAGGGCTGGCGCCGGGCGTGGCGGCATACCGATCTGCGCCCGGTCGCCTTCTTGACCGCGGTGCCGGATCCCGCCTGCGAGATCGACGGCATGATCGCACATGTCCCCAAAAACGACTGGGCGGCACTGGATGAACGGGAGTGGGCCTATGATCGGATCCCCGCCACCCACGCCATAACTCATCCTCTGAAGAAAGAGGTCGAGATTGCGGTCTATGCGGTTCCGGAACAGCACCGCAAGGACCCGACACACAGCCACCCGGTTTTGCTCAGCTATATAGACGTTGTGGTGCAGGGGTATTTGCGCGCATTCGGCTTGCCGGGTGTCGAGCGTTTCTTCGCCACGACCGAGGGGTGGGACGCGCCGATCCTGAATGACCGGAACGCGCCGCGTTATCCGCGCCACCAACAGCTTCACCCCGACGAAACAGCCTTGGTCGATGAGCACCTGTCCCGGGTTTCGGCCCGGATCGTTCAAACCGCGTGAAGAAGGCGGGCGCCTGCAGCACCCGCCTCTGGTTCTTGTTCAGATCAAAGGCGACACCGCCCCGTGGTGTCTTATTTTCGCGCCCGCACGACCTGCAGCAACGGCAGAAAGGTCGCCATCTCGGGGCCACGCTCCATCCCGGTCAGCGCCTTGCGCAACGGCATGAACAGGCCCTTGCCCTTGCGGCCGGTCGCCTCTTTCACGATCGCCGTCCACTTGCCCCAGGTCTCGCCGTCAAACGGCCCCTCCGGCAGCAGTTCCATCGCCTGCGCGACGAATTCGCGGTCTTCGTCGTCGATCAGCGGCTCGGCCCCATCGCGGCACAGTTCCCACCAGCCCTTCAGGTCGTTCAGCGTGGTGATGTTCTCGCGCGCCATCATCCAGAACGGCTCGGCCAGTTCATCGGGTACACCGGCCGCGGCCACCGCGTCGGAAACCTTCTCGAGCGGCAGCGTCTGAAGATATCGGGCCGTGAGCGGGAACAGGTCCTGCACGTCGAACTTGGTCGGCGCCGACCCGAACCGGGTGACGTCGAAACCTTCGATCAACTCGGCCATGTCGCTGCGCAGTTCCACCGGGTCGGACGAGCCCAACCGCGCCATCAGGCTCAACAGCGCCATCGGCTGCACGCCCTGCTCGCGCAGATCGCGCAGCGCCAGCGTGCCAAGACGCTTGGACAGCGCCTCACCCTGCGGGCCGGTCAGCAACGAGTGATGGGCAAAACGCGGGACGGTTCCGCCCAGCGCCTTGATGATCTGAATCTGGGTCGCTGTGTTGGTCACGTGGTCGGCGCCGCGCACCACGTCGGTCACGCCCATCTCGGTGTCGTCCACGACCGAGGCCAGCGTGTACAGCACCTGCCCGTCGCCACGGATCAGCACCGGATCCGACACCGAGGCCGCATCGATCGACACGTCACCCAGAATGCCGTCCGTCCACTCGATGCGCTCATGATCCAGCTTGAACCGCCATACACCGTTGCCACGTTCGGCTCGCAGCGCCTCTTTCTCGGCCTCCGACAGGTTCAGGGCGGCCCGATCATAAACCGGCGGCTTGCCCATGTTCAGCTGCTTCTTGCGCTTGAGGTCCAGCTCGGTCGGGGTCTCAAAGGCTTCGTAGAACCGGCCGATCTCGCGCAGCTTGTCGGCGGCTTCCGCATAGCGGTCCAGCCGGTCCGACTGCCGTTCGACCCGATCCCAGTGCAGACCCAGCCACTCGAGATCCTGCTTGATCGCATCAACATATTCCTCCTTCGACCGCTCGGGGTCGGTGTCGTCGATACGCAGGATGAACGTGCCGCCGGCCTTGCGGGCGATCAGATAGTTCATCAGCGCGGTGCGCAGGTTGCCCACATGAATATAACCGGTGGGCGAAGGGGCAAAACGGGTGGTTGTCATGGATGTCTCCTGTTGGCGCGGCTCATGTCACATGAGCGCGTTTTTGTCCAGAAGGCGGTGCGAATGCTTGCCGTTTACTCGGACTTGATGGGCCAACGTGATGACAGATCATCCAACCCTGCGCGGATCAATTCGGCCAACACGTCCTCGTCAATGTCCGACAGCTTGTTCACGTACAGACATGATTTGCCGGTCTTGTGCTTGCCCAGGCGCGCCAGAATACTGCCGAAATCGGAGTAGCCCGGCATGATATAGATCGAAAACGCGGCCTTGCGTGGGGAAAACCCGGTGGCAAGAAACGTGCCTTCCCGCCCGGACTTGTAGCGGTAGTCATACCGCCCGTATCCAACGATGGATGGCCCCCACATGACTGGCCGAAACCCGGTGACGGTTTCAAACAGGGTGTTCAGCCTCTGCGCCTCCGTAGCGCGCGCGGCCGGCAGGATCGCCGCCAAGAATTCCTGGACGCTTTGATCCGTCGGAACGGTTTTGTTTCCTGAGCGGGACATGAACAAGATTTAACATGCGATCGGCCAGCGCGCAGCCCATATGGTAGAGTGGAAAGTGGCAATTATCCGAAAGCGTTCTAATTCGTCGCACGTAATCTGACAGGGAGACTTTGAAATGACCATGAAACTGACCCGCCGGGCCGCTTTGGGCACGGCCGTTGCGCTACCTTTTGCATCTATCGCGACACAGTCACTGGCTGCCGGGGCCGAAACCAAGGCCAACTCGACCGTCGCCCGCAGCTTTCAACTGGGCGATTTCACGGTCACGACCCTGTTGGATGGCAGCTTGCCGCGAGACGGCGCCCAAGAGATTTTCGGCGGTGGCGCGTCAGACGAGGAGTTTGCCAAGGTATCGGCCGACAATTTCATCTCGCCCGACATTGCCCAGTTTTTCTTCACGCCAACGCTCGTCAATACCGGATCCGAACTGATCCTCTTTGACACGGGATTGGGCCAAGGCGGTATCCAGAAGGCTCTGGCCGATGCGGGCGTTGGCCCCGAGGCGATCAACGTTGTCGTACTGACCCACATGCACCCCGACCACATTGGCGGCATGACGACCAACGATGCCGCGACCTTTCCGAACGCACGCTATGTGACCGCCGCGGCCGAGTATGATTTCTGGTCAGCACAGGAGGCCGGCAACCGCGTCGGCGATCTTGTGGCAGCCAAGGTCACTCCGATGGCCGAAAAGATGTCGTTCATCGAAGACGGTGGCGAGGTCGCATCCGGCGTGACCGCCATGGCGGCCTTCGGGCATACGCCTGGCCATATGGTCTATCATCTCGAAAGCAACGGTCAGCGGCTGATCCTGACCGCCGATCTTGCCAATCACTATGTATGGTCCTTCGCGCATCCGGAATGGGAAGTCCGGTTTGACATGGACAAGGCAGCGGCCACCGCATCGCGTCGGAACGTGTTGGGTATGCTGGCCGCGGACAAGGTCCCGATGATCGGGTACCACATGCCTTTCCCGGCCGCCGGCTATGTCGAGCCGCGCGGCGGAGGCTTCCGATTTGTGCCTGTCAGCTATCAGATGATGGGCTGATCAATACCCCGGGTCCGGCCGTACTTTCGTACCGTCCGAAAACCGCGACAGTCGAAAGGCGGCCGGGTCCACACAAGGCGCTGTGTTCATCACCAGATCGGCCACCAGGCGGCCAGCACCGGGGCCTATACCAAATCCATGTCCCGAAAATCCGGTTGCGATCACCAGTCCCGGGATTTCCTGCACGTTTGAGATGACCGGGATTGCATCCGGGGTCACATCGATCATCCCTGCCCAGCTCTGCACGATTTCGGCACCAACCAGTGCCGGAAGCGCCTGACGGGCCTTGGCCCATGACTTGCGGAGCGCCTTCTGCGACGGCTCCGGGTCCAGTATCCGACAGAGTTCGAACGGGGTTACGTCGGTGGGCGCCCATGACCGGCGCTGACGCGCCTCAATGGTCCAGCGGTGCGACAGGCGGAATCTGAGCGATTTCCATTCCTGCGCGAATGCCGGCAGGAATTTCGCGGCCAACCGAAAACTGTCAGGAACGATATCCACCGTGTTTTCATGGCCCGAGGCGATCGTGTACCCGCCGTCGGCGCGTTTGCGAATGGCAAAATCATCCGACCATAGAGCTGTTTCCGGACCCGGCTCCACAGGCGAGGTCCGCAGAACCGTGTTCAGCACCTTCAGCTGTGGCAGGGCGATTCCTTCGTTACCGGCAAACAACCGAGACCAAGCCCCCCCGGCCAGAACCACTTGATCGCAAGCGACCCGCCCCCGTTCCGTGTAAACCCCGGCTACACGACCAGCTTTCAGGTCGAGGCAGCGTACCGCGCAATTTGTCATGATGACCGCGCCTTGGTCACGCGCCGCCTCGGCCAACGCCGGAGCAACCCATTGCGGCTCGGCCCGCCCGTCCTGCGGCGTGAAAAGCGCGGCCTTCAGCTTGGTCTTGAGGCCGGGCATGTGCTGTTCCAACTCGGGTCCGGAAACCATGCGCGCGCCGGTCTGGTAGCCTTCGAGGTTTCGCAACCAGCGTTCCATATCAGCTGCGGACCGGTCGGTCCGCGCACCGAACAGAATGCCGGATTGCACATAGCCGGTTTTGCGCCCGATCCGCTCATCAAGCGATTGCCAGATCCTGAGCGATTCGGTCATCAACGGTATTTCGCGCGGGTCGCGCAGCCCCAGGCGAACCCAGCCCCAATTCCGTGAACTCTGTTCAGCGCCGATCTGGCCCTTTTCACACAAGAGGACGGAATTGCCACGTTCCGCCAGTTCCAGCGCGGTTGAGACACCGATAATCCCTCCGCCGACGATCACGACGTCAACGGATTTGGGCAGGCAAAGATCGGATTCTACAGGGTTGGGCTTGGGGCCGGGCATCAACGGATCTTGTTAGTCAGACACGAGCTTCATCGAGCCTTGGCAAACGTCATCCGGCAATCCTGAATAACGGAAAAAGCATCACTTTGTTCGGCTGTGTGGCGTCGATGCAAACGCCACAATGCAATTAGACCGGCACCCGGTTCAGGCCGCGCCCGAGAACTCGGCCCATTTCTGACGCAACAAAGCTGCGACACCCGAGTTTTGGGTCTCTGTCTCGGTCTCTTCGGGTTGAAGCTCGGGCAATTCCGGGTGTTTGGCTGAAAACTCCTCGGACGGCTCCTCGCTCTCTGCGTCAGCCTCGGCCAACACACCAGCGATTGCCGCTTCCAGACGCGCCTCATCCAATTCGCGCGCCGGCGTCTCCATTGTCTTGTACCTCAACGGCGCATGCAGCGGTTTGTCATATCCATCAACCATCGGACCACCTAAACCTAATAACCGGCACCCCACCACGGATGCGTCACCAGAAAACTTGGTCTTCAACTGCGCTTCGGCCGACAGATCAATGCCCGGCCCCCGCGTGCCGATCTTTCAAAATATGTGGCAAGATCGGTCCTAAACTATGGCAAAAAAATGTCCAAAAAACAAGGATGCGGCCAAGCGCTGTCAGCAATACCGCCCCACCTGCAGAACAGTAAGCATGTAGCCCCCTCATTGCTACCAATTTGTAAACAAACACCCGGACCCGGGCACGGGGCGCTCAGCCGCAGTTTCCGTCAGCTCGGATCGCGCCAGCGATTCACGATCGGATAGCGCCGGTCCAACCAGAAGGCTCGAGGTGTCAGGCGCGTGCCCGGCGCGGACTGAAAGCGCTTGTATTCGCTGATATAGATCAGATGCTCGACACGTCGGGCATCAGCCTCGTTGTACCCGGCTGCCACACAATCCGCGATCGAGCCGTCCTGATCAACAAGGATGTCGAGAATACCGTCCAGGACCGGGTAATCGGGAAGGCTGTCGCTGTCTTTCTGATCCTCGCGCAGCTCGGCACTGGGTGGTTTGTCGATGACCGAGGGGCGAATGACCTCGCCGGCGGGTCCTTTCATCCAGTCGCGGTGATTGGCATTGCGCCAGCGGCAGGTTTCGAACACCCGGGTCTTGTACAGATCCTTGATCGGGTTGTAGCCGCCATTCATGTCGCCATAGATCGTGGCATACCCGACTGCCACTTCGGATTTGTTGCCGGTGGTCAGCAGCATCTCGCCAAACTTGTTGGACATCGCCATCAACAGCAGACCGCGCAGACGGGACTGGATGTTCTCCTCGGTAATGTCGGCCTGAAGACCATCAAACAGCGGCGCCAGGGTCTCGGTGACGGCGGCGCGGGACTGGCTGATCGGAACATAGTCGTATCGCACACCCAGCGCCTTGGCGACGGCTTCGGCATCCTCCAGCGACTCGGCGCTGGTGTATTCCGACGGCAGCATCACGCAACGCACATTTTCGGCCCCGAGAGCGTCAACCGCGATGGCCGCAACAAGCGCGGAATCGACCCCTCCGGACAGTCCCAGCAGTGCTTTGGAAAATCCGGTCTTGCCCATATAGTCGCGCAACGCCTGCACCATGGCGCGATAGTCCTGCTCCCACGCGTCAGGCTGCTCGGCGATTTCGGCGGGGACGATGGCCCATCCTTCATCACCGCGCCGCAGATCGATCTGCATCACCGCCTCGTCGAAGATTGGCATTCGAAAGGCCAGTTCGCCGCCGGGATTCAGGCCAAATGTCCCGCCATCGAAAACCTGATCATCCTGCCCGCCCACCATGTTGAGGTAGATCACCGGCAGCCCGGTTTCGACCACACGGGCCACCATCTGGTTCAGGCGCACATCGTGCTTGTCGCGGAAATAGGGTGATCCGTTGGGGATCAGAAGAAACTCGGCGCCCGTCTCCTGCAACGTCTCGGCAACATCCTCGTGCCAACCATCCTCGCAGATCGGACTGCCGATGCGTGTGTTGCCCACCGCATAGGGACCACCCAACGGCCCGGCGTCGAACAACCGAACCTCGTCGAACACAGTTTCGTTGGGCAAATGGTGTTTCAACACCTTGCTGACGATCCGCCCCCGGCTGAGGATCAGATAGGCGTTGTAGAGATTGCCACCTTCGACCCAAGGCCCACCAATGGCCATCGCCGGTCCATCCGCGCAGGATTCCGCCAACTGCTGCACAGCCGCCATGGCAGCCATGTGAAACGACGGCTTCAGAACCAGGTCCTGAGTGTTGTAACCGGTGACGAACATCTCTGGCAGAGCCACCAGATCGGCCCCCGCAGCGCGGCCCTGCTCCCATGCGGAACGGGCTTTTGCGGCGTTGCCTGCAATGTCGCCCACCGTCGGGTTCAGCTGCGCCAGCGTGATGCGGAAATGGTCGGCCATCTTTGCCCTCTTGCCCTCGTCACCTGAAAAGGCATTTAGCAGATCAGGCCGCAAGTGAAAGGCCAATGCGGCAAAACCCGTTGCCCGACCTTCATCAGTGTCATAGTTTTGCACGAACCAATGCACCACGGGACAATCGGGCAGGCAGGGACTACCATGAACGCTTTTCGTACAACGATTGCCGTTGCCGCAATGGGCATCGCCGCACAGAACGCGTCCGCGCAGCAGGGCCAGATCATCACCGCAGATGACGATGTGGGCGGGGTCTACGAAGGCACCTTTGAAAACGGGCTGCGTCACGGAACCGGCACCTATCGCCTACCCGACGGCTTTGAATACACCGGTGAGTGGGTCGAAGGAGAAATTCAGGGCAAAGGCGTGGCACGTTACGCCAATGGATCGGTCTACGAGGGCGATTTCGTCAAAGGTCGCCCGCACGGCAAAGGCAAGATCACCTTTGCCGACGGCGGCACCTACGAGGGCGACTGGACCGACGGCGCCATAAACGGAACCGGCATCGCGCAATACGCGAACGGAATGCGTTACGAAGGTGGCTTCAAGAATGCCCAGCATGACGGCAAGGGCGTCATGACCGACCCCGGCGGCTATGTCTATGATGGCGACTGGGTGGACGGCGTTCGCCAGGGCAAAGCCAAGATCACCTATGCGGACGGCGCGGTATACGAAGGCGATATCGTTGCCGGCCAGCGTCAGGGCAACGGATCGCTGACCTTGCCCGACGGCATGATCTATTCCGGCGAATGGACCGAGGACCGGATCACCGGAACCGGCGTACTGAAACAGGCCAACGGTGATGTTTACGAAGGCGCCCTGGTGGACGGGCGCCGGCAGGGCAAGGGAAAGGCGACCTACGCGAACGGCGATACCTACGAAGGCGATTTCGTCGACGACCGCCGACACGGCAAGGGTACGTTCACTGGCACCGACGGCTATGTCTACACCGGAGATTGGAAAAACGGTCAGATCGAAGGGTTGGGCGAACTGACCTATCCCGACGGCTCGGTCTATGTCGGTGACTTCAAGGCGGACCTCGCCGATGGCAAAGGCCGGATCACCTATCCCGACGGGTCGTCCTATGACGGCGACTGGGTTGCGGGGGTGATCGAAGGTCAGGGCACCGCGACCTACACGAACGGCACGATCTACAAAGGACAGTTCAAGAATGCCCGAACGCACGGCACCGGCGTTCTGACCCGTGCCGACGGGTCTCGCTACGATGGCGAATGGGTAGACGGCGTGCGTCAAGGCAAGGGCACCGCCACCTACGCGGATGGAACGGTCTACACAGGTGACTTCCAGAACGGTCAGCGCCATGGCGAGGGCGAGGTCGTGATGGCGAATGGCTTCAAGTATTCCGGCCAGTGGACCGACGGCAAAATCACCGGCTCAGGTGTCGCGACATATGCAAATGGCGATGTCTATGAAGGCAACTTCGTGAACGGCAAACGCCAGGGCTCTGGAACAATGCGCTATGCAAATGGCGAAGAGGAAAGCGGCACGTGGGAAAACGGCGCTCTGTCGGAAGCAGGCGCGGCACAACCATCGGGCAACGAGCCGCAGGCGCCTGAGGCCGAACAGGACCCGGAAGTCACCCCATCGGACGGATAGCCCGCTACCAGGGAACCGGTTGGCCGGCCCAGTCGAAGAACTGGCCGGTCTGATCAGCCGTCAGACCATCCACAACCCGCAGAAGGTTTTGGGCGGCGTCACTCGGCTCGACCGCGGGATGGCGGCCCAGGTATTTCTGCGTGAACGGGGTCTTGACCGTTCCGGGGTGCAGGGCGACGCAGATCGCATCCTTGTGGGTTCGGGCCAGTTCAATTGCGGCCGTGTGCACGATCTGGTTCACCGCCGCCTTGGCCGCGCGATAGCTGACCCAGCCGCCCAGACGGTTGTCCCCGATCGAGCCCACGCGCGCCGACAGCACCGCAAACACCGCCCGGCCATTGCGCGGCAACAGGCGATGCGCGTGTTTCAGAACCAGCGCCGGTCCCACTGCGTTCAGGGCGAACTGATCCATCATGGCGTTGGCCGAAACCGCCCGAATGGTCTTTTCCGGTTCCGCCCCGTCGATCTCGAGCGCGCCGGACGCGACCAGAACAAGGTCGAACGGCCCCTTGATCCGGCCCAGCATCTCGTCGACCAGTTCCGGCTGCATCAGATCCAGCCCGTTTTCCGACCGCGACAGACCAACAACATGGACCGACCGCGACAGAAGCTCGTTGCAGACGGCCCGGCCTATCCCGCCGCTTGAACCTATGACCAAAGCATTTCTCATCGCCCTCCAGCTAGCGGAGTTGCCCACGCAATCAATCCCCGTTTCCGATCCCTTCGCGAAATCAGACGGCCGCGCATTTTCCTTCTTTTCATTCCCGGTTCGGGGTGTATAACCTCGGACCCATGATCAACCGCGCAGATATCCCTTTTGCTTTCGCCGCTTCCGCCGGCGCTGCTCTGCGTGGCCTACTGATCCTAATCCGCCTCTGAGCGTGCCATCCGGCGCGCCCGCTCAGAGGAGGACGCCTGCGCGCCAATGGCTTTAGGACAGACAAGAAAGTGACTCCCATGACCAACGTGACCGACCAAGACCGCGTCTTGATCTTTGACACCACTTTGCGCGACGGCGAGCAAAGCCCCGGCGCCACCATGACCCATGACGAAAAGCTGGAAATCGCCGAGCTTCTGGATGACATGGGCGTCGACATCATCGAGGCCGGCTTTCCGATCGCCTCTGAGGGTGATTTCAAGGCCGTTTCGGAAATCGCGCAGCGGTCCAAGAACGCCCGCATCTGCGGCCTGGCGCGCGCCAATTTCGCCGATATCGACCGCTGCTGGGAGGCGGTGAAACACGCCGAAAAGAACCGGATCCACACCTTCATCGGCACCTCGCCGCTGCACCGCGCCATTCCGAACCTGACGCAGGACGAGATGGCCGAAAAGATCCACGAGACCGTCAGCCACGCCCGCAATCTTTGCGAAGACGTGCAATGGTCGCCGATGGATGCGACCCGGACCGAATGGGATTACCTGTGCCGCGTGATCGAGATTGCGATCAAGGCCGGCGCGACCACGATCAACATTCCCGATACGGTAGGCTACACCGCGCCGATTGAAAGCGCGGACCTGATCAAACGTCTGATCGAAACCGTTCCGGGCGCGGACGAAGTGGTTTTCGCCACCCATTGCCACAACGACCTTGGAATGGCGACCGCCAACTCTCTGGCCGCCGTTGCAGGCGGGGCCCGGCAGATCGAATGCACGATCAACGGCCTGGGCGAACGCGCGGGCAATACTGCGCTGGAAGAGGTCGTGATGGCCCTGCGCACCCGCAACGACATCATGCCGTGGAAGACGGGCATCGACACCACCAAGATCATGCACATCTCGCGTCGGGTGGCGACGGTTTCGGGCTTTCCGGTGCAGTTCAACAAGGCTATCGTCGGCAAGAACGCCTTCGCACATGAAAGCGGCATCCATCAGGATGGCATGCTGAAGAACCGCGAGAATTTCGAGATCATGCGCCCCGAGGATATCGGCCTTTCAGGCACCTCGCTTCCGTTGGGCAAGCATTCCGGCCGGGCCGCGCTGCGCGACAAACTGGAGACACTCGGCTATGAGATCGGGGACAACCAGCTCAAGGACATCTTCGTGCGGTTCAAGGATCTGGCCGACCGCAAGAAAGAGGTGTTCGACGACGACCTGATCGCGCTGATGAGTGCAGATGACGAGGCCAACGACCACCTGCAGCTGGTCTCGATGAAAGTCACCTGCGGCACCGGCGGTCAGGCCGAAGCGACGGTCGAACTGGAGGTCGACGGCAAGGATGTCATCGCCACCGAGCACGGCGACGGACCGGTCGACGCGACCTTCAAGGCGATCCGGGCCATCCACCCGAACAAGGCGCATCTGCAGCTCTACCAGGTGCATGCCGTCACCGAGGGCACCGACGCACAGGCCACTGTTTCCGTACGCCTGGAGGAAGACGGCATGATCGCCACGGGCCAATCCGCGAACACGGATACCGTGGTGGCGTCGGCCAAGGCCTATATCAGCGCGCTGAACCGTCTGATCATGCGCCGCGAAAAGGCCGGCCCGGGCGCGGATGCGCGCGAGATCAGCTACAAGGATCTGACCTGATCAGACATGGCAGGCAGGGCTCCCGCGCCCGCGGCAGCCCGGCTTCGCCGCGCAGCCTGACGGACTTGGGCCCGGCACCGCGCCAAGGCGCGGTGCCGGGCCCAACACGTTTGGCGGCATCTTTGATGCTGTCAGACGGGGCGGGAGGCCTTCGCGCCCCCGAAGCGCCGTCAGATCTTTGCGAACAGGTCGGAAAGACGCGCCGCTTCGTCTTCGATCCCGAAGGGCGCGTTGACCACGAACATGCCCGAACCGATCATCCGGTGACCCTCACGCGCGGGCGGAAACCGAACTTCGTGCACGAACGTCTTGGGAAGATCCAAGCCTTTCAGTGCCGACACCATAGGAACGTGGCGATCGTCCGTCAGTATCGGGTACCACAGGGTAATGAGACCCACGTTCCACTTGCGGTGATACTTGGCGATCAGCCCCGGCAGGCGGCCATAGTCCGCCTTTACCTCGTAGCTAGGGTCAATCAGCATCATCCCGCGCCGAGGCGTGGGCGGCAGAACCGACTGAGCCAGCTCGAACCCGTCCTGTCTGTAGGTCTTGGCACCGCGCCCGGTCAGCGCATTTTTCGACGCTGCGTATTCCTGCGGATGAAGCTCGGCGAAATGCAGACTGTCCTGCGGACGCAGCAGGCTTGCCGCAATCATCGGCGAGCCCGGGTAGGCCGTTTCGCCAAACTGCGCCTGGACCGCGTGCAACGCGCGTGCCAGCGGGTGATCGTCGGCAAACCACCCGTTGCTCAGCGCGCGCCCGATCCCTGCCGCCGCCTCTCCGGTCTGCACGGCCTCGGCCGCATCGAGGTGGTACAGACCACGCCCCGAATGGGTCTCTAGATAGCTGATCGGCTTGTCCTTGCGGGTCATGTAGTCCAGCATCCATGCCAACAAAGCGTGCTTTTGCACGTCCGCCAGATTTCCCGCGTGGTAAATGTGTTGATATGAGAGCATGTTGCCTTCTAAAGTCCCTGTCAAAGAGGCGGAAAGGTGCTGATTCACGCGGAATCAGGCCTTTAACCGGGCGTCATGGCACCCTATAAGTCATCCGTCCCGGAACCGTCGAGTCGCGGGCAGTAGAAAACATCTGACAGACAGGATCAGGGGAATATGGGGATCTTTGACAGTTTGGGCGGCCTGTTCACAGCGGATATGGCCATCGACCTCGGGACGGCCAACACGCTGGTCTACGTCAAGGGGCGTGGTGTGATCCTGTCGGAACCCTCGGTTGTTGCCTACCATGTCAAGGATGGGGTCAAGAAGGTTCTGGCCGTGGGCGAGGACGCCAAGCTGATGCTGGGCCGCACCCCCGGCTCGATCGAGGCCATCCGCCCCATGCGCGAAGGGGTGATCGCCGATTTCGACACCGCGGAGGAGATGATCAAGCACTTCATCCGCAAGGTGCACAAGCGTTCGACCTTCTCGAAGCCCAAGATCATCGTCTGCGTTCCCCATGGGGCAACGCCGGTTGAAAAACGCGCAATCCGTCAATCGGTTCTGTCAGCAGGCGCGCGGCGCGCGGGTCTGATCGCCGAGCCGATTGCCGCCGCCATCGGAGCCGGGATGCCGATCACCGATCCCACCGGCAACATGGTCGTGGATATCGGCGGCGGAACCACCGAAGTGGCTGTCCTGTCGCTGGGAGACATCGTCTATGCTCGCTCAGTCCGCGTGGGGGGCGACCGCATGGACGAGGCGATCATCTCGTACCTGCGTCGTCAGCAGAACCTGCTGGTGGGCGAATCCACCGCCGAGCGGATCAAGACCACCATCGGCACCGCCCGGATGCCCGATGACGGGCGCGGGCAGTCGATGCACATCCGCGGGCGCGACCTTCTGAACGGTGTTCCCAAAGAAATCGAGATCAGCCAGGCCCAGGTGGCCGAGGCGCTGTCGGAACCCGTCCAGCAGATCTGCGAGGCGGTGATGACCGCGCTAGAAACCACCCCGCCGGATCTGGCCGCGGACATCGTGGACCGGGGCGTGATGCTGACCGGTGGCGGCGCGCTGCTGGGTGATCTGGACCTGGCCCTGCGCGAACAGACCGGATTGGCCGTGTCGATTGCCGACGAAAGCCTGAATTGTGTGGCTTTGGGCACCGGCAAGGCACTGGAATACGAAAAACAGCTGCGCCACGCGATTGACTACGAAAGCTAAGGCGCGCACCCTCTGATCTGAGGGTTCAAGATCGGGCACGAGCAGCACGGGAAGGAGTCCTGTGGCAAAAGACCGAGCACAGCGCGACGACTACACCACCCCCTTGCGCCGCTTGTTCATGGGGATCCTTGTTCTGTGTCTGCTGGGCATATTCCTGATTTGGCGCATCGACAGCCCGCGGGTCGAAAGGTTCCGAGCCCAAGTGGTGGATGCCGTTGTGCCCTCGATGGAATGGGCGATGGTTCCGGTCACGGCCGCGATTAACCTCGTACGGGATTTCCAAAGCTACCAAAGGCTGAGCGAGCAGAACCAGGAACTGCGCAGTGAACTGCGCCGCATGCGCGCCTGGAAAGAGGCGGCCCTGCAGCTGGAGCAGGAAAACGCGCGGCTTCTGGACCTGAACAACGTTCGACTGGATCCGCGTCTGACTTATATTACCGGGGTCGTCATGGCCGACAGCGGCTCGCCATTTCGGCAATCTGTCTTACTGAACGTCGGCGAGCGTGACGGGATCGTCGACGGCTGGGCCGCAATGGACGGCATCGGGCTGGTGGGCCGGATTTCTGGCGTTGGCCCGGATACCGCGCGGGTCATCCTGTTGACCGACGCCTCGAGCGCGATTCCCGCCACGATCCAGCCCTCGGGCCAGACCGCGCTGATTACCGGTGACAATACCCCTGCCCCAGCCGTCGAGTTTCTTGAAAGCCGTGAACTGGTGCGACCCGGCGACCGTGTGGTGACCTCAGGCGACGGCGGCGTATTTCCTGCGGGCCTTCTGATCGGCCAGATCGCCGCCGATCCAGGGGGGCGTCTGCGCGTCCGACTGTCCGCGGATTTCGAGCGTTTGGAATTCCTGCGCGTCCTGCGCTACCACTCGGCCGCCCCGATCCGAGACCCGGGCGGCATCGTCGGACCTCCGCGCCCCGAGGCTCTTCTCCCGACCGAGGAGGCCGCCGATGGATAGCGCCGCGTCACGTCCATGGCTGATGCGGGGCCTGTACCTGTTCCTCGCTCTGACGGTGATGTTCTTTCACCTGTTGCCTCTGAACACGCAACCGGGTCGTCTGCCCTTTCCTGACTTCCTGATCTGCCTGACCTTTGCATGGGTCCTCAGGCGGCCGGAATATGTACCGACACTCAGCATAGCTGCGGTCATGCTGATGGCCGACCTGTTGCTGCAACGGCCGCCGGGACTGCTGGCGGCATCCGTCGTCATCGGTTCTGCCTATCTGCGATCGGCAGGCCCCGGAATGCGCGACGTCGGATTCGTGGGCGAGTGGACGACGGTGGGCGTCGTCATCGCGGCAATCTTTGCCTTCAACCGGACAGTTCTGGCGCTGCTGTCCGTCAGTCAGGCCAGCATTGGCCCGGTATTTGTCCAAGTGGTCTTCACGGTCCTCGCCTACCCGCTTGTCGTTGCATTCAGCCAAACCATATTTGGCGTCCGCAGGCCATCTGCGGTAGATGTTGCCACTGTGGGAACACGCTCATGAAACGCACACCCAAAACACAAGGTGCCGCATACAAAAGGCTGACCCGGCGCGCGCTGGTGCTGGGTGGCATGCAATTCGCATTCGTCGGCGGCCTGGCGGCCCGCATGCGTTACATGCAGGTCGATCAGGCCGACCAATATCGCCTGTTGGCCGAAGAAAACCGCATCAACATCCGGCTCATTCCGCCGACCCGAGGGCGCATTTATGACCGCAATGGTCAGATCATCGGGCAGAATGCGCCGTCCTACCGCATCGTGATCGTGCGCGAGGATGCCGGCGACGTCGACAAGGTCATTGCCAAACTGTCACAGCTGATCCCGCTGAACGAAGACGAGATCGAGCGGGCCAAAGCCGAGATGAAACGCACGGCGCCGTTTCTGCCGGTTACGCTGGCCGACCAAGTCACCTGGGAAGATATCTCGAAGGTGGCGATCAATGCCCCCGCCCTTCCCGGCGTCACGCCCGAGGTCGGACTGACCCGCCAATATCCCCGCTACGAGGATTTCGCCCATGTGGTCGGGTATGTCGGACCTGTCAGCGACTATGACCTGAGCAAGATGGAAGACCCCGAGCCGGTTCTGATGATCCCGCGCTTTCAGATCGGCAAGGTCGGGCTTGAGGCCAAGAAGGAAGACCTGCTGCGCGGCAAGGCGGGCGCCAAGCGCGTCGAGGTCAACGCGACCGGCCGGGTGATGCGGGAACTTGACCGCCGCGAGGGCCAGCCCGGCGCCGACCTGCAATTGACCATCGACGCCGACCTGCAGGAATACGCACAGGCCCGGCTGGCCGGAGAAAGCGCCGCCGTGGTCGTGATCGACTGTGAGACGGGCGATCTGCGGGCCATCAGCTCGACCCCCAGCTTCGACCCCAATCTGTTCGTGCGAGGGATATCGGTCGCGGATTACCAGGCTCTGACCCAGGACAACCACCGCCCGCTGGCCAACAAGACGGTTCAGGGCACCTACCCGCCCGGTTCGACCTTCAAGATGATCACCGCGCTGGCCGCGCTCGAGGCCGGCGTCGTCGGTCCGGGCAACACCGTCTATTGTCCCGGCTACCTGAAGGTGGGCAGCCGTCGATTCCACTGCTGGAAGCGCGGCGGACACGGGATGGTCGATCTGGAGACCTCGTTGAAGCGCAGTTGCGACGTCTACTATTACGACGTCGCCCTGCGGGTCGGGATCGACAAGATTTCGGACATGGCGCGCAAATTCGGCCTCGGCATCAAACACGACCTGCCGATGTCCGCCGTGGCGGCTGGCCTTGCGCCGAACCAGGAATGGAAACAGACCACCCACGGACAGGACTGGCTGGTCGGCGACACGGCAAATGCCTCGATTGGGCAGGGCTTCATGTTGGCCTCGCCGATGCAACTGGCCGTCATGACTGCACGCATCGCGACCGGCCGATCGGTGACACCGCGTCTGATCCGCAGTGTCGACGGGGTCGAACAGCCTACGGGCGCGGGCGAGCCGCTGGACGTCAATCCGGCCAACTTGGAACAGGTGCGCAACGCGATGTACAAGGTCTCGAACGACCGTCGCGGCACCGCTTATCGCAGCCGGATCATCGCAGACGAATTCCGCATGGCCGGCAAGACGGGCACCAGCCAGGTGCGCAACATCACCAAGGCCGAACGGGCCGCCGGGGTCATCCGCAACGAAGACCTGCCCTGGGAACGGCGGGACCACGCGCTTTATGTCAGCTTTGCCCCTTACGACAATCCGAAATATGCGGTGGCCGTCGTGGTCGAACATGGCGGCGGCGGTTCGAAGGCTGCAGCCCCCGTGGCCCGGGACGTGATGCTGCAGGCTCTGTACAACGGCACCCCGCCGCTGGAAGCATATCCCGTGGCCGACCGCGACCGCATCAAGGAACAGCAGAAACGTCTGGAAGGTGATCGCCGCCCGAAAGCGCGCCCTGACGAAAAGGACCGCGCATGAGCTATCTTGAATATGCGGTCAAGACCACGCCGACGGGGATCCGCAAGGTTCTGTACATGAACTGGCCGCTGACGCTTTTGCTGATCAGCGTCGCAAGTGCCGGTTTTCTGATGCTGTATTCGGTGGCCGGCGGCTCGTGGTCGCCGTGGGCGGAACCACAGATGGAACGGTTTGGCCTGGGCCTGACGGTCATGTTTATCGTCGCATTGGTTCCGATCTGGTTCTGGCGCAACATGTCCGTCGTCGCCTATCTTGTTTCTTTGGGGCTTCTGCTGTTCGTCGAACTGTTCGGCACCATCGGCATGGGCGCGCAACGCTGGATCGACCTGGGGTTCATGCGCCTGCAGCCCTCCGAACTGGCAAAGGTGACTTTGGTCATGTTGCTGGCGGCCTACTACGATTGGCTTCCCTCCTACAAAACCTCGCGCCCGATTTGGGTCTTGATCCCGGTTGTCCTGATCCTGATCCCGACCTTCATGGTGCTGCGCCAGCCCGACCTGGGAACTGCAATCCTGCTGTTGGCGGCCGGAGGAGGCCTGATGTTTCTGGCGGGCGTGCATTGGGCCTATTTCGCAGCGGTCATCGCGGCGGGTGTCGGCTTGGTTTCAACGGTGTTCAAAAGCCGTGGCACCGATTGGCAGTTGCTTAAGGACTATCAGTTCCGGCGCATCGACACATTCCTTGACCCCTCGACCGATCCGTTGGGCGCGGGGTATCACATCACCCAGTCCAAGATTGCCCTGGGATCCGGCGGCTGGAACGGTCGAGGCTTCATGCAAGGCACCCAGTCACGCCTGAACTTCCTGCCCGAAAAGCACACCGACTTCATCTTCACGACACTGGCCGAAGAGTTCGGTTTTGTCGGGGGCACAACCTTGTTGCTGCTTTACGGACTGATCCTGATCTTCTGCCTCGTCACAGCGCTGTCGACCAAGGACAGGTACTCATCGTTGGTGACACTGGGCATTTCGCTGAACTTCTTCCTGTTTTTCGCCGTCAACATGTCGATGGTCATGGGGCTGGCGCCGGTGGTCGGTGTTCCGTTGCCGATGGTCAGCTATGGGGGCTCGGCCATGTTGGTTCTGATGGCCGCCTTCGGCATCGTGCAAAGCGCGCATATTCACCGTCCTCGTTGATCCGAAAGGCCGACCATGTCCGTGAACGTCCTGTTTTCCGCCCGCCCGGCACTTTGGCCGGTTTACGAGCCCTTGCTGAACACCGGGCTGGCCGATGCAGGGATCAAAGCCACTATCGCAACCGACCTGCCGCCCGATCAGGTGGATTACATCGTCTATGCACCCAATGGCGGGCTGCTTGATTTCACGTCCTACACGCGCGCAAAGGCCGTGCTCAGCCTATGGGCCGGTGTCGAGAAGATAGCCTCGAACGACACGCTGACCGTGCCGTTGGCCCGGATGGTCGATCACGGTCTTACCCAGGGCATGACCGAATGGGTCGTGGGGCACGTTCTGCGCTACCATCTGGGCATGGATCGACACATCACGGTCCAGGATGGGGAATGGGCCCCGGATCCGCCTCCGCTTGCCACACAGCGATCGGTCTGCGTTCTGGGACTTGGCGCCCTGGGGCAGGCTGCGGCACAGGCGCTGGCGGCGTTGAGCTTCAACGTGACAGGGTGGAGCCGTTCGGCCAAGGACGTGTCTGGTGTCACGTGCCTGCACGGACCAGACGGGCTGCGCGTGGCCCTGAGCCAGGCCGAGATACTCGTCCTGCTGCTGCCTGAAACGGTAGCCACGGAGAACACTCTGAACGCGGACACTCTGGCACTTCTGCCAAAAGGTGCGCGCATACTGAACCCCGGCCGAGGCCCGCTGATTGACGACGAAGCGCTGTTGCTGGCGCTGAACACCGGCCAAGTGGGGCATGCCACGCTGGATGTGTTCCGCGCCGAGCCGCTGCCCCCCGATCATCCGTACTGGGCGCATCCAAATGTGACTGTCACGCCGCATATCGCGTCGGAAACCCGGCCCGAAACGGCTGCGCAGGTGATTTGCGAAAACATCCAACGCAGCGAATCCGGACGGCCGCTGCTGCATCTCGTCGACCGCGCACTCGGGTACTAAGGCCATCGGGGGCCGCTGCCCCCGTCTTGCCGAGCGCTATTCGACCGCTACGCGTCCACCAGTCCCCGACCTTTCAGCAGGGCTTCGACACCCGGCAACCGGCCTCGGAACGCCATATAGAGATCTTCGGCCTCCTTCGAGCCTCCTTTGGACAGAATGTTGTCCTCCAGAGCCTGCGCCCGCTCGGGATCAAACGCGCCTCCTGCCTCTTCGAAGGCAGCAAATGCGTCGGCATCCATCACTTCGGACCACATGTAGCTGTAGTAACCCGAGCTGTAGCCATCACCCGCAAATACATGAGCGAAATGCGGCGTCGCGTGGCGCATACCGATGGCAAGCGGCATCCCGATCTCGGCCAGAACCTCAGCCTGCTTCGCCATGGGGTCCGCCGGGGCCGGACCGTCGTGAAAGGCCAGGTCGACCAGCGCCGAGGCGACATATTCGACCGTCTGAAAACCCTGATCGAAATTGGCGGCACCCAGAACTTTGTCCAGCAGTTGCGGTGGCATCGGAGCTCCAGTTTCGGCATGAGTTGCGAACTCGGCCAGAACCTCCGGTACTTCCAGCCAATGCTCATACAGTTGGCTGGGCAGCTCCACGAAATCCCGCGCAACGCTGGTCCCCGAGATGCTGTCATAGGTCACATCCGACAGCATCTGGTGCAGTGCGTGCCCGAATTCATGAAACAGGGTCCGTGCGTCGTCATATGACAGCAGCGCCGGATCGCCCTTGGCGAAGTTGCAAACATTGATGACGATTGGCGTCTGGACCTTGGGAAACTTGGCCTGCGCCCGCATCGCGCTGCACCACGCACCCGACCGTTTCGATCCACGCGCAAAATAGTCTCCGATGAATACGGCAACGTGTTTGCCACGCCGGGTCACCTCCCAGGCTCGGCAATCCGGATGGTACAGCGGCACGTCCAACGGCGCGAACTCCAACCCGAACAAGCGGTTGGCGCAGGTAAAGGCAGCCTCGATCATGCGCTCCAGCTGCAGGTAGGGTTTGAGTTCTGCCTCATCCAGATTATGCTCGGCCTTGCGCCGTTTTGCGGCATAGTACCGCCAGTCCCAGGGTTCGAGCGGACCGTTGACGCCATCCTCCTGCATCATCCGCGTCAGGATCTCCGCGTCGGCCTCGGCCCGGGCCTTGGCGGGTGCCCAGACCTGCATCAGCAAGTCGCGCACCCGTTCGGGGGTTCGGGCCATCTCGGTCTCGAGCTTGAAGGCCGCAAAGCTGTCATAGCCCAGCAGCTTGGCCCGTTCCTCGCGCAGCTGAAGGATTTCGGCGGCAATCGCGCGGTTGTCGGTCTCGCCTCCGTTTGCCCCGCGTGACGCCCAGGCGCGGTAAGCCTTTTCGCGCAAGTCGCGACGAGGCGAGAACTGCAGGAACGGCACGATCAGAGACCGTGACAACGTGACAGCCGGCCCCTTGGCCCCTTTTTCCCGACCGGCCGCGTGAGCCGCATCGACAACGAAACCCGGCAGTCCCGCCAGATCATCTTCGGTCAGCTCCATGAACCAGCCACGCTCGTCTGCCAGCAGGTTTTGCGTGAACGCGGTGCCCAATGACGCCAGACGCGCCTTGATCTCCTGCATCCGGGCATCTTCCGCCCCGTGCAGCGCTGCACCCGAGCGGACGAACCCGCGATGGGTGAGCATCAAAACCCGATCCTGTTCCTCGGTCAGTTCCAGCGTATCTCGTTTCGCCCAAAGGTCGTCCACACGCTGGAACAGCGCCTTGTTCGAGGAAATTGCGGCGAAATGCGCTGCAAGCTTGGGCGAAAACTCCCGTTGCAACGCCTCGCGCTCCGGGTTGCTGTCTGCGCCAGCGACCGTGAAGAACACCGACAGAACCTTGTTCAAGGCCTCGCCCGCCGCTTCCAGCGCTTCGATCGTGTTGGCAAAACTCGCGGGCTGAGTATTCGTCGCGATGGTGTCGATCTCGTCGGCATGGGTCTGCAGAGCAGCTTCCAGTGCAGGGGCAAAATCGTCATCCGAGATTTCGGCAAAGGGCGCGATTTCGAACGGGATCGTCCAGTCGGACAGGATCGGATTGGTCATTGGGGTCTCCTTCAAGCGTCAAGCTAGGAATGCCGGGCAAGATCGTCCAGTGGCCGCGATCAAACGGGTTGACCGCAAACCGGGCAATCGTCCCGCCGGGACAGGGTGATCTTGCGGCTTTCGCCATAAAGCGCGTCATAGATCAGCATCTCGCCACGCAAGGCCTGACCTGCCCCCGTGACTACCTTGACCGCCTCGACCGCCATCATCGCCCCCACCACGCCCGGCAGTGGCCCGACCACCCCGGCCTCGGCGCAGGAGGGCGCCAGACCCGGCGCAGGCGCTTCGGGAAAAATGCATTGGTAGCAGGGAGCGTTGTTGGCGGGGTCAAACACGCTCAGTTGGCCTTCCCATTGGGACAGCGCGCCTGAGATCAGGGGCTTGCCCAAAGCCACCGCGGTGCGGTTGGTCAGATACCGGGTTTCGAAATTGTCGGTGCCGTCGAGGATAAGGTCATAATCCGCGAACAGGTCGGCCGCGATGTCGTCCGTCAGGCGGCGGTGATAGGGGCGAACGATGACATTGGGGTTCTGCGCCTCCATTGCTTGCTGCGCAGAAAAGACTTTGGGCATTCCGATGTCTGCATCCCGATGGATGACCTGCCGCTGCAGATTGGCATTCTCGACGACGTCATCATCAATGACGCCAATCGTGCCCACGCCGGCGGCGGCAAGGTACTGCAGCGCCGGTGCGCCCAATCCACCTGCCCCGATCACCAATACACGAGCGGTCTTCATCCGTTTCTGCCCGGGTCCACCAAGCTCGCGCAGGACGATGTGACGGGCATAGCGCTCCAGTTCGGCTTCGCTGAACTGGTCAGATGGGCTGTGCGGTCGAATATCCGACGGTGGATTGGCCCGGCGCCTCAGGGCTTTCACCACAGCGCCATAACCCATGGCCAGCAGAACGAAGCCACCCAGGATCAGCCACATCGCGGCCGAGCCGCCTGTGGCCTCGCGCAGTGGGTTCCCGTCGGGCAAAACCAGATGAGACAGAACCACACCTGCCAGCAACACCAAAACCGACACCCAACGGGCAGTACGCGAGGCACCAGCGAGGTAGCCAAGCCCCCACAGCCCCGCTGCCAGTGCCAGTACCAGAACCATCAGGCGCGCCCCGTGGATCCGAACCCACCGGAACCGCGCTGCGACTCCTGCAGGCTGTCCGCCATCTCGAACCGCGCCTGGATCACCGGGGCCACGACAAGCTGCGCAATTCTGTCGCCATGTCCGATTTCAAAGGCTTCCTGACCCGCATTCAGCACGATCACCCCCAAGGGACCGCGATAGTCGCTGTCGATCGTGCCCGGTGCGTTCGGCAGCGTGATCCCGTGTTTCAACGCAAGTCCCGAGCGCGGACGCACCTGGATCTCATATCCATCCGGAATCTCTACCCGCAGGCCGGTCGGAACCAAGGCGCGCTCACCGGGTTGAAGGGTGATCGATCCTCGATCAGGCAGGTTGGCCCGCACATCCGCGCCGGCTGCCCCGGCCGTTTCATAGGACGGCAATGCAATGGCCGGATCGGCCCCGTCTTCTCGGATCACCCGGATTGCCACCATCAGCGCATCCCAACCTTCATCTTCTGTCAAACAACCGCATCACAGCGCCAGCGCGGCCGCGATCTTTTCCGCCAGCCTTACGGCCACTGCGTCCTTGCCCATGCGCGGCCACTCCTCGGCACCCGCATCCGATATCAGCACGACCGCATTTTCGGCCCCACCCATGATGCCGGTCACCGGACTGACATCATTGGCCAGAATCCAATCGCACCCTTTGCGCGCCCGCTTGGCGGTTGCGTGGGCGATCACATCATCCGTCTCGGCGGCGAAACCCACGACCAAGCTAGGTCGGCCGGTCTCCAGATGCGAAATCCGTTTGAGGATGTCCGGGTTTTCGGCAAATTGCAGTGCAGGCATTCCGTCGCGGCTTTTCTTCAACTTGCGGTCTGATGCCCCGTCTACCCGCCAATCGGCCACGGCTGCGGCAAACACGCCCGCATCCACCGGCAGAGCCGCGTCCACCGCATCCGACATTTGTTGCGCAGTCTCAACCTGCACAACCTGGACGCCCTGGGGTGGTGGCACATCCGCGGGGCCGGTTACGAAAACGACTTCGGCCCCCAGGGCCGCCAAAGCGTTGGCAATCGCCGTCCCCTGCGCCCCCGAGGATCGGTTTGCGATGTACCGAACCGGATCAATCGGCTCATGCGTCGGCCCCGACGTCACGAGAATCCGCTTACCCTTCAGTGGGCCATCCGACAAGGCAGACTCGACCGCCGCCACGATTTCGAGAGGTTCTGACATGCGGCCGGGGCCGAACTCGCCACAAGCCATGTCACCGTCATTGGGTCCGACAAACCGGACGCCGTCCGCGATCAGCTGCTTGTGGTTCCGGCGCGTTGCCGGATGGTTCCACATCCGCACGTTCATCGCCGGCGCACATAAAACAGGGGTATCGGTGGCCATCAACAGCGTCGATGCTAGATCATTGGCCAGACCCCCGGCCATCTTTCCCATCAAATCCGCGGTCGCCGGGGCCACGACGATCAGATCAGCCGAACGTGACAGCTGGATATGTCCCATCTCGGCCTCGTCCGTCAGGTCGAACAGATCACGATAAGCTTTTTCACCGGCCAGAGCAGACACGGACAAGGGGGTCACGAATTCCTCGGCAGCGCGGGTCAGGACCGGGGTCACCGCCGCCCCGCGCTCCTTCAACCTTCGGATCAGATCCAGCGATTTGTAGGCCGCGATCCCACCGCCAAGGATCAGGAGGATCCGTTTGGATGCCAGCATGTTCAGCCCTTCCCGGTCGTGCTCGGCCTCGACACTATGCAACCCATGTCCCGAGTTCCAGCGCTTAATTCTGAGACTCGAAGGCCTTGCAGGGGTCTTCGCGTTCGGCCGCGGGGCTGTCAATCACCGCGTCAAATTCACCGGTCACGACACCGTCTTCGGCCTGACCGAGAACAAAGACCTTAAGGCCCGGACGCAGGCGCGACAGAAAGGTCGGAATGCCCTGATCCTTGCGCGCGTGCCCGTTTCCGGTAATCACCGCCACCGGACCGCCAGTTTCATCAATTGCACGCAGAATGGCCCGGGTCAGAACAGCATCGCGCAGACGCTGGATCGCCACTAGTTGCGGCAAGGCCTCGGCGGGAACTGCGTTGCAATGCGCTGCCAATTGCTCGGCCTCGCGCGCCGCCTGATCCTCGGGCGCCAACGGAATGTTCAACCCATATCGCGCCGCATCCGCGCCCAGGGTCGTTGCGGCACCGCGTTCCATCGCAGCTCGCGCAGCCGCGCGCGGCACCATCGCTCCGTATACCGGAGCCTCTGATGCTTGGAAAACAGGGTAATACATGCTGAGCGGCGGCCATCCCGTTTCGGCCCATCTCAGGATGCGTGACAACTCCTCGGGATTCGAGGCGGCAGTCTGCGCCAGTCTCTGAGCCCCTTCCTCGGTTACCATTTCCCAGACCATTGCAGACGGGTCAATGTCCGCAATCGCTTCGGTCTGGACCAGGTGGTGTAGGGGGTTGTCGTGAACCTCACCAAGGATCACTACATCGGCGTCCCTCATCTGCGCCAAAATATCGTCGGGGATAAGCTCCCCGGCCAGAACTGGCCGGGTCAAAAGTGTCAGCGACAGCACGGCCGTCGTCAGAATCGCAAGATGTCTCATGCGAAGAAGTGTTGCACCTCGCGCGATTGAGCTTCAAGGTTCTTGCGCATCTTCACGAACGCCGCTGCCTCGAGCTGCCGCACGCGTTCCTTGGACAAACCCAGTTCCTGACCCAGGCTTTCCAATGTGCGCGCCGGCTCACGCAGCTTACGCTCACGCACGATGAAACGTTCCCGGTCGTTGAGCGCTTGCATCGCCGTGATCAACCATTCGCGCAACTGGCGGGTATCGTGGCTGTTCTCGACAGTTTCCGAAGCCTGCTCGCGATCATCCTCCAACGCGTCGATCCACTCGCGACCATCCTCGTCAGCCGATTGAACGGCGTTCAGGGAAAAGTCTGAGCCGGCCAACCGGCCGTGCATCATTTCCACATCACGCAGCGGTACACCGATCTCGGCCGCAATCATCTGGTGCAGCTGATGGCGGTCCAATTCGACGCCATCGGTCGCGGCTTCGCGCTCCAGGCGGGCCTGCACGCGCCGCATGTTGAAAAACAGGGATTTCTGGGATGATGTCGAACCGGTCCGTACCATCGACCAGTTGCGCATCACGTAATCCTGAATGCTGGCCTTGATCCACCACACCGCATAGGTCGAAAACCGGACCCCGCGATCCGGGTCGAATTTGTCAGCGGCCTTCATCAGGCCCAGCCCGGCCTCTTGGATCAGGTCGTTCATCGGCGCGCCATAACGTTTGAACTTGGCCGCCATTGAAATGGCCAGACGCATATAGGCCGTTATCAACCGGTGAAGGGCCTGTTCGTCGCGCTCGTCTCGCCAGGCATAAGCCAGGCGCAATTCGGTTTCCGCATCCAGCAATTCGGCTTTCATAGCCTGCCGGGACATCGAGAAGTCGTTCGGGTTATCCAGTGCCATGCAGCTCTCCCATCTGTCGTAGGCGCCGCCGGTCTTGCCTTGCCGACGTATGGTCGATACGCAAGGGCGCACCGGGTGGATCACTGTAAAGGTAGTAAAAAATGCATCCCGATTTAACCTTTGTCCTGGGTGGCGCGGCATCGGGAAAATCTGCATTTGCCGAGCAACTCGTTGTTTCAACAGGAAAAACCCGCGTCTACCTGGCAACATCACAAGTGTTTGATGATGAGATGCGCCTAAAAATCAGGCGCCATGTGGACCAAAGAGGCGACGGCTGGGCCACGATCGAAGCCCCGATGGATCTGCGCCCGGCGCTGGCGGGGCTGAGCCGGGATCAGGTCTGTCTTATCGATTGCGCCACGATGTGGCTCAGCAATCACCTGCTGGCCGACAGCGATCTTGAACAGGAACAGGCCGCCCTTCTGGCCGCGCTACGGACCTGCCCCGCGCAGGTCATTATCGTCTCGAACGAAGTGGGGCACGGTATCGTCCCCGACAATGCGCTGGCCCGCAAGTTCCGCGAGGCGCAGGGGCGGTTGAACATAGCCCTCGCCGCCCAAGCCGGCCTTGTGGTTCAGGTCATCGCGGGACTACCGCAGGTTTTGAAAGGCCAGTTGCCGTGACCCGGTTGCACCTCGTCCGCCACGGCCCTACCCATGCCAAAACGATGGTGGGCTGGTCCGATATTCCCGCCGACCTGAGCGACCACGTTGCCCTCGCGCGCCTGCATGACCACCTGCCGCCGGATGCGCTGGTCATTTCGTCGGACCTGTCGCGCGCCGCGGATACGGCCACGGCCATTCAGGGCACGCGCCATCGGCTGCCGCACCATCCCGACCTGCGCGAGATCCATTTCGGCACGTGGGAGATGCGCGCATTCGCCGAGATCGAGGCCGAAGACCCCGAATTGGCCTTTGCCTATTGGGACAGCCCCGGCGACGTACGCCCGCCCAACGGCGAAAGCTGGAACGCGGTCCGCGCGCGGGTCGACGCGGCGATCGACGGGTTGATCGGTATGCATACAGGCGCCGATCTGATCATCGTGGCCCATTTCGGCGTAATCCTGACCCAGGTACAGCGCGCCCTTGACATGGACGCGCAACGGACCTTTGCCCATCGCATCGACAACCTGTCGGTGACCGAGCTGGCCTTTGACGGCAGAACTTGGTCGGCCGGCCGGATCAATCATCTTCCGTGAACGCAACACGCACAAATCGGCGTTTTACTGATTCCAGAAGTTCGGCCATCCTCGGGCCATGACCTATGACCTTTTCATCGGGGACCGCCTGTTTTCCAGCTGGTCCATGCGCGGCTGGCTGATACTGGAAAAATTCGGCCTGCCCTACACGACCCACATGATCGGCCTGTATTCGGGCACGATGGCCCGGGACATGCAGCCGCTGGTCCCGGCCCGTCTGGTCCCCGCGCTGCGCCTGCCCGACGGCACGGTGGTCGGTGAAAGCCTCGCCATGGCCGAGACGCTCGCCGAACGCCACCCCGATGCGGGGCTTTGGCCGCGGAACGCCGCCGCCCGCGCAACCGCCCGTTGGCTGTGTGCCGAGATGGTCGCCGGGTTCCACGCGCTGCGGTCGGCCTGCCCCATGCAACTCAAACACCGCTGGAAAGGGTTCGAGCCGACCAACGAAACCCGCGCCGATCTGACCCGGATCGAGACCCTGTGGGCGCATGCGCGCAAAATCTCAGGCACGGAGACCGGCCCATTGTTCGGCAGCTATTCCCTGGCCGATGTGTTCTATACGCCGGTCGCAGCCCGGATCATCGGCTACGGTCTGCCCGTGTCCGCGCAGAACCACGACTATTGCATGGAATTGTTGTCAGACCCGGCGGTTCGGCAATGGCGCGCGATGGGGCTGACGGTCGACTACGACCCGTTCCCCTATGACCAGCCGCTCGACGCCGAGCCCTGGCCGATCGGCGGAGCCTCGACGGCCCGCGCAGTTGAGGCGGCGTCATCGGTCAATGACCTCTGCCCTTATTCCGGCAAGCCGGTGACCGCATTTCTGGAGCTGGATGGAAATCGATGGGGCTTCTGCAACACCTTCTGCCGCGACAAAACCGTGGCCGACCCCGGAGCGTGGCCGAAATTCACGCAAATGATCCGGCAAACGGTGTGACCGTTAACCATTCCTAAACCGACGCCATGGCAGCAAGGTCCTGTTAACCAAGAACAGGATCGCCATGGTCGCCCGCGCTCATACCGTTGCCTTTCAGGGGGTCGAGGCCCGCCCGGTCGAGGTGCAATGCGCCGTTTCCCCCGGGTTGCCCGCCTTTTCGATCGTCGGCCTGCCGGACAAGGCCGTGTCCGAGGCCCGCGAACGCGTGCGCAGCGCGCTTGGCGCGATGGCCATTGCGCTGCCCTCCAAACGCATCACGATCAACCTGTCGCCCGCCGACCTGCCCAAGGAAGGCAGCCATTTCGACCTGCCGATCGCGCTGGCCCTGCTCTGTGCGATAGACATCCTGTCCGCCGACGCCGCCGAAGGCACCATGGCTCTGGGCGAACTTTCGCTGGACGGCTCATTGGTGCCCGTGGCCGGCGCCCTGCCCGCCGCAATGACCGCCGCGGCCGAGGGCCGCACGCTGCTGTGTCCGCGCGCGTCAGGTGCCGAGGCGGCCTGGGTCGACGCGACCCAGGTGATCGGGGCCGCGTCCCTGGCCGACGTCGTGCGCCATTTCACCGGCCAGGCGCCCCTGCCGGTCGCGCAACCCGGTGAGGTCAGGTTGGAGCCCTCGACCCGCGATCTGCGCGACGTCAAAGGGCAGGAACGGGCAAAACGCGCGCTGGAAATCGCAGCGGCCGGCCGTCACCACATGATCATGATCGGCACGCCGGGGTCAGGCAAATCCATGCTCGCCGCCCGCCTGCCCGGCATATTGCCGCCGTTGACGCCCACCGAGGCGCTCGAGACCTCGATGATCCAATCGCTGTGCGGCATGCTGGACGAAGGCGGCATCAGCCGGACCCGCCCGTTCCGCGAACCGCATCACACGGCGTCGATGGCGGCGATCGTGGGCGGCGGAAAAGGCGCGAAACCCGGCGAGATTTCCCTGGCCCACAACGGCGTCCTGTTCATGGACGAATTTCCCGAGTTTCCGCGAACGGTTCTGGAAACCCTGCGCCAGCCCATCGAGACTGGCGAGGTCATGGTCGCCCGCGCCAACGCCCACGTAAAATACCCCTGCCGGTTCATGCTGGTGGCGGCGGCGAACCCCTGCAAATGCGGATATCTCAGCGATCCGTCCCGCGCCTGCTCGCGCGCGCCGATCTGCGGCGAGGACTATCTGGGCCGCATATCGGGGCCGTTGATGGACCGGTTCGATCTACGGATCGAGGTGCCGCCCGTGGGCTTTACCGACCTCGACCTGCCGCCATCCGGAGACAGCTCGACCACCGTCGCCGCGCGAGTGCAACAGGCGCGCGTTGTTCAGGCCCGGCGCTTTCAGGACACGCCCGGGATTCGCCAGAACGCCGATATCGAGGGCAATCTGCTGGAAGAGGTCGCCGCACCTGACGCCGAGGGCAAGGACCTGCTGGTCAAGGCGGCCGAGCGGTTCAGCCTGTCGGCACGGGCCTACCACCGCATTCTGCGCGTGGCCCGCACCATTGCCGATCTGGAGGGCGCGCCCGATGTGCGTCGCCCCCACGTGGCCGAGGCGCTGAGCTATAGGATCAGCGCCCGGGTTGCGGCCTAGACCTTGGCCTCGATCGCCTGCCAGATCTTTTCGGCGATATTGGTTCCGTTGAACCGCTCCAATTCCTGGATTCCGGTGGGCGAGGTCACGTTGATTTCGGTCAGATAGTCGCCGATAACGTCGATACCTACAAAGATCTGGCCCTTTTCCTTCAGCAGCGGACCGATGGCCGCGCAGATCTCAAGATCGCGGTCGGTCAGCCCGATCTTTTCGGGACGGCCACCCACATGCATGTTCGACCGGGTCTCACCCTCGGCCGGAACGCGGTTGATCGCGCCGACCGGTTCGCCATCGACCAGGATCACCCGCTTGTCGCCGTTGCGCACATCCGGCAGGAATTTCTGAACGATCAGCGGCTCGCGCGAGAAACCGGTGAACAACTCATGCAACGAAGTCAGGTTGCGGTCATCGGCATCCAGCCGGAACACGCCGGCCCCGCCATTGCCATAGAGCGGCTTGAGGATGATGTCGCCGTGCTTTTCCTTGAACGCCTTGATCGTCTGCAGATCGCGGGCGATCGTGGTGGGCGGAGTCAGGTCGGGAAAATCCAGAACCAGCAGTTTTTCCGGATAGTTGCGCACCCAGAACGGATCATTCACCACAAGAGCCTGCCCACGCAACCGATCCAGCAGATGGGTGGACGTGATATAGTGCATGTCGAACGGCGGGTCCTGCCGCAGCCAGACGACATCGAAATCCGCCAGATCAACCTCGCGCTCAGGCCCCAGAACCGCCGGCTGGTCCGCAACCCGCTGCACCGTCATGTCGTGACCGCGGGCGGTGATGCGCCCCTCTTGATAGGCCAGCTGATCGGGTCCGTAGTAAAACAGTTGGTGCCCACGGGCCTGGGCTTCTTCGGCCAGCCGGAACGAGCTGTCTGCATTGATGTCCACGGCCCCGATCGGGTCCATCTGAAAAGCGATTTTCATGGCGTGTCCCTCGTAGTCACGCCAGATACATGGCCCAGCGGGGACGGGTGTTCAATGGCGATCAGCCCTGACCAAAGGCGTTTTCGACGATTTGTACTGCGCCCGTTGCATCCACCAGAGCCGCGTCGAACCGGACATTGGTCAGCTGCCCGCCCGGTTCCTGCGCCAAATACTGCGCCGCCGAGGCGCATATCCGGTCGATCTGCCGCTTGCTGATCCGCGCGGCGGCGCTGTCAAAGGTTTGGCTTTTCTTGACCTCGACGAACACAAGGCCCTGCGCATCCCGGACGATCAGGTCAATCTCGCCACCCGCGCCGCGCCAACGCCTGTGACAGACCTTGAACCCTCGGCTTTCGTAATCGGCAGCGACGCTGTGCTCGGCCGCGTGCCCGGCGTGATAGGAAACCGAGCCCTGGACCGACCGTCGCGCCATGTCATCCCTTTCCCAGTTGCAGGGCCTTTTGGTAAATCGGCCGCCTTGGCAAATCATACATCCTGGACACCAGATCCGCCGCATCCCGCACCGAGTGCGTTTCCAGAGCCCGTCTCAACGCCTCTTCTACATCGGCATCCTTAACGGCTTGTGAATGGGCACGGTCCACCAGCAAGACGATCTCGCCCTTCACAGTGGCATCTCGATACTGTTCGGACAGCTCTGCAAGGCTGGCCCGCCGGACTTCTTCGAACTTCTTGGTCAGCTCACGACAGACCGCGGCCTGACGCTCGCCACCCAGAACCTGCGCCAGATCCGACAGGCACGCCCCCAAACGCTTGGGGGATTCGTAGAACACCAGCGTCCCGGGAACATCCCGCAGCGCCTCGATCCGAGTTCGGCGGGCGCCGGACGCATTCGGCAGAAACCCGGCGAAAAAGAAGGCGTCCGTCGGCAGGCCCGCCAGGGTCAGCGCCGTCACGACGGCTGACGCTCCAGGGGCGCAGGTCACGCTGAACCCGGCCTCGGCCGCCTGCTTGCCCAGGTCATAACCCGGGTCGGCGATCAGGGGCATGCCGGCCTCGGACGCGTAAGCCACGGACTTGCCCTGGGACAGTTCGGCAATCAGTTTTTCACGCGCAGCCGTGCCGCTGTGGTCGTGATAGGCCAGAATGCGCCGCCCTTCGAGGGGTACACCGTGAATCTCCATCAGTCTGCGCAGGCTGCGTGTATCTTCCGCCGCGATCACATCAGCCGAGGCCAGAACGTCCAGCGCCCTGAGCGTAATGTCGCGCGCCGTTCCGATCGGAGTGGCAACAAAATAAAGCCCCCCAGCCAATCTTACCTTTTGGAAATTCAAAGCTGGACCCTCGCAGCGTGACGTTTATTATCGCGGCGTGATAGAACAGCAGCGTTCTTTGCCGCCGGATCAGGGAGTTTTCATTTAGATGTTTACCGTTTGCAAGCCCGTTCGCAAACTGGCGAAATTCGCCATCGGCCTGACCGCGGCGGCATTTTTGGCCGCCTGCGAACCCGGCGCCACCGGGCGCGGACCGTCGATAGACACGTCAGAGCCGATCCCCGTAGCCCTGCTGGTGCCCAAATCGGGCGACGCCGCGTTGGCGCAAAGCCTTGAGAACGCTGCCCGGCTGGCCATGGCCGATCTGAACAACGTCAAGATCGATCTTCGCGTCTATGACACTGCCGGCAATCCGAACACGGCAGCCGCCGTTGCGCAGCAGGCCGTTGCCGACGGCGCAAAGGTCATCCTGGGGCCGGTCTACGCGCAGGCTGCAAATGCTGCGGGCCTTGCGGTTCTGAGCAAGAACGTGAACGTTCTGTCCTTCTCGAATAATACAAGCATTGCCGGCGGAAACGTCTTTGTCCTTGGCCCGACCTTCGACAACACGGCCAACCGGCTTGTCAGCTACGCCGGCAAACAGGGAAAGAAAAGCACCGTCATCGTGCACAGCAACGATGCGGCAGGCCAATTGGGCCAGGCGGCAATCTCGAACGCACTTGGCAACAGCCGTGTTGCGAATGCGGGTGTGGTCGGTTTTGATCGATCTCAGCAGGGTGTGATCGACGCCATCCCTGCAATCAAGGCGACGGTGGACTCGACGGGGGCGGATTCACTCTTTTTGACCGCCACGACCGCCGGCGCGCTGCCGCTCTTCAGCCAGTTGCTGCCCGAGGCCGGTGTCTCACCGGCAACCGTGCAATATATTGGCCTGACCCGCTGGGACATTCCGGCCCAGACGCTGGAACTGCCCGGGGTCCAAGGCGGATGGTTTGCCTTGCCTGACCCTGCCAAGGCCCAGGCCTATCGCGTACGCTACAACGCGACCTATGGCGAGGCACCGCATCCGATCAGCGGCCTGGCCTATGACGGGATCGCCGCCATCGGCGCTCTGGCCAGCCAAGGGAAGTCCAATGCCCTCTCGGCCGCGGCCCTGACCCAGAATGCCGGTTTCCAGGGTGTTGGCGGTATTTTCCGTCTGCGCCCGAACGGTACGAACGAACGAGGTCTGGCCGTGGCCACGATCCAGAACAAACAGGTAGTTGTGATTGACCCTGCCCCGCAAAGCTTCTCTGGCGCCGGTTTCTGATCAGCTTGTGACGATCCCCGCGCCGGCTGGCGCATTGATCTGCGACGCCAGCGAAATCTTCGATGGCGAAAAGGTCAACGCGCTGCTGTCGAAGGCCCTGAAAGACATTCCGGAAACGGCCGCAGCCCGAAACGAGGCCGTCCGGATCCTGCGGGACGCACAGAAATCCGGGCGTCAGGTCATCGAGGAGGCGTTCGCCGCCCGACCCTTTGACGCTCGGCCTTTGACGCGATCCTACACCTATCTGACCGATGGGCTGGTCTGCGCCGCGATGACCGTGGCCGGACAGCATCTGCATCCATTGGCCAACCCGACCCAGGGCGAGAAGATGGCGGTTTTGGCGGTGGGCGGCTATGGGCGCGGCGAGATGGCGCCGTTTTCGGATGTCGATCTGCTGTTTCTGACTCCCTACAAGATCACCGCCTGGGCCGAGAGCGTGATCGAGTCGATGCTGTACATCCTGTGGGATCTACGGCTGAAAGTCGGGCATTCCTCGCGCACGATCCGTGATTGCCTGCGTCTTGGAGACGAGGATTTCACGATCCGGACAGCGATGCTGGAACAGCGCTATCTGGCCGGTGATCGGGACCTGGCCGATGAGCTGGAAAGCCGGCTGAAATCCGAGCTGTTCAAAGGAACCGAACGCGAATTCATCGAAGCCAAACTGCATGAACGCGACGAACGCCACCACAAGCAGGGCGAGCGTTACATGGTCGAACCGAACGTGAAAGAAGGCAAAGGCGGCCTTCGTGACCTGCAGTCCCTGTATTGGATCGCCAAATACATCTACGGCGTTCACGACGTGGCTGAACTTGTCCCGCTGGGGTTGTTCACCCAGGACGAATTCAACACGTTCGTGCAGGCCGAAGACTTCCTTTGGGCCGTACGTTCGCATCTTCATCTGGTGACACGGCGCGCAACCGAACAGCTGACCTTTGATCTGCAGGTCGAGGTGGCCGACCGCATGGGTTACGAAGACCGAGCGGGCCGCCGGGCCGTCGAAATCTTCATGCAGCGGTACTTCCGAGAAGCCACGAAGGTGGGAGAACTGACACGGATCTTCCTGACCAAGCTTGAAGCGTCACATATGAAGAACGCGCCGTTGCTGGAACGCATCTTCAGCCGCAAGCCACGGGTCAAGCCGGGCTATAGGGTTGTTCATGGCCGGCTGGACGTGGCCGACCCCAAAAGCTTTTTGTCCGACAAGCTGAATCTACTGCGTCTGTTCGAGGAAGGTCTGCGCACGGGTATGCTGATCCATCCCGATGCGATGCGGCTGGTCACGGCCAACCTGCACCTGATCGATGACGAAATGCGCAACGACAAAGAGGCGAGGCGCATCTTTCTGGATCTGATGCTGAAACACGGCAATCCCGAACGCGCGCTGCGCCGCATGAACGAGTTGGGCGTTTTGTCGGCCTTCATCCCCGAGTTCGAGCCCATCGTGGCGATGATGCAGTTCAATATGTACCACAGCTACACGGTGGACGAGCACACGATCCAGTGTATCATCAACCTGGCGCAGATCGAACGGGGCGAACTTGTCGAAGCGCTGCCGCTGGCCTCGTCGATCCTCGAGGGCGGAGTGAACCGGCGTGTGCTTTACGTCGCTCTGCTGTTGCACGACATCGCCAAGGGCCGCCCCGAGGATCACTCGATCCTGGGGGCCAAGATCGCACGGACGGTCGCGCCTCGGCTGGGGTTGAACAAGAAAGAATGCGAAACCGTCGAATGGCTGGTGCGGTATCACCTGCTGATGTCGGACATGGCGCAGAAGCGTGACATCTCGGACCCGCGCACGGTGCGCGACTTCGCCAAGGCGGTTCAGACCGTCAAACGGCTGGATCTGCTGACGGTCCTGACAGTCTGCGACATCCGCGGCGTTGGGCCGAACACCTGGAACAACTGGAAGGCCACCCTGCTACGGGCCTTGCACGCGGAAACCAAGCGCGCGCTGGAAACCGGCATGGAGGACCTCAACCGTGCCAATCGTGGCGCCGAGGCCAAGAAAGCGCTGCGTGACGCGTTGTCAGCCTGGTCCAAGGCCGACCTCAAAACGGAAACCGGTCGGCACTACGATCCGTATTGGCAGGGACTCAACCTCTCGACCCATGTCGAGTTCGCCGAAATGCTGCGCGCGCTGGAAAAAAGCGCGGATCCGGCGGCGATGGAAATCCGGCTGCACCCTGACGAAGACCGGGATGCGACGCGGGCCTGCTTTGCCATGGCCGACCACCCCGGTATCTTTTCCCGGATTGCCGGTGCGCTGGCGCTTGTGGGCGCAAACGTGGTCGATGCCCGCAGCTATACCACCAAGGACGGCTACGTGACTGACGCGTTCTGGATTCAGGACGCTGACGGCCACCCGTTCGAACTGTCGCGTCTGCCGCGCCTGACCCAGATGATTCAGCGCACCCTCAAGGGCGAGGTGGTGGCCCGCGAGGCGCTCAAGTCCCGCGACAAGATCAAGAAGCGGGAAAAGGCGTTCAACGTCCCGACGCACATCACCTTCGACAATGAAGGGTCCGAGATATACACGATCATCGAAGTCGACACCCGCGACCGGCCGGGCCTGCTCTATGATCTGGCCCGGACACTTGCCGCCGCCAATGTCTATATCGCCAATGCCGTGATCGCGACCTATGGCGAGCAGGTGGTGGATACGTTCTACGTCAAGGACATGTTCGGGCTCAAGTACCACTCGGAGGCCAAGCAGAGGACGCTGGAAGCCAAGCTGCGCACCGCGATCACCGAAGGCGCCGAACGGGCGGCCTCATGAAGCAGATCCGCCTGTTCTCGGGCCTGTTCACGGTCGGGTTCTGGACCCTTGCCAGCCGTATTCTGGGCTTTTTGCGGGAAATCCTGCTGACAGCCTATATCGGGCCGGGGCCGGTCATGGACGCTTTCGTCGCAGCCTTCCGCCTGCCCAACATGTTCCGCCGGTTCTTCGCCGAGGGCGCTTTCAACGCAGCCTTCGTTCCGATGTTCTCGAAACGGCTGGAAGGCGGCGAAGACGCGCAGGGGTTTGCGCAGGATGCGTTCAACCTGCTGGCGGCGGCCGTTCTGGCGCTGGTCGGGCTGGCCATGGTGTTCATGCCGGGGCTGGTCTGGCTGACGGCCGAAGGGTTTTATGGCGACGAACGTTTCGATCTGGCGGTCGGTTACGGGTATGTCGTCTTTCCCTACATCCTGTTCATGTCTCTGGCCGCGCTGTTTTCCGGGGTTCTCAATGCCACCGGTCGATTCGCCGCCGCTGCAGCGGCTCCGGTCCTGCTGAACATCTTCGCCTGCACGGCACTGATCGTAGGCGCGGCAACCGGAGGCGAGGTCATCCGTTGGCTCATCGCCCTCATACCCATTGCCGGGGTCGCTCAACTGGCGCTGGTTTGGGTCGCCACCGAACGCGCCGGAATTCGCATCCGGTTCGGCCGACCGAAGCTCAGCCCTGAAATGCGCAACATGGTTCGGATCGCGGTACCTGCGGCACTTGCCATGGGTGTGACGCAGGTCAATCTCGTAGTCGGGCAACTGGTCGCGTCAAAGACCGAAAAGGCCATCAGCTGGCTCTTTGCCGCCGACCGGCTGTATCAGCTGCCGCTGGGCGTGGTCGGCATCGCCGTGGGCATCGTGCTGTTGCCCGACCTGTCGCGCCGCCTGCGCGCGGGGGACGGCGATGGCGCGCGCAACGCCTTTTCCCGCGCCGGAGAGTTCACCTTGTTGCTGACCATTCCGGCCACCGTGGCTTTCGTGCTCATCCCGGTGCCGCTGGTCTCGGTCCTGTTCGAACGCGGACAGTTCACCCCCGAAGACACGGCTGCCACCGCTCTGGCCGTGGCGGTCTATGGCATCGGCCTACCGGCCTTCATGCTGCAAAAACTGCTGCAACCGCTGTTCTTCGCGCGCGAGGATACCCGCGCGCCCTTCCGGTATGCCGTTGTGGCGATGGTCATCAACGCCGTGCTGGCCTTTGGGCTGTACCCGATCGCCGGCTGGATTGCCCCGGCTATCGCGGCCTCGGCCGCCGGTTGGGGCATGGTGGTGCTGTTGGCACTGGGTGCAAGACGCATGGGCGACGAGGCCCGTTTCGACGACCGATTCAAGCGCCGCGCGCCCAGGATATTGGCCGCTTCAATTGGAATGGGTGTGGTGCTGATCGCGGCGATACAGCTGTTCGGTTGGACGTTCGAAGTTCCGGGCTGGCGCTATCTGGCCTTGCTGGGCCTGATCGTGGTCGCCGCGGTATCTTACTTCCTTCTGGGCCACCTGCTGGGCGCATTCCGTCTCTCCGAGTTCCGGTCCGCCCTGCGAAGGTCCTGACCGCCTCAGTCCCGCCGGATACGCCCCACCAGCCGCGCCCATCCGCCCGGCGACACGAAAAACGACAGCCCGAATCCGGTCGCGAAGCCACCCAAATCGGCCACCCAATCCGAGGTGCCGCCGAAGATCAGCCCGAACAGCAGTTGGATGCCCATCAGCACCGCGATCAACTGGAACGCCCGCGCCTGGTTTTCGCCGACCAGCGACAGCCTGCGCCACAGCAACCAGGTGAAGGCGCCGATCAGGCCGTATACCGGCGGAAAGCCCCCGACCAGCGGATAGCGCGGGTCCAGCAGCACCGCATAGGCCAGCGCCCCGCCCACGCCGGACAGCACGAAGATCACCAGCATCGTAAAACCGCCAAAGACCTCGCCCACCATCTTGCCCATCGCCAAAACAAAGACGCAGACAAAAAGCGCCTGGGTAAAGCTGCCTGACACGAAGGGGTAGGTGAAGAACCGGATCACATGCTCGACCGGCCAACGCCCGTTCATCACCATCCAGTCGAAGATGTCGGCCGAGAAGGAATAGCGCTGGATCGCCTCCAGCCGCCAGCCCACCGCGCCCGGTCCGCCGACCAAGCCGCGCGTGCCGAGGGTGAAGGCAAGTTCGATCCCTATGATGAACAAGACCAGCGCCACCACCACGGGCGGCAGGGGGTTCACGGGGGGTGTGTAATGCTCGCTGCTCATTGGGCGGGCCTTTCGCGGCTGTTGACGTCCCTTTGCCTCATGGGTAAGCGACGGAGGCTTATTTTTCCAGACGGGAGTTCCCTTCCATGACCGAAACCAAGTTCACGCCGCGCGTGTTTTCCGGCATTCAGCCCTCGGGAAACCTGCATCTTGGCAACTACCTTGGTGCGCTCAAGCGTTTTGTGGATATGCAGGGGCCGGAGATGGAGACCGTGTACTGCATGGTCGATCTTCACGCGGTCACCGTCTGGCAGGACCCCAAAGAACTGGCTCATTCCACGCGCGAGCTGTGCGCGGGCTTCATCGCCGCCGGCATCGACCCGGAGCAGTCGATCCTGTTCAACCAGTCGCAGGTGCCCGAGCACGCGCAACTGGCCTGGATCTTCAACTGTGTTGCGCGCATGGGCTGGATGCAGCGCATGACCCAGTGGAAGGACAAGGCGGGCAAGAACCAGCAGAACGCCTCGCTGGGCCTTTTCGCCTATCCCTCGCTGATGGCCGCCGACATTCTGGTCTATCACGCGACCCATGTCCCGGTGGGCGACGACCAGAAACAGCATCTTGAGCTGACCCGCGACATCGCCATCAAGTTCAACCACGACTATGGCGTCGATTTCTTCCCGATCACCGAGCCGGTGATCGAGGGCGCGGCGACGCGCGTGATGAGCCTGCGCGACGGGGCCAAGAAGATGTCCAAGTCGGACCCGTCCGACATGAGCCGGATCAACATGACCGACGATGCCGACACCATCGCCAAGAAGATCCGCAAGGCCAAGACCGACCCCGATGCCCTACCCTCGGAGGTGGACGGGCTGGAAGGCCGCCCCGAGGCGCGCAACCTGGTCAACATCTATGCCGCGCTCAGCGATCAGACGGTCGAGCAGGTTCTGGCCGAGGTCGGGGGCAAGCAGTTCGGTGAATTCAAGCCGATGCTGGCCGATCTGGCGGTCGCAAAGCTGTCGCCGATCTCGACCGAGATGGCGCGGCTGATGGGCGATCAGGCCGAGATCGACAGGATCCTGGACCGTGGCGCGGAACGGGCGCGGGAAATCGCGGCTCCGATCCTCAGCCGCACCTACGAGATCGTGGGGATGGTGGGCGCCGGCCGCGCCTGAGACCCAGACAGAAACTTCAGCGCCGCCCCTGATCCGGGGCGGCGTTTTTCGTTGCAGGTCAGGCGGCCTGCGGGTGCAGTTTTTCCTCGACGATGGATTCGGCCACCGCATTGGGGCTGACGCCATCGACCTTGGCGCGGGTCAGGATGCGGTCCATCGTCCGCTCCAGCGCCTCGAGCCGCTGACCGACCCAGGCTTCGCGATCCCTGATCTTCAGGATCTCGGTTGCGACGTTCACGATCCCGCCGCCATTGGCCACGAAATCCGGAGCATAGAGGATGCCGCGGTCATGCAGGCGCTGCGCGTCGGCATCAGTTGCCAACTGGTTGTTGGCCCCTCCGGCCACCGCGCTGACCTTCAGAAGCGGAATGCTGGTTTCGTTCAGGATGCCGCCGATGGCGCAGGGCGCGAAAATATCCGCCTCGGCCGCATAGATCGCATCGGGCGCGACGGCCTGCGCTGCGAACCGGTCCGCCAGCCGGGCGGTCTGGCCCGCATCGATGTCGGTGATCACCAGTTTTGCCCCAGCGTCATGCAACAACGCACACAGATGTTCGCCCACATGGCCCAGCCCCTGCACCGAGACGGTCTTGCCGCTCAGATCCCCGGACCCGAACCGATGCCGCGCGGTGATGCGGATGGCGTTGAAGATCCCGCGGGCGGTGACCGGCGACGGGTCGCCGCTGGCGAACGGGCCGTCGGGCAGACCGGCGACATATTCGGTTTCGGTGCCGATCTGGGCCATGTCGGCCGGGGTCATCCCCATGTCCTCGGCCGTCCAGTACCGGCCACCAAGGCTTTGAATCACGCGCCCGAAGGCCTGCAGCAACCGAGGCGTCTTGTCCGCGTTCGGGTCGCCGATGATCACGGCCTTGCCCCCGCCCAGCGGCAGATCGGCCGCCGCGTTCTTGTAGGTCATGCCCCGCGACAGGCGCAGCGCATCGTCCAGCGCCTCGGACGGGTGGCCATAGGTGCGCATCCGCACGCCGCCCGCTGCAGGCCCCAACTGCGTGGAGTGGATTGCCACAAAGCCCGAAAGCCCGCTGGCGGCGTCTTTGAATTCGACCACACGCTCGTGATCTGGCGCGTCAATCGTGGTTATTTCCATTTTGCTCCTCCGGAAAGACAGATGGATTCTGCCACATCCGACCGAGCGATTTTCGCCAATACATGCTGGTCAACTTATCTCTCTTGGAGATAATAGTAATCTGATCCGATCATATTAGGGATTCTCTCCATGGACCAGATCGACCGCAAGATCGTGCGCGCGCTGCAGCAGGACGGGCGCATGACCGTTCTGGACCTGGCCGAAAAGGTGGGCCTGTCGCCCACACCCTGCGCGCGGCGGCTGGACCGCCTGCGCCGCGACGGGGTGATCACCGGATATTCGGCCCAGGTCGACCCTGAGAAGCTGGGCTTTGGCGTCACGATTTTCGTGTCGGTCGAACTGGAGAAACAGGACCGCCACGCCATCGACGCCTTCGAACGCGCCATCCTGCGCTGCGATGAGGTTATGGAGTGCTACCTCATGACAGGCTCGCGCGACATCCTGCTGCGCGTCGTGGCGCGTGACCTGACCGCCTTTGATGCGTTTCTGGAAAACCGGCTGATGCAGATTCCGGGCATCCGCAACCTGCGCTCCAACTTCGCCCTGCGCGCGATGGTCAAGCGCGACGTGTTGCCATCGTCGGCCGGATAATCTGCTGGACCTCGGGCGCGCGCGCTCCTACGGTTCGGCGGAATTGACGGAGGGCACAATGGCAGTCGGCAAGAATATCCGCACTTATTTCGATGGCAAATGGCACGATGGCGATGCCCCGATCATGCGGGCTGCGGACCACGGGGCCTGGTTGGGTTCGTCGGTGTTTGACGGGGCCCGCCGATTTGATGGCATGACCCCTGATCTGGCCGCGCATTGCGACCGGGTGAACCGCTCGGCCGAGGCGCTGATGCTCACTCCGACCGTGACCACCGAACAAATGGTCGAACTGATCCGCGAAGGTCTGGAAGCATACCCGACCGAGGCCGCCGTCTACATTCGCCCGATGTACTGGGGGATCGACGGCGACGCGACCGCGATCGTACCGCAGGGTGACAGCACAGGTTTCGCCATCTGCCTCGAAGAGATCCCAATGGCACCCGAGGCGGCCTCGGTCACTCTGACGACCACCCGCTTCCGCCGCCCGGTTCTGGAAAGCGCGGTCGTCAACGCCAAGGCCGGGTGCCTGTATCCAAATAACGCCCGAATGCTGGCGGAGGCGCGATCCAAGGGGTTTTCAAACGCATTGGTGACCGACGCCATGGGCAACGTGGCAGAAACCGCAACGGCCAACATCTTCATGGCCAAGGATGGAGAGGTGTTTACTCCGGCACCGAACGGAACCTTCCTTGCAGGCATCACGCGCGCGCGGCACATCGACAACCTGCGTCGCGACGGGGTGACGGTTCACGAAACTGTTCTGACCTTCGACGATTTCCACGACGCGGACGAAGTGTTCATGTCCGGCAACATGAACAAGGTCACGCCCGTGACCGCACTGGACGACACGCAATATCAGATTGGCCCTATCACGCGCCGCACGCGCGCGCTCTACTGGGACTGGGCAGCCAGCAACCAATAAGCAACGGTCCGTCGCGGCCCGAGTTGCCAGACACCGAATGCTCGGGCATGATCCCGAAAACCGAAGAGGACATTCATGCGCAAGTTCCTTGTAGTTCTTGACGACAGCCGCGAGTGCCTGAACGCCATGCGTTTCGCCGCGATGCGTGCTGCGCATACCGGCGGGGGGGTGACCATCCTCTCGGTCATTCCTCCGGACGAGTTCAACCACTGGATCGGCGTGGCCGAAGTGATGCGGGAAGAAGCCCGCGAACGTATCCATGCGCATTTCGAGGTGTTTGCCAAATGGATGCGCGACAAGCAGGGGATCGAGCCTGAACTGGCGATCCGCGAGGGTGAACCAGTTCCGCAGATCATCGAGCATGTCCGCTCGGATCCCGAAATCGGCGTCCTTGTTCTGGGTGCAGGTACTGACAAGAAGGGCCCCGGTCCACTGGTCACTCAGTTGACGCGGAATTCCGGCAGCTTGCCGATTCCGATTACCATCGTTCCGGGCGACCTGAGCAAGGAGAAGCTCGAAGAGATCACCTGATGCCCGCCACCCTGCACTTCTGGTTCGATTTCGCCTCGACCTATTCCTACCTCAGCGCCATGCGGGTCGAACGGGACGCGGCAGCCTGCGGCGTGCAGGTGGACTGGCAGCCATTCCTTCTGGGTCCCATTTTTGCCGAGCAGGGGTGGAAAACCTCACCGTTCAACATCTATCCAGCCAAGGGGCGGTACATGTGGCGCGACATGGAACGGCTTTGCCGGCAGCATGGCCTGCCCCTGACCCGACCTGCCGAGTTTCCGCAAAACAGCCTGAAGGCCGCACGCCTTGCGCTCGCCATCCCTCAACGTGAAGCGCGCGCTGCATTCTCCTGCGCCGTTTTTGCCGCGCAGTTTGGCCAAGGCCTGAACATTTCGGTAGAGCCAGTCCTGCGCAGCGCCCTGTCCGCCGCCGGCCTCCCCGAGGACATGATCGACCGAACCGCAGACTCTGACATCAAGAGTGCTCTGTTCGACCAGGTTGCCCGCGCCAAATCGCTGGGGATCTTCGGCGCCCCCAGTTTTGTCGTGGATGAGGAGCTTTACTGGGGCGATGACCGACTGGACATGGCCATCCGACAGGCTGCAGCGATTTAGAACCGTTCCAAATCTTGACTTCCCGGCCGCTGACGCGCATATCAGAGCCAACTGATACGGAGCGCGCCATGTTCATCCAGACCGAATCCACACCCAACCCGGCCACGCTGAAATTCCTGCCCGGTCAGACCGTGCTCGAGGCCGGTACAGCGGATTTCCCGACCGCCGAAGCCGCGCAGAACTCGCCGCTGGCGCAGCGCATCTTTGCGGTCAGCGGTGTGACCGGAGTTTTCTTCGGCAATGACTTCGTAACCGTCACCAAAGACGACGGCGTGCAGTGGGACCACATCAAACCCGCCATCCTGGGCGCTGTGATGGAGCACTACCAGTCCGGCCAGCCGGTGATGGGGGCCGGGGTGGAAACCGCGTCCGGCCATGCTGAACATTCGGGTGAGGACTCGGAAATCGTCAACCAGATCAAGGAATTGCTGGACAGCCGCGTACGCCCCGCCGTGGCGCAGGACGGCGGTGACATCACCTTCCACGGCTTTGACCGCGGCGTCGTCTACCTGCATATGCAAGGGGCCTGCGCAGGCTGCCCGTCCTCGACGCTGACCCTGAAAATGGGGATCGAGAACCTGCTCCGCCATTACATCCCCGAGGTGACCGAGGTTCGCCCTGTTGCCGTCTGATCAGACAATTCTGGCATTTGACACATCGGCCGCGCATTGCGCGGCCGCTTTGCTGCGCGGGCCAGACATCGTCGTGAGCCGCGCCGAAACCATGACCCGCGGCCAGGCGGAACGCCTGATGCCTTTGCTTCAGGACATCCTGGCAGAAGGCGGAGTTTCTTGGGCGGATATCGACGCGATCGGTGTCGGGACGGGTCCGGGCAATTTCACTGGAATTCGCATCTCGGTCTCTGCCGCCCGGGGGCTGGCGCTTGGATTGAACAAACCGGCAATCGGCGTTTCGGGCCTTGAAGCCCTTGCGGCTTTGGCACCTGAAGGGCGGACCCCAGCCATTCCAGCCCCCCGGGAACATGTTTACCTGCAAGCGCCCGACGGGACGCCGCAGCTGATGACGCAGGAACAGGCAGAATCACTTGGCGCCCTGTTTTTGTGCGACGATGCGAATGCAGTCGTCCGGGCCATCGCCCGGATTGCATCCGAACGTGTTGACCTTGTGTCAGGTCCCCCGGCCCCCCTGTACGTTCGTGCCGCAGACGCCGCCCCGTCGCGCGATACGCCGCCGCCTTTGCTGGACCCATGACCCCACAGGAAATGGCCGAGACCCACGGCGCGGCTTTCACCCAGTCCCGCCCCTGGACTAATGATGAATTCGCTGATCTGCTTGCCAGCCGCTTCACCCATGTCGTTGGAAACAAAACAGCATTTGCCCTGATCCAGGTCATCGGCGACGAGGCCGAGCTGCTGACCATCGCGACGCATCCCGATCATCAGCGGCAGGGTCTGGGCCGCGCCTGCATGCAGGCTTGGCATGACAAGGCTCACGATCTGGGTGCGCGCCGGGCGTTTCTTGAGGTGGCATCGGACAACGCGGCCGCCATTGCACTCTACCAAAGTTGCGGCTATGCGCGCTGCGGTCTTCGGCCGGGATATTACCGGCGCGGCAAGGCTGACAAAGTAGATGCAATCTTGATGGAGCGCGCGCTACCCTGACGAAAGCCGGGCATTTCTGAGACCAAATGGTCAAAAAGCGGTTGACCATGGCTGTTTCAGACGGCCTTAATTGCCGCTATCACAGCAGTTCTGCTCGCTCTGAGCGGGGCTGGGCAAAAGCCCCTGCCCCGAAGCCATAAAAAACAACGGGAGTATATGATGACCCTGATGAAATCCTTGATGGGCGCGGCCGCCGCGTTTGCACTGACCGCAGGTGCGGCGCTGGCCGAACCGGCGATCATCTTCGATCTGGGCGGCAAGTTCGACAAATCGTTCAACGAAGCAGCCCATAACGGCGCCAAGCGCTGGGCCGACCAGACCGGCAAATCCTATCGCGAAATCGAGCTGCAGTCGGAAGCGCAGCGCGAACAAGCCCTGCGTCGCTTCGCTGAAGCCGGTGCAAACCCGATCATCACCATGGGCTTTGCCATGGCTGATCCGCTGGCCGCCGTCGCACCTGACTATCCCGACACCAAGTTCGTTGCCGTCGACGTCAGCTGGCTGGACGCGCCTAACATCCGCCAGGTCTCGTTTGCCGAGCATGAAGGTTCGTACCTGGTCGGCATGATGGCCGCGATGGCATCCAAGTCGGGTACGGTCGGATTCATCGGTGGCATGGACATTCCGCTGATCCGGCACTTTGGCTGCGGCTACGCCCAGGGCGCGAAGGCCGTGAACCCTGACATCAACGTCGTAGCCAACATGACCGGCACCACCCCGGCCGCTTGGAACGACCCGGTGAAGGGCTCGGAGCTGACCAAAGCTCAGATCAGCCAAGGCGCTGACGTGATCTACGCTGCCGCAGGCGGTACCGGCGTCGGTGTTCTGCAGACCGCGGCCGACGAAGGCATCCTGTCGATCGGCGTGGACAGCAACCAGAACCACCTGCACCCGGGCAAGGTTCTGACCTCGATGCTCAAGCGCGTGGACGTGGCCGTTTATGACGCCATGAAAGCAGGCGAAGATGTCGAAACCGGCAAGTTCACCATGGGTCTGGCACAGGACGGTGTCGGCGTTGCCATGGATGAAAACAACGCCTCGCTGGTGAGCGACGAGATGAAGGCCGCCGTCGAAAAGGCACGCCGCGACATCATCGACGGCAATGTCACCGTCGTCAGCTACTACGAGAACGACAGCTGCCCGGCACTGCAGTTCTGATATCGCGCGGGGCGGGGGAGACCTCCCGTCCCGCATCCACTCATGCCGCTGTTTCGCCACGACAGAATGATCGCGAAATCAGCGCAGCTTCTACGGCAATCGAGGACAAGACATGACAGTCCCCGCCATCGAGCTCAAAGGGATTTCCAAAGCCTTTGGGCCAGTTCAAGCGAACAAGGACATCTCGATCAGCGTCGCCCCCGGCACGATCCACGGGATCATCGGTGAAAACGGTGCGGGCAAATCCACGCTGATGAGCATTCTGTACGGCTTCTACAAGGCCGACAAAGGTGAAATCTGGATCAACGGCAAAAAGACCGACATCCCCGATAGCCAGGCCGCGATCGCCGCGGGTATCGGCATGGTCTTTCAGCATTTCAAGCTGGTCGAGAATTTCACCGTTCTGGAAAACATCGTTCTGGGCGCCGAAGATGGCGGGCTGCTGGCCCCCTCGCTGGCCAAGGCTCGGAAAGAGCTGAAAGAGCTCGAGGAAGAATACGAGCTGTTCGTGGACCCCGACAAGCGCATCGACGAGATCGGCGTGGGCATGCAGCAGCGGGTCGAAATCCTCAAGGCGCTGTACCGGAAGGCGGAAATCCTGATTCTGGACGAACCCACCGGGGTGCTGACCCCGGCCGAGGCCGACCAGCTGTTCCGCATCCTCGACCGGCTGCGCGCCGAGGGCAAGACCATCATCCTGATCACCCACAAGCTGCGCGAGATCATGGAAGCCACCGACACCGTGTCGGTGATGCGCCGCGGCCAGATGACTGCCACGGTCAAGACCGCCGAGACCAACCCCGAGGAGTTGGCCGAGCTGATGGTCGGGCGCAAGGTTCTGCTGCGCGTCGACAAGGTGCCGGCCAAACCCGGCAAGCCCATCCTTGAAATCGAGAACCTGCGGGTGACGGATTCGGCGGGCGTCGAGCGCGTCAAAGGTATCGACCTGACCGTCCGCGCGGGCGAGATCGTGGGCATCGCGGGCGTCGCCGGCAACGGGCAGTCCGAGCTGCTCGAAGTATTGGGCGGCATGCGCTCAGGATCAGGCGTGATCAAACTTAATGGTACGCCTCTGGCGCTCAGCGGACCCGAGGCCGACGGTCAGGCGCGGCGCGCCCAAGGCATCGCCCATGTGCCCGAAGACCGGCAACGCGAAGGTCTGATCATGGACTTCCACGCCTGGGAAAACGTGGCCTTCGGCTATCACCGAGACCCCGCCTATCAGCGCGGGATTTTCATGAACAACGCCGCCCTGCGCGCCGACACAGAACGCAAGATCGAGAAATTCGACGTGCGTCCGCCGAATGGCTGGCTGTCGGCCAAGAATTTCTCGGGCGGGAACCAGCAGAAGATCGTCGTGGCGCGCGAAATCGAGCGGAACCCCGAATTGCTGTTGGTTGGCCAGCCGACCCGCGGCGTGGACATCGGCGCGATCGAATTCATTCACAAGCAGATCGTCGCCCTGCGCGATCAGGGCAAGGCGATCCTGCTGGTCTCGGTCGAGTTGGAAGAGATCTTCTCTCTATCCGACCGGATTGCAGTGATGTTCGACGGACATATCATGGGCGAGCGTCTGCCCCATGAAACGGATGAAAAAGAACTGGGCCTGTTGATGGCCGGTGTTGCGGGGGAGGCCGCGTAACATGGATAAGATGCCCAAATGGGCCGACGTCATTCTGATCCCGCTCATCAGTCTGATCCTGGCCGCAATCCTGTCGACACTGGTCATTCTGGCGATTGGCGAAAACCCGGTCGAGGCGGTGAACCTGATGGTCACCGGCGCGCTGGGGTCGACCTATGGCTGGGGCTACACCCTGTATTATGCCACCAACTTCATGTTCACCGGTTTGGCGGTCGCGGTGGCCTTCCACGCCCGTCTGTTCAACATCGGCGGCGAAGGTCAGGCCATGTTGGGCGGACTGGGCGTTGCCATGGTGTGCCTCTATGTGCCTTGGCCGCATTGGAGCATCGCTCTGCTGGCTGCGATGGCCGCCGGCATGCTGTTCGGCGCGGCCTGGGCGGCGATACCGGCCTATCTTCAGGCCAAGCGCGGCAGCCATATCGTGATCACCACGATCATGTTCAACTTCATCGCCGCGGCGCTGCTGAACTACATGCTGGTCAACGTGATGCGACCGGCCGGCTCGCAAGACCCGGCCACCGCCCGCTTTGCCGAGGCGGTACATCTGCCCACCCTGCACGAGATGCTGGCCCCGATCGGGATCACCTTCTCCAAGGCGGCTCCGGCCAACATCTCGCTGATCATCGCGGTCATCGCCTGCATCGTCGTCTGGGCGCTGATCTGGCGCACCCGCCTGGGCTATGAAATCCGGGCCTATGGGCATTCGGAAACCGGTGCGGTCTATGCCGGTATCTCGCCTGTGCGTATCACCATCGTGGCGATGCTGATCTCGGGCGCTTTGGCGGGCCTGATGGCTATCAACAACGTCATGGGTGAGGCCGAGCGGCTGGTTCTTAACTCGACCGAGGGCGCGGGTTTTATCGGCATCGCGGTGGCCCTGATGGGCCGCTCGCACCCGTTCGGCGTGTTCCTGGCGGCCATCCTGTTTGGTTTCCTCTATCAGGGGGGCGCGGAACTGGCCCTGTGGACGTCGATCCCGCGCGAGCTGATCGTGGTGATCCAGGCGCTGGTGATCCTGTTCACCGGAGCGCTGGACAACATGGTCCGCATGCCGCTTGAAAAGCTGTTCCTGGCTCTGCGGAAGGAGGCGAACTGATGGAGTTGTTCCTGACGATCGTCCAGGTTCTGGACTCGACCATTCGCCTGGCCACGCCGCTGCTTCTGGCCTGTCTGGCCGGCTTGTATTCGGAACGCGCTGGCATTTTCGACATCGGCCTGGAAGGCAAGATGCTGATGGCCGCATTCTTCTCGGCCGCCGTTGCCGCCGTCACCGGGTCGGTATGGCTGGGCCTGCTGGCCGGCATCGCATCGTCCTTGGTGCTGTCTGGCCTACACGGGCTTGCTTCGATCACGTTCCGGGGCAACCAGCTGATTTCCGGTGTCGCCATCAACTTCCTGGCTGCCGGCTTGACCGTGCTGGTGGCCCAGGACTGGTTCCAGCAAGGCGGCCGCACTCCGTCGTTGTTCGGGGGTGGCCGGTTCGAACCGATCAACTTCCCCTTCGCAGAAGCTTTGAGCGGTGTGCCGATCATCGGTCCCATCTACGCCGAACTGCTCTCAGGCCACTCGATTCTTGTCTACGTGGCGTTCCTGATGGTGCCCGCCACCTGGTGGGTGCTGTTCCGCACCCGCTTTGGCCTGCGCCTGCGCGCCGTGGGTGAAAACCCGGCGGCAGTGGACACTGCGGGCGTCTCGGTGGTGGGGCTTCGCTACGCAGCCGTCGCCATCTGTGGCGTGCTGTGTGGCATCGCCGGGGCCTATTTGGCTACTGCGTTGCAGGCAGGGTTCGTCAAAGACATGACGGCCGGCCGGGGCTTCATCGCACTGGCCGCACTGATCTTTGCCAAGTGGCGGCCATGGCACGCCATGTGGGCGTGTTTACTGTTCGGGCTGCTGCAGGCTGTCGCTCTGCGGTTCCAGAATATCGACCTGGGCGGCATCATAATCCCCGTTCAGGTCATGGACGCGCTGCCCTATATCCTGACCGTGGTGATCCTGGCAGGTTTCGTCGGCAAAGCGGTCCCGCCAAGGGCCGGTGGCGAGCCTTATGTGAAAGAGCGTTGATAAGGCCAGTTCAGGACTGCTTTTCAGTCCTGTTTGCTGCAAAGCGGCATGCAGAGTTGATTTTGCATGCCGCAAGCGCTCTAAGAGGGTATGCACGTCTACCTTCCCATAGCCGAAGTATCCGTTAGCCCGTTTGTCCTGCTGGCGATTGGTGTTTCCGTGGGCGTTCTGTCCGGCATGTTCGGAGTGGGAGGCGGCTTTCTGATCACGCCACTGCTGTTTCTGATTGGCATTCCACCTGCAGTCGCCGTGGCGACATCGGCCAACCAGGTGGTGGCATCCTCGTTTTCCGGGCTGATGGCACATCTCAAGCGCAGGACCGTAGACCTGAAGATGGGATCGGTTCTGCTGGGCGGCGGCCTGCTGGGCGCGACGCTGGGAATGCTCGTCTTCAACTATCTCAAGCAATTGGGGCAGGTCGATCTGGCGGTCCAGCTGTGTTACGTCGTGTTTCTAGGCCTCATCGGCACCTTGATGTTCATTGAGAGCCTGCGTGCAATTCGCCGGTCACGGGCAGCGGGCGGCACCGCACCGACCGCACGCCGCCAACGCACCTGGGTTCATGCACTGCCGTTCAAAATGCGGTTCCGCGAGTCAAACCTGTACATCTCGGTCATTCCACCCATCCTGGTCGGCTTTGGCGTCGGAATCCTGTCGGCCATCATGGGCGTTGGCGGCGGGTTCATCATGGTTCCGGCAATGATCTATATCCTGGGAATGCCGACAAAGGTGGTGATCGGAACCTCGCTGTTTCAGATCATTTTCGTGGCCGGGTTTACGACGATGATTCACGCTTCGACCAACTTCAGCGTGGACATCGTGCTGGCCTTGTTCCTGTTGATCGGAGGTGTCGTTGGGGCCCAGTTCGGCAGCATGGTCGGCGCCCGGCTGAAGGCTGAGCAGCTGCGGGTTTTGCTGGCGGTACTGGTCATGATCGTGGCCGGAAAAGTCGGGCTGGAACTGATCGTGGCTCCGACAGAATTCTATTCGCTTTCTGAATTGGCGGGGGTTTGATCGTGACCAGTTTATCCTTCGAAACCGCCATGTACCCACCAGTCCGTTTCTTCGCCCAACGCAACGCGCCCGCCTTTGATCGTTTTTACCAGTCCACCGCAGTACGGATCGGCTAGACCACATGCATATCTACCTGCCTATCGCCGAAGTTTCCGTAAACGCCTTTCTGCTGCTTGGCCTCGGCGGCATGGTGGGAATCCTGTCCGGCATGTTCGGTGTCGGTGGCGGCTTTTTGATGACCCCGCTGCTGTTCTTTATCGGCATCCCACCCGCCGTTGCCGTGGCAACCGAGGCGAACCAGATCGTTGCCTCGTCATTCTCGGGAGTGCTGGCGCATTTCCGAAGAAAGACGGTCGACCTTAAGATGGGCACGGTCCTTCTTGTGGGTGGTCTGATCGGCGCCGCCGTGGGCGTTGTCTTCTTCAACTATCTCAAAAGCCTGGGTCAGGTCGATCTGCTGGTCAAGCTCTGCTATGTCGTCTTTCTGGGCGTCATTGGCGGGCTGATGTTCTTTGAAAGCCTCAATGCGCTGCGCAGGTCCCGCAAGGCCGGTGGGGTCCCTGTCAAACGGCGCCAGAGGGGGTGGATCCACGCCCTGCCGTTCAAGATGCGGTTCCGGACCTCGGGGCTGTATATCTCGGTCATTCCGCCGGTGCTTGTCGGGCTGTTCGTCGGCGTGTTGTCGGCGATCATGGGTGTGGGCGGCGGGTTCATCATGGTGCCCGCCATGATCTATCTGCTGGGAATGCCAACCAAAGTGGTTGTGGGGACATCCCTTTTCCAGATTATTTTCGTCACTGGCTTCACCACCATGCTGCACGCCACGACCAACTTTACGGTCGATATCGTGCTGGCTGTCCTACTGTTGGTTGGCGGGGTGATCGGGGCTCAGATCGGGACCGTGCTGGGGGCACGCATCCCGGCCGAGCAGCTGCGCGTCCTGCTAGCCGCTCTTGTCTTGGCGGTTTGCGGAAAGCTGGCCCTGGATCTGTTGTTGCAACCGGCCGAGCTGTACTCGCTTGGCACCGATGGGGGGCATTGACGTGTTGCGCTGGTTCATCGCCCTTGTGTTCCTGACCCTCCCCGTCCATGCCGCGGATGAGCAGGTCGTTCTTGGCCTCAGCCAGGATCGCGTGGCCATCACCGCCGATTTCGACGGATCCGAGATTCTGATCTTTGGCGCCGTCAAGCGCGAAGCGCCGATCCCGCCCGGCCCTCCGCTGGAGGTGATCGTGGCAGTCGCAGGCCCGTCCGAGCCGGTCATGGTGCGGCGCAAGGAAAAGAAATTCGGCATCTGGGTGAATACCGACAGCGTTCTGGTCGATTCCGCACCCAGCTTCTACGCAGTCGCCACAAGCGCACCGTTCACGGACATCATCACCGACACCGAAGATCTGCGCTATCGCATCTCGATCCGGCGCGCGATCCGGTCCGTCGGGGCAGCCATGCATATTCGGGAGGCTCAGGATTTCGCCCGGGCCGTCGTCAGGATCCGCGAGGATGAGGGCCTGTACTCGATCCGGGAGAACACGGTTGCCGTGGATGAGCAAACGCTATTCCGCACCTCCATCGAGATGCCGGCCGACTTGACCGAAGGCGACTACCTGACCCGCATCTTCCTGATGCGGAACGGCGAAGTCATTTCGCAGTTCGAGACGGTTATCGACGTTCGGAAAGTCGGGCTCGAGCGGTTTCTCTACAACATGTCGCGTCAACAGCCGGTCTGGTACGGGTTGATGTCCCTCGTCATTGCCATCGCCGCAGGCTGGGGCGCTTCGACGGCTTTCCGACTGTTGCGCGAAAACTGACCGCTACCCGCGCCCGATATACGGCATCGTCGTTGCCATCACGGTCATGAACTGAACGTTGGCTTCGGGCGGCAGGCTGGCCATGTGCAGGACCGAGCGCGCGGCGTCTTCGACCTCCATCGTCGGATCAGGCTCTCGCCCTTCAGCAACCGCCGTATCGACCAGGTTCTGCACCATCTGGGTTCTGGCATTTCCGATGTCGATCTGCCCACAGGCGATCCCATGAGCGCGGCCGTCAAGCGACAGGCTTCGTGTCAGCCCGGTAATCGCGTGTTTTGTGGCGGTGTAGTGAACCGAATTCGGGCGCGGTACATGCGCCGCGATCGAGCCGTTGTTGATGATGCGGCCCCCCTGGGGCACCTGCCTGCGCATCAAGCCAAAGGCCGCGCGGGCACACAGAAACATCCCGTTCAGGTTCACGTTGACGCTCCGATACCAGTCGTCCAGCGCGATCTCGTCGATCGTCCCGGCAGGGGCAAAGATCCCCGCGTTGTTGAACAGAACATCCAACCGTCCAGCCTGCGCCTGAAATTCATCGAACGCCGCCGACACCGCTTGAGGGTCGGTCACGTCGGCCACCAGTGGAATGGCGTTTTCGCGCGTCGCGGCAAACTGGCTCAGCTTGTCCGCACTGCGTGCCAACAGGCCGACCTTCCAGCCCTGATCCAGAAACAGCTCGGCGGTGGCTCGCCCGATGCCCGAACTTGCCCCGGTTACAATGATCGTCTTCACGTCTCCTCCGCCTCCAGCGTAAGTTTTGCGGCCGGGACCGCGCGCAGGTCGTCAACCCGCAGCGGGTGGCTTGGTTTGGACAGCCGGTTGCGCACCACCCAGATCAGCCGCTCTTGCGCCCGGGTGATGGCCACATAGGCCAGCCGTTTCCACAGGGGTTGCCCGGCCTCGGTCCGGCCCATGCGGGCGGCGGCATAAAGGTCAGGGGCAAAAACCTGCACCGTGTCCCACTGCGAGCCCTGCGCCTTGTGGATCGTCACGGCGGCCCCATGCAGAAACGTGGCCCCCATGCGCGCGGCAAAGGGGATGAAGGGCTCTTCTTCGTCCGGTTTTTCGATCTGCACGATCGACGCGGCGCTGACCTGCGGATCTTCGGCCCCCATGACATGCAGCCGCGAGAATCCCGGCTTGCGCCCCGGTCCCAGATAGATCACCTGCGCGCCCTTGATCAGCCCGCGCGCCTCGAGGTCGAGCCGCTTCTTGCGGTGCTTCAGCGGCAGCTCGATCCCGTCGCAGATCAGCGGTTCGCCTTCCAACAATTCGGTCTCGGGCGCACCATGCACCTGACGGAAGGCCTGGATCAGCCGGATACGCGTCGCATTCCGCCAGACCAGAACCGGGCTTCGTGCCATTAGATCGACCTCGACCCGCTGGCCCCAAACCACGCGGTCATCCGTGCGGGCGGTCTGCTCGACAAGGCGTTCGAAATCCTCGAACCCCATGGCCGGATCGGCCAGCGCATGGGCCAGATCCAGAATGGGGTTGTCGGCCTCTTGCCGGTGCACCCGGTGCAGGATCAGCTTGCGCGGTTCGGGCAAAGCATCGAACACCATCGACCCGGACTGGTTCACCGGTGCCAACTGCGCCGGATCGCCGAACAGCAGCAAGGTGGGAAAGATCTCCTTGAGATCCTCGAACTGGCGGTCGTCCAGCATCGAGGCCTCATCGACGAACCCGATATCCAACGGCTCGTCGCGCCGTTTCCAGCCGGTGATGAAATCCGATCCGCGCAGGCCAGCGGCGGCCAAGGCACCGGGGATGGATTTGTTGTTGGCGTAAAACGCGGCCGCGCGGTCCAGCGCCTCGTCGGTCAGGCCTTCGACCTCGGGGCGGTCGTCGTTGCCCGCCAGCCACTCGGCGATCCGTTCGTATTCCGGATCATAGACCGGCGTGTACAGAATGCGGTGAATGGTGGTGGCCGGAACACCGCGCAACCGCAACACGCTGGCGGCCTTGTTGGTCGGGGCCAAAATGGCAAGGCTGCGCTTGTCCTTCGATTTGCGGCTTTCATAGTCGCCCGAGACGATCTGAACTCCGGTCTCGGCCAGTGCCTTGAAGAGTTCGGCCAACAGCAGGGTCTTGCCCGATCCGGCCTTGCCGATCACCGCCATGACCCCCGATTCGCCCTGGCCGGGCAGTTTGAGCAGCGCATCATCTTCCAGGTCCACGCCTGCGGTTTTCAGCATCTGGGCTATGCTGTCGAACGCGGCGGCCTGATCTTCGGAAAAAGTAACCTTGGGCAGAGACATGGCGCGACCCTACAGGGCCGCGCCAACCTGCGCCAGATGCGGAATTCAACGTCAGGCAGACAGTGCGAACCGATGCCGCGCGGCGGACCCGAACGCCGTCTTGAACCACAATCGCGACAGCTCGCGCGGGATGCCCGCCCGCTCGGCCACGCGGTTGCAATCGTCAGCGGAATAGGGCCAAAGACCGACCGAAATCTGGTCACGGCCCGCCCCCTCCGAGCCCAAGACCACCGGCGAGGAACCGATTAGCCGATAGATACGGATCATCCTTGCATCAAAGACCCCGGCGATGTGGGTCAGACCGAAGCCTTCCATGATCTCCCCCCCGCTCAGCATGATTGCCCCGGCCGTGTGTGGATGAGCGGTGCGGGACAGGCAGAACCGCGTCACTTCCCAGATCAGCGGGCTGCGGATTGGGCTGCCGCCGGTCAGATGCCCGAACACCTCATTTACCATGACAGGGCCAGTCGTGGGCAATACCCGCATCGATCCGCCGTGACTGCCGTCCGGCTCTTCCCAGATGACATACAGCGGGTTCAGATCATCATACTGATCCCGTTCCTCTCCTTTGGAATTGACATGAACATCCCATCCGAGGCGGGTTTTGAATTGATCGGCGCGGTCGCGAAACATCCCCTCGGCCAAATTTGGAAATTTATGAAGCTCGTCAGCGTAAACATAACGCAGCATGACTTTTCCCCTTGTCGTCCAGTACTGGAACGAAGGGGGTACAAAGTCGTGGTTAATTTACCGTGTGGCCCTCGCGCGGGCCTTAAACCACTATTAATCCTCTGCTGAGGGCAGTGGCGATGGCATGGGTTGTATTCAGAGCGCCCAGCTTGGACCGGGCGCTTTCGATATAGACACGCAATGTGTGCTCGGAAATAGACAGGGAGTGCGCGACCTGCGCCCGGCTGTAGCCCAAGGCCAGCAGCGTCATCGCGTCGATCTCGCGCGGAGAGAGGCCGCGCGCGGATTCAGGTCTGCGGTCCTGCTCGAAATCCAAAGCTTTGCGGTTGAAGTAGTGGGCGAGCAGTATCAACTCGCGGCTGTAGGTCACGATGAAGGCTCCCCAAGCCTCGTCGCTGCAACTATGATTGACCGTAAAAAGCGCGAACTGGCCATTCGGCCCACGAATTGGGATCGAATAGCCCTGATTGCCGACACCATGATCCAAAGCATCTTGCAGAAAGGCTTTTGCGACCTTGCCGGACCAGATCAGAGATTTCCAGTTGACCGGATGAAACCGCTGGAAGCAGCCCAGGATTACGGGATCTATTCGGTGATAGTTGCGTTCACGGTATCGGTCGGCCCAGGCATCCGGATAGGTGGTGTAGCCATATTGATCGCCGGCGCCATCGACCCAGTGATAGACGATGTGATCGACCTTCAGTTTGTCCCTGATGCGGACAGCAACCGCACCCAGCTCGTCAAGCGTGCTGGTGTTTTCCAAATCCTCCAGGACCTGGCTCAAATCGAACTGTGTTCCCATTCGACGGCGCTTTTGCCTCATCGTTCAGGGACGCAATTTCGGCCGCGGCGATCAGCCTGGTGTCGTCAAGCTGCTCGGCCAGCGCGGTCAACCCATTCGCAACGGCGAAGGCGTTGAGGTCCGACAATACGTCCAGTATCCACTCATTTCGCGCCATCATGGTCTCTCCGAAACAGTTAACGAAGGGTTAACACAACCATAACATGTACGCTGTTTTCTTGCCTATTCACTGCTTTCTACTCCCCAAAAACAGCGGGTCCCGAATTTGCATGGCATTGAAAAACAATATCCCATCTTCTGAACGCAAAACGCCCGCGAACCGTCTGAACGATTCGCGGGCGCTTGCTTTCAAAGCGCGGTGATCAACCGCGGGCGTCCAGAACCTCTTCCAAGGTCCGCATGCCCGTGCGCGGGGCCTGAACCAAGACAGACATGTTGCCCGGCTTGTGCTCGTTCCGCATCATTTTCATGTGCGCCTCGGGCAGTTCTTTCCAAGTGAACACTTCGGACATGCAGGGATCGAGACGCCGCTCCAGCATCAGCCGGTTTGCAGCAGACGCCTGCTTGAGATGCGCGAAATGCGAACCCTGCAGACGCTTCTGGTGCATCCACATGTACCGAACGTCAAAGGTCAGGTTGTAGCCGGTGGTCCCGGCGCAGATCACGACCATGCCGCCTTTTTTGACGACAAAGGTCGAGACCGGGAAGGTACTTTCGCCGGGGTGTTCGAACACCATGTCGACGTTCACGCCCTTGCCCGTGATGTCCCAGATCGCCTTGCCGAACTTGCGGGCCTCTTTGAACCACTCGGCATATTCAGGCGTGTTGACCGTAGGCAACTGGCCCCAGCAGTTGAAGTCCTTGCGGTTGATGACGCCCTTGGCGCCCAGCCCCATCACGAAGTCCCGCTTGCTTTCGTCCGAGATCACGCCGATTGCGTTGGCGCCGGCCGTGTTGATCAGCTGGATCGCGTAGGAGCCCAGACCCCCCGACGCGCCCCAGACCAGAACGTTCTGGCCCGGCTTCAGATCATGCGGCTCGTGTCCGAACAGCATCCGATAGGCAGTGGCCAGCGTAAGCGTATAGCAGGCACTTTCTTCCCAGGTCAGGTGCTTGGGGCGCGGCATCAGCTGTTGCGCCTGCACGTTGGTGAATTGCGCAAATGACCCATCGGGCGTTTCATAGCCCCAGATGCGCTGGCTGGGCGAATACATCGGATCGCCGCCGTTGCACTCTTCATCGTCGCCGTCGTCCTGGTTGCAGTGGATCACGACCTCGTCGCCGACCTTCCAGCGTTTCACCTTGTCGCCCACCGCCCAGACGATGCCCGACGCATCCGAGCCCGCGATGTGATACGGGGCCTTGTGGCCATCAAAGGGGCTGATCGGTTTGCCGAGCGAGGCCCAAACACCGTTGTAGTTGACGCCCGCCGCCATCACCAGAACCAGCACTTCGTGGCTGTCCAGCTTGGGCACATCGACCACCTCCAACTGCATCGCAGTGTCGGGCTCGCCGTGGCGCTCTTTGCGGATGGCCCACGCATACATCTGTTTGGGCACATATCCCATCGGAGGGATTTCACCCATCTCATAGAGGTCTTTTTCCGGTGCCTCGTAGGACGCGATGCCGCCGTCGGTGTCCAAAGCCATTGTGGCCTCCTCTGTCAAACATGTTCGCCGCGACGCAGAATCGCGCGCTTCATAGGCTGGAATATTGGCCCATGAGTAATTTTGCAACCCATTTCGGATCATTATTGAAATTTTATGACCCAGCGGCCGCAGAAATTTCTTTTGCAGTCGCAGAACCATCCGGGTCTTCGCTGATGGGCGCTGAGGCCGCATAATACTTCATCAGATCCAGCCGCTCGACCGATGGCGACAGCATACCGTTGTTTCTGCTCAGTATTCGCCGTTCGACCAGTTGTTCGATCGCTGGCGGGATGGCCTTCAGGTCTTCGTCCGTGGCGCCCTCGCGCCGCATCAGCTCGACGATCCGTGACTGAACGTCAGACTCGGAGATGGTGCCGTTTTCGCGAACGAGCCAGCACGCGGCAGGCGCTGGAACCAAAGGAATCGCCCGGCCAATCCGGCGCATCAACTCTCGAGCCAGATCCGTCATCAGGTCCGGGCCGGCTTGTTCGCGAAACTCCTGCAGCGAAATGGGCAGGCCGTATCGGACCGAGGCAAGACCGAACCGTTTGTAACGCCCGATGATACGGCGCCATATCTGTTTCAGGCTCCACCTTGTGATCACGCCGATCCGCGCGCGGAACCGCCGTTCGCTGCCCAAGGCGGCGGCGGTCAGAATCGTATCCTCCAGCACCCGGTCATAGTTCAGCGCAACCGGTACGAACACGACGTCGCGACCATCGGGACTGGTGCCGTCGATGATGTATTTCAGCAGTCCCAGTTTGGGTCGTCCCAAAGACCCGGTGAGGCTCAGACCGCCCTCGGGGAACATCGCCTGAGTCACACCGGCATTGGTGGCCAGGCGCACATAGCTGGCCAGAACCTGCCGGTAGAGTTCGCTGCCGGACTTGCGCCGGATGAAATAGGCCCCCATCGCGCGGATCAACCGGCTGAGCGGCCAGACCCGTGCCCACTCGCCCACCGCATAGGACAGCGCCGACTGTTGCGCGGCCAAATAGGTCACAAGAACATAATCCATGTTGCTCCGGTGATTCATCACAAAGACCACGGTTGCTTTGGGATCGATCTCCTTCAATGCGGCCTCGTCCTCGTGGCTGAGGCGGACATTGTAGAACGCGTTGCTCAACCATCGAGCCAACCGAATGGCAAAGCTGAAATACATAAAGGCCGAAAACGACGGGACGATTTCCCGGGCGTAGCGCCGGGCCTGCTCGAACGCGACGGCTTCGGGGATTCCATGTTCTTCGGCGTGGTGCTGAACAGCCTGACCAACCTGCGGGTCATAGATCAGGCGTTGGATCATGTCATGACGCTCGGCCAGCTTGAACGGCTGGATCGGTCGTTGCAGGCGCTGGTTCAACCGTTCAACAGCCCGTTCAAGCCGACGGCGAAAGAACCAGCGCACCGACGGGAACAGGAAATGCGAAGCAAAAGTGACCGCGGCAAACACCACGATCAGAACAAACAGCCAAATCGGTAACTCAACGGTCTGCGTCATGCCCGCACAGTGCCATCAAACCGCCGCTGTCACAATCGGCAGCACGCCTGACATGCCGCAACGCAGCGAATTGACATGTGCTGAAAATTGCGCTTTAGAACCCATGAGAGAAATATTGTTACCCATCGACGCATGAGGCTCTGACCATGACGCAGACGCAGAAAGACCGCCCCTGGCTCATCCGAACCTATGCCGGTCATTCCACGGCCAAAGCCTCGAACGCGCTGTACCGGTCCAACCTGGCCAAAGGGCAGACCGGTCTGTCAGTGGCCTTCGATCTGCCGACGCAGACCGGATATGACAGCGATCACACCCTGGCCCGGGGCGAGGTCGGCAAGGTCGGGGTGCCCGTCTGCCACCTGGGCGACATGCGGGTGCTGTTCGACCAGATCCCGCTGGAGCAGATGAACACCTCGATGACGATCAACGCCACGGCCCCCTGGCTGCTGGCGCTGTATATCGCGGTGGCCGAGGAACAGGGCGCCGATGTGTCCAAGCTGCAGGGCACGGTGCAGAACGACCTGATCAAGGAATACCTGAGCCGCGGCACCTATGTCTGCCCGCCCAAACCTTCACTGAAGATGATCGCGGACGTGGCCGAGTATTGTTATTCGAACGTACCGAAATGGAACCCGATGAACGTGTGTTCCTACCACCTGCAAGAGGCCGGCGCGACGCCCGAGCAGGAGCTGGCCTATGCGCTGGCCACCGCCATCGCGGTACTGGACGAGCTGCGCCCCCGCGTTCCGGCCGAGGACTTTCCGGCGCTGTGCGGCCGCATCTCGTTTTTCGTGAATGCGGGCATCCGGTTTGTCACCGAAATGTGCAAAATGCGGGCTTTCGTCGATCTTTGGGATGAAATCCTGCAACAGCGCTATGGCGTGGAAAACCCCAAGTTCCGCCGATTCCGCTATGGTGTTCAGGTCAACTCTCTGGGCCTGACCGAGCAGCAGCCCGAGAACAACGTCTATCGCATCCTGATCGAAATGCTGGCCGTGACCCTGTCGAAAAAGGCGCGTGCCCGGGCGGTGCAACTGCCAGCGTGGAATGAGGCCTTGGGCCTGCCGCGCCCCTGGGACCAGCAATGGTCGATGCGGATGCAGCAGATCCTGGCTTATGAGACCGACCTGCTGGAATACGACGACCTGTTCGATGGCAACCCGGTGGTCGACGCCAAGGTCGAGGAACTGAAGCAGGGCGCCCGGGCCGAACTGGCCAATCTGGACTCGATGGGTGGTGCGGTTGCGGCGATCGACTACATGAAATCGCGGCTGGTGGATTCCAACGCCGAGCGTCTCAACCGGATCGAGCGCAATGAAACCATCGTCGTCGGCGTGAACCGCTGGACCGAGGGCGAACCCTCGCCCCTGCAGACCGAGGATGGCGGGATCATGGTCGTCGATCCGGCGGTCGAACAGGAACAGATCGCGCGCCTGAACGACTGGCGTGGCGCCCGCGACGAGGCCGCCGTGGCCGCGGCTCTGGCCGATCTGCGCGCCGCCGCGCAATCGGGCGCCAACATCATGGAGCCGTCGATCGCCGCGGCCAAGGCCGGTGTCACCACCGGCGAATGGGCAGAAGAGATGCGCCGCGTCTTTGGCACCTATCGCGGTCCGACGGGCGTTTCGGGGTCGGTCTCGAACAAGACCGAGGGTCTGGACGATCTGCGCGCGGCGGTGGATGCGGTCAGCGACCGCCTGGGGCGTCGTCTGAAATTCCTGGTCGGCAAGCCGGGGCTGGACGGCCATTCCAACGGCGCCGAACAGATCGCGTTCCGCGCCCGCGACTGCGGCATGGACATTACTTATGACGGCATCCGCCTAACCCCCGAGGAAATCGTGAAGTCGGCCATCGAGCAGCAAGCTCATGTGATCGGCCTGTCGATCCTGTCCGGTAGCCACCTGCCGTTGGTACAGGACGTCATGACCCGCCTGCGCGAAGCTGGCTTGGGTGATGTTCCCGTTGTCGTCGGGGGCATCATTCCCGACGAAGACGCGGATCGTCTCAGATCAATGGGTGTTGCCAAGGTCTATACGCCCAAGAATTTCGAGCTGAATGCCATAATGGGGGATATCGTTTTGCTGGCCGATCCAAAAACGCTGGCCGCGGAATAATCGCCCAAAATTAATTCCATTGCCCATTTCGTTTAAAGAATGGCCATTGATTGGGATTCTCCGTAACGTTGCCTGATGAGTAAAAAATGAATCAGGTGGGTACGGAGAACGACAATGGGCATAAATCTGGACAAGCTGTCGCGTAAGGAATTGCTTGAATTGCGCGATCAGGTCGACAAGGCGCTGGAAAACGCTGAGGCCAGAGAGCGTCAGGAAGCATTGATGGCCGCTGAAAAAGCAGCTGCCGCTTACGGGTTTTCCTTGTCCGACTTGGCATCTCAGCCCACACGGTCCGGCAAGGGATCGAAAGCCAAAGCAAAATATCGCAATCCGGCCGATCCGGCGCAAACCTGGACGGGGCGTGGGCGAAAACCGAAATGGGTCCACGAAGCGCTGAAAGCCGGGGCAGATATTTCCGATCTGGAAATCTGAACGGGAAAAGTATCAAAATGACAATTCACATTGGCGCCGAAAGAGGCGAAATCGCCGAGACCGTGCTTTTGCCGGGTGATCCGTATCGTGCGAAATGGGCCGCCGAAACTTTTCTGAACAATGTGCGGCAAATCAACGATGTCCGCGGGATGCTGGGTTTCACCGGCGAATGGAAAGGAAACCCGGTCACCATTCAGGGCAGCGGAATGGGAATGCCGTCGCTGTCCATTTACGTAAATGAACTGATCCGGGACTACGGTGCAAAAACCCTGATCCGCATCGGGTCTTGCGGCGGCATGCAGGAAAACGTGAAGGTCCGGGATGTTATCCTGGCCATGACGTCAACGACGCTCAGCACCCCGTCCCGGGGCATCATGAAAGAGCTCAACTTTGCGCCTTGTGCAGATTGGGGCCTGCTGCAGGCTGCCGCCAAAGCAGCCGAGGCCAAGGGCACGGCAACCCATATCGGCGGCATCTACTCGTCTGACGTTTTCTATGACGAACGCCCCGACCTGAACGAACAGATGGTGCGTCACGGAATCCTGGGTGTCGAAATGGAGGCAGCCGAGTTGTATATCCTGGCCGCGCGGCACAAATGCCGGGCCTTGGCGGTTCTGACCGTGTCCGATCACCTTCTGACCGGCGAGGCCCTGCCCTCGTCCGAGCGCCAGAGCAGCTTTGGTGACATGGTGGAAATCGCACTGCAGGCCGCCTTCCCGAACGCCTGACACAAACCGGCCCGGGTCACCCCCGGGCCTCAGCGCCCATGCGTACGGTCATAGCCATTGGGCGCCGGACTTTGCCATCCGCTCAGCGTGCCTTCGACAGGTTCGAAAACCTCGACCAACAGCGGGTGACAGGCGGCGGTATCCGACGAGTGCTCGGACGAGCAATCCCCACCCGGACAGGCGCTGAGGTCACCCAGTAGGTCGACTTCCGCGAAGAACTCCAAGTAGTCACCCGGTCGAACCGGTGAAGCCTTCATGAAATACTGCCCCGTATCGCGGGTAAAGCCAGTGCACATGAATACGTTCAACACGTCGTGCACCAAACGCTCGGCTACCGGAATTTCCAGACCAGTATGGTCAGCCAGCGCCCGGGTCAGGTTGGAGTGGCAGCAATGATGGTATTGAGTGCCCGACAGCAAGTTTCCGGTATAGGGATCGCAACGCGTTCCGATCACGTCATGCACCGACCCGCCATATTGATCGATTCCGTACCAGTCCAAGGTGTCCGCAACGATCGTGGCCATCGGGCGCAGATAGGGAAAGCTGGACCATAGCCGCTCGCCGGTCGTGACATGGGTGCCATGCAATGCACGCGTCTTGCCCGAATAGAAACGTTCGTTCAGGTCGTGCAGGTTCCACAGGTTCAGGTCGCCGACCTGCGGGCCTTCGACTGAGGTGATCCGAAAGAAGTGTCCGGCCGGCACCTCAAAGCAACGGGCATCACGTGGCGGCACCAGAACTTCGGCTGTCTTTCGCGCGCTCTTTCGGGCGTCCAGCAGCAGGTCAAGGTCAACGCTGGGCAGGGTGTCATTTGGGTAGCAAATGACCGGAGCGATCCCGCGGCGGGTGGCGGCATCCGAAGGAGGATTTGGCATTCTGCATCTTTCCGCTGTTTTGCGCAGATTGACCCAGAACGAGCTTTGGGAAAACCCCGTTTCCCTTAGGTAAAAAGGCTTATTTCCGTTCGCATCGCGTGGGCTGCGTCTCGGAGACGGAAACCGCCCCGCAATACGCACAACTCCACGTGCCGGCTTGCCTGTGCTGCCGCCACCGGCAGTCCCGGGTCAAAGAAGACGTGCGTGAACGCCAGACGAAATAGGCGAACACGCCGGCGCCGAGCAGAAGCAGAAGAACAGGCATTCCCCTGCTTCGCGCAATATGCTCCGGGACTCAAGACTTGGCTTGGAAAACTCAGGCCGCGTTGGCGTATTCAAACAGCTCAGGCTCTGCATCTTTTGCGGGCTTGACCGGCTCGGGCTCGTAGTAGGCCCAGGCTTGCTCAAGATACTCCAAGGCTTTGGCTGCGTCTGTTTTTTTGGATTCGTTCTTCATCGGAGTGATCCTGTTTCCAATCCGTCACTCCTCCCCGATACCAAACATAGTCTTGGCCGGGGCGGCCCACATCCAATGATTTCGCATGTGGGCCATGCACTTGCCGCAACGCGGCAAGCACGTTGGTCGTCATCCGTCAAACTGCGCGTTCGACCATCATCTTCTTGATCTCGGCAATCGCCTTGGCCGGGTTCAGACCCTTGGGGCAGGTCTTTGCGCAGTTCATGATCGTATGGCACCGATACAGCTTGAACGGATCCTCAAGCTGATCCAGACGCTCGCCGGTGGCCTCGTCGCGGCTGTCGATAATCCAGCGATAGGCATGCAGCAGCGCGGCGGGACCAAGGTACCGGTCGCCATTCCACCAATAGCTGGGGCACGAGGTCGAGCAGCTGGCGCACATGACGCATTCGTACAGACCATCCAGTTTTTTTCGGTCTTCGATCGACTGCTTCCATTCTTTTGCAGGGCGGTTGGTCTTGGTCTCCAGCCACGGCATGATCGAAGCGTGCTGCGCATAGAAATGTGTCAGATCCGGGATCAGGTCCTTGACCACCGGCATGTGCGGCAGCGGGTAGATCTTCACGTCGCCCTTGATCTCGTCCATGCCGTAGATGCAGGCCAACGTGTTGATCCCGTCGATGTTCATCGCGCAGGAACCGCAGATCCCCTCGCGGCACGACCGGCGGAAGGTCAGGGTCGGGTCGACCTTGTTCTTGATGTAGATCAGCGCATCCAGAACCATCGGCCCGCAATCGTCCATGTCGACGAAATAGGTGTCGACCCGAGGGTTCTGCCCGTCATCCGGATTCCAGCGGTAGATCTGGAACTTACGCACGTTGCTCGCGCCTTCCGGTTTCGGCCAAGTCTTGCCCGTCGTAATCCGGGAATTCGTAGGGAGGGTCAGTTGGACCATGAGACTACCTCTGTTTTGGCTGCGCGCTGAAGATTGTCTTTTGGAATGCCAGGCGCACCGATTTTCCAATCGGTAACACTGTCCAGCCCTTTGCGCAAAAGGCTGTCTTCTGGCCACATGCTGCCCAGCTTCACGTCGACTGCATGCTCAAATGCCATATAGCTCGCCGTTGACGGAAGGCGCTGGAATTGATCGACGGCATCTGCACGCACGGCCGAGCAATAGAGAACCTGGGCATATTCTGCGTCGCCCGCAGCATTCGCTGCTGACCTGCAAATTGCTTCTCGGTCGACGTCGCGCATTGCGATGCCCTCAGGGAAATGACTGTCAAAGCCCTGTACCGGGCGCAATTGATGATCATAGATGGCCAGCGGAACTCCATCCTGTCCAGGATGCACGGCGAACCCGATCTGGCCTCGGAAAACATGCAAACAGATCCCGTTCGGTGGCTTTTCCGTGGTTTCGGGCAGCTGTTCGCAATCGAAGAGAACACGTTGCAGAAGACAGAACTCGGAATGGCGCTGGGGTATGAGGATGTTCGGCAGCAGCCGGCCTTGAACAACCTCCTGCAAAACCGCCTCCAGCATGTCGGCTTCGACGGCCTTCCAATCGCGCGTTGCCGTTGTTCCATACAGCCCGTAGGACTTAATCGCGTTGACCGAGAAACCTACGTAAGGGGAAATCGCAGCGCGCAGCGCGTCAAGATGCGCTTCTTGGGACGGCACGATCAGAGTCCGCAACAGCGGACTGTAACGATCCGCGCGCGCGATCCGTCTCTGGCGGCGTCTGCTGATCTGATCGGCATCCAGCGCGGTTTTCGCGTGCATGCGGATTGCCTGCCCCTGATAAGAATTTCGGCGCGCCGGCGCCGGAACATTCAACAAGGCCTCGTCCAAGGTCAGTTCGGGCTTTTCCAACCCACGCTGTGCCTGGTTGATCAGGTTTAGATTGTGAAAGACTGTATGCGGTTCCGGCTCTCGGTTTTCGCTGCGGTTGCTGTGCTGAAACCCGCCATCAGAAGGCCGGTGCTCAAGAAACGCGGTAAAGTCCCGCCAATCATTGTCGGACCCGATGCGAAGATCGAGCAGACAATCCAAAGCGTCCTGCTGCTCAAAAAAGGCGATCACGCTGCGATTGTGATGCTCGTATTGCGAGATCAGATGTGCCTCATAGCCATGCGGGCATTTCACACCATATACGCTTTGCCTGATCTCGGCTGTCTGTGTCGTAACCGAGTGGCGCTTCATCGAGTTTACCCAAACCTCAGCCGAGCTCCGACGGGTCAAGATGTACTTGGCGTCTCGCCCGAAGTCCTGGAACAGATCGACATACATCAGCGACCAAGGCCAGTCCGCAAAGGCATCATGACTGGCGATCATCTCCCTGATCCGTTGAGAATAGCCGTTGCTCAAATACTCGTGCAGAGCATCGAGTGAGTAGCCCATCTTTCGGTAGCCCAATGTTTCGAAACCGATCTCCAAAGACGTGGTGGCCGTCTTTGGAAGACCGATCCCGAAAACCTTTGTGGCCCGCCCGCCCATCACCATTCCCCGACGGTGATGCCTGCACCAACAACTCGGCGCAGGTCTGTGGCCACGCAGACAAACGGGTGCTTCAAAGCACCACGTTTTTTGTCTATCCGGGTCAAGTTGGCAGGCATGTCAGCTCTTCGGTTTCAACGGGACTGGGTTCGACGCTCCTTAGAAGGTGCGCGCCTTGGGCGCGATCTTTTCAAGGCTGATACCGCCTTCAGCCTCGGTGCTCAGCGGATCGACGATGACCGGGCGATAGCTGAGTTCGACCCTGTTCCCGTCAACCCGGGACACGGTGTGAACACGCCAGTTTTCGTCATCGCGCTCGGTGAAGTCTTCGTGTGCATGAGCGCCGCGGGATTCCTTCCGCGCTTCGGCGCCGACGATTGTGGCAAGCGCGTTGGGCATCAGGTTGGTCAGTTCCAGCGTCTCCATCAAGTCGCTGTTCCAGATCAGGCTGCGATCCGTGACCTTGATGTCCTCCATCTTGGCCGCGATTGCAGTCATCTTCTCGACCCCTTCGGCCAGGGTCTTGGCCGTCCGGAACACCGCAGCATCCGCCTGCATGGTTTTCTGCATCTCAAGCCGCAGATCGGCCGTCGGGATTGCACCGCTGGCATTGCGCACCGCATCGAACCGATCAAACGCCTTGTCGACCGAGGCCTGGTTCAGGACCGGGTTGGGCGTTTCGGGGTCGACGACCTTGCCTGCCCGGATCGCCGCCGCGCGGCCAAAGACCACGAGGTCGATCAACGAGTTCGACCCCAACCGGTTCGCTCCGTGAACCGACGCGCAACCGGCTTCGCCGACGGCCATGAGGCCGGGCACGACGGCGTTCGGATCGTCGGCGGTCGGGTTCAACACCTCGCCCCAATAGTTGGTCGGAATACCGCCCATGTTGTAGTGCACGGTCGGAAGAACCGGGATCGGTTCCTTGGTGACATCCACGCCGGCGAAGATCTTTGCGCTTTCCGAGATGCCCGGCAAACGCTCATGCAGGGCTTCGGCAGGTAGATGGCTCAGGTTCAGGTGAATATGGTCGCCTTCGGGACCGACGCCGCGCCCTTCGCGGATTTCCATTGTCATCGAACGCGAGACATAGTCGCGCGGTGCGAGGTCCTTGTATTGGGGCGCGTAGCGCTCCATGAACCGTTCACCTTCCGAGTTGGTCAGATATCCACCTTCGCCGCGGGCGCCTTCGGTGATCAGGCAGCCCGAGCCGTAGATGCCGGTCGGGTGAAACTGCACGAATTCCATGTCCTGCAAGGCCAGGCCGGCACGGGCCACCATGCCGCCGCCGTCGCCGGTGCAGGTGTGGGCCGAGGTCGCGCTGAAATAGGCGCGGCCGTAACCGCCCGTGGCCAGAACCACCATCTTGGCGTTGAAGACATGCATGGTGCCGTCGTCTAGCTTCCAGCAGACAACGCCTTGGCACTGGCCGTCTTCGGACATGATCAGGTCAATGGCGAAATATTCGATGTAGAATTCCGCGTTGTTCTTCAGTGACTGCCCGTACAATGTGTGCAGAATCGCGTGACCGGTCCGGTCGGCAGCAGCACAGGTGCGCTGAACTGCGGGGCCCTCACCGAATTCGGTCGTGTGGCCACCAAAGGGACGCTGATAGATCTTGCCTTCTTCGGTGCGCGAGAACGGCACACCGTAATGCTCCAACTCATAGACGGCCTTGGGTGCCTCGCGCGCCAGGTATTCCATCGCGTCGGTGTCACCCAGCCAGTCCGAGCCCTTGACGGTGTCATACATGTGCCACTGCCAATGGTCGGGGCCCATGTTCGACAGCGACGCCGCAATGCCACCCTGCGCCGCAACGGTGTGCGAACGGGTCGGAAAAACCTTGGTTACACAAGCGGTGCGCAGACCTTGTTCGGCCATGCCGAGCGTGGCACGCAGACCGGCCCCACCGGCGCCGACCACGACCACGTCATATTCGTGCGTTTCGTATTCGTAAGCAGCCATTTCATCCAGCTCCGGGGTGTTAGAGGGCAATTCGGGCGACGGCGAAGATACCTGCGGCCGCGGCGCCATATGAGAGACACTTCACGAGAATGATCAGAACCTTTTCCATTGTGCCGTGCACATAGTCCTCGATCATCACCTGGGCACCATCAGCGAAATGCTTGAACCCGACGGCCAGCGTCAGGGCCGCCACGATCGCCGGGAATGGCCGCGAGTAATAGTCCAGCACCACGTCAAAGGGCTGTCCCAGCGTGGGGCCGAATGTGAAGACGAAAAGCGGGACAAGGATCAGCAGCGCAACCGAGCTGACCTTCATCGCCCAAAAGTGTTCGGTACCCGACTTGGCCGATCCCAGGCCTACGGCGCGTTTGCGGTCGGTAAGATAACGCATGTCAGCCTCCCTCAGGCAACGATCAACAGTGTCAGAAAAGTCAGCACGAAAGAGCCGATCACGACCGCCCAGCCCAGCTTGTAGGCTGTCGGGATATCCAGTCCGATCGCGTTGTCCCAGATCAGGTGCCGGATGCCGGCCAGCGTGTGGTACCAAAGACCCCAAAGCGACAGTGCCATGACCAAGTCCCCGAGGAGCGACGTGATCACACCATTGGCGCGATCAAAGGCTTCGGGCGACGTGGCTGCGGCCAGGAACCACCAGACGATCAACAGCGCGGCCACCAACATGGCGTTGCCGGTGATCCGGGTCAGGATGGAAGTGACAGAGGTCAACTGCGGACGATAGATCGACAGATGCGGCGATAGCGGGCGGTTCCCCCGATTGACATCGGCCATGGCGGCTCCTTTTGAGGTTGGCTACCGAAGTTTTTACTCCATTTTGCGACCCTGTCACGCGCTGCGCGTGCAAAAAAGATCAAATCACCCGCAATTCGGCCGATAATTCGGAAACGTGATCACACAAAATATTCTCGTGATCACAAAATGCATTCCAACCCTCCAATGTTAGCGTTTTCAAGGGTCAAGCAATGTGATCACGAATCTTTCTGCGCTCAGCGCAGATCGGCAGTCTGCCGCGTGACTTCACGCAGAAGTTTTTTCCGGATCCGTTCGGGATAGTCCTTGAACCCGGCAGCCGATACGACGAAGGCCCCTTCGCCGACTATGACGTTTTCAAAGAAATAGGCCGTCAGGTCTGGTTCGCTCTCCTCGATAGCAATTGCGTTCACCGTAATCCCCTGACGGCGCAAAAGGTCCCGGATCTCGGTGGGTTCAACCCCTTCGTTCGAGACGCCGTCTCCCGAGATGTCGATCAGATGACGCTTGCACTCGGGCACCTCGAGAAAGCTGTTCACGGTCATTTCCAGCGCCTCACCGATCGCGGTCGAGAAATTGCGCCAGACACGCGGATCGGCCGACACTTTTGCTGCAAACGCATCCAGTGCGTCGAACCCGTCAATTTTGGTCCAGGGGATGGTGATCCGCTGCCGCGAGGTCCCGGTCCATTGCACCAGCATCAACCGGGCCTGGCCGCGCACCAGCGCCTCGGACACGACCGCATCACGCAGTCCGGCCGCCAGGCCATCCATCTGGATGCGGTATTCCGAACTGTCGACCGAGCCGGACACATCTACGGCCAGCGCCAGCGCCAGTTCGCAGGCCGACGCCGGGCGGGCAAGGCAGAGCGCGGCAGCAAGGATACGCAGACAAGACATGAGCCGAACCTAGCACGGTTCGGCCCGGTCGGGATCACAAGACTGTGGGGGTCAGCCCGTTCAGATCGGCATCAGCGCCCAATAGTCCAGATCCAGCAGGGCGTCGGGGCTGTATTTTCCATCCGAGCCGCGCAGCGCAAAGGCCTCGCCGCCCTTGGTCGCCACCAGTCGCAACCGGATCGCACCCACGCCGGGCACGCCGGTTTCGGCCTTGTCCAGCACCTCGGACCACGCCTTGACGGTGTCTCCGGCGAAACAGGGGTTGGCATGGGCGCCGCCGTTCAGACCGACGATCATCTGCGCATTGGCCAGCCCGTTGAACGACAGCGCGCGCGCCATCGAGATCACATGGCCGCCATAGATCAGCCGGCCGTCGGGGCGGAAGGTCAGGTCGAAATGCACCTTGGCAGTGTTCTGCCACAAGCGGGTGGCCAGCATGTGCTCGGCCTCTTCCACGGTCACGCCGTCGACATGGTCGATGGTTTCGCCGATCTGGTAGTCTCCCCAGCGGTGCGGTTCACCGGCCAGAGCAAAGTCGTATTTGCTGAAATCCAGCCCGCTCGGCACCACGAGGTCGCCGGGCGCCAGCGCCTTTTTCAGGTCCGGCACCACGGTTTCGGGTGCCGGCGCATCCAGGTTCGATTTCCGCACCATCACCCAGCGCACATATTCGATCACCACTTCGTCGCGCTGATTCAGGCCGCGCGTGCGCACCCAGACCACGCCGGTCTTGCCGTTCGAGTTCTGTTTCAGCCCGATGACCTCGGTTTCCGACCGCAGGGTGTCACCGGGATAGACCGGCTGCAGCCAGCGCCCCTCGGCATAGCCCAAGTTCGCGACCGCGTTCAGCGAGATGTCCGGGACCGTCTTGCCGAACACCACATGGAACGCCGCCAGATCGTCGATCGGGCTTTGCGGCAGGCCGCAGCTCCGGGCGAACTCGTCCGAGGAATAGAGCGCGTGGCGCGCGGGATAGAGCGCATGATAGAGCGCGCGCTCGCCCACCGTCACGGTGCGGGGCACCGCGTGGTGCAGCACCTGCCCGATGGAGTAATCCTCGAAAAAGCGGCCCGGATTGGTCTTTGCCATTATTGCTGTCCCAGTTTCATGTCGGGGGAATAGTCGGCCGCGACCTCCTTGGTCACGGCCTGCGCACAGCGCATCTTGCTGGTGGACGGATCGAACGCATAGGCCGGAGAGCCGTGCAGCTCCCACCCTTTGGCCAGCGCCTCGGACACCTTGTGGCAGAAGTCCGAGGTGTCCTCTTCAGTCAGCAGTCGATAAAGTTTTGCCATCACATCACCTGCCTAGCCCGGGAACGGAGACGGGCCGACCAGCCCATGAATGTAGCCGATGATGCCCAGCAGCACGATCGAGGCCACGAAGAACATCGCGTCCTTGCCCAGCGTTCCGGGCTCGCCCGGGGTCCAGTCGGGCTCGGATTTGTTGATGACGATCACTTCGACCACGGCCCAGGCCAACAGGCCGCCGAACAAGATGATCGACGCCAGATCACCATTGACCAGCAGATGCGCAAAGGCCCAGAGCTTGAACCCGCCCAGCATCGGATGACGCACCTTGTTCAGCAGTCGGCCCTTGGTTCCGGCCGGGCTCATCATCCAGATCGCGATCAGCACCAGCAGGTTGTTGATGTGGATCATGAAGCTGGGCGGCACCCAGACATGGATGAAATCGGTCATGCGATAGCCGAAGATCATCAGCAGGATCGACACGACCAGCGCGCCCGCGACGGCGCCCTTTCCGGCGTCGCCCATGGCCGCACGGCGCGCGGGCATCAGGCGTTTGAACAGATGCGCGGTCCACCAAAGCGCCACACCGAGAATAAGAAGAACGAAGCCCATGCTGGCTTACCCCGCTTGCAAAGCTGATATCGCCTCTGCTTTTGCCAGAATTTCGCGGGCAGTTACAACGTGCAGGTTTTCCACGATCTTGCCATCGACCACGGCAACGCCCTGTCCCTTTGCCTCGACCTCTTCGAAGGCCGCGATCTGGCGGCGGGCCTGGTCGATCTCGGCCTCGGACGGGGCAAAGGCGGTGTTGGCGGTCTCGACCTGCGCGGGGTGGATCAGGGTCTTGCCGTCAAAGCCCATGTCGCGGCCCTGTGCACATTCGGCAGCCAGACCTTCGGTATCCTTGAAGGCGTTGTAGACGCCGTCGACGATCACCAGCCCCTCGGCCTTGGCGGCCAGCAGGCACAGGCCCAGCGAGGTCATCAGCGGCAGGCGGTCGGGGCGGAAGCGGGTCTGCAGTTCCTTCGCCAGATCGTTGGTGCCCATGACAAAGCCTGCCATCAGCGGATGCGCCGCGATCTCGGCCGCGTTCAGCATGCCGCGCGGGGTTTCCATCATCGCCCAGATCGGCAGATCGCCGGTGATCGCGGCCAGCGCATCCACGTCGGCGGCCGAGTTGACCTTGGGCAGCAGCACCACGTCGGCATCCATCTCGCGCACGGCCTCGGCATCGGCACGGCCCCAGTCGGTGTCGAGGCCGTTGATTCGAACGATCTTGACGCGTGGGCCGTATCCGCCCGTCGCCAGCGCGGCCTTTAGCGTTTCGCGTGCGTTCTCTTTTTCATCGGCGGCAACCGCGTCTTCCAGATCGAAGATGATGGCATCGACCGGCAGCGTACGCGCCTTGTCGAGCGCCCGCTCTTTGGAGCCGGGAATGTACAGAACAGAGCGGTAGGGGCGCTGGCGGGGGTCCATGGGAACCTCTCGTTGAAATAAAGTTGCGCAGAATGGGGCATTTTTTGCCGGAAACTTCAAGACCAAAATCGCCGCATTGCAGCATGTGACGCAACGCGCGGTGGTTTTACAGCAATTGCAGAGGGTTCCGGCAGCCTTGATCCGGTCAACAGGCAAATGGGGTCGGAAAATGAATCAGCGGTTGTTTCAGATGACGATGGGGCTGGGCATCATGGCGCTGGCGGCACAGCAGGTACAGGCGCAGACGCCGAACTGTGCGCCCCGGCCGGACGTGCTGCAGCGGCTGGCCGAGACCTATGGCGAGACCCGGCGCGGCATCGGCATGGCGCGGCAGGGTGCGGTGATGGAGGTCTTTGCCTCGGACGACACCGGCACCTGGACGATCACGGTGACCCTGCCCAACGGGCTGACCTGCCTGGTGGCCGCGGGCGAGGCCTATGAGGTGCTGGCCGAAGCTCTGCCGCCGAACACCTGAGGATCAGGTCAGCGCGTCCCAGATCAGCTTTGACCCGGTCAGGGTCAGCAGAACATAGGCGATGCCGAAGAACAGCCGCTCGGACATCATCCAATGGGCACGCACGCCCAGCCAGGCGCCAAGGATGGCAAAGGGGGTCAGCAGCAGGTCGGCCCAGGCGGTCTGCAGGGTGAACATGCCCAGATAGGCGTAGGGGACGAACTTGGCGATGTTGATGACCCAGAAGACCAGCACGGTGGTGGCCTGGAACTCGGTTTTCGTCAGGCGTTGCGACAGCAGGTAGACGGCGGCGGGCGGGCCGCCGGCGTGGCTGACAAAGCTGGTGAAGCCAGCGACCAGCCCGGCGAACAGCCCGGCCGGAGGCGGCAGGCGGTTGGCGAAACCGCGCACCCAGCCGCGGGATTGCGCCACATGCCAGACCACGAAGCCCACCGAGATGCCCCCGATCAGCAGGCGCAGCAGGTCTTCGTCGGTCGCCCGGTACAGCAGTGCGCCCAGCGCCACACCCGGCACTGCCCCCAGCATCAGCAGACGCGCGTCGGGCCAGTTCCACCGTTTCCAGTAGGGGCGCAGGGTGGCCAGGTCGATCACCATCAGGATCGGCAACATCAGCGCCAGCGCCTGCCCCGGATCAAGGATCAACGCCAGAATCGACGACGACGCAAAAGCCACGCCCGAGCCGAAGCCGCCCTTGGAAATGCCCGCAAAGATCACTGCCGGGATCGCCACGGCAAAAAACATCAGGTTCAATTCAACCATGCGGCGGCCCCGAAACGGCTTGTCCTGCGGGTGGTTTAGCGCAACCGGCGGGGGGCAGGCAAACGGTATGCGGTCGCATGCCGCGCCGCAGAACCCTTGCGCAACGGCGTTTTAGCGACTAGCAAAACCGCGATTTCAAAACCGACCGGAGACAATCCAAATGGCCAGACCCAAGATCGCGCTGATCGGCGCAGGTCAGATCGGGGGCACGCTTGCCCACCTCGCAGCAATGAAGGAACTGGGGGATGTCGTTCTGTTCGACATCGCCGAGGGCATCCCGGAAGGCAAGGCGCTGGACATCGCCGAATCCGGCCCGTCCGAGGGCTTTGACGCCAAGCTGAAAGGCACCCAATCCTACGAGGACATCGCCGGTGCCGATGTCTGCATCGTGACCGCCGGTGTGCCGCGCAAACCGGGCATGAGCCGCGACGACCTGCTGGGCATCAACCTGAAGGTCATGAAGTCGGTCGGTGAAGGCATCGCCGCCAATGCACCCGACGCCTTCGTCATCTGCATCACCAACCCGCTGGACGCGATGGTCTGGGCGCTGCGCGAATTCTCGGGCCTGCCCCACAACAAGGTCTGCGGCATGGCCGGCGTGCTGGACTCGGCCCGCTTCCGCCACTTCCTGGCCGAAGAGTTCGACGTATCGATGAAAGACGTCACCGCCTTCGTTCTGGGCGGCCATGGCGACACGATGGTACCGTCGGTTCGTTATTCGACCGTTGCGGGCATCCCGCTGCCCGATCTGGTCAAGATGGGCTGGACCACGCAAGAGAAGCTGGACGCCATCGTACAGCGCACCCGTGACGGCGGCGCCGAGATCGTCGGCCTGCTGAAGACCGGCTCGGCCTATTACGCGCCTGCAACCTCGGCGATCGAGATGGCCGAAGCCTATCTGAAGGATCAGAAGCGCGTTCTGCCCTGCGCCGCCTATTGCGATGGCGAGTTGGGCGTGAAGGGCATGTATGTGGGCGTCCCGACCGTGATCGGCGCCGGCGGAATCGAAAAGGTCGTCAACATCCAGCTCAATGAAGAAGAGCAGGCCGGTTTCGACAATTCGGTCAACGCCGTGAAAGGTCTGATCGAGGCCTGCAAGGGCATCGACAGCTCATTGGCCTGATACATTGATCGGATCTTTGGACCCCACCAAAGATCCGGCCAAAGGCATGACACCCTGCCCCGCTGGCTCCAACCGGCGGGGCATTCCTTTTGAGCCCTCGAGCTCTATCGGAACATCCCAAGCCACCTGGCTACTCCCAGAAGCATCCCGCCAAGTGCGACCAGCAAGGCGCAAACGACCCAGAACGCATGCGGACTTTCGGCGCCGGGAATGCCACCGACATTGATCCCCAGAACACCCGCCACCAGGCCCAGCGGCAGAAAGACAGCGCTGACCACTGACAGCACGAGCATACGGTTGTTCATACGTTCGGCCCGTTCATCCATCAGCTGATCGTGTATGATCTGAACCCGTTCCCGTACAGCCGCCAGATCCTCGCCGATCCGGTAGATGCGCTCCGAGGCTTCGCGCAACCGCGACCGGTCGTGAGCCTGCAGCCACGGCACGTCTTCGATCTCGAGCGTCGTCAGCGCGTCGCGCTGAGGGACCAGATACCGGCGCAGAACGATGGAGGACCTGCGGATCGCCGCCAGCTCGGCCCGGGAAATCTCGGCATTCGCCTCAAGAAGCGCCTCCTCGAGGTCATCCACACGTTCGTTCAGATCGGTGATCGCAGGTTCGGCCCTATCTGCCAGCCGCAAGGCCAAACGCGCGACGAAGTCACCCGGCGATTTCGGTGCCTGCCCGCGGTCGATTGCCGCCAGCATGTCCGCAACCGCATCCAAGGGGCGGCGCCAGACACCGATGATCTTGTTCTCCGTCAACCACAGCCTAACCGAGATCATGTCTTCGGGCGGTTGCCCTTCTTGCAGGTTCACTCCGCGCAGGTTCAGGATTACACCATCGCCATGGACGGTACAGCGGGGCCGGGTCTCGTCCGCCGTCAGAGCGTCGATCACGAACTCATCAAGCCCGCCGGCGCGTAGAAGCGGAACCGTGCCAGACGCTTCCAGCCTCAGGTGTTGCCAAGCGAACCGCCCCTCCGGTCCGGTCGGTATCCAGCTGGCAAATTCATCGGCGTCCAGTGACACAGCTTTGCCGGATCCGTCGAAGATCCAGGTCATGACATCGGGGAAATCTGGGTTCGGCACTGTCATCTGCTCGGAGCTTGTTCATGTTTGACCTGCCCGACCCAACCGGACCCACACAGGCCCGGTCAGATTAGCCAGCCTGCGAGAATGCGCCAAGCCCCGAAAGCCTGACAGGTCCGGTCCCGCCGCTTCGAACGCTACCGGAAATGTTGGCGCAAACGGGGTGCGAACACGGTCTTCGAATATGTTTTCAAAGCCTATTCTGACTCGCTCGAATCATTTTTTGGCACCGGTTTGTTTGTGATCACACCCCGAAAATGTGTGATCACAAATGCTGAAAATCTTCAGCAAATAACCCGATCCAGACAGAAAACCCTTTAATTTTTACCACTAGACACCCCTATAACGATCTAATCGCAGTCAGACGGGACAGTTTCGATGAACATTCACGAATATCAGGCCAAGGCTCTTCTTCGCAGCTATGGCGCTCCGGTCTCCGACGGACGTGCAGTTCTGCGCGCCGAGGAAGCCAAAACAGCCGCCGGTGAACTGGACGGCCCCCTTTGGGTGGTCAAGGCACAGATCCACGCGGGCGGCCGCGGCAAAGGTCACTTCAAAGAGGCCGATGCCGGTGAAAAAGGCGGTGTCCGTCTGACCAAATCGGTGGAAGAAGCCGCCGAAGAAGCCAAGAAGATGCTGGGCCGCACGCTGGTCACCCACCAGACCGGCCCCGTAGGCAAGCAGGTCAACCGCGTTTACATCGAGGCCGGATCGGGCATCGAGCGCGAGCTGTACCTGGCCCTGCTGGTGGACCGCCAGACCAGCCGCATCTCGTTCGTGTGCTCGACCGAAGGCGGTATGGACATCGAAGAAGTAGCCGCAGCGACGCCCGAGAAAATCCTGTCCTTCTCGGTTGACCCGGCCACTGGGTACCAGCCGTATCACGGCCGGCGCATCGCCTTCTCGCTGGGTCTGGAAGGCGCGCAGGTCAAGCAATGCGTGCGTCTGATGGGCATCCTGTACAAGGCCTTCGTCGAGAAGGACATGGAGATGCTGGAGATCAACCCGCTGATCGTAGCCGAAGGTGGCGACCTCAAGGTGCTGGATGCCAAGCTGAGCTTTGACGGCAACGCGGTCTACCGCCACCCCGACATCGCCGAACTGCGCGACACCACCGAGGAAGACCCCAAGGAACTGGAAGCCAGCAAATACGACCTGAACTACATCGCGCTGGACGGCGAGATCGGCTGCATGGTCAACGGTGCGGGTCTGGCGATGGCGACGATGGACATCATCAAGCTTTACGGTGCGGAGCCTGCCAACTTCCTCGACGTCGGCGGCGGCGCCACCAAAGAGAAAGTGACCGAGGCGTTCAAGATCATCACGTCTGATCCCAACGTCAAAGGCATCCTCGTCAACATCTTCGGCGGCATCATGCGCTGTGACGTCATCGCCGAGGGCGTGGTCGCCGCGGTGAAAGAGGTCGGCCTGCAGGTTCCGCTGGTCGTGCGTCTGGAAGGCACGAATGTCGAAAAAGGCAAAGAGATCATCAACACCTCTGGCCTGGACGTGATCGCGGCGGACAACCTGAAAGACGGTGCCGAGAAGATCGTGAAGGCAGTCAAAGGCTGAACCCGATAAATCAGGGCGGGTCGCGGCCCGCCATTCCGATGAATGCTGGCGGGTCAGATCCCGCCGAAAACAGGAGAACGCCAAATGGCAGTCCTCATCGACGAAAATACCAAAGTGATCTGTCAGGGCTTTACCGGCTCGCAGGGCACATTCCACTCTGAACAGGCCATCGCCTATGGCACCAAGATGGTCGGCGGTGTGACCCCGGGCAAAGGCGGGATGGAGCATCTGGGCCTGCCCGTGTTCAACTCGGTCCACGAAGCCAAGCACGTGACCGAAGCCAACGCCACCGTGATCTATGTGCCGCCTCCGTTTGCCGCGGATTCGATCCTCGAAGCCATCGACGCCGAGATGGAAGTGATCGTCTGCATCACCGAAGGCATCCCGGTTCTGGACATGATGAAGGTGAAGCGCGCGCTGGAAGGCAGCAAATCGCGCCTGATCGGCCCGAACTGTCCCGGCGTCATCACGCCCGACGCCTGCAAAATCGGCATCATGCCCGGCCACATCCACAAGCGTGGCTCGGTCGGCGTCGTGTCGCGTTCCGGCACCCTGACCTATGAGGCGGTCAAGCAGACCACCGATGTGGGTCTGGGCCAGTCCACCTGCGTGGGCATAGGCGGCGACCCAATCAAAGGCACCGAGCATATCGACGTGCTGGAATGGTTCCTGGCCGATGACGAGACCGAGTCGATCATCATGATCGGCGAGATCGGCGGCTCGGCTGAGGAAGAAGCCGCGCAGTTCCTGGCGGATGAGGCCAAGAGGGGCCGCAAGAAGCCCGTTGCCGGTTTCATCGCCGGCCGCACGGCGCCTCCGGGCCGCCGCATGGGCCACGCGGGCGCGATTGTTGCCGGCGGCAAAGGAGGTGCCGAGGACAAGATCGAAGCCATGCGCAGCGCCGGCATCGTCGTGGCCGAAAGCCCGGCGCAGCTGGGTGAGGCTGTGCTGGAAGCAATCGGCAAGTAAACCGCCGGCCCCTTGCGTGGGCTGGCCTCAGCGGAGCGAAACACATGACCTTCAACGAAGCCGTCAAAACGTGTTTCTCCAAATACTTCACATTCTCGGGGCGGGCCTCTCGCCCCGAGTATTGGTATTTTTTTCTGTTCATTCTGGTCTGGAGCGCAATCGCCACGGTGATCGACTGGCATTTCTTCGGGCAGGTCACGACCGTGCAATCCGAAGGCTCGGTCGAGGTGACCGCAACATCCAGCCAGCCGGTGCAGAGCATCGTGTCACTGATCGTGTTCTTTCCGCATCTGACCGTGGCGTGGCGGCGCATGCATGACACCGGGCGCAACGGTCTCTACGCGCTGCTGCCGATCCTTTTGATCCTTGGGGCTTTTGCCGTTCTGGTCTTCGGCATCGGCCTCGCCTCAAGCTTCCAGCATGGCGGAAGCCTCGACATCCTGTTCACGCGCGCCACGCTGCTGATCGTCATTCCGACACTGCTTGTTCTTCTGGTGTCGCCCCTCCTGGTTCTGTGGTGGCTGTCCCGCCCCAGCCAGCCAGGCACCAACAAATACGGTCCCAACCCATATGAGGTAACCCAATGACCGAACACTCGCCCAATTCTGCCTTCCATGCCTCGAGCTTCATGCAGGGGCACAATGCCGAGTACCTGGAGCAGCTATACGCCCAGTACACAAAGGATCCCGGCGCGATCGATGCGGCCTGGGCCGAGTTTTTCCGGCAGATGGGAGACGCGGCACCGGACGTCCAGAAAGAGGCCGAAGGGCCGTCGTGGGCGCGCCCCGACTGGCCACCGATGCCGAATGATGACCTGACCGGCGCCCTGACCGGCGAGTGGATCGAGGTCGACGCCAAGGCAGCTGGCAACAAGATCAAGGAAAAGGCCGCCAAGGCAGGGGTTGATGTCAGTGACGAACAGATCAAGCGCGCCGTGCTGGATTCGATCCGCGCGCTGATGCTGATCCGGGCCTATCGGATCCGGGGTCACCTGGCCGCTGATCTGGACCCGCTTGGCATGCGCGCCGCGACCAACCATCCCGAGTTGGACCCCAAGACCTATGGCTTTACCGATGCCGACATGGACCGGCCGATCTTTATCGACAACGTGCTGGGTCTGCAGATGGCCAGCATGCGCCAGATCGTCGAGATCGTGAAGCGCACCTATTGCGGCACTTTCGCGCTGCAGTACATGCACATCTCGAACCCCGAGGAGGCCGCCTGGCTGAAAGAGCGGATCGAAGGTTATGGCAAGGAAATCTCGTTCACGCGGGAAGGCCGCAAGGCGATCCTGAACAAGATGGTCGAGGCCGAGGGCTTTGAGAAGTTCCTGCATGTGAAATACATGGGCACCAAGCGGTTCGGTCTGGACGGGGGCGAGGCGCTGATCCCCGCGATGGAACAGATCATCAAGCGTGGCGGCGCCCTGGGCCTGAGCGATATCGTGATCGGCATGCCGCACCGCGGACGTCTGAACATCCTGGCCAACGTGATGGGCAAACCCTACCGCGCCATCTTCAACGAGTTCCAGGGCGGTAGCTTCAAGCCCGAGGACGTGGATGGGTCGGGCGACGTGAAATATCACCTCGGTGCGTCCAGCGACCGTGAGTTCGACGGCAACACCGTGCACCTGTCGCTGACTGCGAACCCGTCCCACCTCGAAGCCGTGAACCCGGTTGTTCTTGGCAAGGTCCGCGCCAAGCAGGACCAGCTTGGCGACACCGATCGCAGCAAGGTCATGGGCATTCTTCTCCACGGCGACGCGGCTTTTGCCGGCCAGGGTGTCGTGGCCGAAGGCTTTGGCCTGTCTGGTCTGCGCGGTCACAAGACCGGCGGCACCATGCATATCGTGGTGAACAATCAGATCGGCTTTACCACTGCGCCGCATTTCTCGCGGTCGAGCCCGTACCCGACCGATATCGCGCTGATGGTCGAGGCGCCGATCTTCCACGTGAACGGCGACGACCCCGAGGCGGTGGTACACGCGGCCAAGGTCGCGACCGAGTTCCGCCAGAAGTTCCACAAGGACGTGGTCATCGACATCTTCTGCTACCGCCGGTTCGGTCACAACGAGGGCGATGAGCCCATGTTCACCAACCCGATCATGTACAAGAAGATCAAGACCCACAAAACCACGCTGTCGCTGTACACCGAGCGGCTGGTCATGGACGGTCTGATCCCTGAGGGTGAGATCGAGGACATGAAGGCCGCCTTCCAGGCGCATCTGAACGACGAGTTCGAGGCCGGTAAGGACTACAAACCCAACAAGGCCGACTGGCTGGATGGCCGGTGGTCGCATCTGGACAAGAACAAGGAAGAATATGTCCGCGGCGACACCGCAATCACGCCGGATACGCTGGCCGAGGTCGGTAAGGCGCTGGTGACGGTGCCCGATGGCTTTGCACTGCACAAGACGGTGGGCCGCCTTCTTGAACACAAGAAACAGATGTTCGAAACCGGTCAGGGATTTGACTGGGCCACCGGCGAGGCGCTGGCCTTCGGGTCTTTGCTGACCGAGGGCTATCCGGTACGCCTGTCGGGGCAGGACGCTACCCGCGGCACTTTCAGCCAACGCCACTCGGGCTTCATCAACCAGGAGACCGAGGAGCGCTACTATCCCCTGAACCACATCCGCGCCGGACAGTCGCAGTACGAAGTGATCGACTCGATGCTGTCGGAGTACGCGGTGCTGGGCTTCGAATACGGCTATTCGCTGGCCGAGCCCAACGCGCTGGTTCTGTGGGAGGCCCAGTTCGGCGATTTCGCCAACGGCGCGCAGATCATGTTCGACCAGTTCATTAGCTCGGGCGAAAGCAAATGGTTGCGCATGTCCGGTCTGGTCTGCCTGCTGCCGCACGGGTTCGAGGGGCAAGGCCCCGAGCACTCGTCGGCGCGACTGGAGCGGTTCCTGCAGATGTGCGGCCAGGACAACTGGATCGTCGCCAACTGCACCACGCCTGCGAACTATTTCCACATCCTGCGCCGTCAGCTGCACCGCACTTTCCGCAAGCCGCTGATCCTGATGACGCCCAAATCATTGCTGCGCCACAAGCTGGCGATCAGCAATGCCGAGGACTTCACCACCGGGTCCAGCTTCCACCGGGTGCTGTGGGACGACGCGCAAAAAGGCAACTCGGACACCCAGCTGGTGCCCGACGACAAGATCAAGCGCGTGGTGATGTGTTCGGGCAAGGTCTACTACGACCTGCTTGAAGAACGCGATGCGCGCGGGATCGACGACGTCTATCTGCTGCGGATCGAGCAATACTATCCGTTCCCGGCCCATTCGCTGATCAACGAGCTTGAGCGGTTCAAACAGGCCGAGATGGTCTGGTGCCAGGAAGAGCCCAAGAACCAGGGTGCCTGGGGATTCATTGAACCCAATATCGAATGGGTCCTGTCCCGCATCGGCGCCAAGCATACCCGGCCGATCTATGCCGGCCGCGCCACCTCGGCCTCGCCCGCGACGGGTCTGGCCAGCCAACACAAAGCCCAACAAGAAGCGCTGGTGAACGAAGCGCTGACCATTGAAGGATAATTAACGATGACGATTGAAGTTCGTGTTCCCACGCTGGGCGAGTCCGTCACCGAAGCCACGGTCGCAACCTGGTTCAAGAAACCCGGCGATGCCGTCGCCGTGGATGAGATGCTGTGCGAGCTTGAGACGGACAAGGTCACCGTCGAGGTTCCGTCGCCCGCAACCGGCGTGATGGGCGAGATCGTAGCCGCCGAAGGTGAGACGGTCGGCGTTGATGCGCTGTTGGCAACGATCCAGGCCGGTGAGGGTGCGGCCCCCGCTCCAAAAGCTGAAGCCGCGCCGGCAGCGGCACCTGCGGCCTCGGGCGGCAGCGTCGACGTGATGGTTCCGACACTGGGTGAGTCCGTCACCGAAGCGACAGTATCGACCTGGTTCAAGAAGGTCGGCGATACCGTCGCACAGGACGAAATGCTGTGCGAGTTGGAGACCGACAAGGTCTCGGTTGAGGTCCCGGCTCCGGCTGCGGGTGTACTCGCGGAGATCGTGGCCCCCGAGGGCGAGACGGTCGACGCGACCGCCAAGCTTGCCGTGATCTCGGGCGCTGAAGCAGGTGCCGCACCGGCTGCGCAAGCCGCGGCAGCCCCTGCCCCCGCAGCAGCCGCAACCGGCAAAGACGTGGCCAATGCGCCGTCGGCCGAAAAGGCCATGGCCGAAGCCGGCCTGTCGGCCGATCAGGTCACCGGCACCGGCCGCGATGGTCGCATCATGAAGGAAGACGTGGCCCGCGCCGTCGCAACCGCCGCTGCCCCTGCCGCGGCGGCACCGGCACCGGCCGCAGCCCCGCGCGCGCCCGTCGCCGCCGAGGACGCCGCCCGCGAGGAACGCGTGCGCATGACGCGCCTGCGCCAGACCATCGCCAAGCGTTTGAAGGACGCGCAGAACACTGCCGCGATCCTGACCACCTACAACGAGGTGGACATGACCGAGGTGATGGCCCTCCGCAATCAGTACAAGGAACAGTTCGAGAAGAAGCACGGGGTGCGCCTGGGCTTTATGTCCTTCTTCACCAAGGCCTGCTGCCACGCCCTGAAAGAGGTGCCCGAGGTCAATGCCGAGATCGACGGCAATGACATCGTCTACAAGAACTACGTCCACATGGGCGTGGCCGCCGGCACTCCGCAGGGCCTCGTGGTTCCGGTGATCCGCGATGCGGACCGCATGTCGTTCGCCGAGATCGAGAAAGCCATCGCCGAGAAGGGCAAACGCGCCCGTGACGGCAAGCTGAGCATGGCCGAAATGCAGGGCGGCACCTTCACCATCTCGAATGGCGGCGTCTATGGCTCGCTGATGTCCTCTCCGATCCTGAATCCCCCGCAGTCGGGCATTCTGGGCATGCACAAGATTCAGGAACGTCCGATGGTCATCAATGGCGAGATCAAGATCCGTCCGATGATGTATCTGGCGCTGTCCTATGACCACCGCATCGTCGACGGCAAGGGCGCGGTCACCTTCCTGGTGCGCGTGAAAGAGGCGCTGGAAGACCCGCGCCGTCTGCTGATGGATCTGTGATCATGGCGACGCACGTACTCTGGCAGGCAGACGTGGCCGATTTCGACGCCTGGCTGAAGGTGTTCCGCGAGGACAAGCCGATGCGCAAGGCGGCCGGGATTGTCGATCTGCACGTCTGGAAAGACCCCGAACAGCGCGATCATGCGGTTGCCCTGTTCGAGATTACCGATCTGGACCGGGCCCAGAGCTTCATCGAATCGGAAGAGCTGGCCATGCACCATGAACGTGGCGGCGTCGCACATATTCAGGTGAAGGTTCTGACACCCGTCTGAACAGGCACCCAGGCGATCCACCCCGTGGGTCGCCTTTTCAAAAAGAACACTCCGCGGATTTGGGAGAACAAAATGGCTAACTATGACGTCATCGTAATCGGCGCCGGTCCCGGCGGCTATGTCTGCGCCATCCGCTGCGCGCAGCTGGGCCTGAAAACCGCCGTCGTCGAAGGGCGCGAGACGCTGGGCGGCACCTGTCTGAACGTGGGCTGCATTCCGTCCAAGGCGCTGCTGCATGCCAGCCATCAGCTGCACGAGGCCGAGCACAATTTTGCCAAGATGGGCCTCCAGGGCAAAAGCCCCTCGGTCGACTGGAAACAGATGCTGGCCTACAAGCAGGACGTGATCGACACCAACACCAAAGGCGTCGAGTTCCTGTTCAAGAAGAACAAGATCGACTGGCTCAAGGGCTGGGGCTCGATCCCGGCGGCGGGCAAGGTCAAGGTCGGTGATGAGGTGCATGAGGCCAAGAACATCATCATCGCCTCCGGCTCCGAGGCGGCGTCGCTGCCCGGCGTCGAGGTCGACGAAAAGGTCGTCGTGACCTCGACCGGCGCGCTGGAGCTGGGCAAGATCCCGAAAAAGCTGGTGGTGATCGGCGCAGGCGTGATCGGGCTGGAACTGGGCTCGGTCTATCAGCGTCTGGGCGCCGAGGTGACGGTGATCGAATATCTGGACGTCATCACCCCGGGCATGGACCCCGAGGTGCAGAAGACCTTCCAGCGCATCCTGAAAAAACAGGGCCTGAACTTCGTCATGGGCGCCGCCGTGCAAAAGACCGAGGCCACCAAGACCAAGGCCAAGGTGACCTACAAGCTGCGCAAGGATGACAGCGAGCACGTGATCGAGGCCGACACCGTTCTGGTCGCCACCGGGCGCAAGCCGTTCCATGACGGGCTGGGTCTGGAGGCGCTGGGGGTCGAGCTGACTCCGCGCGGCCAGATCAAGGTCGGCAAGGACTGGCAGACCAACGTGCCGGGCATCTACGCCATCGGCGACGTGATCGAAGGCCCGATGCTGGCCCACAAGGCCGAGGACGAAGGCATGGCCGCCGCCGAAGTGGTCGCGGGCAAGCATGGGCACGTGAACTATGGCGTCATTCCGGGCGTGATCTACACCTGGCCCGAGGTCGCCAATGTCGGCGAGACCGAAGCCACCCTCAAGGAGCAGGGCCGCGCCTACAAGGTGGGCAAGTTCAGCTTCATGGGCAATGGCCGCGCCAAGGCGAACTTTGCTGCCGACGGGTTCGTAAAGATCCTGGCCGACAAGGAGACCGACCGCATCCTGGGCTGCCACATCATCGGCCCCGGCGCGGGCGACCTGATCCACGAGGTCTGCGTTGCGATGGAGTTCGGCGCCTCGGCCGAGGATCTGGCGCTGACCTGCCACGCGCACCCGACCTATTCCGAGGCCGTGCGCGAAGCGGCGCTGGCCTGCGGCGATGGTCCGATCCACGCCTGATGAGTTCGGCTCCGGCGGTCAGGCCGCCGGAGTCAGCCACGCCCGCAGATAGGTTTCCAGCCGGTCGGTGAATGTGGTCGCCGAATGCAGGGCGCAGAATTTCAGTGACATGGCCTGGATGGCAAAGGCCTGCACGCCCTCGGCCAGCAGGTCAGTCGACACGTCCTGTCTAACCTCGGCCTGATCCAGCCACATCATCACGATCCGGAAGTATTTCTCGAAGCAATAGGCGATCGGCCCGATTTCAGAGATCGCGGCGGCACCGGAATAACGGATCAGCAGGTCGAACACATAGCGTTCGGACATCATGAAATCATGCACAGGGGCCAGGGCCACTATAATCTGCGGCACGGTATTCGGCGTTTCCGACGCCTGCGCCTGATCCAGACAGGAGTCCAGTTTTTCGCCGATCAGGATCTCCATCAGCGCGTCCTTGTCGTGGAAATGGGCAAAGAAGGTGCCCTTGGCCACACCGGCGGCCTGTACCACCTCTTCCACGCGCAACGCCTGGTATCCGTTTTTCTGCACCACGTCCGCCGCCGCCTGTAGCAGCTTGGCGCGGGTCTTCAGGGTTCGTTTCTGAATCGTCTTCTGCATTAGGCTTGTTCGCATGTTTTTTGACCGTGGTCAAATTTAATATTGACCGTGGTCAATTTTTGATTCTATAAACTGACCGTGGTCAATTTTAGGAGAACCCCGATGCAGCCCAAGAAAATTCTCATCCTCGACGGTCACCCCGCCGAAAGCAGCCTGTCGCGCACCTTTGCCGACACCTATGCCGAAGCCGCCCGCGCCAAGGGCCATGACGTAAAGATCGTCCACCTCAGCGAGCTGGAGTTCGATTTCGATTTCGGACAGGGCAACTATCATGATTTCAAACCGCTGGAGCCGGTTCTGGAACAGGTTCTGCAGGATTTCGAATGGAGCGATCACCTGGTTCTGACCACGCCCATGTGGTGGGGCGGCCTGCCCGCCAAGCTCAAGGGGCTGATCGACCGGATGTTCATCCCGGGCCGTACGTTCGACACCCGCAATCCCAACAAACTGGGATTTCCGGCGCCGATGCTCGACGGCCGATCGGCGCGCGTCATCATCACCTCGGACACGCCGGGCTGGTTCATGCGGTTGGTTTACCGCAGGGCATTGATTCACCAGATGCGCGGGCAGGTTCTGGGGTTCGTCGGGTTCAAGCCGACGCGGTTCACCTGGTTTTCCGGTGCCAGCTACCCCAAGCAGGACAGCGTTCAGAAATGGATCGCGCGGGTCACCCGGCTGGGCGCGGCGGCAGCGTGATCACCACATCGTCTTTGCGGCGCGCGCGCGCCATTCGCGATCATAGCGTGCGCCGCCTTCTTCGCCCTGCGACACCTCGGCCAGAATCTCGCCCACCGTCGGCAACCCGGCGCTGAGATCGCCGCCGGTCCAGGTTTCAGCCCGCATCAGGGCCCGGGCGCATTGCGTGTAGATTTCCCCGATTTCGATAACGATCACCGTGGCCGGTTGCTTGCCCTTTTTCTCGAACCGGGCGCGCAGGTCGGCGTCGGCCGTCAACCGGGCGGTACCGTTCACCCGCACCACGTTGTTCGAGCCGGGCACCATGAACATCAGCGCCACACGCGGATCGCGCACGATGTTGCGCAGGCTGTCCAGGCGGTTGTTGCCGCGCCAGTCGGGCAAGGCCAGGGTACCGGGGTCCAGTTCCATGACCACCGGGCCGTCATCGCCCCGGGGGCTGCCATCCACGCCTTCGGGGCCCACTGTGGACAGCACGCACAGCCGCGACGCCATGATCCATTTGCGGTAGAGCGGCGTCAGTTGCCGCGCAACCTTCCGCATCGAGGCCGCGCCGGGGGTGCCGTACAGCGCCTCGAGCGCGGTGATGTCATTGATGTACTGCATCCGGATCAAACCCCACTTCGCGCATCAGCGCGTTCGAACGCGTCTCGATCACCTCTTCCAGCCGGGCCAGGAACGAGTCGCGATCAACGCCCGGTTCGATCGGGTCGAGGAACTCGACGATCGCATGGCCGGGTTTGCGCAGAATCCCCGACCGAGGCCAGAAGACACCGACATTGGTGGCCGCCGGCACGCAGGGGAAGCCCAGCCCCTCGTACAGAACGGCGGTGCCGACCTTGTAGGGCTTGTAGACCCCCGGCGCCACACGGGTGCCCTGCGGATAGATCACCAGTTGCCCGGGCTCGGTAAACTCTTTGGAAACGTCCTTGACCATCTTGGCCACTGCCGCGCCTCGCTTGCCGCGATTGACCGGAATACAACCCAGTCGACGGGCATACATGCCGATGATCGGGGTCCACAGCAGTTCGCGCTTCATGATGAACTTCCCATGGGGGATCGCGTCGAAGATCAGGATGATGTCGAAGAAGGATTGATGCTTGGCGGCGATCACCACTTCACCCGTGGGCGCGTTGCCGCGCACCTCGCCGCGAATGCCCACCATCCAGCGCGCCAGCCATATGGTCGTGCGCGCATAGGTCTTGCAGGCGCGCAGCGCCCCGCGCTTGGAGAACAGCGCATAGGGCGCGAACACCAGGCCCAGAACCGCCATCCATGCGTAGATCGTGACCATGAAGATCAGCGAGCGCACCCATTGGACCGCCATTGCCATCACGAAAGCTCCTTCAATTTGCGACGGGCCGCCAACCATGTGGCGGCAAAGGCCACGGCTGCGCCCAAAACGGGGATCACAGCGGGCAACAACCAGTCGGCGCTCTGGAATCCAAGGCCCGTCAGGAAACCACCCGCATCCGATGCCTCGGGCAGCAGCAGCACCCCGGTCAGGCCCAGAACCGTCCCCACCACGGCACCGAAAAACGCGCGCCAGGTGAAGCGCCGCACGAAAGCACCGGCGATGAAACGGTCGCGTGCACCGACCTGACGCAGCACCTCGATGATCTGGGCGTTGGCCGCAAGCGAGGCATTGGCCGCAAGCGTGATCATCGCCGCCGTGGCCCCGCCGATCAGCAGGATCGAGATCCAGCCCAACCGCCGCAACGAGGTGGCTGCATCGACCAGCGGCTCGCGCCAGCGGGAATGGTCATCCAGAACCGCGCCTGGCACCTCGGCCGCCAGCCGAAGGCGCAGGCCCATCGTGTCCAACCCCGGTTCGCCCTCGATGATTTCGATGAGCTGCGGCACCGGCAGCGTGTCCAGCGGCAGATCGGGCCCGAACCAGGGGGCCAGCAGCGCGGCCTGTTCTTCGGCGCTGAGCGCGCGGGCCGAGGCCACGCCTGAGGTCTGTTTCAGAACCTCCAGAGCGGCCTCGGTCTGCGCGGCACGCTGTTCAGCAGGCGCATTGATCCGCAGAGTGGCTGCTCCGGCCAATTCCGAGGCCCAGCGATCGGCCAACCGGCCCGAGGCCAGCGACAGAGCCAGCGCGAATACTGTCAGAAAGGCCATCGCACCTGACACGAAAAGGGTCAGGTGCGCCGTAAATCCGGTTGGCGGCACCACGCGGTCGGCCCGGGCGTCCCGGCGCAGCAGGGCGCGAATGTCATCGGCAATCATAGATCCGCCCCCGCCAGTTGTAGCCGCCGCTGTGAGATCCGAAGAACCCGGGCCTGCACCTGGCTTTTGGCCGCCCGGATCAAGCTCAGATCGTGGGTGGCGATCACAACGGTCTTTCCCATGTGGTTCAGCTCGATCAGCAGACGCAGCAGACGCTGGGACATCTCCCAGTCGACGTTGCCGGTGGGTTCGTCGGCCAACACCACGTCCGGTGACAGGATGACCGCCCGCGCCAGTGCAGCCCGTTGCCGCTCGCCGCCCGAAAGCTCCGGCGGAAGTGCGTCCAGGCGGCCACCAAGACCGACCCAGGACAGGAGTTCGGTCAGATCTTCCTGCTCGGACTCGACAGAGCGTCCCGACACCATCAGTGGCAGGGCGACATTCTCAGCCAGAGTCATGTGGTCCAGAAACCGGCAGTCCTGATGAACGACACCGATGCGGCGGCGCAGCAGGGCCATCTGGTCCCGGTCCAGTCGGGCAATGTCCTGGTCAAAGGCGCTGATCCGCCCCGAACTGGCCAGCAACGCGCCATAGCAGAGTTTCAACAGGGTCGTTTTGCCCGCTCCGGACGGGCCGGTCAGAAAATGGAACGACCCCGGCTGCAACTGGACCGAGACATTGCTCAGAAGTTCACCGCCGCCATAGCTGTAGCTGACATTTTCAAGCTCGATCACGCCTGCCCTCAATATTGCTTGCGCCCTTCTTGCCCGAGCACGACCACGGTTTCAATGCCTGCACCGAGTCCATTTGGCGACACCTGATCCACCGGGCCGAAAACGCGCTTTGCTGTTTCGCCTTAACGGATTATCATTCTTGGAAAAACGACGACAGGCCGCTGGCGGCCGGGGAGGCAGTATGCGACTAACATGCCCGAACTGTAATGCCCAGTACGAGGTTCCGGATGAGGTCATTCCGGAAGAAGGCCGAGACGTGCAATGCTCGAGCTGCGAGCAGACCTGGTTCCAACCCAAACACCCGGAGGCTGAGCCTGTCGCGGCCGAAACCGATGATGGGCCGGCCGAAAGCGCGCCCTCGGATACGTCTGAGCCGCCGGCCGCCGAAGCTGCTGCGCCGGAACCGGAGCAGGCAGAAGACGAACAGGTCGAAGCCGAACAGCCCGATCCCGAACCCACGGACGAAGCCCGGCCAGCCGCTCCGACCGGCAACGTCGATCCGGCCGTTGCGACAATCCTGCGAGAGGAAGCCGCGCGTGAGGCCGAACTGCGCGCCAAGGAAGGGTCCGGCCTGGAAAGCCAGCCGGATCTGGGCCTGGATCAGCAGCCGGAACCGGCCCCCAAGCCCAAACCTCCTGCGGCGACCGAAACCGCCTCGGGAACCGGTCAGAAAGAGGCGCTGCCGGATGTGGACAGCATCAATTCGACTTTGCGCAGCGACGACGCCCCGACCGCGGCAGAGCCCGCCGAAGCCCCGCCGCGGAAATCGGGCGGGTTCCTGCGGGGCTTTGCGCTGATCCTGATCATCGGGGTCATCCTATTCCTGATCTACGGCAACGCCCGCCAGATCAGCGAGGCAGTTCCCCAGGCCGAGCCTGTGTTGCAGTCGTATGTCTCGATGGTCGATCAGGCCCGGATCTGGCTGGAATCGCAGGCTGGCTCCGCGACCGAGTAACTCTGCCGGTCAGAACCGCTCGAGCAACCTTTTGAGGTATTCCAGTTCGATCCTGGGCCTGTCGGTTTCGCCCGTGCGGCGACGGATTTCATCCAGCAACTCGCGGGCACGGCGGTACACATCATCCCCCTGCAGCAGGTTCTCCTCGGTCGAGATCGAGCCCGCAGCGCCCGGATTCCGACCCAGCGGATCGCGGTTGTTGGCCTGCATGTCGCCTTCCTGCGTACCCTGACCGGGCTGGTTCTGCTGGTTCTGGGCCATGGCCTCACCCAGCTCGCGCATCCCTTCGCGCAACGCTTCCATTGCTTCGGACTGGCGGTCGATCGCTTCGGCAAGGTCGTCGCTCCGCAGGGCATCTTCGGCCTCATCCATGGCACGACCTGCACGCCCCAGCGACTCGCGTGCGGCGTCGCCTTCGGGTGTTCCGGCGCCCGGCAGGTTCTGCTGCTGGCGATTCAGTTCATCGCGCAGCGCCTGTTGGCGGTCAGCCAGAGTCCCTTGCCCTTGCTGGCCTTCGCCCGCCTGATCCGATCCTTGGCCCTGGCCGCCCTGACCCTCATGGCTCTGGCCGCGCCCCTGACCGCCCGAGCGGCCTTCATTGCCCTGGCTTTCACCGGCCTGCGCGCCGGGATTGAATTGCTCCTGCAAGTCACGGAAGGCCTCGTCGCTCAGGCCCTGCTGCTCACGCAGGGTTTCGGCCAATCCTTCCATGGCCTGCTGGCCTTCGGATTGTTGCCCCTGTCCCTGGCCCTGGGTCACCCGCATGTTTTCCATCATCTGCTGGAACTCCTCCAGCGCCTGCTGGGCCTCGGCCATGCGGCCCTGCTCCATCAGTTCCTGGATCCGGTCCATCATCCGCTGAAGGTCATCCTGCGTCATCTGCATGGATTCACCGGATTGGTTCTGCTGGCCCTGCTGGCCGTCCGGGTTTTCCTGCGCCAGCCGCTGCAGCTGACGAAGATACTCGTCGGTCGCTTCACGCAGTTCCTGCATCAACTCGGCGATCTCCTCATCGCTGGCACCGTTCTGCATCGCTTCGGTCAGACGTTCTTGAGCGCGACGCATCCGCTCCAGCGCATCGGCGAGCGTGCCTTCTTCGATCAGGATGGCCAGATCCCACAAGGCTTGCGCGATCTCGGTCTGCTGTTCGGGGCCCAGGCCGAATTCCGTAAAGGTTTCCAACCGGCGTAGAATGTAGCGCAGTCGCAGATATGCGGTTTCCGAACGGAAGACATCCTCGGGCCGGTGCGAAACAGCCCGCAATAGCTGAGCCACCCTTTTGGCATTGTCGCGCGACCACAGCAGATCGCGGCGCTGTTCAATCACCGCCGCAGCCAGCGGATCAAAGAACCGGCGGGCAGGAAGGTCGGTTCGGTAGACATCCGACTCCGACACCTGATCAGCGGCATCGACGGCCGAAAGGGTAATCTTGACCGGCAGGTGCGCCCAAGGGTGTTCCGAAAAGTCCTCGATCAGATCTTCCGTGAAATCGCTCCGGTCACCAGCGATCGGCATGGGCAGGTCGACGGTGACCGCGTCGCGAGGTTCGGGCTCAACGGCCAGACCATGGCGACGATCGACCGCAGACAGGTCCAACTCGATCAACGCGGTGCCTGACAGGATGCCATAATCGTCACGCGCCGAGAACGGCAGTTTCATCTGGCCACCAGCCTCGGCGGTGGCGGGTTCGGCCACGGCGATTACCGGCGGCGCGTCCACAATGACCTCGACACCCCAGTCACGTCCTGCAGGGCCCTCGATCGACAATCGGCCCGAACGCTCGACGACAAACTCCTGATCCGGATCGGTTGCTGTCGTGGTGGAAGCGGAGGAACTGGTTTCGGTCAAGCTGTGCGCGCCGACCTCGCCATAGAAGCGCAAAGTGACGCGGCTGCCTTGTGGCACTGTCAGCGTCGGACCGGATTGATCGGCCAGATACAGCGTCGGCAGGCCGGTATAGCGAGGTGGCTCGACCCAGCCTTCCCAGCTGGGGCCTTGGCCGGCTACGGCCGTGCCGGGTGTCATCTGGGCGACCGATCCAACTTTCCAGAACGATCCGAACAGCAATCCGACCACCAGCGCCAAAAGCGCCGCATAGCGCAGCGCGTAGGGGTCACGAGCGGCAAGGTTCAGGTCAGGCTTGACCGGTCCTGCCCGCGCGGCGCGGGCGGCCATGCGCGCCTGATGGGCCTGCCACAAAGCGCGCGAATCTTCGTCCATCGCCCCGATGGCCTGATCGTCCAGCAACGCCTGAATGGGACGGCCCGGCAGTGTCTCGTCCAGTCGGACAAGCGCCTGCGTGCGGGTAGGGAACCGAAACCTCCGCGCGCCCCAGACCAATGCAACCGTAAACGCCAGAATGGATGCGGCTCCGATGATCCAGACGGTTTCAACGCCGACGAGGTCGTGGAGGCCCAGCAGCAAGGCCGCCATGATCAGGGCCGCAATCGACAGGAACGGCCAAAAAGCGCGCATCACCTGCTCGGCCAGCATCCCCGTGCGCGTCAGCAACAGGGACAGTCTGGGGATCGGCAGGTTGCGAGTGTCGGTCACGTCAGGCCTCCGGGTCGGGCCCGCGCGGTTATCGCGTCACAGCCACTCAGGTATGGTATCGCGGTTTATGATTTCGTCAAAGGTTGGCCGTTCACGAATAACCGCGAATTGATCGCCATGAACCAGAACTTCGGGGATCAGGGGCCGGGTGTTGTATTCACTGGACATAACCGCGCCATAGGCGCCGGCGCTGCGAAATGCGACCAGATCCCCCGGGTTCAGCGGTGGCATCGCCCTTTGTTTCGCAAAGGTATCCCCGGTCTCGCAGACCGGCCCGACAATGTCATAGGGGCGTTGTTCGACCCCCGGCGCGGGCTCGATGACGGGAACGATGTCATGATAGGCGTCGTACATGGCCGGGCGGATCAGATCGTTCATCGCCCCGTCGAGGATCAGGAAATCGCGCCCTTCTCCCGACTTCACATAGATCACCTTCGACACCATCAGCCCCGCGTTGCCCGCGATCAGACGGCCCGGCTCGATCTCGATCTCGCAGCCCAGATGGCCCAGCGTTTCCTTGATCATCGCACCGTATTCCAACGGCAGCGGCGGTGCTTCGTTCGAGCGGGCATAGGGAATGCCCAGCCCGCCACCCAGGTCCAGACGGTGAATGTCGTGGCCCTGTGCGCGCAGCTGTTCGGTCAGCTCGGCGACTTTGGAGTAGGCCAGGCGGAATGGCTCAAGATCGGTCAGTTGCGAGCCGATATGCACGTCGATGCCCACCACCTTGAGGCCGGGCAGGCTGGCCGCATGGGCATAGACCTCGGGTGCACGGGCGATCGGGATGCCGAATTTGTTTTCGGATTTACCGGTGGCGATCTTGGCGTGCGTCTTGGCGTCGACGTCCGGATTCACCCGAACAGTGATCGGCGCGATCACGCCCAGGTTCTGCGCGACGGCGTTGATCACCTCCATCTCGGGCTCGGATTCGACGTTGAACTGGCGAATCCCGCCGGTCAGCGCGATGCGGATTTCCTCGGCCGTTTTGCCGACGCCCGAGAACACGATCTTTTCGCCCGGCACACCCGCTGCCTTGGCCCGCAGGTACTCGCCGCCCGAAACCACGTCCATCCCCGCGCCGGCTTGCGCCAGCGTTTTCAGAATGGCCTGGTTGCTGGCGGCCTTCATCGCATAACAGACCACGTGGTCGGTACCTGCCAACGCCTCGTCGAACAGGTTGTAGTGCCGCAGCAGCGTCGCCGTGGAATAGACATAGAACGGCGTGCCGACCGCAGCCGCGATCTCGGCGACCGGGACGTCCTCGGCGCACAACACGCCATCGCGGTAGAGAAAGTGATCCATATCTGCGCGCTTAGACCAAAACAGGCCTGTGGATCAACGGGATTTGCATCGCGGGCATGCAATCCGGTGCGAACCGCACAGAAGTCGGGCGCAACGGCTTATCCGCGCAGGCCGGCCTCAAGCAACGAAAGGGTCGCGTCGCGCCGCGCTTCAAAATCGCTTTCATCGCCCCCGAAGATCGCCAGATGGATTACTAATCCATCCAGCATCGCCGTCACCGCCTGCGCGGCGGCCAGCGCACTGAGATCGCCGCGGATTTCACCCGCGCGGATCAATGGGGCGAACTGAGCAGCATAATGATCGGCAAGCCAGGCGAAGAACCCGCCGATGATCTCGGCCGCGCGCGGGTCCTGAAATCCGGGGCCCAGCACGTCAAAGAACAGCCGCGTCGCCGCCAGACGGTCAGCGGGCATGGACAGACGTAGCCCGGTCATGAACTGGTCCAGCGTCTGCGGGGCCGGGATGTCGTTGATGCGAGCGCGGATATCCTCGAAATACCGCTGCAGCAACGCCAGAAGCAAAGCCTCCTTGCTTTGGAAATACAGATACAACGTGCCCTTGGCCATCCCGGCCTGATGGGCCACGTCCTGCATCTTGGTGGCGTGATAGCCCTGATCCAGAAAGCAGGCCATGGCGGCATCCAATATCCGCCCCTGCATCTCTTCGCGATCGACGATCTTCGGCATCTTGCCCCCCGATTTTCTTCCGGCGCGCCTCTCTTGACGCAGATTGGACGCGGCGTCACGCAAATTCAATCTTTTAATGACTTGACGGTCAGTAACGCCATCTCCATTTATGACCCGCAAGTCATTAAAAGGATTCTGTCATGGTGCATTCGTCACAAATCAACACCGGCCCAACGCGGCCTATGGCGTCCCAACCCACGGCGACAGCCGCCAAACTGATGCTTGTCCTCGTTGCCAGCTTTGTCACGCTGGTCCCCGGCGGCCCGATCGAGACCCGCGACTTTTCCGGACTGGGCGGAACGGTATTCTGGGGTTTCAACGCCTTTCTGATCGCGCTTGCCCTGCTGGCCGTGGGGTCGGCGGTGGCCATGCTGCGCGGTTCGGCAACGGCAAGCTGGGGCGCCATCGTGGCGGCCTGGGGATACATCTTCGTGGTCCTGTTGGACCTGGGTCACGTCTTCCCCACATCACCCGACTCAATTCCGCTGATGCTGGGACTGATCGAGATTCTGGATTTCATCCTGGCTTTCTACATCGTGGCCTTGGCTCATCGTGGCCTGGGCCACATCTGAACCCGCCCGGCACGCCCTCGTATAGGGGCCGAAGCCACAGCAAAAGGAAGTGGCTCCGGGTCCCGCCGGAATACCGACAAGGAAAGACAACTCATGCTGTTCAAGGAACGATTCACATTGACCGTCTTGCCGCTGGCCCTGGTCACAGCCGCATGCAGCGGCACCGGGGCCCAACACCAACCCGTCCTGTCTGCCGAGCCGGGCCCGGCTTACGCCGCCGATCTGGATCAGTGCCGCGCATTGGCCAAGTCCCAGGACCTGTGGAACCCGGAAACCTGGACACAGGCCTTGATAGGCGCCGGGATCGGCGCACTGGCAGGCATTTCGGACGACACGGTTGGAAACACAGAAGGCGCCATAGCCGGCGCAGCAGTGGGATCAGCGGCAGGTGCCGTCGCCGGAGCCGCCGAGATGCGCAACACCCGGCGTGACATTCTGATCGAGTGTCTGCGGCAGCGCGGGCACCCAGTGGCCGGCTGAACGCATCAACGGCTCATTCAGAAATTCGTCGACACCCCGGCCCGCGCGTATCCGGATACGGACACCCCAGCCCCCGAGCGCGCGGGCTCTTCTACTGGCTGCGAACGCGGCGGATTCGTGGTCTCACACGCCGCCAGTATGGCAAGCGACAGGATAAGGCCGAGTGGTTTCATTTCGCTGCCTTCATTTGTTGGATCACTTGCTAAATGGCGACTGGCACGTCGCTTTCAACCGCAGAGCGTTCAGATCCCCAGAAACACGCTGAGGGGGCCTCGGTGCAGGCCGACGCCCCCGCTCACATATGTGCCACTGGTCGAAACGCCCACATTGGCGTTCAGGGTCGGCTGGACGGGCTCTCCGTCAGCGCCGCAGGCCGCCAAGGTGAAGGCGGCCCCGATCAGGGCAATCACACGCAAGATTGTCATTCCAGCATCTCCTTCCAGCGGGCGATCTGCGCCCGGACCTGGTCCGGGGCCGTACCGCCATAGGACTGGCGCGAGTTTACCGAATTATCCACGCCAAGGACAGAATAGACATCCTGCGTGATGCCCGCGTGGACCGATTGCATGTCCTCGAGCGTCAGATCGGGCAGGTCGCAGCCCTTCTTTTCGGCCATGGCGACCAGCGATCCGGTGACGTGGTGCGCATCACGGAAGGGCAGGCCCAGCACCCGCACCAACCAGTCGGCCAGATCGGTCGCGGTGGAAAAGCCCGAGCCGGCGGCAGCGGCCAGGCTGTCGCGGTTGGCGGTCATGTCCTTGACCATGCCCTCCATCGCGGCCAGCGCCAGCATCCAGTTGTCGGCGGCGTCAAAGACCTGTTCCTTGTCTTCCTGCATGTCCTTGGAATAGGCCAGCGGCAGGCCCTTCATCACCATCATCAGCGCCGTGTTGGCGCCAAAGATCCGACCCACCTTGGCGCGGATCAGCTCGGCGGCGTCGGGGTTCTTTTTCTGCGGCATGATCGACGATCCGGTCGAGAACCGGTCGGACAGGGTGACAAAGCGGAACTGGGCCGAGGACCAGATCACCAGTTCTTCGGCGAACCGCGACAGATGCACCGCGCAGATCGAGGCCACCGACAAAAATTCCAGCGCGAAATCGCGATCGCTGACCGCATCCAGCGAGTTGGCGGCGGGCCGGTCAAAGCCCAGCGCCTGCGCCGTCATGTGCCGGTCGATCGGGAAGGACGTGCCGGCCAGCGCCGCAGCACCCAGCGGGCATTCGTTCATCCGCGCCCGCGCGTCGCGCACGCGGCTGAGGTCGCGGCCGAACATCTCGACATAGGCCATCATGTGGTGGCCCCAGGTCACCGGCTGCGCGGTCTGCAGGTGGGTGAATCCGGGCATGACCCAATCGGCCCCGGCCTCGGCCTGCGCCAAAAGCGCGCGGATCAGGGCCAGCAGGCCGGATTCGGCGGCGTCCAGCTGATCGCGGACCCACAGTTTGAAATCGGTCGCCACCTGGTCATTGCGGCTGCGGCCCGTGTGCAGGCGGCCTGCGGGCGCGCCGATGATCTCTTTCAGCCGCGCCTCGACATTCATGTGGATGTCTTCCAGCGCGGTCGAGAACTGGAACTCGCCACGTTCAATCTCTGACAAAACGGTGAGCAGCCCTTCCCGAATGGCCTCGGCATCACTATCACTAATCACGCCCGTGGCGGCCAGCATGGCGGCATGGGCACGCGAGCCCGCGATGTCCTGGGCCGCCATCCGTCGGTCGAACCCGATCGAGGCATTGATCGCCTCCATGATCGCGTCTGGTCCGGCGGCAAAGCGGCCGCCCCACATCTGGTTCGAGGATTGTTCGGTCATGCTGGAAAACCCGGAGTTGATATGCGCCTGTTTCGTCTGATCCCCCTTTATATGGCCCTTGCGCTGGGTGCAAATGCCGCTTTGGCCGCCGACACGCAGGCCCTGGCCGACCTGCGCGACGGCAGCCTGAAACGCCTGATCCTGCATTCCGAGCCGAAACCGGTCTCGGACGCGGAATTCCTGCTGGAAGATGACGGCGGCACCGCCACGCTGGCAGATTATCGCGGCAAATACGTTCTGCTGAACTTTTGGGCCACCTGGTGCGCGCCCTGCCGAAAAGAGATGCCCCAGATCGCCGAGTTGCAGGAGGAATTCGGCGGAGACCAGTTCGAGGTTCTGACGCTGGCCACCGGGCGCAACTCGCCCGCGGGGATCAAGAAGTTCTTTGATGAAAACGGCATCACCAACCTGCCCCGCCACCAAGACCCGAAGCAGGCCGTCGCCCGCGAGATGGGCATCGTCGGCCTTCCGATCACCATAATCATCGACCCCGACGGCCAGGAAATCGCGCGGCTGATCGGCGATGCCGAATGGAACTCGGACAGTGCCAAGGCGATCATCGCGGCCCTGCTGAACCCCGAAAGCTGACCACCTGACGGGCCTTTTGTGCTAGACTGGAACCGGCCTGAACAGGGCCGGTTTTTCATTGGCAACAGACAGGAGGCTGAGATGAAACCGGTGGTTTTACTGATCGGTCGGCTGCCCAACGTGATCGGCGACGTGGCGCGGCAACTGGAGCATCTTCCGATCCGGTGGCTGGGCGCGCATGATCCCGACGAGGTGCGGCGGCAACTGGACGCCGAACCGCGCATCGCCTGCGCGATTATGGGCGCGGGCCTCGATGACAAGGTGCGCGGCGAACTGGTGGGCATCATCGCGGCGCGGCGGCCGGATATCTGCATTCACCTCAAGGATCGCGCCTCGGGACCCGAAGGGCTGGTGCCCTTCGTCGAGCGCGTTGTCCGGCACGAAGTGCTTGAGCCGCACAACACCCCCTGACGCAACGCCACCTTTGACAGGGCCTGACCCCGCTTGCACTCTGACCGCGGGAGGACATCATGCCGCTGGAAATCCTGCTGGTTCTGGTGGTCGGTGGCATTGCCGGCATCACCGCACTGCTGCATCTGACGGGCAAATCGCGCCAGCGCGTGCTGAGCGCCGATGTCGCGCGCGCCGAATGGCTGCGCCATTTCCCCGACGACACCATCATCGACGTCACCCTGGCCCATGACGGACACGCCGCATTGCTGCGCACCGAGACCGGGCCGGGCCTGTTGTGGTCCTTTGGCGCCGATACAGTGGCCCGCCACCTGCGCGATTTCGACTGGATCGACCACCCCGAGGGCATCGAGGTCCAGTTCCACGACTTCGCCACCCCCGGCGTCACCGTCCGCCTTGATGAAACTGAGCGCCGCCACTGGCGCCACCTGCTGGAGCCCGCATGACCGACCAGATCAGCTTTCCCGATGTCGTCCAATGGGCCGTGCCGTTCTTTATCGCCGCAATCCTGGCCGAATTTCTGTGGATCGCCATGAAGGGCCGTGGCGGGCGGTATGAAACCCGCGACGCCGTGACCTCGCTGATCATGGGAGCGGGCAACATCGCGTCCGGATTCCTGCTGGGCTTCATCGCCTATGGGTTCTTCATGTGGCTGTGGAAGATTACGCCATTGGATCTGGGCACATCGATCCCGGTGATCATCCTGTGCTTTGTGCTGGATGACCTGCGATACTACTGGGTGCACCGGTTCGGGCATCGCATCCGCTGGGTCTGGGCCAGCCATGTAAACCACCACAGCTCGCAGCACTACAACCTGACAACCGCCCTGCGGCAAACCTGGACCTATACCTTCACCTTCATGATGGTTGTGCGCGCGCCGTTGATCCTGCTGGGCTTCCACCCGGCGATGGTGCTGTTCTGCGGCGGCTTGAACCTGATCTACCAGTTCTGGATCCACACCGAAGCCATCGGCAAGATGCCCCGCTGGTTCGAGGCGGTCATGAACACCCCCAGCCATCACCGCGCCCACCACGGCCGCAACGCGCGCTATCTGGATTGCAACTATGCCGGGGTGTTCATCATCTGGGACAAGCTGTTCGGCACCTTCGTCCCCGAGCAGGAGCACGACCGGGTCGACTATGGCCTGGTGCACAATATCGGCACCTTCAACCCGCTGCGGGTGGCCTTTCACGAATGGGTGGCCATCTGGCGCGACGCGACCCAGCCGGGCCTGACCCTGAAACAGCGGCTGGCCTATTGCTTTGCCCCGCCGGGCTACAGCCATGACGGCAGCCGCGACAGCTCCGAGCAGATCAAGTCCAAGCACCTGGCCCGCCACCCCGAAGATCGCGGAACGCCCGGTTTCGAGCAATTTGACGAAAACCTGCCCAACCAACAGGCAAAACAGGCCTGAGACTGGCGGCGTCTGCCGGGCGGGCGCTTGAATTCCGGCGCGCGTGCTCCATATCCGGACAAGTGACAAGTTTGTTCGCTCGGAGTTCCACCATGTCCCGCGTTACAGCCATCTTCACCGCAACCGGTCTGTTGGGCCTGGTAATCGCGATGCTCAGCGCCCTTGGCCAGCAGCCTGCGCCGGCGGTGATGATGCTTGGAGTTGCTATGGTGGGCACAGGCTTCCTGGGCGCCGTGATTGGCGCCGTAGTCGAATTGCGCCACGCAGCCCAGACGACCCGCTGATCCCGCCGACTGATTCCCGACGCGCATTAACCGCAAATTCACCGGTACGACCCGAAACTACGTGCTGACCGGTTTCGGACACGTACGGGGATTCGGCGTCGATGCGGAAAAAGGACTTTGCAGATCTGCCAGAGGGTGGGGACAGCCCGTTGAATTCGGCCGTCGCCGCGCGAGATACTTCGACCGTTCAAATGGCGACCGAGGCTGTCAAGCATCAGCAATGCCGCCTGGCGTTCCAGCCCGTCATGCAAGCACGAGACCCGCACGGCGTTGCCTTCTATGAGGCATTCATCCGCGTGCTGGACGAAACCGGCCGTGTGATCCCCGCGCGGGAGTTCATGCCGCAGGTGGAAAACACACCAATCGGCCGGGAATTGGACTGCATAGCATTGGAAAAAGGATTGCGCGCCCTGTCTCGCAATCCGGAAATCCGGCTTTCGGTCAACATGTCCGCACGCTCGATCGGATACGCGCGCTGGTCGCGGATCCTGGACCGGTTTCTCAAGCGGGACAAAACGCTGGGCGAGCGGCTTATCCTCGAAATCTCCGAAAGCTCGGCAATGCAGGTTCCCGAACTGGTGATCGATTTCATGGACCGGCTTCAGGATCGCGGGATCGCTTTTGCGCTGGATGACTTCGGCGCCAGCAACTTCAGCTTCAGGTATTTTCGCGAGTTCTTCTTTGACGCGGCGAAGATCGACGGGCAGTTCGTACGGGGTGTCAGCACCAACCCGGACAATCAGGCGCTGGTGCGCGCGCTGATCGCCGTCGCCCGTGAATTCGAGATTCTGGTCATCGCCGAATCGGTCGAAACGCGTGAAGATGCCGAGTTTCTGGTGGCCAGCGGTGTGGACTGTCTGCAGGGCTACCTATTCGGCGCTCCGACGGTGAAAGCCCCGTGGCAACCGGAAAAAGAAGCCAAAACAGGAAGTTGAACCCAATTCCCTTGGGCGCTATCCAGCCGAGGCTTTCTCATGAGACAAGCTGTCCGTTGCTGCACGTGCAGCATTGCGCTATGGCAGAAAGTGCTGGAGCGGGGGATCACGAGGCGCTCTTGCATCGCCAGAGAGGCTCTGTGCGACCTGCGCCGTCAGATTTCCCACAGGACCTTGACGGTAAAGGATTGACTGTATGACCAACGTAGTAATCGCATCCGCCGCACGCACGGGCGTCGGCAGCTTTGGCGGTTCCTTTGCGAACACCCCCGCACATGATCTGGGCGCTGCCGTCCTCGAAGCCGTCGTGGAACGCGCCGGGATCGACAAGTCCGAGGTGAGCGAAACCATCATGGGTCAGGTTCTGACGGCCGCCCAAGGCCAGAACCCCGCACGCCAGGCGCACATCAACGCCGGCCTGCCGCAGGAAAGCGCGGCCTGGGGCATCAACCAGGTCTGTGGTTCGGGCCTGCGTGCCGTCGCACTGGGCGCTCAGCATATCCAGCTGGGCGATGCCGAGATCGTCTGCGCAGGCGGTCAGGAAAACATGACCCTGTCGCCCCACGCCGCATCGCTGCGCGCGGGCCACAAGATGGGCGACATGAAATACATCGACACCATGATCCGCGACGGCCTGTGGGATGCGTTCAACGGCTACCACATGGGCCAGACCGCCGAGAACGTGGCCGAGAAGTGGCAGATCAGCCGCGATATGCAGGATGAGTTCGCGGTGGCCAGCCAGAACAAGGCTGAGGCCGCGCAGAAGGCCGGCAAGTTCAAGGACGAGATCGTCCCCTTCACCATCAAGACTCGCAAGGGCGACATCGTGATGGATAGTGACGAGTACATCCGTCACGGCGCGACCATGGAGGCGATGGCCAAGCTGCGTCCAGCCTTCACGAAGGATGGCTCGGTGACTGCGGCCAACGCCTCGGGTCTGAATGACGGCGCGGCGGCATCCCTGCTGATGTCAGCCGACAACGCCGAAAAGCGCGGGATCGAACCGCTGGCCCGCATCGCGTCTTATGCGACCGCCGGGCTGGACCCGTCGATCATGGGTGTCGGACCGATCTATGCCTCGCGCAAGGCGCTGGAAAAGGCCGGCTGGTCGGTTGACGATCTGGATCTGGTCGAAGCCAACGAGGCCTTCGCGGCACAGGCTTGCGCCGTGAACAAGGACATGGGTTGGGATCCCTCGATCGTGAACGTGAACGGCGGCGCGATCGCCATCGGCCACCCGATCGGAGCATCCGGCTGCCGGGTTCTGAACACGCTGCTGTTCGAAATGAAGCGCCGGAACGCGAAAAAGGGTCTGGCAACCCTCTGCATCGGAGGCGGCATGGGCGTCGCCCTGTGCGTGGAGCGCGTCTAAGTGCTTTAACAAGTCACGAATAAGGGCGTCCAATGGGCGCCCTTTTTTGTTACACTCCGGGAATATCCCTAGGATGCGACAATATCACCAAACGGAAAGAGCCATCTCGCGACGAAACGATATTGCGCAACTCAATCTCTCAGAGTAACAGAATTACCAACACGATTAAATTTGGAGGAGTCCTAAATGGCACGTACAGCACTCGTAACCGGCGGCACCCGCGGCATCGGCGCAGCAATTTCCAAAGCGCTCAAGGCCGAAGGATACAATGTAGCCGCCTCGTATGCGGGGAATGACGAAGCCGCGGCCAAGTTCACCGAGGAAACCGGCATTGCGACCTATAAATGGAACGTGGCCGACTATGACGAGTCCAAGGCGGGCATCGAAAAGGTCGAAGCCGAGCTCGGCCCGATCGACATCGTTGTCGCCAATGCCGGCATCACCCGCGACGCGCCGTTCCACAAGATGACACCGGAACAGTGGCACCAGGTGATCGACACCAACCTGACCGGGGTGTTCAACACCGTACACCCCGTCTGGCCCGGTATGCGCGAGCGCAAGTTCGGTCGGGTGATCGTGATCAGTTCGATCAACGGGCAAAAGGGCCAGTTCGCTCAGGTGAACTATGCCGCCACCAAAGCCGGTGATCTGGGCATCGTCAAATCCCTGGCGCAGGAAGGCGCGCGCGCCGGCATCACCGCAAATGCTATCTGCCCCGGATACATCGCGACCGAGATGGTCATGGCCGTTCCGGAAAAGGTGCGTGAAGCCATCATCGGTCAGATCCCCGCAGGCCGTTTGGGCGAACCCGAGGAAATTGCCCGCTGCGTCGCATTCCTGGCCTCGGAAGATTCGCAGTTCATCAACGGGTCGACGATTTCGGCCAACGGCGCGCAGTTTTTCGTCTGATCGCGGCTTATATGAAAACGGGCCGACCCAACGGGTCGACCCTCCTTTGATCCCGTAAGAACGCGCGCGCAGCGTTCAGCGGGAACCCAGAACCCACTTCCAGAAACTCCGGATCGCCTTGCCGCGCTCTTGATGAGCGCGCAGAATTGCCTTTTGTGCGGCAGGATTGGTCGTCATCTCGATCATGGCTTTTCCCTTCTACTAAAGGTGAACTTGACTTGCATTCAACATGCCTGTTGTTTTTAATAGGTACAAACGAGAGTTTTTCCGCCTTCAGTTTAGAAAATCTTATGTGATGATGAGCGACCGACTTCCCCCACTCACCGCCCTCAGGGCCTTTGACGCCGCCGCCCGCCATATGTCCTTTGCCAAGGCTGCAGACGAGTTGAACGTGACACCAGCCGCGCTGTCGTTTCAGATCAAGTCTCTGGAAGAGCATCTGGGTGAGCCGCTGTTCCGCCGATTGAACCGTGCAGTCGAGCTGACCGAGGCCGGACGAACCCTGGCCCCGGGCACGGAAAAAGGGTTTGCTGCGCTGCAGGCGGCTTGGTCGGCCACCCGCCGCCTGCAGGACAACACAACACTGACAGTGACCGCTGGGCCGGCCCTGACAGCCAAATGGCTGGCCCCCCGCCTTTACGAGTTCGCCCGCGCCCATCCCGAGATCGACCTGAGATTCTCAGCCACGCTGCGCAATCTCGATTTCGAGCGCGACGACGTGGATGTCGCGATCCGGTTCGGGTATGGGCAGGATGACGGGCTGTATTCAGTTCCCGTGCGGCAAGAGTGGTTGACGCCGGTCATGACGCCCGAGCTTGCGGCCCGGTTTCCGACGCCGCAGGACCTGACCAAAGCGCCGCTGATCCACGATGACTCGATCAACTTCCTGAACCCGCCCTGTGACTGGCCCGCCTGGTTTCGCGCGGTCGGGGTGGACTTCACGCCGACCCATGGCGCGCATTTCTCGAACGCGGATCACGCCATTGATGCCGCGGTGGCGGGTGTCGGCGTCGCGTTGGGACGGCGCCCGATGATCATCAAGGATGTGATCGAAGGCCGGCTGGTCATGCCCTTCAAAACCGCCATCGAAACCAAGGCCCGCTTCCGGTTCCTGTGCCGTTCGGGCGAGGAGACGCGCCCTCAGATTGCCGCCTTCCGGGATTGGTTCCTTGCAGAGATCGAAAAAACCGCGCACATATCCGACGGTCTGGAAATCATACCCGTCGAGGAAATCCCCCCCGCATGACAAAGAACCACGCCACCGCCATCGGCTTTGCCGCCGTCCTTTTGTGGGCACTGCTGGCGCTGTTCACGGTTGGCTCGGCGCCGACCCCGCCGCTTTTGCTGAACGCCATCTGCTTCACGATCGGCGGAACCCTTGGCTTGATCTGGACATGGCACAGCGGTGGACTTGCGCAACTGAAACAGGTCAGTTGGAAGGTATTCGCCTTCGGCACGGTTGGCTTGTTCGGATACCACGCCCTGTATTTTTCGGCCCTGCGCATGGCACCTGCGGCCGAGGCCGGATTGATCGCCTACCTCTGGCCCTTGCTGATCGTGCTTTTCTCAGGGTTGCTTCCCGGCGAAACCCTACGTCTGGGCCATCTGCTCGGGGCTTGTCTGGGCTTTTCCGGGGCCGCGCTGATCATCACCGGTGGCGGAACCGCAGGGTTTCAGGCCGAACATCTGCCGGGCTATGCGCTCGCGCTTCTGTGTGCCCTTACGTGGTCGGGGTATTCCGTATTGTCGCGCAGGTTGGGTCAAACGCCGACCAGCTCGGTAGCAGTGTTCTGCGTGCTGACCGCCATCGCCTCGTGGATCCTGCATTTCAGCCTTGAGCAGACAGTCTGGCCCCCCGACGCACTGGCCTGGATGTCGACCGTTGCCCTGGGGTTGGGGCCCGTTGGGCTGGCGTTCTATGTCTGGGATATCGGGGTCAAGCACGGTGACATCCAGATGTTGGGCACCAGCTCGTACGCGGCACCCCTGCTGTCAACTCTGGTGCTTGTGGTCGCCGGGATCGCCACGCCGTCCTGGACGCTGGCGATCGCGGCATTGCTTGTTACCGGCGGCGCTGCAATCGCGGCACGCGCCAGCCTGCGACATTAAGCCGACAGGCGTTCAATCTCTTCCTTCAGCTTCAGCTTCTTCTTTTTGAGTTGAGCAATGTGGAGATCGTCGATACCGGGCGAGCGCTGGGCTTGTTCCACTTCGAGACTGAGGGTTTCGTGCTTCTTCTTCAGTTCCGTCAGATGTGCGCTTACGCTCATGGCGATCCTCCTTCTCTGTTTCTGAATATCACATGGGAAGTTGATCACATCATTTCCAGCCTGTCACGCCGCAGACGCTCGGATTCTTGTTCAAATCCGACAATTTCGGCTGGTCATTGCCTATCGGGCGTCCGGCCAGGGCATTGGTCGGCCCTCGCGCAGGATGCCGGATACCGTGTCGGTATAGCTGTCGCCGTCCCTTTCATGGCGGTCACCGCTGTGGAGAATCAGCGGCGCATGCAACCGAAAATCCGCTCGTCCGCCCTTGCGCGCCCGCAGAATCAGCAACTCGGCCCCGCGCCCCATACGCGGCGCGATGGGCAAAACTTCTACCGAGCCCAACCGACCCGCGCAGGCCGACAGCATGTCGGGCAAGCGTTCCGCGCGTTGGATCATGTGCAGGTACCCGCGCGGTGCCAGCCTGCGCGCCGCCGCGTCAAACCAGTCGGACAGCGGCGTCTGCTCGCTCAGCGCCGTTCGCCGACCAGCATCGACGGCCGCGCTATGTGCACCGGGCCGATAATAGGGGGGGTTTGCGATCACGTGGTCGAAGTGCTGCTGACGCAGATCAGTCGGCATATTGGACAGGTCGGCCACGTGAACGGACAAATCGATCTCGTTGCATTGCGCGTTTCTTGCGGCCAGATCGGCATAGTCGGCCTGAAGCTCGACCCCCGTCGGCCGCAGACCGGGCACGCGGGTCACGAGACAAAGAACCGCAGCGCCCGCCCCGCAGCCCAGCTCCAGCACCGACTGCCCGGCTTTGGCCGGAACCGCGGCAGCAAGTAGCACCGGATCGACACCGGCGCGATAACCGTCTCGCGGCTGCCACAGCTTTAGGCGGCCACCCAGAAAGTCGTTGCAAGTCAGCGCGCTGTCTGGAAACCCGGTCATCTTCCCAGCGGAATGTCATTGTCACGCATCACCCGCTCTGCCCGCTCGAGGTCATCGGTCCGAACCATGAGGCGGCGCGGAAAGATTCCGATGCCTCCCTCGAGGACGCTCATATTTACGTCCATCTCAAAGCAGTCTATATCCTCGCCCTCAAGAAGAGCGGATGCAAAGGCGATGATGGTCGGATCGGTGCTGCGCAGAAGTTCTTTCATGGGGATGGATGTAAGGGCAAGGCAGGACGAAAGTCGAGCCTTGTATCAGGAGTGTGATGACGATCAGCACGATCTCGAAACCGCATGAGCGACTGGCCGAGATTTTGGCCGGTGAAATGGAGGCGGTAAACACTCTGATCCGCACCCGCATGGCCTCGGAACACGCGCCCCGCATCCCCGAAGTCACCGCGCATCTGGTCGAAGCCGGCGGCAAACGCCTGCGCCCGATGCTGACCCTGGCCGCCGCGCGGCTGTTCGGCTATGGCGGCGATCATCACATCCGTTTGGCCGCCACGGTCGAATTCATCCACACCGCCACGCTGTTGCACGACGATGTGGTCGACGAAAGCGCCCAGCGGCGCGGCCGACCCACTGCCAACCTGCTGTGGGACAACAAGTCCAGCGTGCTGGTCGGCGACTATCTGTTTTCGCGCAGCTTCCAGTTGATGGTGGAAACCGGGTCTCTGCGGGTTCTGGACATCTTGGCCAATGCCTCGGCCACCATCGCCGAAGGCGAGGTGCTGCAGATGACCGCAGCCACCGACCTGCGCACGGATGAGGCCGTCTACCTGCAGGTGGTGCGCGGCAAGACCGCCGCGCTGTTCTCCGCGGCAACTGAGGTGGGCGGTGTGATCGCCGGTGCGTCCGAGGAACAGGTCCGGGCACTGTTCAGCTATGGCGACGCCTTGGGCATCGCCTTCCAGATCGCCGACGACCTGCTGGACTATCAGGGCGACAGCAAGGCCACCGGCAAGAACGTGGGCGACGACTTCCGCGAGCGCAAACTGACCCTCCCGGTGATCAAGGCCGTGGCCCAGGCCACACCCGACGAGCGTGCGTTCTGGGAGCGCACGATCGAGAAGGGCCGGCAACAGGATGGAGACCTGGACCTGGCCCTGAACCTCATGCGCAAATACGGCACCCTGGAGGAGACCCGGACAGACGCTCTGGCATGGGCAGCAAAGGCCAAAACCGCTCTGATCGCGCTGCCCGATCACGAGTTGCGCGACCTGCTCGGTGATCTGGCCGATTACGTCGTATCCCGCCTCAACTGAGGACGCTTGCGCGACACCACCAGTCCGGCTGGGAAACACCAATCTCGTAGGCCGCAAAATGTGCGGCCTTCATGGACGGGTACAGCGCAAAGCAGGTCGAACCCGACCCCGACATGCGCACCAGCAGAACGTCCCGCGTTTCACCCAGCGCCTGCAACACGTCTGAAATCTGGGGCGCCAAGCCTATTGCCGCTTCCTGCAAATCATTCCGTTGCCCGGCCAGCCAATCAGCACACGCCTCGGGCGTTTCGAATGCCGGGATCTCATCCGGCATACCCGGATTGTCGCGCGAATCCAGCGCATTGAACACCGGCCCCGTCGGAACCGGCACACCCGGATTGACCAGCAGCGCGGGCAAAGCGGGCAATGCAACCGGGGCGACACGGTCACCAATGCCCTGCATTCGTGCTGCTCTGCCCAGTACACAAACAGGAACATCCGCGCCCAGGGCCAAAGCCGTTTCCAGCGGAACTTCCGCGTCTTCCCCTGCGATGGCCCGCAAAGTCGCAGCCGCATCCGATGAGCCGCCGCCGATTCCCCCGCCATGCGGCAGAACCTTGTCCAACTGGATTTGCCCGATCCATCCCATCGCCCGAGCGGCCCGCCAGACGAGGTTGCGGTCGTCGGTCGGCACCCCGGCGGAATGGGGGCCGGTCACGGTCAGGCGATTCTCGGGCCCGGGTGACAGGATCAACGTGTCTCCCACATCGGCAAAGGCGACCAGCGAATCCAGCAGATGGTATCCGTCGGCCCGCCGTCCGGTCACATGCAGGGAAAGGTTGATCTTCGCGGGCGCAAAGGCCTCAATCGCCATTGGCGACCTTGAGGGGGGCCGCGCCTTCCTCGGCCAGCACCGCGTCCAGCCCGACCTCGAGTTTGCGACGGATCCGGTCGGGGTCGGCCTCGCCATCGGTATCTTCGGGATCGATGAAGGACAACGCGCGCCGCCATTGGAAATCGGCCTCACGGGTGCGCCCGACGGCCCAGTAGACGTCGCCCAAGTGGTCGTTGACCACCGGGTCCACGGCCATCAGTTCAACGGCGCGCTCCATATGTTCGACCGCCTCGTCGTACCGGCCCAAGCGAAACAGAACCCAGCCCAAGCTGTCGACGATATAGCCGCTGTCAGGCTGGATCGCGACGGCGCGCTCGATCATGTCCAGCGCCTCTTCCAGTTTTTCCTGCCGCTCGACCAGCGAGTAACCGAGATAGTTCAAAACCTGCGGCTGATCCGGATTCAACTCCAAGGCACGCCTGAAATCCGCCTCGGCCTTGTCCCAGGCCTTGAGCCGTTCGTGGCAGATGCCGCGGGCGTAGTGCAGGAACCAGTTGCCACCCGAACCGGTTTCGGTCAGTTCGATGGCTCGGTCATACGAGGTGACAGCTGCGGCGTAGTTTTCCTGACGCCGCTGCAGGTCGGCCAAGGCGACATGGACACTGGGCAGATTGGGCTGCCGGGCCGCCAGATTTTCCAGCACTTCGATCGCCGCATCCGGTTTCCCCGACTGAGCCAGGATTTCGGCACGCCCCAGCTCGGCTGCGTGGAAATCGCTGCTATCCGTGGGAACCTTTCGATAGGCTTCGGCGGCCAGGTCGTACTGGCTCAACTGCTCAAGCAGTTCCGCGCTCAGCAGGATCGCATCTATGTGATCGGGCCGGAGGTAAGTCGCGATCCGCGCGTATAGCAGCACATAGTCATGTGCAGCCTCGGTGTTCAACGCCGCCCCGACCGAGAAAAAGACCTCGGCCACGCCTTCGGTGGCCGATCCGACATGGGTGAATGGCAAGGTGCCACCGGCGCTGAGCGTGTCCACGTAGGACTCGATCGACGGGTCGCTGCCCGCCGCAAAGACGTTTTCCAGGAATTGCAGGGCTTCGTCGTTGCGGTTGAGCTGCGACAAGACTTCGACCCGCGCCAGCGCTGCACGTCGCGAGAATCGCGCAACGATACTGTCGTCGGCCGCAAAGATCGCCTCGGCCCCCTCGAAATCGCCAACCGACGCCAGCGCCAACGCCTTGTGATACAGCGCGAATTCCCGCAGACCGTCCTGCTGGGCGACCTCATCGAACTGCGCCATCGCCTTGGTCATTTCGCCCTTGCCCAGATGCGCCCAGGCCGTCATCAGCCCATCGACCAGCGGGCCAACGCCCTGATTTTCCGGGTCACGGGCCAGCAATTCGTCGAACTTTCCGTCAGATACCAGTTTGGCGGAAACAACCATACGTGCGGCCTGGTTGGGCTGCCCGTTCGCCTCCATGTCCTCGGCGATCGGCAATGCACGTTCCACATCGCCAAGCGCCACGCGCGCCAGTAGCACGCTTTCCTTGAGCTTGGTGTTGCCCGGATCGAAAATCAGGGCCTTGGAGTAGTACTCCTCGGCAGCCTTGTAGTCGCTTTCATAGATGGCCTGGCGTCCAGCCAGATAGGATCCCGCGCCGGAATCCGCGTGAACCGGAACGACAGCCGCTGTCGCAAGAAACACGGCCAGCGCCGTGCGACGAACCAGTGAAACCACCTAATACCTGCCTTGTCTGCCTATGATTGCAGAACAAGCTAGGGCCTTGGCCCGCCAGAGGCAATGGCCGAGCGTTCACGGCCCCGCCATTGCCCGGGTTTTTGCCTACATGTTGGGGTAGTTCGGTCCGTCCCCACCCTGCGGCGTGGTCCACGTGATGTTCTGGCTGGGATCCTTGATGTCACAGGTCTTGCAGTGGACGCAGTTCTGGAAGTTGATCACGAATCGCGGCTCGGCCTCATCCTTCACCACTTCGTACACGCCCGCCGGGCAATACCGCTGCGCCGGTTCATCAAACTTGGGCAGGTTGACCTTCACCGGAATCTCGGGGTCGGTCAGCTTCAGGTGACAGGGTTGGCTTTCTTCGTGGTTGGTGAACGAAAACGCCACGTTGGTCAGACGATCGAAAGACAGCGTGCCATCGGGCTTCGGATAGTCGATGGGGGTGTGCTTGCTGGCATCCTCGGTCGCCTCGGCGTCGTTCTTGCCATGGCCCAGCGTCCCCAGCAGCGAGAAGCCCAGCGTGTTGGTCCACATGTCCATGCCACCCAGCGCCAGCGAAGCGGTCAGGCCGTATTTCGACCACAGCGGCTTGACGTTGCGAACCTTCTTGAGGTCGCGGCCGATCGCACCGTTGCGCACCTCGTCTTCATAGTCGGACAGCTCGTCGCCCGACCGGTCGGCTTGGATGGCCTCGAACGCGGCCTCGGCCGCTGCCTTGCCCGACAGCATCGCGTTGTGGTTGCCCTTGATGCGCGGCACGTTGACCATGCCCGCCGAACAGCCCAGCAGCGCGACACCCGGTGCCACCAGCTTCGGCATCGACTGATATCCGCCCTCGGTGATCGCGCGGGCGCCATAGGCCACGCGCTTGCCGCCTTTCAGCAGGTCGGCCACCACCGGGTGGTGCTTGAACCGCTGGAATTCCATGTAAGGAAACAGGTGCGGGTTCTTGTAGTTCAGGTGAACCACGAAGCCGACATAGACCTGGTTGTTTTCCAGGTGATAGATGAACGACCCGCCCCCGGCATTGCCGCCCAGTGGCCAGCCCATCGTGTGGGTGACGCTGCCTTCCTTGTGCTTGGCGGGGTCGATCTCCCAGATTTCCTTCATGCCGATGCCGTATTTCTGCGGCTCTTTCCCGGCGGACAGGTCGTATTTCGCGATCACTTCCTTGGACAACGACCCGCGCACCCCTTCCGACAGGAAGACGTATTTGCCGTGCAGTTCCATGCCCGGCTCGGTGTTGGGGCCATAGGACCCGTCGGGTTCCAGCCCGAAGACACCTGCCACGACACCCTTGACCTCGCCATTGTCGCCATAGACCAGTTCGGAACAGGCCATGCCGGGGAAGATCTCGACGCCCAGTTCCTCGGCCTGTTCGGCCATCCAGCGGCAGACATTGCCCATCGAGACGATGTAGTTGCCGTGGTTGTTCATCAGCGGCGGCATCGGCCAGTTTGGGATGCGCAGCTTGCCGGCCTCGCCCAGCATATAGAAGTTGTCTTCGCGCACCGGCACGTTCAGCGGCGCGCCCTTTTCCTTCCAGTCGGGGATCAGCGCATCCAGACCACACGGGTCCAGCACCGCGCCCGACAGGATATGCGCGCCCACTTCCGAGCCCTTTTCCAGCACAACCACGTTTAGGTCGGCGTCCAGCTGTTTCAGACGAATGGCCGCCGACAGGCCCGCCGGGCCTGCGCCCACGATCACCACGTCGTATTCCATCGCTTCGCGTTCAATTTCGGCCATCGTGGGCTCCTCCGCTAACTATCCGAATTGGCGCCTGGGGCGCGGGCTCGGCGAAATTTTGTTTCCCGGCTGATTACCTGCTGGAAAAGACCTTGGTCAATCAAAACACGGCGTAACATTGCTGCAATGCGGCAGATCAGCCCTCGGGCGCGTCACCCATCAGGTACCTGGGACCGCTACCATGCGCCTTGGCCCGGTCGTCGGGGTTGTAGAGCGCGCATTTCGGAAGGCTCAGACAGCCACAGCCGATGCAGCCGTCCAGATTGTCGCGCAGACGCAGCAGAGTATCGATTCGCTGGTCCAGATGCGCGCGCAGGCCGACGCTGATCTTTTTCCAATCCGCCGGCGTGGGCGTGCGGTTGTCGGGCAGCCCGGCCAGAACCTCGCGGATTTCGGGCAGGGTCAGACCGAACTGCTGGGCGATCATCACGAAACTCAGCCGACGGATGTCGGCGCGCTGATACCGCCGCTGACCGCCCGGATTGCGCCAGGGGGAAATCAGCCCCTGCGCCTCGTAATAGCGGATGGCGGATACCGCCAACCCCGTGCGGCGTGCCAATGCGCCGATGGAAAGGCCTTCGGATGCGGGCATGATCTCCTCCTGGAAGAATCTCTTGAGCTAAAGTTAGGTTTAGGAAGTACGGTGAGTCGAAACAAGCCTGAACATGAAAAGGAGACCCCATGATGGCGACGCTGGAACACACGAACTTCACCGTCCGCAACCCGCAGGCAACTGCCGCCTGGATGCAGGACGTATTCGGATGGAAAACCCGCTGGGAAGGCCCGGCCATCGCTGGCGGCTATACCGTGCATGTGGGCAGCGCGCATACCTATCTGGCGCTTTACGCCCCGGCCGACCCGAAACCATCGGGTGAAAGCAGCTATGACATCGTCGGCGGGCTGAACCATGTGGGCGTGCTTGTCGAGGACATCGACGCGACCGAGGCCAAGGTTCGCGCCGCGGGCTTCGAGCCGCACAACCACGCCGACTATGAACCCGGCCGCCGGTTCTATTTCGACGATGACAACGGCATCGAATTCGAGGTCGTTCAATATGATTGAGATGCTCTGGTTCGGCGCCGAGGCGCATCGCTGGAAACGCGGTGATCTGCTGGGGCATCGTCACAATCGGAAACCCCCACCGCCCCGACGGCGTTAAGTTGCGGATTGCAGGGGCCAAACCCCTTGGCCTCTTGCATTTCACGCCATATTTGGGTCAGGTAATTGCCGACCCATCTTTCGCCCCGACGCTGGTCTCATGCGGCGGGGCGACTCAATTTGTGCGTGGAAAAAAGAAGATATGGAAAAGATCCCCATGACGCCTGCGGGCTTTGCCGCGCTCGAGGCAGAGCTCAAGCAACTCAAGTCCGTTGAACGCCCCGCCATCATCGAGGCCATCGCCTCGGCGCGCGAACTGGGCGACCTGAAGGAAAACGCCGAATACCACTCGGCCCGCGAAAAGCAGGGCTTCATCGAAGGCCGCATCAAGGAACTGGAAGGCGTTCTGTCGCTGGCCGAGGTGATCGACCCGACCAAACTGTCGGGTGCGATCAAGTTCGGCGCCAAGGTCACCTTGGTGGACGAGGACACCGACGAGGAAAAGACCTGGCAGATCGTGGGCGAGCATGAGGCCAATATCGAAAAGGGCCTGCTGAACATCAAATCGCCCATCGCCCGCGCCCTGATCGGCAAGGAAGAAGGCGACAGCGTCGAGGTGCGCACCCCCGGCGGCGTGCGCTCGTACGAAGTGCTGAGCATCCACTACGCCTGATCGGAGCGCGCCATGTCGGGCCAAGACCCTGATCAGGACAGCAAACGCCCCACCTGGCTGGGCATCTATGACCGTCCAGGCCGACCGAGCGTCACCGGGATCGAGATTGCGGCCGCGGCCCTCAGCCTGATCTGGCTGGTGGTGGCCGTGGTCTTTCTGGTGCTGCCGGAACAGACGCAGGCCGGCAGTTTCATCGTGATGCTGCTGGCGGTGTTCATGCCGGTGGCGATGATCTGGGTCGCGGCGCTGGCCATGCGCGCCAGCCGCATCATGCGCGAAGAAAGCGCCCGGCTGCAGACCGCGATCGACGCGATCCGGCAGGCCTATGTATCGCAGCAACAGCGCTCGGCCAGCACCTACGAACCCGCGGTGGCCCGGAAACTGGATGAAATCGCCGCGGCCGCCCGGCACACCCAAAGCACGCTGGCCACGTTCTCCAGCAAGCGGCGGGATCTTGCGCCGCTGGCAAGACCTGCGGCACCCTCGGGCCAGACCTCGTTGGAACTGGGCACCCCGGCCGAAGAGATAACGACTCCTCTGCCCACCGACATTTTCATCCGCGCGCTGAACTTTCCCGAAACCGCCGAGGATACCGAAGGCTTCAACGCCCTGCGCCGCGCGATGAAGGACCGCAAGACCGCGCAACTGGTGCAGGCCGCCGAGGACGTGCTGACTCTGCTCAGCCAGGAAGGCATCTACATGGACGACCTGCGTCCGGACATGGCCCGCCCCGAGGTCTGGCGCCAGTTCGCCAAGGGCGAACGCGGGCGTGCGGTCGCCGCGTTGGGCGGTATCCGCGACCGGTCGTGCCTGGCGCTGACCTCGGCGCGGTTGAAACAGGACCCGATCTTTCGCGATGCGGTGCACCATTTCCTGCGCCGCTTCGACACCATGATCGCCGAGTTCGAACCTCAGGCCAGCGACGCCGACCTGACCGCTTTGGGCGACACACGCACGGCGCGCGCCTTCATGCTGCTGGGCCGGGTGGCCGGGACCTTCGACTAGCCACCGTCGGGCAGGACCCACCGCATTTTCGTGGCCGAGCTGAATCCGAACAGGTGTTTGAACGGGCCGGTACGGTCCTGCCCGATCGCCTGAAACCCTTCGCGCTCGTACAGGGTCCGCGCGCGCGGGTTGGTGTCGATCACGTCCAGTTGCACCTCGTGCATACCCAGCCTCTGTGCCTCGTCCTTGATCGCCCTGAGCAGCAGAGTCCCGACACCCTGCCCGCGCGCCTCGGTCGCCACGCATATGCCGTCCATCTGGAACACACCCGGCTTCAGGTCGCGCTCCAGAACGCTCAGGACAAGGCCCCGCCACAGGGCGCCGAACCAGCCATAGACCCGGGCCAGATCCGCCAGCCTTCCCTGCGTCAGCCCACCGTCGCAGGTCTTGTACCCGGCCAGCCCCAGCATCCGCCCATCCGCATCCCGCGCCACCAGGGCGAAACCGGGGTTCAGCACCCGTTCAAAAAAGGCCAACCCGCGGGCGTCCGGACCCATCACGCGCGACAGCTTGCCTGAGAACGCCTGCCAGAACAGCGCGGCCGCCCGGGCCCGCTCATCAGGGGAAAACCCGCACGAGACCGAAACCGTCACAGGCCGAAACTGCCATAGGGTATGAAACGCACAGGGTCTCCGGGCTGGATGTCTTGCGCGCCGTCCGGCAGCTCGACCAGCCCTTCGGCCCAGCTGAGCCCGCTGATGCGACCCGACCCTTCCGAATGAAACACCTCGACCCGGCCTTCGCGGACCCGGGCGCGCAGGTATTCGTGGCGGCCCGGTTTCTTGCGCTTGGCGAACCCGGCGGGCAGGTCAAAGCCCTGCGGTCGCCGCCACCCCGCGCCCGCCATCAGGCCCAGCGCGGGCCGGGCAAAGATCAGCGTGCAGACCATCGCCGCAACCGGGTTGCCCGGCAGGCCGAACACCGGCGTGCCCTGCCACAGGCCCAGCGCCAGCGGGCGGCCCGGCTTCAGCGCGATGCGCCATTCTTGCAAGGCCCCCGCCGCGCGCAGCAGGGCCGAGACATGATCCTCGTCCCCCGCCGAAGCGCCGCCGCTGGTCAGGATCGCGTCGGTCTGTTGCGCAGCTTGGTCCAACCGGTCCCGCAGCGCGGCCCGGTCGTCGCCCACGCGGCCCAGATCGACCGCCACAAAACCCATCCGTTGCAGCATCGCCAACAGCATCGGGCGGTTCGCATCATAGATCTGGCCCGGCCCCGCGGCCTGACCCGGATCACGCAATTCATCGCCGGTAGACAGAACCCCCACGCGCAAGGGCGTGCGGACCGGGACCTCGGCCACGCCCACCGCCGACAGCAGCGCCAGATCGGCAGGCGTCAGGCGTCGCCCGCCAGACAGAGCCAAGGCCCCGGCCTGCACGTCTTCGCCCGCCTTGCGCGTGTTGGCGCCAGCCTTCAAAGGACCGTTGAAGGCGATGTGGCCGTCCTGCACGGTCACGTCCTCTTCCAGAATGACGGTATCCACCCCCTCGGGCAGCGGCGCGCCGGTCAGAACGCGCAGCGCCTGCCCCTCCGGCACGGCCCCCGCAAACGGCACGCCCGCCGCCGCGCGTCCCTCGGCCAGCGGCAGAACATGCGGGCCCTCGGGCCGACCACCGGCAAAACCGTACCCGTCCACTGCCGTGTTGGGCAGCGGCGGATTCGACCGTTGCGCGATCACGTCCTGCGCCAGAACGCGCCCGCAGGCTTGACCAACGGGCAGGGTCTCGACGCCGGCAACCGGGTGCAACCGGTCGCGCAGCAGGGCCAGCGCGTCATCGACCGGGGTCCATTCGACCCCCGGCGGCAGGGCGAAACAGTCGTTTTTCAACGGTGGAGGCGCAATCTTTGGCATGGTCCGGTCCTCGGGCATGGTCAGGGGCTGGGCCGCGGCCCCAAGCCGACCTCGGCCAGGATGAAATCGGCAATGGCAGGCGTGTCGTTCAGATCGAAAACCGGACGGTCCAGATCCAGCGGCGTGTCGCTGGCCACCGCGCGGATCGTCGGATCGTCGGCGGCGATCAGCGGGTTTCTGGGCTGGGCGCGAAAAGCCTCGACCTTGGGGTGGCGCGCGCGCTTGTATCCCTCGACCAGCACCAGATCGACCGGGGACAGACGCGCCAGAAGATCGTCCAACGGCGGCTCGGGCGCGCCGCGCAGCTCTTGCATCACGGCGATGCGGCGGCTGGATGCCAGCAGAACCTCGGACGCCCCGGCGGTTCGGTGGCGGTGGCTGTCGGTGCTCGGCTGGTCCACGTCAACCGCGTGGTGAGCGTGTTTGACGGTCGAGACACTGAACCCGCGCCCGGTGATCTCGGCCACCAGCCGCTCGACCAGTCCGGTCTTTCCCGCATTCTTCCAGCCGGTGACGCCGTAAACCCTCATGCCCGCTCCAACAGGTGCTGCGCCCGGATCAGATCTTCGGGCGTGTTGACGTTGAAGAACGGATCGAACGGGTCGGCCGGAAACAGCGCCTCGCGCCCGTCATGGCGGTCGGTCCACAGGACCACCTTGCGCAACCCGTCCGTCAGGGCCGCGCGCAGATCGTCGCGCAGAGCGACGGGCCACAGGCCGAAGGTCGGGTGCCGGTTCACCCGGCGGCCACCGCCCGATTTCAGCGCCGCGTCACCGGTGCGCGGCGTGGTGGCCAGAGCCAGCGGATGAGCCTGCCCCTGCGCCGCCCGCGTCAGCCGCTCGACCAGATCGCGCGGAAAGAACGGCGTGTCGGCGGCAGCGGTGACGATGCAATCAGCGCCCTGCCCCGCCGCCCAATCCAACCCGGCCAGAACGCCCGCTAACGGCCCGGCGTAACCCGTGATGCTGTCCGGCAGGACCGGCAGGCCAAGATCGGCAAAGCGCGCAGGGTCGCCATTGGCGTTCAGCGCCAGCCCGGCCACCTGCGGCGCCAACCGGTCGATCACATGCGCCAACAGGCTTTGCCCCCCCAGTTGCAGCAACCCTTTGTCTCCGCCGCCCATCCGCGTGGCCAGACCTCCGGCCAGTATGACGCCGAGGGGGCGTGATGCTTCAACTTCCATCGGCGCTTTTCCTTCGATGCTTCCTGTCCTCGACCGGGACGGTGGCCGGGTCCGCGTCGCGCAGCAGCCGGTCTTCGCCCGACAGGCAGACGAAACGTTGGCCACGCATCCGGCCGATCAGGGTCAGGCCGACCTCGCGCGCGATTTCGACGCCCCACGCGGTAAAGCCGGACCGCGAAGCCAGAACCGGGATGCCCATCATCGCCGTCTTGATCACCATTTCCGAGGTCAGCCGCCCGGTGGTGTACAGGATCTTGTCGCCGGACGCCTCGCCTTCGGACAACATCCAGCCCGCGATCTTGTCCACCGCGTTGTGGCGGCCCACGTCCTCCATATAGACCAGCGGGCGACTCTCACGGCACAGAACCGTGCCGTGGATCGCCCCGGCCTGCAGGTACAGCGACGGCGTGCGGTTGATCTTGGCCGCCACATCATACAGCCACGAGGTGCGCACCTGAACCTGCGGCAGGCGCACGCCCTCCAGCCCCTCCATCATGTCGCCGAACACCGTGCCCACCGCGCAGCCGCTGGTGCGGGTCTTTTTCTTCAGCTTGTCCTCGTACGAGGTTTCGCGGGTCGTGCGCACCACGACGGTTTCCAGATCGTCATCGTAATCGACCCGCGTGATCTCGTCATCGGGGCGCAACATGCCCTGGTTGCGCAAAAAGCCCAGCGCCAGATATTCCGGGTAATCGCCGATAGTCATGGCCGTCACGATCTCTTGCGAATTGAGGAAGATCGTCAGCGGGCGCTCCTCGACAACCGAGATGCGGCTGACCTCGCCGTTCTGGTCCACCCCCTCGACCGCGCGGGTCAACCGCGCCGCGCCGGGATCGGGGGCGATGATGTATTCCGACAGATCGGTTTCGGTGGCCAATTGCAACCCTCTCGCTGACCCGCTACTGCTGCGCAGACCACCATAGGATCTAGCCATGGCAACCTCCACATCCAAGTCATACTATTGGCAGGGTTTTCGCGACGGGACCCCGTTCATCTTCGTGGCGGTGCCCTTCGGCACCCTGTTCGGCGTCTTCGCGACCGAGGCGGGCCTGAGCATTCTGCAGACCATGGTGTTCACCGCAGCCGTATTTGCCGGCGCCGCGCAGTTTGCTTCGCTGCAGCTGCTGCAGGACGGCACACCCACGGCCATCATTCTGGTTTCGGCACTGGCCGTGAACCTGCGGATGGCCATGTATTCAGCGTCTTTGACGCCTTATCTGGGCGCGGCGCCCCTGTGGCAACGGGCCTTTGCCGCCTATCTTACGGTCGACCAATCCTATGCCTGCTCGATCGTCCAGTTCGAAAAGGAACCGGACATGTCGGTTCCGCAGCGCATGACCTATTTCATGGGCTCGGTTTCGCCGCTGGTGCCCATGTGGGTACTGGCAACCTTTATTGGCGCCTACCTGGGAACGCAGATCCCGGATAGCTGGGCACTGGATTTCGCGCTGCCGATCACCTTTCTGGCCATGATCGGCCCGATGATGCGCACTCCGGCCCATGTGGTCGCGGCTCTGGTCGCCATCGTCGTGTCGCTGCTATGCGTGGCAATCCCCTACAATCTTGGCCTGCTGATCGCGGGCTGCGCGGGCATGATGGCCGGTGCGCAGGCCGAAGTGATGCTGGAACGCAGAAAGGTAGCGTTATGACCACCCCCGATCAGACAACGGTCTGGACGATCATCGTCGGGCTGGCGCTCGGCAGCTATGCCCTGCGCTTCGTGTTCATCGGCTTTGTCGGAGACCGTCCGTTGCCGCCATGGTTGCTGCGGCATCTACGCTATACGGCGGTGGCCATCCTGCCGGCCCTGATTGCCCCTCTGGTCATGTGGCCCACGGCCACCGAGGGCCAGCCGGACCTGCCGCGCATGGCCTCGGCCGTGGTTGCCCTGAGCGTCGGGTTGATCACCAAGAACGTGCTGGCCGCCATCTTTGCCGGGGCCGGCACGCTGTATGGTCTGCTGTACCTAGTTGGTTGAAGCCGCTTCCAGCTGGTTGAGCGCGGCGTTGTTGGCCGCCAGCCCCGCCTGCAGATCGGCGCTGTCGTTTTCACGATATTCGGTCGTGACGATCCCCGGAATCTGCCCGAACTGATCGGACAACTTGACCGGGTAGAAGGTGGTCTGGATCTGCTCGAACCCGGGAACCTGCTGCAGCAGCCGAGCCGTCGAGTTGGCGCAGTAGGCGCCCGGAACCGGTCCGGACTGTTTGGCCAGCTGATAGGCGATCTCGGCCTGCTGGGGGGTCACCTGGATGGTCTGGATGCGCGCATAATGCGTTTCGCGTGCGTGCGAGCTGCGATAGGCACGCTCGACCGCGGGGGTGATGCCATACAGCACGTCATCCTTGATCGGCACCACGTCGGCGCGGAACGACCCGGCGGGGTCGAAAATTACCCGCTCGCTGGCGCTGATCATCAGCGAGGTATGCGCGCCAGACCCCGTACGCGTGTTGATCATCGTGTACAGGGTCAGCGTTGAGGGCCCCGGGTCACGGTAGGATCGCGCAACGATCTCGGACTGGTCGGCCTGAGGGCGCTGCGACGTGGCACAGCCTGCGACGGTCACTGCCAGCAGGCAGGCAATCAAGATGCGAAACATGACCCGTCAGTCCGGCTTATGCCCCGAAGATCGCAAGAAACAGGGCAATGAAGCAGATCACCACGACGCTGTAGGTGGTGAATTTGATGAACCCGTTGAAGGTTTTGGTCTGGACTGTGATGTCCATCTCGCCGTGCTTGTGTTCAGCCATTTCGAAAGATTCCCCATTCGCGTGTTTGCCGGTTTGGATAAATCATATTTTCCGGCCTGTCACGACGTCAATCGCGCGCAAATGCCCGAGTTCAGTCGCCCGCAGCCTCATCAGTGGCAAAAACCGAGCAGCCGGGATACCCGAAGCCCCACCGCCACGGCAGGCCGGTACAGGGGCCACCTCCGAATCGGACGGCCATGAACATCGCCTCGGCGGTGATCGACATGGCCGACGTCACCTGCTCGGGCGTCATGTCGTACTGCGTGGCATAGTCCTGCGCATGCACGGCTCCGAATTCCTTGACGCAGGCGCGCAGGGCGCGGTCAGCCTCCAGCCGGGCGTCGAAACTGGCGTCGGCGGACGTGGCGCCCCCGGCGGTGTGATACGCGCGATCATGAGTTACGCAGCAGGTTTCCCACGGCGGGTGGCTTTCGTAAACCGCGCGAAATCTGGGAAAGGTCTCTGCCACCAGCCGCCAGCTGGACGACATGCCCCCCGAGCAGCCATCGGTTTCAAACGCGCTCAATGGTTGCCCAACCGATTGCGCGATCAAAGCCCGATGCGCGGGCATCTCGACGCCGCGCATCAGATCCTGCGCCGAAGCCGAACCGGCAAGGCAGGCGAGCAAAAAACCGAAGCTAGGGGCTTTCATCGCGCATCGCCTCGGTATCGACCGACAGGCCGAAGGTCGTGGCCAGCCACAGCAGCAAGCGCTCGCCCGGTTCCATTTCCGCGCGGACACGCAGCACTTCACGCGCCATGGCGGGGCGGTCGGTGATCAGACCGTCGACACCCATCGAGGCCATCGACGACATCTGCAGCGGGTCATTCACCGTCCAGACATAGATATCCTTGCCTGCATCATGGACCGAGCGGATCAGCCCGGGCGTGACCATCCCGGCATTCACCGCGACGAAATCGCCCTCCAGCCCGGTCAGATCGCCCACCGCCGTGGCAGCCAGAACGCCGGCGCGCCAGTCCGGGCGCAACGCTTTCATCTTCTGCACCGCCGGGTATTTGAGCGACATCGTGGCGATGTCCTGCTCCATCCCAAATTCTTCGACGATGGCGGCCACGCGGTTTTCCAGATCCACGTCATGGCCATAGTATTTCAGTTCGATGATGACCTTGGATTTGCCCTTCGCGGCCTTCAGAACCTCGCGCAGGGTCGGAGTGCGCTGATCGGCATATTCGGGGTCGAACCAGCTGCCGATGTCGATCTGCGCCACATCCTCCATCGTGGCATCCCAGACCTTCAGATTGACCCCGCCCAGCTTCATGAAGTCGCTGTCATGGGCCACGATCACCTCGCCGTCGGCGCTTTCTTGTACGTCGATCTCGACCCAGTCGGCCCCGTCTTCGATGGCCTTTAGCACTGCAGCCATCGTGTTTTCCGGCCGCAGCGCCGCCGCGCCCCGGTGGCCGATCACGTCGGCATGATCGGGTGCCGAAATCTGGTCCAGCACGTCCTGGCTGAACCAGATACCGGCCAGCAGGGCCACGATTGCCGCGGCAACGGTCACCAGAACCGGGGCGCGCAGGTTTCCAGCTTCGGGGTCAGGCAGCTCTGCCGCGCGAGGTTCAAAAAACCCATCCAGCAGAACCGCCAGCGCTCCCAGCGCCACCGCCGCCAGCACCAATCCGGCCAGAGACCACAGCCCGGCCACCAGCAGGCTGAGCGTCAGGGCAAACCGCAGGTTCGTGCCTTGTTCGAGAGGTACAAGGTGGAACAACAGGCTGGCCACGGCGGCAATCAGCGCAGCAATCGCCAGACGTATGGCCAGCCACAGTGCCAGTTCGATCTTCAACCGGCCGCGTTTGCCCTCCATTCGGCGGGCGCTTTCGGCGAAGGCGTCCGAAGGCGCAATTCCCTCGAACAGCACCAGATGCAGGGCGAGCGCCCAGGCCGACAGGCGGCGGATCAGCACCCAGGCCAACGCCAGCACCACCAGCCCGATCAGCGCGACGGCCACCTGGAAGGCGGGCGGATGGAAGGTCAGGTAATAGTTGATGTCGTATTCGGTCAGCGTCCACCACGCGATCAGGCCCGCGACCGCCACGAAAGGCACCGCTAGAACAAGCACCCGCAGAATGAAGCGCACCGCGAAGGAAAACAGCGTCGGCAGGCGCGACAGGATCAATCGCAGCGCCGACCCGCCGGCCCGCCACGGGTCGCTCTCGCCCATCCTGAGCGATCCGGCCATGACCGAAAAGACGAACACCTCGGCCAACAGGAATAGGCCCAGAATGACCACCGCCGCCACGAAACCAACCGGCGACAGGATGAACATGGCGATGTCCTGATCGGTCAGCGCGGTTTGATCGGACAGCATCACCGCCAGGTTCACGGTGAAGGCTACGCCGGGTGCGATCAGCGCGATCAGCAGCAGCCGCACCGCCAGATAGATGGGAACAAAGGTCCGGCGCCGGGCCCAAGCCCCGCGATAGGCATCTGTTACGGTTGAGAAATGTGACACGCCGGCCCCCTTTGAATGCTGAATTCATTCAAGGCCGCGCAGATGTGAATTGCAAGCGTGACGCTCAGCTTTCCTCAAGCTTGGCCGCGAGGCGGAAGCCGATCCGGTTGGCAGGCTTGTCCTCGACCGTTTTGGGCAGGGCGCGCAGCATGACGTTCAGCTGGCTGACATGCTGCACCAGCTGGGTGCGTGCGCCCGAACCGTCCGAGCCGTAGAAGGTGATCACGTCGGGGTCAAAATATCCCATCCCCTCGATCCGCATCACCCCGGCGTCACCGCCGGTAAAGCCCATGGCGACCTCGTGATCGGCATCGAGCGTTTTTTCGAAGTTCTGGATGTACAGGATTAGCCGTTCATACGCCCATTGGGCGGGGCTTTTGTTATCGACCGGCTGGCGCAGGGGTTCGGGCAGGTCCTTGGTGCCCGACGTGCTGTCCGGGTCGGCATGCACCTCATAACACCGGGGCAGAGCCGCCGCTTCGGCGGCCTCGGCCGAGGTTTCGATCTTGTCCTGCATCATCTCAACCTTTGCGTTGATATACCCATGCGCCGTCTTCACGGCGCGCCCGGGTCACGGCTCCAGTGTGATAAAGATGGTTCAGATGCGCAACCGCCTCGACCAGCGCAAGACCGTATTCGCCGTCGCGGATGGGGCGTTTGAACAGAGTCACGAAACAGTCCGACGCCGCCTTGGGTGCGTCCAGATCGTCCAGCAGGCGTGCAAGAGCGCCGTGATGGTTCTCGATCAGTTGCTTCATGCGGATCGGCAGGCCGATGAAGGGCAGTTTGTGCCCCGGCAGCACCACCTGATCGGGCCGTGCCAGCTGTTGCAGGCGCTCGCAGGCCTCCAGCCAGTCGGACACCGGGTCGGCCATGGGCTCGGTGGCATAGACGCCCAGGTTCGGGCTGATCGAGCTGAGGATCTGGTCGCCCGAGATCACCAGGTTGTCGTCGCGGCTCCAGAACGTGGCGTGTTCGGGGGCATGGCCATTGCCCATATGCACGTCCCAGTCCCGCCCGCCCATGCGGATCACTTCGCCCTGCTTGATGCGGACAAAGCCCAGAGGCATCGGATAGACCGTGTCGGCAAAATTGAAGGGCCGCTCGGACATGCGCTTGGCCAGGATCTCGGGGGCCATGCCGGCGCTGCGGTAGAACTCCAGCGTCTCTTCCGGCCAGCTCTCCTGCACGTCCAGCGTCAGCATTCGCGCAAACAGCCACGCGGTGCGGCTCGAGACCAGATCGGCGCCATGCTCCGACTGAAACCACCCGGCATTACCGACGTGGTCGGGGTGGTGATGCGTGACCACCACCCGGGTCACCGGCTTGCCCGCAAGCGGCCCGGCCATCAGGTCGGACCAAAGGCCGCGCGTCTTTTTCGATGAAATCCCGGTGTCGATCACCGTCCAGCCATCGCCGTCATCCAGCGCGTAGACGTTGACGTGGTCCAGCGCCATCGGCAGCGGCAGGCGCATCCACAGCACGCCCTCGGCGATCTCGGTGGCTTGTCCGGGCGCGGGCGGCTCGGGCCAGGGATGGCGAAACGCCGGAGGCCGCGCGCCGTCCATCATGCGGCCAGTTCGTCAGCGCTGAGCGCGAACAGATCGCCGGCTCCCATCTGCGCCTGATCCAGCAGGCCCGCGTATTCCGGCAGGCGCGCGGTGATGTAGTACCGCGCCAGCTTGGCGCGCGGACCATCCGGATCGGCCAAAGCGGCGATCAGGTGGTAATGCGCACCCAGCACGCGGGCAAAGGCGTTCAGATAGGCCACGGCCCCGGCAAAGCGGTTGTTCATGTCCTCTTGCGCCACCAGCCACTCGGTCGCCTCGCGCAGGGATTCGGTCGCCTCCCACACCGGGCCGGCCAGCTCGGGCACGGTGGCACGGGCGCGCTCAGCGTGATCTTCGATCTCGTCCAGCAGGCGGGCGGCGGCTTCACCCCCGTCCATCATCTTGCGGCCAACAAGGTCCATGGCCTGAATGCCGTTGGTCCCCTCGTAGATCGCGGTGACGCGGACATCGCGGTAATACTGCGCGGCGCCGGTTTCCTCGACATAACCCATGCCACCATGCACCTGCAGGCCGGTCTCGGACACGCGCATGCCGGTCTGGGTGCCGAAAGCCTTGCAGATCGGCGTCAGCAGGGCCGCCCGCGCGGCCCAGTCGGCGTTGTCGGTGGCCTTGGCCATGTCGATGGCCGCGGCATTGGCCAGCATGATCGCACGGGCGGCGAACAGGTCGGCCCGCATGTCCATCAGCATCCGGCGCACATCGGCATGATCGATGATCGTGCCCGAAGGCGTCTTGCCCTGCTTGCGTTCCAGAGCATAGGCCAACGCGTGCTGATAGGAGCCCTCGGCCGCGCCCACGCCCTGCCCGCCGACGCCAAGGCGCGCGTTGTTCATCATCGTGAACATGGCGGCCATGCCCTTGTGTTCCTGGCCCACCAGCCAGCCCTTGGCGCCGTCATACTGCATCACGCAGGTGGGCGAGCCATGCAGTCCCATCTTGTGTTCCAACGACACCACCTTCAGGTCATTCGCCACGCCCGGATTACCGTTTTCATCGGGGATGAACTTGGGCACCAGGAACAGGGAAATCCCCTTGGTCCCCGGCGCGCCATCGGGCAGACGGGCCAGAACCAGGTGGCAGACATTCTCGCAGAAATCATTGTCGCCCCACGAGATGTAGATCTTCTGCCCGGTGATCGCATAGGTACCATCGCCGTTGGGTTCGGCCTTGGACGTCAGCGCGCCGACGTCAGACCCGGCCTGCGGTTCGGTCAGGTTCATCGTGCCCGACCATTCGCCCGACATCAGCTTGGGCAGGTACAGCGCCTTGAGTTCCTCGCTGGCGTGGTGTTCCAGCGCCTCGATCTGACCCTGGCTCATCAACGGGGCCAGCTGCAGCGACAGGCAGGCGGCGCTCATCATCTCGTTCACGGCGGTGGTCACGGTCATGGGCAGGCCCATGCCGCCGTATTCCGGGTCGCCGCTCATGCCGATCCAGCCACCCTCGGCGATCGCCTTCCAGCCATCGGCATAGCCGGGCGAGGTCCGCAAAACCCCGTTTTCCAGTCGCGCCGGCTCAAGATCGCCGGGGCGCTGCAGGGGGGCCATTACCTCTTCGCACATCTTGCCGGCCTCGGTCAGGATGGCGCTGACCACGTCCGGGGTGGCCTCGGCGAATTTCTCGGTCGCGGCGACGTCCTTGAACCCCACCACCTTGTCCATCAGGAACTCGTAATCAGTGACAGGAGCGCGATATGGCATGGTTTCCCCCGGAAATCGTGTGTCGGTCGCAATGGCGGGCTTGGAATCCATGGCCCGCGCCGGTATTCATCTAAGCTTGTCCGATTACCTATCCGTCCCCCTGTTGCAAGCAACCAAAACGCCGCGTCACCACCCATGATCCCCAACAGCACGCAATATCTGGATGCTGATCCCGCCGGGATTGCAGCCGCGGCCGACCTGCTGCGTCAGGGACTGTTGGTCGCCTTCCCGACCGAGACCGTCTACGGGCTGGGCGGCGACGCCCGCAACGGCGAAGCCGTCGCCGCGATCTACGCCGCCAAAGGGCGACCCAGTTTCAACCCGCTTATCGCGCATGTCGCCTCGGTCGAGGCCGCCAAACGCTATGTCGAGTGGTCGGACAATGCCGAAAAACTGGCAGCTGCGTTCTGGCCCGGTCCGCTGACGCTGGTGCTGCCGCTGCGCGCAGGGCATGGCGTGTCCTCGCTGGTGACGGCAGGGCTGGAGACGCTGGCCGTGCGGGTGCCAGCCCACCCAACCGCGCGCGCATTGCTGAGCGCAGTTGACGGACCCGTCGCTGCCCCATCGGCAAACCCCTCCGGTCGGATCAGCCCGACCACTGCGGCGCATGTGCGCGCAGGTCTGGACGGTCGGATCGCCGCCGTACTGGATGACGGACCCTGTTCAGTCGGGTTGGAATCGACCATCGTGGGCTTGGCCGGCACCCCCGCTTTGCTGCGGCCCGGCGGTGTGGCACTGGAACAGATCGAAACGGTTCTGGGCACGCGCCTGACCCGCCACAAGCCCGGAGATCTGCTGACCGCTCCGGGGCAGTTGCTGTCACATTATGCTCCGGATGCACCGGTGCGGCTGAACGCCACCGAGCGGCGCGGGGACGAGCTGCTGCTGGGATTTGGCAATGTCGATTGCGACCGCAACCTGTCTGCCAGGGGTGACCTGATCGAAGCGGCGGCAAACCTGTTTGCGTATCTGCACGAACTGGACGGTACGGGGCGGCCGATTGCCGTCAGCCCGATCCCTTCCGAGAGCGTGGGGGCGGCCATCAACGACCGCCTGCGCCGGGCCGCGGCGCCGCGCAACTCCTGATCAGGCCCGACCGGCGCTGGCCGACAGCGTCAGCGGATCGACACCCAGCGTGGCCAAGGCGGCCTCCCACTTTTCGTCGTCGGCAACGTCAAAGACCAGTTTCGATGTAGCATCGGTCGTCAACCAGCCATTGGCCGCGATCTCATCTTCCAGCTGTCCAGGCCCCCATCCCGAATAGCCCAGCATCAGCATCGAGTTCAGCGGCCCCTTGCCAGAGGCGATATCTTCGAGCACGTCCAGCGTCGCCGTCATGCTGAAATCGCCGGCCACGTGCAGCGAATGCAGATTTGCGTCGTAGTCCGCGCTGTGCAGGACAAACCCCCGGGACAATTCGACGGGGCCACCGAAATGCACAAGGCGTTCTCCGACAACCGGGATGCGGCACGAGATGTTCAACTGTTCCAGCAGCGTCTTGATCCGCAAATCCGACGGTTTGTTCACGATCAGACCCATCGCGCCGTCATCGCCGTGGCTGCACAGATACACCACTGAATGATCAAAGCGCGGATCGCCCATGCCGGGCATCGCAATCAACAGTTTTCCAGTCAGATCCATCAAAAAACTCGTGCGGCTTATTCCCTTACAATGACCTTGCGGAAGCCGGATTGGCAAGGGATCACGCCTGAAATCCCGCGATTTCTGCCGGTGACCAGAACGTGACTTGGCAAACCTGCCCGCAAGTCGCATGTATGGATCATGAGATCGCTGTCCAAACCCGTCCTGACCGTTGTTTCAGCTTGTCTGGCCCTGGCCGCACCTGCGCAGGGGCAATCGATCGACTCGATCGTCCGGCTGGACGTGATCGATGGCGGCCAATCCGAGGATGGAACCTATCTCACCGCGATCCGGTTGGATCTGGAACCCGGATGGAAGACCTATTGGCGGGCCCCCGGTGACGCCGGCATTCCGCCTGAATTCGACTGGCGCCGCTCGGGCAATGTCGGCGCGGTTGCGATCACCTGGCCCACGCCGCATGTCTTTGACCAGAACGGCCTGAAGTCCATCGGCTATGAAACCCAGCTGGTGTTGCCGGTTCGGATTACCCCCAAGGACGCATCCAAACCGGTACGGTTGCGCGGCGAGGTCGATCTGGGAGTGTGCAAGGATGTCTGCATTCCCGCATCGCTGAAATTTGACCACGAACTGGACGCCGGCGCAGCAAGGAATCCGGCGATCGCGGCTGCGCTTGCGCAACGGCCCTTCTCTGCACGCGAGGCTGGCGTTACCGGCGCGGCCTGTCGCCTGAGCCCGACCGCGGACGGTTTGCAGGTTCAGGTACAGATCGACATGCCCTCGGCCGGTGGTGCCGAACTTGCGGTGATCGAACCAGGGAACCCGGCCCTGTGGGCCTCGCAGACTGAAACCAAGCGGCAAGGCAACCGGCTGACCGCCACGTCCGAGGTGATCAGTCCCGACGGTCAGCCCTTTGCGCTGGACCGGTCCGCCGTGCGGATCACGGTTCTGGGGACCAAACACGCGGTCGACATTCTGGGCTGCAGCGCGGGCTGAGCGGATGCAGCAGGTTCCCCGGATCGGCGCACTGGCGGTTGTCGTAGATCAGGGCCATGTCCTGCTGGTGCAACGCAGCAAGGCCCCCGATGCCGGTCTCTGGGGATTTCCGGGCGGCCATGTGGAGTGGGGCGAAACCGTCCTGCAGGCCGCCGCGCGCGAGCTGATGGAAGAGACCGGTATCGAAGCAACCCCGCAGGCGTATCTGGGCAACCTTGATCTGCTGGTCCGGGATGCGGCCGGACAGATCACCGCCCACTATTTGCTGGTGGGCGTGTCCTGCCGCTTCGGATCCGGCACTCCGGTCGCAGCGGATGATGCGCAGGATGCGCGTTGGTTTCCAATCCGGCAGGTGCTGGACCGCGGCCTTGCCATGAGCGCCCGGGTGCCCGACCTTCTGTCTCAGGCACTGGCCCGGGATGAAAGCCTGACATAAAGCGCCCCGGACACGATCAGGCTGACGGCCAGAATGGCAACCGCACCGGCCGCGAACGCTCCCAGCCCCATTCTCAGCAACGCCAGACCGTCCTCGCCGCCGTACAGCCCGGACAGCACACCCAGCGGCGCGCCGGCCATAACCGGCCAGACCATCGTGACCAGCAGCCAGAGGAACATCGCCCCGCCCGTCCCCGCGGCCGCGACCCGGACCACCTTGTCTGGCGCCCGCAAGGCGCGGCGCATCGCCGTCATCGGGCGAGAAATATCACTCAGGATCGCCAGCAACGCGGGAACCAGGAGCAGCACCAGCACCATGCCGAACCCGAGCCCGTAGACCAGTGTGATCACCGTGGGTTTGAGGAATTGCGCCTGCTGCGACCCTTCGTACAGCAACGGGGCCAGCCCCATCACCGTCGTCAGCGTGGTCAGCATCACGGGACGCAACCGGTCAGCGGTTCCTTCTATGATCGAGGGCACCAGCCCGCGATCCTGCTGATACCCATCAATGGTCGTTATCAAAACGATCGAGTCATTGATGATGATACCGGTCATGCCCAACAGGCCGACGACCGTGAACATGCTTAGCGGAACGCCCCAGATGTAATGCCCCCAGATGGTGCCGACCAGTCCAAAGGGAATGATCGCCATCACCACAAGCGGCCTTGTCCAACTGGCGAAGATCCACGCCAGAACAAGGTAGATTCCGGTCAGGCACAGGATCAGACCGGTACGCGCCTCGGTCAGGAACTCGTCCTCCTGTTCGCTCAGACCGGCCATGCGCCACTCGACCTGATACTCGGCGGCGATATCAGGCAGGATTTCCTCGCGCATGGCGCGGGTGATTTCCGCGGCCTGGGCCGGGTCATCCTCGGATATGTCCCCGTTCACTGCGATCACCCGCAGGCCATTTTCCCGGCGCACCGTCGAGAACCCCGACTCGCGCTTGACCGAGACGATGTCAGCCAGCGGGACATAGACCCCGTCCGGTGACCGCATCAACGTGCGTTCCAGGAAATCTGCGGTCAGCTCGCTTTCGGGCAGTTCGACCCGGATCTCGGCGCTGCGGGGACCGTCGGGGAATGTCGCCGCCTCGATCCCGTTCAAACGGTGACGCAGAACCCTGCCCAATGTCTCGATGCGGAAACCCAACGCCTCACCCTGTGCCGTCAGATCCAGAATGTATTCTTCCTTGTCATAGGCCAGATTGTCTTCCAGCGCTGAAACCTCGGGGTATTTCGACAGTTCCGCCTGCAGGGCCTCGGACGCGGATTTCAGTGTGTTCACGTCCGCGCCGAAAAGCTGCACGTCGATGGCATCACCACCCGGACCCGAGCGCCAGCCGCGGAACGTCAGCAATTCGACCTTGGGATGGCGCGGCACGAATTCCTGCAGCTCGCCCACGAATTCAAAGCTGGAATAAGGTCGCAGGTCGGCATCGATCAGCTCGATAGAGATACCGCCCAGCAAATCGCCATCCTTGCCATCGGCGGCGGACAGACCATAGCCGGCGCTGCCCCCGATCTCGGCCAGAACATAGTCGATCGGGTTGCGACCGTGGCGTTCTTCGTAGATCTGGCCCAGCTCTTCGGTGGCGCGCTGCAGAATGTGCATCATTTCGATCGTGTCGGCGCGGGTAGCGCCTTCGGCCATGATGAAATTGCCGGTGACCGAGCCCCGCTCGGGCGCGTTGAAAAACCGCCAATTGACGTCGCCCTTGATGAACAGCGCTATCTGGCTGGCCAGAATGGCGATCATCAGGGCCACGACCACGTATCGCGCCCAGATTGCCCACGCCACCAAAGTTCGGAAAAGAGTGTCGCGCACCCAGCGAAAACCCCTGTTCACAACCCGGTTGGGCCAGTCATACCAGTGTTCCTTGGCCGAATGTGCGATGGCATGCGCCATGTGGTTCGGCAGGATCAGAAAACACTCGATCAACGAGGCGATCAGTACAGCGATCACCGTAAAGGGAATGTCCCGGATCAGCTCTCCGAACCGTCCGCCAATGGCGGTCAGACCGAAAAAGGCGATCACGGTCGTGACCGTGGCCGCAAAAACCGGCATCGCCATGCGCCGGGCGGCGCGCTCGGCGGCAACGACCGGTGGCTCGCCCAGACGGCGGGCCCGGAAATCGGCGTGTTCCCCCACCACGATCGCATCATCCACCACGATACCCAGCGTGATGATAAGGCCGAACAACGAGACCATGTTGATCGACAGCCCGCCGATATACATGAAGGCGATGGCCGCCGACATGGCCACCGGAATACCGGCCGCCACCCAGAATGCGATGCGTGCATTCAAGAATAGGAACAGCAGGCACACCACCAAGCCCAGCCCGACCAGCCCGTTGTCGATCAGAATGTCCAACCGGTCGGTGATGGCCTGCGCCCGGGTACGGATCAGCTCGACCGAGATACCATCCGGCAGGCTCGCCTGCATCTCGGCAACCACATCCTCGACCGTGTGCTGAATGTCGATCGCGTCCCCCAGGTTCGACCGGTCCACCCGGACGGACATGGCCGGATTTTCGCCCACGAAATAGCTGCGATTGCGAGTAACGCCCTCGACCCGGATCTGCGCGACATCGCCGACCACCAGCTTGGACCCGTCCGGATAGGTGCGCAAAGCGATGCGCTCGATCTCCTCCGGGGTGCGCTTTTCGACACCGGTGCGGATCCGGGCGTTTGCGCCGGTCACGTCCCCGGCCGGATTGGCCGTGACCTCGGCCGCGACCGCCGAGGCGATCTCGGACAGGGTGATGTCGTTGGCGATCAACTGCGCGGTGGGAACTTCGACCACGATGCGTGGGGCGGCAAGGCCGCGGATCGTGGTCCGCGTGACACCGGCAGCGAACAGCCGATTGATCAACTCATCCGTGAATTTGGCCAGCTGCCCGGTCTCGATCGGGCCGGTGAGGACAACATCCGTCACCCGGTCTCGCCACGCGGCACGCCGGATGGACGGTTCTTCGGCGTCCTCAGGCAGGTTGGTCACGCTGTCGACCGCGGTGCGTACTTCTTCGACGGCGCGGCTCATGTCCCAGTTGGGTTCAAATTCCAGCGCGATGCGGGCCGATCCTTCGCGAGAGGTCGACTCGGTGCTGGCAACGCCTTCGACCGCCAGCAATGCAGGTTCAAGGATCTGGACAATCCCGTTGTCCACATCCTCGGGCCCCGCACCATCCCATTCGACGTTGACATTGACCCGTTCCAGGATCACGTCCGGAAAGAACTGCGCCCGCATGTTCGGCGCCGAAGCCGCGCCAAGGACCAGCATGACCACCAGCAGAAGGTTGGCAATGGTCCGGTGACGCGTGAAATAGCTGAGGATGCCGCTGGCCGCGCCCGGGATCTCGCGCATCATGGCGCCTATCCCCCGGCCCGGTTTTCAAGCCGCCGCAACAGAGACGACGGCACCTTCGCCTCGCTCAACTGAGCAAGAACACGGGTCTTGGCGTCCTGGGACATGCGGTCGCTGGCCTCGACCTGCGCCACCAACCGCGCGCGGTGCTCGTCCGTCAGCTCGACCATGTCCGGCTCGACCGCGGCGCTGTCTTCGATGCGAACCGGGCGCACGCGGACCCCCGACCCCAGCAGCGGGGTCCGACCCACAACGACTTCGCGCCCTTCCAGCCCGGCGCCGCGCAGCAGAACTTCGTCCCCTTGCCGGCGCACCAGCTCGACCGGGAGCGTTTCCAGCCGGTCGTCGTCGCCCAGCACCAGCACGGTGCCTTGCGCATCCAGAACCGAAGACGGGAGACGCACGACATTATCCAGCGGCTGTTCCTCGACCGAAACGGTCACGAAATCGCCGGGCTTGAACCCCGGCGCGTCATCAAGCCGGGCATAGAGCAACCGGCCGGTCTGGCCCTCGCCGGCCGACCCGCTGTCGCGGCTGATCCGACCGGTGGCGCTCAGGTCCGTGCCCGTCACCTCAAGCGAGATGGTCACCGGTGCCGGGATCAGCTTGCCCTGATCGTCCAGCAACCGCACGTATTGCGCGGTCGAAACACGGAACGCGACCTCCAGCGCGAACGGGTCGACCAGTTCGGCCAGCTTTTCATTTGCCGTGACCAGGCGCCCTTCAACCAGCGTGACACCAGTCAGCGTCCCGTCGAACCGGGCGCGGATGGTCATGTCTTCCAGATCGCGTTCCGCCGATTCCAAAGCGATACGGGCCCGCGCCAGCAACGTCGTTGCCTGATCGACGCGGGACTCGGCCTGCGCCAAAGCGATACGGCGCGACAACACGGTTTGCCGGGCCGAGGCCGCGGCCAATTCGGCCTCTTCAACGCTGGCGGTCGCGCCCACGCCACGGTCCAGCAAATCCTTCTGACGCTGCAGGGCCCGTTCCCGCAGATCCGATTGGGACTCGGCGGCCTTCAATTCATCCTGTGCCAAAAGCAGGGCGCGTTCGGCATCGCGTTCTTCAAACTGGGCATCCAGCAGGTCCGACCGCGCCCGGTCCAGCGCCGCCTGCGCATCGGCCGGGTCCAGCTCGACCAGAACTTCGCCTGCGCGCACAACCCCTCCATCCTCGAAGTTTTCCGCCAGCCCGATGACGCGGCCGCCCAGCGCCGCCCGCAACTCCAGACGCCTGCGGCTTTGAACTTCGCCAAATGCTTCCAGATAGGGGGTGGCGGTTTGTAGCTCGGCCCTCTGAACCGTGACGGCGAACACGCGTTCGCGCGCCTGCGGGGGTTTGTTGTCGCGGGTCATGACCTCTTGCACTGCGCCGGTGATCATCTGCGCCGCGACAATCAACAGCGCAAGCATCAGGGATGCCAGAAAGACACCGATGAGGCTCTGCCGCAGAAATCGCATTGATCTTTCACTCCGGTTGCAACGGGACGCCGTCTATAAATAGGTAGCCGGGCCGGAAAAAATACCAACCCACAAGGCGGTTATGAGCCGTTAAACGTACGACCAGTCTACTTCCGTCGCAGATGTTCGTCCAATCTGGGCATGATTTCCACGAAATTGCAGGGCCGGTGGCGATAATCCAGCTGTTTTTCCAAAATGCCGTCCCAGGCATCCTTGCAGGCCCCTGGGCTGCCCGGCAGGGCAAACAGATAGGTTCCGCCGGCGACGCCACCTGTGGCCCGCGACTGTACCGCCGAGGTTCCGATCTTCTCCATCGAAATCAGGGTGAAGACGGTGCCAAAAGCCTCGATTTCCTTTTCGTAGACATCGCGATGCGCCTCGACCGTGACATCGCGCCCGGTCAAGCCGGTGCCGCCGGTCGAGATCACCACGTCAATCTCGGGGTCGGCGACCCACGCCCGCAACTGCTCGGCGATCTGGGCGCGCTCGTCCTGAATGATCTTGCGGTCGGCCACGGTGTGCCCCGCACGCTCGATCCGGTCGACCAATGTTTGGCCCGAACGATCTTCGGCCAGTGACCGCGTGTCCGATACGGTCAGAACAGCGATGCGGATGGGGATGAATTCCATGGTTTCATCAATTCGGGACATGTCGTGTCAGGCTCTTTCCATAATGGCCAGCCGGGCCGCCAGAGCGACGAACACGCCGCCACTGACCCAGCCGAGAATTCGTGAAGCCCGCGGGCTTGAAATCAGCGCTCGCCCGGCGCCGCCGGCAAATGACCCCACCAGGGCATTCACGACGAACCCGCCCACAGCGATGATCGCGCCCAGCAGCAGAAACTGAGCCAGAACCGATCCGTTGGCCGGCGATACGAATTGCGGGATGAAAGCCAGAACAAACAGAATGATCTTGGGATTCGTCATGTTGACAAGCATCCCCTCGCGAAAGGCATGGCCCGACGACTGCAGTGGAGCGTCAGTCCGGACCGCACCGTTTCTGATGGTGCCCCAGGCCAGATACAGCAGGTAGGCCACGCCCAGCCAGCGAATGACGTCGAACAGCCAGGGCATAGCCGCGACCGCCGCGCCAAGTCCCAGCCCAGCCAGCAGAACATGAACCATCAGACCGGTCGAAACACCCGCGCTGGCCACGATGGCCGGCCGGGCACCGGACCGCAGCCCAAGCCCGAAACAGAACATCATGTCAGCCCCCGGCGTCATGTTCAGCGCGATGGCGGCTGGGATGAAGGTCAACAGCGTTGCGTATTCGATCATGGATCGACCTCGAACCAATTCACCTTGGGCCCCAGATTTGCGATCCGGGTGCGACCGATCTCGCCGCGAAAACCCCAGCTGTCGTGGATATGACCGCACAGAGCAAAGTCAGGTTGAATCCGTTCCACCGCGTCGCGCACCGCGCTCGATCCGATCGATTGCCCCTGCGAGGTCCGGTCGCCTTTGCCCTTGGGCGGGGCATGCGTGATCAGGATGTCGGCCGACGGGCAGCGATTGAGCAGCTCTGCGGCCTCGGCTTCGGTCAGGTCGCAGGACCAGTCACCAAATGGCGTGACCGGTACGCCATAGCCAAGTCCGAACAGGCGCAGCCCGTCCACGGTCATGCCTGTTCCGTGCAGAACATGCACGCCGTCCGGCACGGCCGCCGCCAGTTCCTCGGCGCTTTCGGCGTTGCCGGGAACCAGAACCATCGGCGCGGATATGCCGGAAAGCATATCCATCGCCTCGTCCAGCCCCTGACGCATGTTGCAGTAATCACCCGCGCCGATCACCAGGTCAGCGTCGACGCTGGCTGCCACCAGTTCCGCAGCCCGATTGCGGGCCATGTGGAGGTCGGAAAAGGCCAGAACCTTCAACCCTTGTTCTCCAGATATGCGCGCAGATCCAACAGATCGGCCCAGGCCTGACGCTTGGCATGGGGCTGGCGCAGCAGATAGGCGGGGTGCAGCATCGGCAGAACCGGCAGATTCAGCGCCTGTTCCCACTTCCCGCGCAGACGCGTGATGCCGCGCTTGTTCAGAACCGCCTGGCAGCTGATGTTGCCCATCACCACCAGGACCTTCGGCTTGGACAGGGCCACGTGCCGTTCCAAAAACGGCTGCATCATCGCGATCTCGTCCGGCCGCGGGTCCCTGTTCTGCGGCGGACGCCAGGGCAGAACATTGCTGATGTAAACGTTCTTGGCGCGGTCCAAGTCTATCGCGGCCAGCATCCGATCCAGCAACTGCCCGGCGCGGCCAACGAACGGCTTTCCAGCGCGGTCTTCTTCACGGCCCGGGGCCTCGCCGACGATCATGACCGGCGCACCGGGTGTCCCGTCAGCAAAGACCAGCTGTCGCGCGCCACGCTTCAGATCGCAGTGTTCGAACGCCTCCATAGCGGCGCGCAGCTGATCCAGAGACGATGCCGCAGACGCAGCCTTCTTTGCCTCGACCACCGGATCCGCCTTGGCGGGCTTTTGCACCGCGGGCTGCGCTACGGCGGATTTTTTGACCTTTGGCGCGGTATCCGGCAATGCATAGCGGTCAACCGGTGCGTCGACGATCGCATCGGTTACGCCCAGCTCAACCTGCCATTCCAGCAGGGCACGCGCGGTGTAGGGGTCAAGGGCCGATTCCATGACCATCAATCTACTCAGCTTTGCGGGAAGGGAAAGCAAATTGGCCTTGCCTTGGCGCATTGCCGGGCCGACGATAGTCCCCGTCATGACGCGAACCCTGGGCCTTCTGCTGATCACTCTGTTCGCCCTGCTGCCCGGCGGGTCGGAGGCACAGTCGTTTCTCAACAATCAAGGCCAATGCCGTGGGGGCCAGTTTCAGTGCGGTCTGAAATGCTGCTCGGTTGGCCAACGCTGCAGCTATGACGGGTTCTGCATTCAGGCCGGGGGCACCTATTGCGGCGGCGGGCGGTCCTGCGGGCCGTTCGAGAAATGCGTGGCCGGGGGCACCCGATGTGCGCCTGCGGGCGCGAACAAATGCGCCTCGCGGCTGGATTGCCCCAGCGGGTCCTTCTGCAACGCGCGCGGCGAATGCGAGCGCAGTTCGCCGGATTTCGACCCCTCACCGAAACCGGCAACACCCTGCGACGACGGGCGAACCTGCGCAGCCGGTTCGACCTGCCTGCCGGGCGGCGGCTGTACGCGCCCCGGCTGGTATCTGTGCGAAGAGACCGGATCGCAATGCCGCACCGGGTTCAAATGCTCGGCCAATCAGGGCTGCGTGCCCAGAAAGGCCGTCGATTGCGGATACGGCAAGTGGTGCAAACCCGGCGAGCGGTGCCTGCCCGAAGGCGGATGCGAGAAACTGCCCGATGGGGACTGACTCCAGTTGCCCCGACGCGCTGCGCTTTCTATAAGCGGCGCGACTGTCAGACAGGAGCCCGGCCCATGCGTTTCGCCCATCGTCACCTACTTGGCATCGAGCATCTGTCCCAATCCGACATCACCGCCATTCTGGACCTGGCCGAAAAATACGTCGATCTGAACAGGCAATCGGCCAAGCACTCGGACGTTCTGGCGGGGCTGACCCAGATCAACATGTTCTTCGAGAACTCGACCCGCACGCAGGCCAGTTTCGAATTGGCGGGCAAGCGGCTGGGTGCGGATGTGATGAACATGGCGATGCAGGCCAGTTCGATCAAAAAGGGCGAGACCCTGATCGACACGGCGATGACGCTGAACGCCATGCATCCCGACCTGCTGGTAGTGCGGCATCCGCATTCGGGCGCGGTAGACCTGCTGGCGCAGAAGGTCAACTGCGCGGTGCTGAACGCCGGCGACGGGCGGCACGAGCACCCCACGCAGGCGCTGCTGGATGCGCTGACCATCCGGCGTGCCAAGGGGCGGCTGCACCGGTTGAACGTGGCGATCTGCGGGGATGTGGCCCATTCCCGCGTGGCGCGGTCAAACCTGATCCTGCTGGGCAAGATGGAAAACCGCATCCGCCTGATCGGCCCGCCGACGCTGGTGCCTGCGCAATTCGCCGAATTCGGGGCCGAGATCTATGACGACATGACCGAGGGCCTGCGCGACGTGGACGTGGTGATGATGCTGCGCCTTCAGAAAGAGCGGATGGATGGCGGGTTCATCCCGTCGGAACGGGAATACTACCACCGCTATGGCCTGGACGCCGCCAAGCTGGCGCTGGCCAAGCCGGACGCCATCGTGATGCATCCCGGCCCGATGAACCGCGGGGTCGAGATCGACGGCACGCTGGCTGACGACATCAACCGCTCGGTCATCCAGGAGCAGGTCGAGATGGGCGTCGCCGTGCGCATGGCCGCGATGGAACTGCTGGCCCGCAACCTGAAGGAGGAGGCATGAGCGATCTGGACATCTCGGCTGGCGAGCGCGGCGTGATCCGCCTGTTCGCGCTGGACATGCGCCCCGAAGAGGCGAAGTTCCTGCGCGAGCCCGGCGCGGCAGACCAGATCCTTGGCGTCACTGGGCTGGACCCCGAGCAGATCGACGTGTTTCCGGTGTCCGACCTCGAGGACCTGGGCCTCTACGGCTATCTCAGCGAGGGCTGCGGCGTGTCCGAGGACCAGCTGGACCGGGCCAAACTGGAGTCGGTCGACGGCTGGGTTTTGGTGCTGCGCAGCGCGGCCCTGAGTGCGCGCGCGGCCACGCTGAGCCCCGACCCGCGTCTGCGCCTGATCGGTCTTTACACCGAAGAGGCCACGAACTGGAGCGGCGGCACCATCGAAACCGAAAGCGCGCGACCCTACTCGGCCGCGCCGAGCCCGGTTTCGAGCGAGCAACCCCGCCGGACGGGATCGGCCGTGCTTGCCTTGATCATCCTGTTGGTCATCGGAGGTGCTCTGTGGCTGATCCTGTGACCTTTGCGCCGGACAAGGGCGCCTATGTCCGTACCAACGCCTGGTTGGCCGCGGGCGCGATGGCGGGGGCGATGCTCGTGCTGTGGCTGATCGGAAATCCCTATGTCTGGACCGGCGCCCCGGCCGGTCTGGCGGCGGTGGGCGTCCGGGCGTGGTACCTGGCGTCGGAGGAACTGGTGGCCAACTGGCAGATGACCGACACCACCCTGACCGGACCCGGCGGGCGCAGCGTGCCGCTGAACCAGATCGCGGCCGTGAATATCATGGGCAGCTTCGTGCAGATCGTCACCAAAGGCGGCGACAAGCACCTGATCAAGTACCAGGCCGACCCGGCCGCCACCAAAGCCGCGATTGAAAGGGCAATGGCATGACCAACCTGATCTTCACCAACGCCCGCCTGATCGACCCCGAAGCCGGAACCGACGCCCTGGGCTGGCTGCATGTGGCCGACGGGCGCATCTTGGCCAGCGGCGACGGTCCGGCGCCCGAGGCGGACGCGCAGGTGATTGATTGCGGCGGTCAGTGTCTGGCCCCCGGCATCGTCGATATCGGCGTCAAGGTCTGCGAGCCGGGCGAGCGACACAAGGAAAGCTACAAATCCGCGGGCCTTGCCGCCGCGGCCGGAGGCGTGACCACAATGGTCACCCGCCCCGACACCCTGCCTGCGATCGACACGCCGGAAACGCTCGAGTTCGTCACCCGACGCGCGCAGGCCGACACGCCCGTCAACGTGCTGACCATGGCCGCTCTGACCAAGGGCCGCGACGGGCGCGAGATGACCGAGATCGGGTTTCTGATGGATGCGGGCGCGGTGGCTTTTACCGACTGCGACCATGTGGTGACGGACACCAAGGTATTTTCCCGCGCGCTGACCTATGCCCGGGCCTGCGGCGCGCTTGTCATCGCCCACCCACAGGACCCGGGCCTGTGCCGCGGAGCCGCCGCCACCAGCGGCAAATTTGCCGCCCTGCGCGGCCTGCCGGCCGTTTCGCCCATGGCCGAGCGCATGGGTCTGGACCGCGACATCGCCCTGCTGGAAATGACCGGCGCGGCTTATCACGCCGACCAGATCACTACGGCCCGCGCCCTGCCCGCACTGGAACGGGCCAAGCGCAACGGGCTGGACATCACCGCCGGCACCTCGATCCACCACCTGACGCTGAACGAGCTGGACGTGGCCGACTATCGCACCTTCTTCAAGGTCAAGCCGCCGCTGCGCTCCGAGGATGACCGGCAGGCGGTGATCGAGGCCGTACGCTCCGGCCTGATCGACACGATCAGTTCGATGCACACACCGCAGGACGAGGAAAGCAAACGCCTCCCGTTCGAAGAGGCGGCCTCGGGCGCGGTGGCGCTGGAAACCCTGCTGCCGGCCGCACTGCGCCTGTATCATGCCGATCAACTGGACCTGCCGACCCTGTTCCGGGCCATGACACTGAATCCGGCGAAACGACTGGGGCTGGACTGCGGCCGCCTGAGCGCGGGCGCCCCGGCCGATCTGGTTCTGTTCGACCCGGATGTGCCCTTCGTGCTGGACCGGTTCACGCTGAAATCGAAATCGCAGAACACCCCGTTTGACGGACAGCGGATGCAGGGTAAGGTCACCGCAACCTACGTTGCAGGCAAAGAAATTTTCCGGAGATCCTGATGCCCGTTTTCGACAGCTCGACGACCCAACTGATTATCTGGGCCGCGATCGGATACCTGATGGGGTCGGTGCCTTATGGCATGATCGTTGCGCGAGTGATGGGACTGGGCAACCTGCGCCAGATCGGGTCCGGCAATATTGGTGCCACCAACGTGTTGCGCACTGGCAGCAAGGCGGCGGCGGCGCTGACTCTTCTGTTCGACGCCGGCAAAGGCGTGGTCGCGGTCCTGCTGGCCCGGGCACTGGCCGGCGACGATGCCGCCCAGGTCGCGGCGCTGGCGGCTTTTGTCGGCCATTGCTACCCGGTCTGGCTGAGCTTCAAGGGCGGCAAGGGCGTGGCAACTTTCCTGGGCCTGTGGCTGGCGCTGGACTGGCGGGTGGGCGTTGCGTGCTGTCTGACATGGCTGGTCGCTGCTGCGATCTGGCGGATCTCGTCCCTCGGCGCGCTGGCCGCGGCAGCCCTGTCGACAACATGGGTGATGATCCTGACGGACGGGTCGACCTTTTTGCTGGGCGTCGTTCTGACGCTGCTGATTTACTGGCGCCACCGCGAAAATCTGGCCCGTATCAAGGCGGGAACAGAGCCCAAGATCGGGAAATCGTGACCGCGCCGGCCGACTTTTTGGACTCATTCTTTGCCTTGCCGGCGGGTTCGTTCACCGGAACCGCAAACGGTCGAAGCTATTCGGTCACGCGGCTGGCGATGGCCGGCGGCAAATCGCACAAGCTGGTCGCCCATGAACGGGGTGGTGCGGACTACATCAGTATGAACCTGTACCTGACGGATCAAAGCGGCGCTTTGCTGCGCCCCTGCGAGATGCCTGCCGCCAAGGTCGTACGCTTTGTTCTGGCCCTGGTACCCGACAGCTGAACCGCAGACCGATCTGCGCTTGCGAACAGACCGCCTGGTATTTCCGCACATTCACGTTTGATTGCTTTGAACGTGATCGCCGCCTTTCCCACCTGAGTTTTCGTGACGCTCAATTACCGGGTGCACGAAACGCAATTTCGGTGCTGAAACGCCCGCGCTTGGACATGCCGGGCAGCCCGATCACGAAAGGTGGAACCATGAACAAGATCAAATCCCTGTTGGGCGGCGTTGCGCTGTCTGTGGCAATCGCAAGCTCGGCCCTGGCGGCCGGGGTAGAAATCAACGCCTCGTCGACCGGTTTGGCGATGCAGGGTTACGACCCGGTGGCGTATTTCACCGAAGGCGAGCCGACCAAAGGCAGCTACAAGATCACGGCGTTGCACAACGATGCGCTGTACCGTTTTGCCACCGAAGAGAACAAGGCCGCGTTCGAAGCCAATCCCGAGGCCTACCTGCCGGCCTACGGCGGCTACTGCGCCTTCGGAGCGGCCATGGGGTTCAAGTTTGACGGCGATCCGACCTACTGGAAGATCGTGGACAACAAGTTGTACCTGAACCTGTCGGAAGACATCCAGCAGCGTTGGGAAGGCGACATCCCCGGCTTCATCGAGAAAGCCAGCGTCAACTGGGAAACGATCGCCGACAAGGATCCGGCCGAACTGCAGCAATAATCTGCTGAATTGGCGGTAAGGATCGGCGGCAGAATGCTTCTGCCGCCGATCGTGATTTGAAGCCCCACGACCCCGAACCTATGTGATCAGAACAACACTCCAATAGGGCGGCCAGACGCCGACCTTGCGGAAATCCGGGTCGGAATCACAGCGAAAAACCAATGATCCGGCCCACCGGCCGGAACGTAAAGATCAATACAAACCTTCAGGCCAACCAAGGGCCGAGGCAGATAACTTCCAACGAAAGGATAGCAAGATGACGAGCAAACTGGCACTTTTGACCACCGTCGCAACTTTTGCAGCCGGCACCGCCATGGCGCAGTCCTCGGGCGATTGGACCGGGTTCTATGCAGGTGCGCAGGTCGGCTACGCGGATATCGGCACCAGCCTGTCCGGTGTGGACGGAAACGGGGCCATCGGCGGTCTGATCCTTGGTTACGACTATGATCTGGGCGACTGGGTCGTGGGCGGCGGCTTTGACTATGACTGGTCTGATGTCGACCTTTCGGGTGCCGCAACGGTCGAAGACGTCTGGCGGCTGAAAGCCCGCGCCGGCTACAAGGTCAACCCGCAGGGGCTGTTGTATGGTGTCGCCGGTTACGCAGATGCGGGAACCGACACGCTGGGCAGCGACGATGGATGGTTCATCGGCGCCGGTTATGAACAGATCGTCGCGCCGAACGTCAGCATCGCGGGCGAGCTGCTGTACCACGAGTTCGACAATTTCAACTCGACCGGTGTCGACGTGGATGCAACCACGTTCCAGATCCGGGCAGCATACCGCTTCTGATCCCTCGCGCAGAATCGAACGGGCCCGGCACGGCGTGCCGGGCCTTTTTCATGGCACTAGGATCGTGCTTCCGGTTGTCTGCCGCGCCTCCAGTGCGCGGTGCGCATCGGCGACCTGATCCAGTTCAAAGCGTTGATCGATGTGAATCTTGACCTCGGCGCCGGCCACCTTGCCGAACAGCCGCCGGGCCATGGCCTGACACACGGAATGGTCCGCGATATGGGTGAACAGCGTCGGCCGGGTGATCTTCAACGACCCTTTCTGCCCAAGAATGCCGATGTTGAATGGTGGCACGGGTCCAGACGCATTGCCGAAGGAAATCATCATCCCCAATGGCTTGAGGCAGTCCAGCGAGCCTTCGAACGTATCGGCACCGACAGAGTCCATGACCGCATCGACCCCTTTGCCGCCAGTAATCTCGGCCACGCGGGACGCAAAATCCTCGGTTCGGTAGTTGATGCAGTGTGTGGCGCCGTTGAACTGGGCCAGACGGCACTTGTCATCGGTCCCGGCCGTGCCGATCAGCTTGATGCCTTCGGATTTGGCCCACTGGCACGCGATCAGGCCGACACCCCCGGCGGCGGCATGGAACAGAACCGTATCACCACGTTTCAGCGGCGTGGTGCGGTGAAACAAGTATTCAACCGTCAGGCCCTTGAGCATCATGGCCGCCGCGGTCTCGAATGAGATTCCGCCGGGCAAGGGACACACCTGCGACGCGGGCATCACCCGCGCTTCGCAATAGGCACCGGCCGGCACCGCGGCATAGGCCGCCCGCTGGCCCGGTTTCAGATGCGTCACGCCTTCGCCGACCGCCTCGATCACCCCGGCGGCTTCCATTCCCAGCGCGTGCGGCAGTTCCATCGGATACAGACCGGTCCGCTGGTAGACATCAATAAAATTCAGACCGCAGGCGTGATGGCGGATCCGAACTTCGCCCGGTCCCGGGTCACCCAACGGTCTATCCTCGATCTTCAGCACCTCGGGGCCGCCGGTTTCGTGAATGACCACGGTACGTGCCGTTTTCTGCATGCTGACCTCCTTTTGCCTGGATCCAAGCTATCACTTCGGCGCCGCAGGGCAATCGGGCGATCTCGCAAGGGTGAACCAGGATTGGAAAAAACTGTGGTACACTAGGGTCAGGCGTTGCCGGGTCATCCGGCCACGGGCAACTTTTCGCCGGATGCATCCTGCGGCGCACCTGCGCCAAGGAAAGGGATGACAATGGCAAAGACAATCGGAAACCCGATCAGTTGGACCGCGCAGCAACTCGGCGCGACCAGCGATCACATCGCTGAAAACGTAACGGGCATCGGCAGCGCTGACACCCAGCATCTGCCGACGGTACAAACGCTGACGTTGCAAGACTTGCGAGAGTGCCTGCGCGCCGGATACGAAGACTTTCTGGCGATCCGGGCCGATGCCATTTTCATCGTTCTGATCTACCCGATCGCGGGGCTTTTGATGTTCGGATTCGCGATGCAAGCCAACATGGTGCCACTTCTGGCTCCTCTGGTGGCCGGGTTTGCGCTGATCGGTCCGGTCGCTGCACTGGGCTTGTACGAGATCAGCCGCAAGCGGGAACAGGGGCACGAGGTTCACTGGCTGGACGCGTTGGGTGTTTTTCGATCCCCCTCGTTCGGCGCCATACTGGCACTGGCCTTTTACCTTGTCATGCTGTTGCTGGTCTGGCTGATGGTGGCACACGGCATCTATATCGAAACACTGGGTCCGCAGCCGCCAGAGACGCTGGGCCAATTTCTGACACGGGCTCTGACCACCGGCCCCGGCTGGACCATGATCATCGTCGGATCGGCGGTTGGGTTCCTGTTTGCTCTGGTGACCTTGGCCGTCAGCGTTGTCAGCTTCCCGTTGCTGCTTGACCGCAAGGTCGGCCTGCCTGTGGCCGTTGTCACCTCGGTCCGGGTCCTGCGGCACAATCCGACCGTGATCCTGACCTGGGGCTTCATCGTCGCCGCGCTGCTGGTTCTTGGTGCGATCCCGCTGCTTTTGGGCCTGATCGTCGCAATGCCTGTCTTGGGGCACGCGACATGGCACCTCTATAGACGCGCCATCGCCTGAGCAAAGCGCGGGGCACCCCCCGCGCTGATAGGCCTAGCCTGATACTTTCAAGACGATCTTGCCAATGTGGCCGGAGCTTTCCATGCGGGCATGTGCAGCGGCGGCATCGGCCAGATCAAATTCGCTGTCCATGACCGGGGCAACTTTTCCAGCCTCAAGCAGCGGCCAGACCGCCTCATGCAGATCCTGCGCGATGCGCGCTTTGGCAAGGTCGCTCTGTGGCCGCAGTGTGCTGCCGGTCAGGGTCAGGCGTTTGACCATCATCATAGCAAAGTTCAACTCGACGACGGGTCCTTGCAGAAACGCGATCTGAACCAGCCTGCCATCTTCGGCCAGCGCCTTGACGTTGCGAGGGATGTAATCGCCGCCAACCATGTCGAGAATCAGATCCGCCCCACCTTCGGCCCGCATGGCAGCAACAAAATCCTCGGTCTTGTAGTTGATCGCCCTCTCGGCCCCCAGGTCCAGACAGGCCTGGCATTTCTCGTCCGAACCAGCCGTCACGAAGACCCGGGCTCCGAAAGCGTTGGCCAGTTGAATGGCCGTGGTACCAATCCCGCTCGATCCCCCATGTACAAGGAACCGTTCGCCAGCCTTCAGCCCGCCACGAGTGAATACGTTTGACCAGACCGTAAAGAAGGTTTCGGGCAGGCAGGCGGCCTGTTTCAGGCTCAGGCCCGAGGGCACAGGCAGGCAATGTGCCGCCGGTGTTACCACGTATTCTGCATACCCGCCGCCAGGCAACAACGCACAGACCTGATCCCCCAATGCCAACCCCGAGACGCCGGACCCGATGGCCACCACCTCGCCCGAAGCCTCGAGCCCGGGAAGGTCGCTGGCCCCCGGCGGCGGATCATAGGCCCCGGCCCGCTGCAGAGCGTCTGGGCGATTGACGCCGGCATAGGCCACTTTCAAAACCACCTGACCATGACCCGGCTCGGGCATGGGGCGTTCCGTCAGCTTGAGAACGTCCGGACCTCCGGGCGTGGTGATCTCAATGGCGCGCATCATCTGGGGCATTGGCAAAACTCCTTTGCGCAATGGGTATCAGGCGAATCGGGAAAGGCCCAGCAGCAAGAGGCAGTTACTTGCGCGGGTTCAGACGACCCGGCAGATCGGCCCGCATCCTGACTGGCGCCCGAACCTGACTTGCCAGCCAGTTGGGAACCGCAAGGAACGGTTTGAACAGCGGATTGTTGTTCACCTGCGCCTTGAGCTTCTCGAACTGCATCACATCCGCAATGCGGCGATCCAGGAATTCCCAGGTCCGCTGGTGGTCCGGGCTGTCATCGCCCAACCAGAACAACAGGGTCGAGGAATACACACCCGACAGTGTTGCGCGTTTGGTGTACCAGTTGACATCATCCGAAGTGTCGCCCAGCGCATCCCAGATCAGGTCACAGGTGCCCCAGACCGCTTTGGCGCCATCTGCTGCATATGACGGCAACGAAAACAAAGTCACGCCTCGGCGCACCGCCTCCCTGTCGGGGACAGCCTGCAGGCGGAAGCGCACTGCGGCGGCAATCCTGTCGCGGAACTTCAGATCGCTCAGGTCCTCGGAGTTCAGCCGTTCAAGCATCTCGGCGTCCCCGCGGGCGTGAAATGCGAGCGCCAGATCCACGGCGCCCCGCGGGCAGATGACACGGGCCAGACCTTCGTCCAGATCGCAGTCGGCAATGGCCGCGCGAAAGCTCTCTTCGGACCAACCATCAAAAGGAACATGGGTCAGAATTGCGTCCAGCAATTGCTGTTTTGCATCTTCATAGGTCACGGTCATGGCGGTCCTCCGACTTTTGGGCCCAGTACTAGACAAGTTAGGTCCGCTTTGCTATACGGCCAACTCCTGCAATTTCCTTGCAACTCTATCTAGAAAGGTGGTGACAACCACATGCAGGTTAGTGTTCGCGACAACAATGTCGATCAGGCGCTTCGTGCCCTGAAGAAAAAGCTGCAGCGCGAAGGCGTGTTCCGTGAAATGAAGCTGAAGCAACATTTCGAGAAACCGTCCGAGAAAAAAGCGCGCGAGAAAGCTGAAGCGATCCGCCGTGCCCGTAAACTGGCACGCAAGAAAGCCCAGCGCGAAGGTCTGCTCTAAGATCTTCCTCGTCCAGCTTTGGATGACACTATTTGACGACCCCCGAGGCATCGCCCGGGGGTTTGTCGTTTCTGGGGAACAAATCCCCGGTGTGCCTGCAAATCCAAGCCCGAAAACTGACGCCGTCTGGCATCACTCAGCAAGTTGCCGCACATGAATCAGCAAGTTTTGGTGGCAATTCGCCGTCCGATTCCACCCGGCAGATTTGTGACTTTTCTACGCCAAATTCTCGCCACTAATGTCGCCTCAAAATAACGCAATCCAATGGAGGCAGAATCGTGTCAGTCGCAAGTTCACTTGAAAGGCAAATGCTGGAGCTCATAAATGCCGAGCGCGCCAGCCGAGGCCTGCAGCCCGTCCAGCTGGAACTGAGGCTGAACGACGCCGCTGAGGATCACAGCCAATGGATGCTGGACGTAGACAAGTTCAGCCACACGGGTGTCGGCAAGTCCCAGCCGTGGGATCGGATGGAAGATGCCGGCTTTGTGTTTTCAGGCAGCTGGCGTGCGACCGAAAACATAGCATGGCAAAGTGTCCGCGGTGCCCCAGGTCTGGCCGATGACGTCCAGAACCTGCACGACAGCCTAATGAACAGCCCCGGCCACAAGGCCAACATACTCGATCCGAACGTGACGGTGATCGGGATCGGGATCGAGACCGGGAAATACCTGCATAACGGCGTGAATTACGACGCCATCATGGTCACGCAGAACTTCGCGCGGACTTCGGCGGCGGTCCAACTGGATACCGGCGGTTCCGGCGGCGGAGGAACTCCGTTGCCATCCCCCGCCCCGGCCCCAACACCCGCCGGCCCTGTGGAGATTTTTGTCAAACCCGGAAAGACAGGGAATGCCGAAGACAACTGGTTTACCCTGGAAGTCGGGAAAGCCGGGCGACTGGACGGGCGCGGCGGCGATGACACTCTGACCGGGCAAAGTGGTCGAGATACCCTTCTGGGGCGGTCCGGGGATGACACTCTGCGCGGCGAAGGCGGCCGTGACAGGCTGTTCGGCGGACAGGGCAATGATACTCTGGAAGGCGGCGATGATCGCGATATCCTGAAAGGTCAGGCCGGCGACGATACGATGTCGGGTGGCACGGGTGACGACGTTCTACGTGGCGGCAGCGGAACCAACATCATGACCGGCGGCACCGGCGCAGATGACTTTTTCTTCAGCAACGGTATCAACCGCGTTACCGATTTCGAAGACGGCGACCAGGTTGTGCTGCGCAGCAGCGCCGCCATCAAAAGCTACAAGGATCTGATGAACAACCATATCTCTCAGTCAGGCAACGATGTGGTGATCGACGATGGCAAAGGCCACATGGTGATCCTCGAGGATACCTTGCTGGCTGATCTCGACCGCGACTCATTCATCTTCTGAGGCAGTTGCGGCCGAAAAAAGTGCCCCGATTCTGGGGCACTTTCTTTCAATAAATCTTGGGCACGTACAATTCGTCCGGCAGAACCCGCCGTTCATACTCGGGATTGTATTTCCGATCCGGCAGAGTGACCTTTTCGTGGGGCACCTCTTCGTACGGAATCTTGGTCAGAATATGCTCCATGCAGTTCAACCTTTCCCGCTTTTTGTCGTTGCCTTCGACAATGTACCAGGGGGCCTCGGGAATGTTGGTTCGGAACAGCATATCTTCCTTGGCCTTGGTATAGTCTTCCCAGCGGATCCGCGATTCCAGGTCCATCGGTGACAGTTTCCACTGCTTCATCGGATCGTGGATTCGCATCAGAAAGCGCAGTTGCTGTTCTTCGTCCGTGATCGAGAACCAGTATTTCAGCAAGATGATCCCCGACCGAACCAACATGCGCTCGAATTCGGGAACGTCCTGAAAGAACTGCTCGACCTGGGCCTCGGTGGCGAAGCCCATCACCCGTTCAACGCCCGCCCGGTTGTACCACGACCGGTCGAACAGAACGATCTCACCCGCCGCCGGCAAATGCGGCACATAGCGTTGAAAATACCACTGGCTCTGCTCGCGCCGGCTGGGGGCAGGCAAAGCAACGACACGTGCAACCCGCGGGTCCAGCCGTTGGGTGATCCGCTTGATTACCCCGCCCTTTCCAGCGCTGTCGCGCCCTTCGAACAGGATGCAAACCTTGGCGCCGGTATGCTGCACCCAGTCCTGAACCTTGATCAGTTCGGCCTGCAGGCGCAACAGGTTGCGGAAATAGACCTTGCGATCCAGCATTTCAGGATGCTGTTCGCGATAGATCTTGCGGACCTCCATCGACAGCATGGGTTCACTGAACTCGATCTCAAAATCCTCGTCCAGTGTGTCCTGCAACTCGGCTTCCAGCCAATCGTCGACTGTGTTCTCATAGTTTTCAGCCAAGGGCCTGCTCCTTATCTTTCAACAGTCTCGGACCATATCGGGTACGTGTAACCGGCCAATGTCATGCCGACCTTTTTCCCGCCCCGAAGGCCAATATTGAACCGGCTCAACGGCAGATACAACCGCATCGGCAAGACTGCCGCACCAGGGTCAAACAGGCAGTGCGGTCGTCTTGAAAACGGTCCGCAGGGCGAACGAGCTTTGCATTTGCGCAACTCTGGGCAGGCGCGACAGATACTGGCGGTGGATGCGCGCAAAATCCTCGGTGTTTTCGGCGACCACCTTCAGGACATAATCCGCCGACCCGGCCATCAGGTGACACTCCAGAACGTCCGGAATGCGCCGGACCGCCCGCTCGAAAGCCTCCAGCACCTCCTCGGCCTGACCCTGCAAGGTGATCTCGACAAATACGGTTGTCGGCACCCCCAGTTTGCGCGCATTCAACAGCGCGACATAATCCCGGATATAGCCTTCCGCCTCAAGCCGCTGAACCCGGCGATGGCAGGCCGACGGTGACAGGTTGACCTGCTCGGACAGTTCCGCGTTCGACATACGCCCCTTGCGCTGAAGGGCCGCCAGAATCTTTCGGTCAGTCGCATCAAGTGACATTCACGCACATCCGTTGCAAGATTTTCTCATTTCATCGAAAAATTTCCCACATATTAGCGCAGTTGCGCACCGAGTTTCACAGAAATTGCACCGCTTTCTGCACATAATTTGTGCAGTTTATGAATGGAGAGCCCCATGAAAATCGGATGCCCAAAGGAAATCAAACCGCAGGAATTCCGCGTAGGCATGACCCCCAACGCCGCGCAGGAAGCGGTTGCCCGTGGTCACGAGGTCATCATCGAAACCGGCGCCGGGCTGGGTTCAGGATTTGACAACGACGCCTATGTCGCCGCAGGCGCGCGCATCGTGGACACCGCGGAAGAGGTGTTCGCGACCGCCGACATGATAGTCAAGGTCAAGGAACCGCAAGCGGTCGAGCGCAAGATGCTGCGCGAAGGCCAGCTGCTGTTCACCTACCTGCACCTTGCGCCCGACCCTGAGCAAACCCACGATCTGCTGGCCTCGGGCTGCACGGCGATCGCCTATGAAACGGTAACTGATTCCAACGGTGGTCTGCCACTGCTTGCCCCGATGTCCGAAGTCGCAGGGCGTTTGGCACCGCAAGTGGGTTCGTGGACTCTGCAAAAAGCCAATGGCGGGCGCGGCGTTCTGATGGGCGGCGTCCCTGGTGTGGGCCCGGCCAAGGTTGTCGTGATCGGTGGCGGCGTCGTCGGCACGCATGCGGCTCAGGTGGCGGCGGGCATGGGCGCTGATGTGACCGTTCTGGACCGTTCGCTGCCGCGCCTTCGTTATCTGGACGACGTCTTCGGTGGCCGGTTCAAGAACCAGTACTCGACCGCCGGTGCTACGGCCGAGCTGATCCAGTCGGCGGATATGGTGATCGGGGCCGTTCTGATCCCGGGCGCGGCCGCACCGAAACTGATCACCCGCGAGCAATTGTCGACCATGAAGCCGGGCGCCGTGCTTGTCGACGTTGCCATCGACCAGGGCGGTTGCTTCGAAACCTCCAAGGCAACGACACACGCGGATCCGATCTATGAGGTGGATGGCATCATGCACTACTGCGTGGCCAATATGCCGGGTGCGGTGGCACGGACCTCGACCATCGCGCTGGGGAACGCAACAATGCCGTTCATGCTGGCGCTGGCCGACAAGGGCTGGAAGCAGGCGTGCCAGGACGATCCCCACCTTCTGGCGGGCCTCAACGTGCACGCCGGCCAGTTGACATACTATGCCGTAGGCAAGGCACTGGGGATCGACGTGGTTTCGCCCGCAATGGTCGTCAAAGCCTGATCGAAACGCAACAGCGCCGCGCATCTGCGCGGCGCTTGGCCCAACCGGAGAAGGGCATTTCCAATGCCCGACGGACGGGCGGGAGCATTCAGCCCTCTTTGTGGATTTCCACCGAGTGCGGGTAGGGAATCGAAATGCCCTTGCTGTCAAACGCTTCCTTGACGGCCTTGGTCAGATCAAACTTGACGTCCCAATAGTCGGCGGCCGCGCACCACAACCGCGCGGTCAGGTCTACCGAGCTGTCTCCCAAGTTGGTCACACGCACCCAGGGCTCGGGGTCCGAGTGTATGCGCTTGTCCGCCTTGGCCACATCCAGAATGATCTTCATGGCCGCATCCGCACTGTCGCCATAGTCGATCCCGAACACCAGATCGACACGCCGCGTGTCGTGGGCCGAGTAGTTGGTGATAATCGACCCCCAGGCCTGACCGTTGGGAACGATGATCTGCACATTATCGGGCGTGACCAGTTCGGTCGTGAACAGGTTCAGGTCCTTCACCGTGCCGGCTGTCCCACCGATATCCACGAACTGACCCAGCTTGTATGGCCGGAAAACCACCAGCATCACACCTGCGGCTAGATCGCTGAGCGTGCCCTGCAGCGCAAGGCCGATGGCCAGCGAAGCGGCACCCAGAATGGCAACGATACTCGTCGCTTCGATTCCGAAGATGCCAAGCACAGCAACCAGGACAATGGCCAGGATCACCCATTTGACGGTGCTGGCAACGAAATTCCCCAAAGTCGGATCGATTTGCGGGGTCGAATTAATTCGGCGGCGAACGATCCCTGCGATCATGCCAGCGGCTATCCAGCCGACAACAAGAACGATCAGGGCTTTGACCGCGCTCATGATCAATGGGGCAAATGCCCCTACCTGCGTCACGACCTCATCCACGGGCGTCTCCTTTCCAACAGCAACAAACCCGCGACTTTTGCGCGGGGTTTCCTCAACATTGGGCGATAAAACCGCACAGGTCTAGGTTTGAAATGTCCCGGATTTCCCCGCTGTGCTTCAGCAAACAGTCGCTGCCCGGGGTTGCACAGACCGCCATCTAACAATCCGCCCCTGAATGCCTAGCTTGCAATAGTACCCGAACAAGGAGCTTGCCATGCTGGACACCGCCACCTTCCCGATCATGACCAAATGGCCCCCGCATTCGCCGGAGCGGATCCAACTCTATTCCTTCCCGACGCCGAACGGCGTGAAGGTGTCCATCATGCTCGAAGAAACAGGCCTGCCCTACGAGGCGCACAAGGTCACCCTGTCAGACGCTGACGTCAAAAGCCCCGAGTTTCTGTCGCTGAACCCAAACAACAAGATTCCGGCGATCATCGATCCTGACGGCCCGGACGGACAGCCCTTGGCGCTGTTCGAAAGTGGTGCGATCCTGCTGTACCTGGCCGAGAAAACCGGCAAGTTCCTCGGCCAGAACACGGTCGACAAGTATCGGATCACGCAATGGCTGATGTTCCAGATGGGCGGCGTGGGTCCGATGTTCGGGCAGCTGGGTTACTTCCACAAGTTCGCCGGCAGCGCGATCGAAGACCCGCGCCCGCGCGAGCGGTATATTAACGAGGCCAAACGGCTGCTGAATGTCGTCGAGACCCAGTTGCACGGGCAGGACTGGATCGCCGGTGAGTACTCAATTGCCGATATCGCTTTGGCCCCGTGGCTGCGCGGCCTTGATTTCTACGGCGCCAAAGAGTTGGTCGGCTGGGACGATCATCGCAACACCATCGCCTATCTGAACCGGTTCCTGGACCGGCCCGCGGTTCAAAAGGGTCTGGTCACGCCTCCGCGCGGGTAAGGGATCACGCCGTCGCCGCCTTGCAAGCGGCGTCGGCATTCCGTGCCATCAACCGGGCAGTTTCCCGGTCAGCACATAGCGCAGAATCTCGACCACCTGGCGGGGCTCCTCGGCCACCGCCAACGCGGCGGTATCGACCTCTTTCAGCGCATGCTGATGCTCGGGACCGTGCAGCACGATGATCGACTTGCCCAGGGCCGCGGCATAGCCCGCGTCGAAGGCCGCATTCCACTGCTTGTACTTGTCCCCGAATCGCACCACGACGACGTCGGCATCGGCGATCCCCTTGCGGGTACGGATCGCGTTGACCATCGCACCTTTGTGGTCGTGCCAGTACTTGTTCGGCTCGGCCCCCAGAATGGCGACCCCGCAATCGTCGCTGGCCGCATGATCGGTCACCGGGCTGTTGAACGTGACGTCCAGCCCTTGCGCGCCTTCGATGATCTGTTCGCGCCAATCCGTGTGGATCTCGCCCGACAGGTAGACATTCAAACCCATTGCAGCCTCCGCCTTTTGCTTCTGGCCCTGTTTACTGTCCAAACCCGCAAAGCCCAATGCGGAAGTTGCCTGCCGATGCTGCGCTGGCGTCACAGCTTGCGGGCCACCAGATAGCGCGAGGGCGGTTTTGCCGGGAAGTTCCCGCTTTCGATAATCTCGAACCCGGCGTTTTCAATGGCGGTTTCCAGCGTCTTGATGTCGAATTGACTGACGAATGGCGCCTTGCCCAAAAGCTGCATGATCGGCAGCAGCAGCTTGAGCAAGCCGAACTTGAACCCCAATCCACCCTGGGCAAGACAGGGCGTTTTTGAAATGAACAGACCGCCGGGTTTCAACACCTCATGAACCCCGGCCAGCGTCGCCTCCAGATCCCGGATCAGGTGCAGCAGATTGAACGCCATCACCACATCATAGGCCCAATTCGGGGGGCGGTTCGCGTCGGCCTCGACAAAGACGACGTTTTCGATCTGCTCCTCTTGTGCCAACCTGCGGCCCACGGCCAACATGCCCGGAGAGACATCGCTCGCCGTGATCGTATCCGCATGGCCGGACAGCCGCAGCGCGGTGCGCCCGGTTCCGCAGCCCAGTTCCAGCACCTGGTCGGTTGGCTTCAAATAGGACACCGTGCGTTGCAACGTGTGCTCGTAGGACTCGATGTCCCGGATCGGGGATTTCGCGTATTTCTCGGCGATTCCGTCCCAGAATTTGGCTGTTGCGGTCATGTCGGCTCTCCTTTGAGCGCAAGCTAGTGATACGCGTTTCAAAGGTGAATTGCCGAAATTCGCAGAATCCTTATACATTCTTGCATGGATGATCCGCGCAAATTCGACTGGAACCATATCCGCGCCTTTCTGGCCACGACCGAGACCGGCTCGCTTTCGGCGGCGGCACGACGGTTGGACCAGACACAACCGACCCTCAGCCGCCAGATCGCCGCGCTTGAATCCGATCTGGGCGTGATGCTGTTCGAACGGATCGGCCGGTCACTTCAGATCACCACCGCCGGGATCGAGCTGTTGGAGCACACCCGGACCATGGGCGCCGCCGCAGATCGCATTGCGCTGGCCGCGTCCGGTCAGGCGCAGTCGATCGAGGGGCAGGTGCGGATCACCGCAAGCGACGTGATGTCGGCCTATATCCTGCCGGATCTGCTGCGCGAGATCCGCGCGCAGGCTCCGAAACTGCGGATCGACGTGATCGCCGCGAACGACATTCGCGATCTGATGCGGCGCGAGGCGGATATCGCCATCCGCCATGTCCGCCCCGACCAGCCCGACCTGATCGCAAAACTGGTGCAGGAGGCTGACGGGCATTTCTATGCCGCCACCGCCTACCTGAACCGCGCTGGACGCCCCAAGTCCCTGTCGGACCTGTCCCGGCACGAGTTCATCAGTTTCGGCGACACCGCGCAGATGATCGCCTATTTCGAACCGATCGGGCTGCGCCTGACCGAAGAAAACTTCCGCCTGGGGTCGCAGAACGGCATCGTCTCGTGGGAGTTTGCCCGGCAGGGCTTTGGCATCGCGCCCATGTCCGAGCCGGTGGGCGATGCCACACCGGGAATGGAGCGCGTCCTTCCCGACATGGAGCCGTTGCGGTTCCCGATCTGGCTGACCACCCATCGCGAACTGCATACCAGCCGCCGCATCCGGCTGGTCTTTGACCTGCTGGCGGATTTCTTCGCAAACTGAAACACGCGCACCATCGGCGCGCGTGTCTCTTCGGGTTAGAGCCGCTTCAACCGCGCAGAACGCCGCCGGTGGCCTTGGTGACCTTGGCGATGATCTTATCCGCCACCGCCTCGATGTCTTTTTCCTTCAGCGTGCTGTCGGTCGGCTGAAGCCGGACAGTAATGGCCAGAGATTTCTTGCCCTCGCCCAGGCTGCCGCCGATGAACTCATCGAACACGCGCACCTCTTCGATCAGCGCCTTGTCGGCGCCGGCGGCGGCATTCACCAGCGTCAGCGCCTCGACATCGGCATCGACGACAAAGGCAAAGTCACGCTCGACCGCCTGCAGGTCACGCAGTTCCAGCGCCGAGCGGGTGGTGCCGGATTTGCGCGGCAGCGGCACCTCGTCCGGCCAGATGGTGAAGGCCACGGCCGGGCCCTTGATGTCCAACGGCTGCAGCACGCGCGGATGCAGTTCGCCGAACACGCCCAGCATTTTTTTGGGGCCCAGGCAGATCTTGCCGTGACGGCCCGGATGCCACCAGGCGTCGCCATCGCGCAGGATCTGCACTTTGGCGGGGGCACCTATGGCGGCCAGCACGGCCTCCGCATCGGCCTTGGCGTCAAACACGTCGACCGCGCGGGCGGCGCCGTGCACATCCTTTTGTCCGGTCCGCCCGACCAGAAGGCCTGCGATCTGGGTGCGTTGCTCGCCGGGTTCCCCGTGATGAAAGACCGGGCCGACCTCGAACAGAGCTAGATCGGCAAAGCCGCGCGCCTGGTTGCGCGCCGCGGCCTGCAACAGGCCGGGCAACAGGTCGGGACGCATGTGGCTCATCTCGGACGAGATCGGGTTTTCCAGCATCGTCGCGTCGTCGCCGCCACCGAACAGCGCGGCCGAGGCTTGATCGATGAAAGTGTAGCTGACGCATTCATTGTACCCCAGCGCCGCGCAGTTGCGCCGCGCCATCGACTGACGCCGCTGGGCCGGGGTCATGACCGGCTTGGGAATACCATCCGTGACACGCGGCAGCGGCTTGCCCTGCAGCTTGGTCAGCGAGGCGATGCGGGCGACCTCCTCGACCAGATCGGCCTCGCCCTGGATGTCGGGGCGCCAACTGGGCACATGGGCCATGTCGCCTTCCAGACGGAAACCCAGCCGGGTCAGGGTCTGGCGCTGCTCGCTTTCGGGGATGTCCATGCCCACCAGCGACTGCACCCGCGCCGCATCCAGCCGATAGGCGCGCGAATGGTCCGGCGCCTTGCCGGCCTCGACCACCTTCGAAACCTCGCCGCCGCAGATGTCCAGGATCATCTGGGTCGCGTGCTCCAGCCCTTCCAGCGTGTATGCCGGATCGACTCCGCGTTCGAACCGGTACCGCGCGTCCGAGTTGATCTTGAGCGCGCGCCCCGCCAGCGCGATCTGGACATGATCCCAGAAGGCGCTTTCCAAAAACACGTTCACCGTGTCCTCGGTACAGCCGGTCTCTTGCCCGCCCATGATGCCGGCGATGGATTCCGGGCCGTTGTCGTCGGAAATCACCATCATCCCGGGCTGGAGAGTGTATTCCTTTTCGTCCAGCGCCACCAGTTTCTCGCCGCCCTTGGCGCGGTGCACCCGCAGGTTGCCCTTGACCTTGTCGGCGTCAAAGACGTGCAGCGGGCGGTTGCTGTCGAACGTCATGTAGTTGGTGATATCCACCAGGGCCGAGATCGGACGCAGACCGATCGCCTTCAGCTGATCCTGCAGCCATTGCGGGCTGGGGCCGTTCTTGACGCCGCGGATCAAGCGACCGGTGAAATGCGGGCAGCCATCCAGCGTGTCGTCGTCGATCGTCACCTTGATCGGGCTTTCGAAATCCCCCGGCACCGGGGCATAGTCGCGCTGCTTCAACTTGCCCAGACCCCGCGCCGCCAGATCGCGCGCGATGCCCGCAACGCCCAGCGCATCGGGGCGATTGGGGGTGATGGCGATCTCGATCACCGGGTCGATCTTGGCGGGGTCGTTCTCGGCCAGCCAGTCGACGAACCGCTGGCCCACCTCGCCCGAGGGCAGCTCGATGATGCCGTCATGTTCGTCCGACAGTTCCAGCTCGCGCTCGGACGCCATCATGCCAAAGCTTTCGACGCCGCGGATCTTGCCAACGCTGATCGTCAGATCCAGACCGGGGATATACATGCCCGGCTTGCAGACCACGACGGTGATGCCCTCGCGCGCGTTGGGGGCGCCGCAGATGATCTGCAACTCGCCCACGTCGGTGTCCACTTTGCAGACGCGCAGCTTGTCTGCATCGGGGTGTTTCTCGGCATGTTTCACATAGCCAAGGGTAAAATCCTTGAGCTTGTCGGCCGGGTTGATGACCTCTTCGACCTCGAGCCCGAGATCGGTCAGCGCCTCGGCGATCTCATCAACCGAGGCGTCGGTGTCCAGGTGGTCTTTCAGCCAGGAGAGGGTGAATTTCATTTCTGTTTTCCTGTCCGGTAAGGCGGGCCAGCCCGCCGAATTCTCTTGGGCAGCAGGGCAAGCCCCACGCTATTTCATCGTGACAAGCCACCATGCAGGTTGGGCATGTCCAGCGCCGCAAACCCATAGTGGCGCAGCCAGCGCAGGTCGGAATCAAAGAACGCCCGCAGATCCGGGATGCCGTATTTCAGCATCGCCAGACGATCGATGCCGATGCCGAAGGCAAAGCCCTGATAGACCTCGGGGTCGATCCCGCCGGCGGCGATCACCTTGGGGTGGACCATGCCGCTGCCCAGAATCTCCATCCAGTCGTCGCCCTCGCCGATCTTCAGCTGGCCGCCTTCCCAAGAACAGCGGATATCGACCTCGGCCGAGGGTTCGGTGAACGGGAAATGCGAGGCGCGGAAGCGCAGTTCGACATCGTCGACCTCGAAGAACGCCTTGACGAATTCCTCCAGCACCCATTTCAGGTTCGCCATCGAGATATCCTTGTCGATGGCCAGGCCTTCGACTTGGTGGAACATCGGCGTGTGGGTCTGGTCATAGTCGGCGCGATAGACACCGCCCGGACAGATCACGCGGATCGGCGCGCCCTGCTTTTCCATCGAGCGGATCTGAACCGGCGAGGTATGGGTGCGCAGCACATGCGGCGGGCGATTGTCGCCCGGCGCGCGGTGCATGTAGAACGTGTCCATCTCGGCCCGCGCGGGGTGGTGGCCGGGGATGTTCAGCGCGTCGAAATTGTACCAATCTGTCTCGATCCGCGGACCTTCGGCGACGGAGAAGCCCAGTTCGGCAAAGATCGCGGTCAGTTCCTCGGTCGCCTGGCTGACCGGGTGGATCGAGCCTTGGCGGCGCGGGCGCGCGGGCAGGGTCACGTCCAGCCACTCGGTCCGCAGACGTTCGTCCAGCGCGGCATCGGCCAATGCGGCCTTCTTGGCGGCCAGCGCCGAATTGATCTCGTCCTTCAGCGCGTTCAGCGTGGGGCCGGCGACCTGGCGTTCCTCGGGCGTCATCTTGCCCAGTTCGCGCATCTTCAGCGCCACTTCGCCCTTTTTGCCCACCGCGGCCACGCGGATCGCTTCCAGCGTGCTTTCGTCGCCTGCGTCAGCGATCTGACCCAGGTATTTTGCCTTAAGATCGTCCATGACGGTCCCCTGAATTCTGTTGCTGTCCTGCTATCACAGCAGCGCGCGAAAGCAAGAGGGCCGGGCCGCGTGATCAGGTCGCGCGCAGAACCGCTGCCTGTCGATCACACCGGACCGGGCGGATCGTGGGGCCATAGCCCTGCGGATGGGTCTGCAGTTCGGGGAACAGCGCAAACAGTTCGCGCGCGGCCTCCTGCTCCAGCCCCGAGAGCGCCTCCTGCCCCGGAAAGAAGCTCTCGGACACAAGACCTGAAGTGGTGACCAGCTGGTGCCGGTCGAAGAACAGGTGGACATAGCGGACAATGTCACAGGGCTGCACGGTGACGGTATCGCCGTTGACCAGCGATTTGGCGGGGACCAGAACCTCATCCTCGCCGAACAGAAGCTGGGCTTGCCAGCCTCCGACCAGAATGCGGTGCTGGGGCGAGACCAGAATGTCTGTCTTGGCGCCCAGAACACCCGCGCGGATGCGCACCGGCGCGAAACGACCCACGCCGCGCACCGTGCGGCCGCCGATCCAGCGCACCCGGCAGGGGCCGTCATCGACGGTCAGGACCGTATCGCCGGGCTGCAGCGTCTCGATCCGGCGCGGCCCCTCGGGGGTATCCACCAGGGTTCCGGCCGTGAAACAGGCGGCCCCGGTATCCCCGGGCGACAAGGGGCCATAGGTCAGCGTGTCAGGATCGGGTTGATTGAACTGCAGGGTCGTCGTGGTCTGGTTCGGCCCGACCAGCACCGGCAGGTTGACCGAGGTTTCCCCGGCCGCCAACCCATCGACCGCGACGATGTTCTGCGTGCCGCCACCGATGTCGTAGAAATCTATTACCTCACCCGTGGCGGTGTTGGTCAGCGCATAGGCTTCGTAATTGGTTGGGCCGCCACCATCCGGATCGGTCAGGAAGATCGGAAAATCATCGGCCGAGATGACATAGACGATCTCGTTGTTGTCGGGGTCGACGGTGACCTGAACGGAGGGATCGTTGAGTGGGATCTCGATCCCAACCTGCCCGTTCGCCTGATAGAAGGACACGGTGAAATCCGCCGGATCTTCGCCGGGGCGAAGGGACACCTCCAAGAATTCGGACACGCCCGAATTCGCGGCATAGGCATTGGAATAATGCAACTCACTGATACGCGCCATGAAAGCACCACGACCGGAAAACCTGACCCGAATGTATCGCGCAAACGCCGCCGCCGAACAAGGCGCGATCCGGGAATGTGGCTAACAGGCCCCTAATTGCAACAGGTCGCGGTCAGTAGCTGTATTCGGGGTAGATCCGCGTCAGATCGCCCTGCCAGTCGCCGTGGTAATGCTCCAGCAGCTCGTCGGCCGGCACCTTGCCGGACTGGATGCTTTCCTTAAGCGCGTTCAGGAAATGGGTCTCGTCCGGGACCAGCCCGCCTGCACCCGGCCGCGCCCGCGCCTTCAGGCCGGACTCGGCGATGGCCACCACCTCGCGCGCCAGATCGTGCATGTTGATACCGCCGACCTGCGCCTGCAGCCCGTCCCGGGCCGCGGCGACGCGCAACCCCTCGCGGGTTTCGGCGTCCCAGCCCTTGACCAGATCCCATGCGGCATCCAGCGCGGACTGGTCATAGGTCAGCCCTACCCAGAAGGCGGGCAGCGCGCACAGACGGCGCCACGGGCCGCCGTCGGCCCCGCGCATTTCCATGAATTTCTTGATCCGCGCCTCGGGGAAGGCGGTGGTCAGGTGATCGGCCCAATCCGAAAGCGTCGGCGTCTCGCCCGGCAGCGCGGGCAGCTTGCCCTGCAGGAAATCGCGGAATGACATGCCCAGCGCGTCGATATACTTTCCGTCACGATAGACGAAATACATCGGCACATCCAAAGCGTACTCGACATAGCGCTCGAACCCGAAGCCGTCCTCGAACACGAAGGGCAGCATGCCGGTGCGCGCGTCATCCAGATGCCGCCAGATGTAGCTGCGCCAGCTTTTGTGGCCGTTGGGCTTGCCCTCGAAGAAGGGCGAGTTGGCAAACAGCGCGGTCGCCACCGGCTGCAGGGCCAGCGCCACGCGCAGCTTCTGCACCATGTCCGCCTCGGACCCGAAATCGATGTTGACCTGAACCGTGCAGGTCCGGCGCATCATGGCGCGGCCCATGTCGCCGACCTTTTCCATGTAGTCATTCATCAGGACATACCGGCCCTTGGGCATCAGCGGCATGTCCTCATGCTTCCAGATCGGTGCGGCGCCCAGCCCGATGAAGCCTACGCCGATCTTATCGGCGATGTCCTTCACGTCGCGCAGATGCGCGTTCACCTCGTCGCAGGTCTCGTGGATGGTCTCCAGCGGAGCGCCTGACAGCTCCAGCTGCCCGCCCGGTTCCAACGAGACGTTGGCCCTGTCCTTTTCCAGCCCGATCAGCTTGCCCGCCTCTTCCACGGGGGTCCAGCCATGCCCGTCGCGCAGCCCCTGCAGTACCGCCAGGATCGAGCGTTCGCCTTCGTAGGGCAGCGGCTTCAGCGTGTCCTTGCAATAGCCGAATTTCTCGTGCTCGGTCCCGATGCGCCATTCGCTTTTGGGTTTGCAGCCATCGGCCAGGTATTCGGCCAGTTGTTCGTGGCGTTCGATCGGCCCGCCGCCGGACTGAGGAATGGACATGAACCGTGCTCCGATCCTGAAGTGTCGAGTCGTGGGGGTCAGTGGTGGTCGCAATCTCCCCCGGTGTCAATGCACCGTCAATTCAACCGGATGTGTGCCGGGCGCGAGGGGTGGCGTTCCCAGATGACCACCGGATGCGACGCCCCGCCCTTGAGTTCCGACAGCATCCGCTCGGTCCGCAGCCCCGGCAGGGCCGAGAACACGTCGAACAGTGCCTCGGCACCTTCGGCATTCACGGGAATGTGAAGCGGCGGCTGGCCGGGCTGTTCCAGCACCCAATGCGCGGGGCTGGCGGTGGGGTCGAGCGTCAGGCTCTCGATTTCGCGGGTGGCGACGATGCCACCTTCCAGCGGCCCCAGATAGGCAATCTGCCCTTCATCCACCGACACCACGCCCGGCCCGCCCGCGCCCAGCCGGAACCGCGCGCGCTGTACGCCGATCACGGCCAGCGCGACCGAGACCAGCACAAGCACCCAGCCCAGCCAGCCCAGCAACCCGCCCGGACCGCCGATCCAGCTGAGGCCAAGGATCAGAACGAACCCGGCGGCCAGCACCTCGCGCCAGCGCCACAGGGCCAGTTTGGCTTCGGGTCGGATGAAACTCATGACGCGGCCTCCATCTGATCGCTGAACAGGACCAGTGAAAAGGTCCCGGCAGGGGCAAACCCAATCGCAACATAAGCACGCACGGCGGCGTTTGAAGCCGCGAACAGAACGGCCCTGCGCACTCCGGCGGCCCGCGCTTCGGCCAGATGCAGGGCGACGGCGGTGCGGGCATAGCCTCGCCCGCGCAGCGCGGGCGGCGTAAACACGCCGCCGATCTGGACGATCTCGGGCAACGTGGCATTGAAGCCTGTCATGCTGACGGGGTGGCCGTCGACCATCAACAACCGGTGCGAGTCGCGCTGAATATATCCGTCGATGTCTTTCTGCGCAGCCTTGCGGGCCATGCCCGGGTCGGTGCCCAAAGATTCCAAGTGATAGGCCTCGCGCCAACGGATCAGCAGGCTGCGGTCGCCGTCAGACGGAGGCACCAGCCTTGCGTTTTCCGTTGGTGGAACGATCAGGTCGCGCAAGTCCAGCGCAAAAGAGGGCTCATCCCGGTCCAGACGGGCGGCGCGGTCCTGCCATCCGGCCTGTCGCAGAAACCGGCGGGCTTGCGTGGCCTCGCCCGCCAACCCAATGACCGTGCGGCCCCGGATCAGGTCCGCTGCCTCGGCCAGGCCGGCCTCGGGCAGATCCGGGCATTGCGGCAGGATCATGCCTTCGTTGGTGATGCCGAACACGCCGCGCAGCGGGTCGCCCAGCATCCACATGCTCATCGCGCGCGGTGCAGGTGCGTTCAGGCCGAACACTCGCAGGTTGGCCAGCGCGAACATCGAGCTTTGCACATGGTCCAGAAGAAACCGTTCGATCGCCGGAACGTCCTGTTGCTGCGCCAGCCGCCACATCAGGACCAATCCCCCAGCGCCTGTTGCCACAGGGTCATCGCGGCGACCGCCGCCGTGTCAGCCCGCAAGATGCGCGGCCCCAGGCTGACCACATGCGTGAACAGCAGATCTTTCAGCCGCTGGCGCTCGGTATCGGAGAACCCGCCCTCGGGGCCGATAAGGATGGCCCACGGCAGGCCCTTGTCCTGCGCGGCCAGGCGCAGGGCCGATCCGGCCTCGGCCTCGTCGCAGAACATCAGCTGGCGATCGTCGGGCCAGTTGTCCAACAGCTTGTCCAGCCGCTGCAGGTCGCAGACCTCGGGCACGAAGGTGCCGCCGCATTGCTCGGCCGCCTCGACCGCATGGGCCTGCAGCCGGTCCTGGCGGATGCGTTCGGAATTGGTGAAGGCAGTCTGCACCGGTATGATCTTGGCGGCCCCCATCTCGGCCGCCTTTTCGACGATGAAATCGGTCCGCGCCTTCTTGATCGGAGCAAATAGCAGCCACAGGTCCGGCGGCAGTTGCAGTGGCCGGGTCTGTTCAAGACAGCTCAGAACACCGCCTCGCTTGCCCCACTCGGCCACCTCCGCCAGCCACTCGCCATCGCGGCCGTTGAACAGGGCCACCTGCCCGCCCACGGCCAGACGCATCACGCCGAACAGGTAATGGGCCTGCTCGCGCGTCAAAGGAACCGATTGCCCCGCACCCAAAGGGTGATCTACATACAGCCTGATCTTCGCACTCATGAGACCCTACATATGCAAGGCAATGCCCCAACACCAGACGGTCAGGTCGCCGACGCCGTTACCGGCAACTGGGTCGATACCCGCGCCCCGGCCTTTGCCCGCCCCTATCTGCGGCTGTCGCGCGCGGACCGGCCGATCGGGACGTGGCTGCTGCTGATTCCGTGCTGGTGGGGCCTGGCGCTGGCGATCCTGCATGACGGTCAGCCGCGCTGGGGCGATCTGTGGATTGCCGTTGGGTGCGCGGCCGGGGCCTTTCTGATGCGTGGCACTGGTTGCACCTGGAATGACATCACCGACCGCAAGTTCGACGCGCAGGTCGCCCGTACGCGCTCGCGGCCCATCCCCTCGGGTCAGGTCAGCGTTCGGCAGGCGGTGATCTGGATGGGCATCCAGTGCCTTCTGGCGCTGGCGATCCTGCTGACCTTCAACCAGGCGGCCATCGCGATGGGCGTCCTGTCGCTGCTGCCGGTGACGATCTACCCCTATGCCAAGCGCTTCACCTGGTGGCCGCAGGTGTTTCTGGGGCTGGCCTTCAACTGGGGCGCCCTGCTGGCCTGGGCGGCGCATCGCGGCACGGTCGAATGGCCCGCGATCCTGCTGTACCTGTCGGGCATCGCCTGGACGCTGTTCTACGACACGATCTATGCCCACCAGGACGCAGAGGATGACGAGCTGATCGGCATCAAGTCCACCGCGCGCCTGTTCGGGACCGACACCGCGAAATGGCTGAAGTATTTCCTTGTGGCGACCGTGGCGCTGATGGGGCTTGCCATCGTCGAGGCCGCGCTGCCCAATTCCAGCGTGCTGGCGCTGGTCGTGGCCATCGGTGGACCTTGGGCAATGGGGTGGCACATGGCGTGGCAACTGCGCGGGCTGGACATCGAAGACAACGCGAAGCTGCTGCAACTGTTTCGCGCCAACCGGGACACCGGCCTTATTCCGCTCATCTTCCTTTGCGTCGCATTGCTCCTCTGATTGCACCTCGGTACCGGTGCCTGTAAGAGTCCCGCCCAATGGCCCGAGGAGATAAGAAACCGCTCATGCGCTTGCCGTATTTCCTGACATCAGCCCTGATCTTTGTCGTGTCGGCGGGGGTCTGCCTGTTGGCCGCCGGATTCGCGGTGACCAAGATCGAAGAAACCTCGGAAACTGCCGTTCGAAATGCACTGAGCATGCAGGGCCACGAGTGGGCCGAAGTGCAGGCGGATGGGCTGCGCGTTGTGCTGACCGGTACTGCCCCGGACGAGGCCACCCGATTCAACGCGCTGACCGCGGCCGGTACACAGGTCGACACCTCTCGGGTGATCGACGAGATGGACATTGCCCCGACGGCTGACCTGACTCCGCCCAAATTCTCGGCTGAAATCCTCCGGAACGACAGCGGCATATCCGTGATCGGGTTGGTTCCGGCCAGCGTGGATCGCAACGCTCTGATGGCCCGGTTGCAGAAGCTGGACCCCCAGGCGCGGGTGTCGGACCTGCTGGAAACCGCAGACTACAAGAAACCCAAAGGCTGGGACGACGCGATATCCTACGCCATCCTTGCCCTGTCCAAGCTGCCGCGAGCCAAGGTTTCCGCCAGCCCCGACCTGGTCAAGATCACTGCCATCGCTGACAGCCAGCAGGAAAAAGAACGGCTGGAACAAGAGCTGACACGCGCCGCGCCGCCCAGCTTGCGCATCGGTCTGGCGATTTCGGCACCGCGCCCGGTGATCACTCCGTTCACATTGCGCTATCTGATTTCGGAAGATGGCGGACAGTTCGACGCCTGTTCGGCACAGGATGAAAAGGCGCGCGACACCATTGTTGCCGCCGCGCAGGATGCCGGGCTGTCAGGGCCCTATACCTGCACGATCGGCCTGGGTGTGCCATCGCCCCGATGGGCGCAGGCCGCTGAACTGAGTATCCGGGCTCTGTCCGAGATCGGGCAAGGTTCTGTCACGATGTCGGATGCCGACATCACGCTGATTGCTGAACCGAACACCAGCCCGGCCACCTTCGACAAGGTCGTGGGCGAGTTGGAAAACGCCCTGCCCGAAGTGTTTGCCCTGCACGCGGTTCTGCCTGAACCCGAAAACAACGAACAGGCCGGACCTGTGGAATTCACCGCCACCCGCAGCCCGGAAGGTCTGGTACAACTGCGCGGCCGTCTGGGCGACGATTTGCAGCGTGACATGATCGACAGCTACGCCCGGGCTGCCTTCGGATCCGATCAGGTTCACAGTGCCGCCCGCGTAGTCGACCAGATGCCGCAGGACTGGCCCGTACGCGTTCTGGCGGGGCTGGAATCCCTGTCCTGGCTGAACAACGGCGTGCTGACCGTAACGCCCGACAAGGTCGAGTTGACAGGCGTCAGCCATGATGAAGACGCCAAGGCACAGATCGCGGGCCTGCTGTCCGACAAGCTGGGCGATGCGCAGGACTTTGACCTGTCGATCACCTATCAGCCCCCGCCCGAACCCGAAGACGCGCTGCCAGACCCCGAGCAGTGCGAAAGTCGCATCGCCGAGGTTCAGGAAACCCGCAAGATCACGTTCGAGCCCGGATCGGCTACGGTTTCATCAGAGTCCCGCGACAGTCTGAACCAGATTGCCGAGATCCTGCGCGAATGTGGACCGATCCGGATTGAAATCCAGGGTCATACCGACAGCCAGGGCCGTGAAGAGATGAACCAGCAGCTGAGCCAGTCACGCGCCCAGTCCATCCTTAACGAATTGCGCGCCCGTCGGGTGCCGACCAAAAGCTACTCGGCCGCAGGATATGGTGAGACGCAGCCGATTGCAGACAATGACACCGAAGACGGGCGCGAGAAAAACCGGCGCATCGAATTCCGGCTGATCCGGCCCGAGCCGGTCGCCAATCAGGAAACCGGTCTGGAAGCATTGGAGACCCAGACAAGCGCAACCGAACCTGCGCCAACAGAAGAAGAAGCATCCGAAACGGATGCAGGGGACCAGTAAGTTGAACAGAACCGAATTCATCATCGCCACCGCCGTCATCCTGTTCGCCGCCTTCTGCATGGGCTGGTTCGCCAACTGGCTGGTGCACCGCCTGTCGCGCGTGCGCCAATCCGACGTGGCCGATCTGGACCGCATGAGCCAGGAGCTGCACGAGGCCGAGGAAACCCGTGATCAGGCGATCACCTATCTGCAGCAGCGCGAGGCCGAGCTGACCAACCAGCTGACCCAAACCGAGGCCGAGCTGGCCGCGGCTATGGACGGGCTGCGCGCCGCCCGTCAGGAAGCCGAGGAATTGCGCGGCCGGATCAACAACGCCGACTGAGCGCCTACCAGCGCGACAGCGCGTCCTCGTCCTCGTCCTTGGCGGCAACCCACTCCGCGCCCAAACCTGTGATTTCCTTCTTCCAGAACGGGGCGCGGGATTTTAAGTAGTCCATCAGGTATTCGGCAGCCTCGAACGCATCTTTGCGGTGCGGGGCTGCCGTTGCGACCATCATGATCCGGTCACCTGGGGCCAGCCGCCCATGGCGATGGATCACCAGAACATCGCCCAGAGACCAACGGCTTTTGGCTTCCTCGGCGATCTTGGCGATGGCGCGTTCGGTCATGCCGGGATAATGCTCGATCTCCATGCAGGCCAGATCGGTCTGCGCCAGATCTCGCACGACACCGGTAAAGGTGACGATGGCGCCATTGGCCGTGTCACCTGCGGCAAAGGCATTGGCCTCGGCCCCCAGATCGAACGGCTCTTGCTGGACGGAGATCCGCATTGCCTTATCCGCCGGTCATGGGCGGAAAAAAGGCCACTTCGCGGACGCCGGCCAGGGGCGCGTCGAAATCCGACAATTCCTGATCCAGCGCGACCCGCAGGGCCGACAGGTCGGCAAAGGCCGCGGCATAGCGGTCTTCGCGGGCGCTGAGTTCCGCTACCAGATCGGAGACCGTGGCCGCGGAGGATTCGACCTTCTCCTTCGGCAAGCCGATTCGCTCGCGGACCCAGGCGAAATACAGAACATCCATGCGTCAGCCCTCCTTCAGATGGGGCATGGCTTTACGTAGGTAGTCGTAGCCGGTGATCAATGTCAGCGTCGCCGCGATCCACAGCAGCCACAACCCGATGCGGCCCGACCAGAACATGCCATCCAGCTTCCATTGCAGGCCCGAGATGTCCTCGACCTGGCCCGACAGGATCTGGTCTATCAGCGCGGCATCCATGCCGAAGGTGGACATGACGAAATAGTGCTCGAATATGCCCTGCGAAAACAGCACGGCGATCGCCACCATCTGCGCGGTCGTCTTCCATTTGGCCAGCTTGGTGACCTTGAGCGTTCCGGCCACGTCGCCCAGATACTCGCGCAGGCCCGAGACGAAGACCTCGCGGAACAGGATCACGGTGGCGGGCAGCACCAACCAGGGCGTCCAGTGCTCAGTCGAATAGCCGACCAGGATCATCAGCGCGATCACCACCATCGCCTTGTCGGCGATCGGGTCCAGCATCGCGCCCATCTTGGTTTCCTGCTTCCACGCGCGCGCCAGATAGCCGTCGAACCAATCGGTTATGGCCGCCGACAGGAACAGGATCAGCGCGAACCAATCCGCGTAGGGCCGTGTGAAATACAGAAACATCACCGCCAGGCCGGGCGCGGCCAGTAGGCGCAGCAAAGTCAGAATATTCGGCAGGTTCCACTTCATGCGCTGGACCCTACAACCATGGCCGGGAACAGAAAAGACGGCACGACAAAAAACTGCCAAGAACACAGGTGTTTGGACCACGACAGGTCAGACCGTCGCAGGCGGAGGATCGACGACCGTTTCCCCCTTGGCGCGGCGCGAAGAACGGGTCAGGTTGCGCGGGTATCGGCACATCAGGAAAGATCCGCCCCGTGACCTCACATATCAGAACCGATGCGCGCGCCAATCTGATCGGCGGCGCCTGGATGATCGCGGCCATGGCCGGGTTCGCCCTGGAGGACGCGCTGTTGAAAAGTGCCGCCAAGGTGCTGCCCATCTGGCAGGTTCTGGTGCTGTTCGGACTGGGCGGGGCGTTGATTTTCGCCGGGGTCGCGTTGATTCAGGGGCGGCGGTTGCTGCACCCCGATGTCCTATCCAAGCCGATGAAGATCCGAGTGCTGTTCGAAGTCTTCGGCCGCCTGTTCTATGTGCTGGCCATCGCCCTGACGCCGCTGTCCTCGGCCACAGTGATCCTGCAGGCCACGCCGCTGGTCGTGGTGGCGGGTGCCGCGCTGTTTTTCGGGGAAACCGTCGGCTGGCGGCGCTGGAGTGCCATTCTGGTCGGACTGATCGGAGTGGTGATCATCATCCAGCCGACCGGAGACAGTTTCTCGGCCCTGTCCATTCTTGCGGTACTGGGAATGCTGGGCTTTGCCGGCCGCGATCTGGCCAGCCGCGCCGCCCCCGCCACGTTGGGCACCACCGTTCTTGGGTTTTATGGCTTTCTGTCAATTGTCGTCGCCGGTGGACTGTACCGGGCTTTCGAAGGCGCCGCCGCGGTGCCGGTGGACGCCCGAGCCGCCCTGCACCTGACCGGGGCCGTGGTGATGGGCGCGGTGGCCTATTCTTCGCTGATGCTGGCCATGCGGACGGGTGAAGTGTCGGCCGTAACTCCGTTTCGCTATACCCGCCTTCTGTTCGGCATTGGGCTGGGCATGCTGATATTCGACGAGCATCTGGACCAGACCATGTGGCTGGGCAGCGCGCTGATCGTGGCCTCGGGGCTGTACATCCTGTGGCGCGGGCGCCAGCGGCCTCAGCCCTTTTCGTGAAAGAAATCATAGACCTTCTGCGCCAGACCGGCCGAGATCCCGTCCACGGCCTTCAGATCCGCCAGATTGGCACGGCTGACCGCCTTTGCGCTGCCGAAATGCGCCAGCAGGGCGCGTTTGCGGGACGCGCCTACGCCGGGGATTTCATCCAGAGGCGTCGCTCCCATCGCCTTGGCCCGTTTGGCGCGGTGGGTACCGATAGCAAAGCGGTGCGCCTCGTCCCGTAGCCGCTGAATAAAATACAGCACCGGGTCGTTACGCTTCAGGGCAAAGGGGCGCTGGCCGATGCGGTGGAACTCTTCCTTGCCGTGGTCCCGATCGACGCCCTTGGCCACACCGACCATCGGGATGTCCTCGACCCCGTGCGACTGCATGATCTCGTGCACGGCGCTCACCTGCCCCGCGCCCCCGTCGATCAGCAGCAGATCGGGCCACAGGCCCTTGTCGCGGCCGGGGTCCTCTTTCAGCAGGCGGGTGAAGCGTCGGGTCAGCACCTCTTTCATCATGCCGAAATCGTCGCCCGGCGTCAGGTCGTCGCCGCGGATGTTGAACTTGCGATAGGCGTTCTTCATGAACCCCTCGGGCCCGGCCACGATCATCGCGCCAACCGCGTTGGTGCCCTGGATATGCGAGTTGTCATAGACCTCGATCCGGTTCGGCGGCGCGTCCAGATCAAAGGCCTCGGCCAGACCGCGCAGCAGCTTGGCCTGCGTCGCGCTTTCCGACATGCGGCGCGCCAGCGCCTCGCGCGCGTTGCGCAGCGCGCCCGAGACCAGCTCGAGCTTTTCGCCCCGCTGCGGCACCAATATCTCGACCTTGCGGCCGGCCTTTTCCGACAGGGCCTGCTGCATCAGGTCGGCGTTCTCGATCGCGTCCGACAGGATCAGTTGGCGCGGCGGTTCCTTGTTGTCGTAGAACTGGCCCAGAAAGGCCTCCATCACCTCGGCCGGCGAGACGTCGGGGCCGACCCGCGGATAGAAATCGCGGTTGCCCCAGTTCTGGTTGGCGCGGATGAAGAACACCTGAACGCAGGCCTGACCGCTGTCCATGTACAGTCCGATCACATCCGCCTCGGCCACGCCGCGCGGGTTGATGCCCTGCGCCGTCTGCACCTGCGTCAGCGCGCGGATCCGGTCGCGCAGGGCGGCGGCGCGCTCGAACTCCATCGCGTCCGAAACCTCCTGCATCTGCGCGGCCAGTTCCTCTTGGATTCGGGTCGAGCGTCCGGACAGGAACCGCTCGGCGTCGCGCACGCTTTCGGCATAGTCGGCCTGCGAAATCATGCCCACGCACGGCCCCGAGCAGCGCTTGATCTGATAGAGCAGGCAGGGCCGGGTGCGACTGTCGAACATCGAATCCGAGCAGTTGCGCAGCAGAAACGCCTTCTGCAGCTGGTTCAGCGTGCGGTTCACCGCGCCCGCACTGGCGAAGGGGCCGAAATAGGCACCTTTGTCTTTCTTGGCCCCACGATGCTTCTTGATCTGCGGAAATGGATGGTCCTTGGCCACCAGAATGTTGGGAAAGCTTTTGTCGTCGCGCAGCAGCACGTTGTACTTGGGCTTGAGCTGCTTGATCAGGTTCTGCTCCAGCAGCAGCGCCTCGGTCTCGGTCCGAGTGGTCAGGAACATCATCGACGCGGTCGAGGCGATCATCCGCTCGATCCGGCCGGAATGTCCCGGACGGGTGTAGTTCGACACCCGGGCCCGCAGGTTGCGCGCCTTGCCGACATACAGAACCCGGCTGTCCGCATCCAGCATCCGATAGACACCCGGCGAACTGTCCAGCGTCTTCACGTATTTCTGGATGCAGGCATAGCCGGTCGGCTGAGGCTGGGATTGAGGGGCGCTGTCGGCGGTCATGAGAGAGAGATACGATTCTCTGACCGTGGCTGCAATCTTGCGCGCCTCAGATCAAGAGAAAACAAATCCACGATTCTTGTGGATAACTGTGCGGACAACTTTCCCTGCACCGTGATTTTTCCTTGAATCCTTGTGTTTTCACTGCGTTGCACAATAAATAGGCACAAATTCAATGCATTGATTCTAAACGATATTTTTATTCTCGTTTTACAAGTGTATGAAAAAAAAGACATTTTTGTAACGAACCTGTAACAGGATCGAGAGCGGTGCAAAACTTGCAGGGCCAATACCTATTCAAGGCCCACTACATCAGGCGTTTGCCAGCCCAGATGCTGGCCGCCATCAACGCACAAAAGCTGGCCCGTGACCGCATGTGCGTCCAGAAAATACCCAAGGGCCGCGTTGATATCCGACGGGTTTGCACCGCGTTCCAGGACCGTGTTTTCGCGTTGCGTCTTGAAGTGCTGGGGGCTTTGCCGATGTCCCTGCAGGGTTGGACCCGGCCCAATGGCATTGACGCGAATGGCTGGCGTCAGTGCCTGGGCCGCCGTCCGGGTCAATGCCCATAGCCCCATCTTGGCGATGGTGTAGGACATGAACTCAGGCGTCAGTTTGCGCACCCGCATGTCGACCATATTCACGATCAAGCCGGTCGCGACGGGCTCGTCATTCTCATCCATCTCGGGTTCCAGACCCTGGCTTGCCATGGCCTGCGTCAGCACGAAGGGCGCGCGCAGGTTGCTGTCCATGTGGCGATCCCAGCTTTGCCGGGTGGCAGTGCGGATGTTGTCGTATTCGAAGATCGACGCATTGTTGACCAGACAGGTGATCGGACCGCCCAGCGCCTCGGCCGCGCCCGGCAAAAGGGTCTGCACCTGATCCTCGTCCAGCAGATCGGCCTGCAGCGCCACGGCATTGCGGCCCATCGACTGGATCTCGGACACGGTCTCGGCAGCGGCAGCGCTCGAGGTTGCGTGATGCACGGCAACGTCCATGCCACGTTTCGCCAGATACAACGCCATGGCCCGCCCCAGTCGAATGCCGGCGCCGGTCACCAGTGCTCGGGTCATGAAGGGGCTCCTTTCAGTCAGATCAGGCCAACAAGATCACGACGTATGTGACGTAAAGCAGTGTCAAGATGAACCCCCAGACCCGGGTGATGTCTTGCTTGAAGAAAACGAACGGGATCAGCAGCAAGGACGAGCCCAGCATGACCCAAAGATCGAATTGCAGGAATTCGGGATCCACGGGGATGCGCCCGAACAGCGTGGCGATACCGACAATGCCCAGAAGGTTGAACATGTTCGAACCGATGACGTTGCCCAGAGCAACATCGGCCTGCCGGCGCAACGCGGCCATGACGGTGGTCGCCAGTTCGGGAAGCGAGGTTCCGACCGCGACCAGCGTCAACCCGATCACCGTTTCACTGACCCCGTAGGTCCGCGCAATGATGGTCGCGTTGTCGACCAGAAGGTGCGCGCCCATCGGCAGGCCAATCAGCCCCAGCACCAGATACAGCGACACCTTCCAGTACGGCATGTCCGGGTCGGCCTCTTCCAGCGTTTCCAGGTCCTGCTCTTCCGAGCAGGAGTTGCGATGCGCGTGCGCTTCTCGGAAGGCGTTGAGCAGGATCAGAGCCAATCCCGCCAGCAGGATTGCCCCGCTGAACAGGTTGAATTCCCCGCAAAAGGCCAAACCGATGAACAGAACCGAGGCCAGCAACATGAAGATGTAGTTTCTGCGCGTGTTGCATTCGCTGCTGTGGATCGTGGCCAGCAAGGCCGGCAAACCCAAGACCAGCAGGATGTTGGCCGTGTTCGAACCGACGACATTGCCCAACGCGATACCGGGCGCATTTTCCTCGATGGCCTTGATGGCAATCAGAAGCTCAGGCGCCGAGGTACCGAAGGCCACGATCGTCAGGCTGACGATTAGGGCGGGAACACCCAGACGCAGGCTGAGATTCACCGCACCCCTCACCAGCGCGTCACCGGCCAACAGCAGGATCAACAAGCCAAGACCGGAAAGCAGCCAGGCCGTCATCGACGCCCTCCTTGCTCACATTTGCAGGGGCCCTTGCCGATCCGGAATCGACCGCAGCGCGGACATTTCGCGGAGTTCAATCGCTGTTGGCCGGGAAAGCGCAGCTTTCCGAACATCGCCAGGACCCCCATGGCAACCAGAAACAGAATGACGACCTTGACGATCACGTCACATACCAAAGCGCGCGTAGGCCGCGCGCTCCTCGAGCAGGGAAATGGCGTCCTGTGCCATGTCCGTTCCGAAACGCGACCAGATCGGTCGGCGCAACCCGTAGCGCCGGAATTTGACCTTGTCGCCAAACACTTCCTGCATCCTTGGCTTCAGATGCGCGATGCCGTCGATCAGCCCAAGTTCATGCGCACGCCGCGCCAGCCAGATTTCACCGGTAAACAGATCGGCGGCCTCGTCCAAGCGACTGCCGCGCCGAGCTTTCACATAGGCAATGAAATTCTGGTGGATGTCCTCCAAAAGCCCCTTGAGACGCGTGACATCCTCTTCTTTCTCCGGAGAGAACGGGTCCAGCATCGATTTGGATTTCCCGGCGGTGTGCACGCGCCGCTCGATCCCCTGACGGGCCAGAAAAACATGGGCTCCGAACCCCGAGGAGATGACCCCGATCGACCCCAGAACCGAGCTGTCATCCGCCCAGATCTCGTCCGCCGAAGCCGCAAGCCAATAACCACCCGAGGCCGCCACGTCCTCGACAAAGGCATGGACTGGCACCTTGAACTCGTCGGCCAACCGTCGGATCCGCGCACCGATCAGCGAGCTTTGCACCGGCGATCCGCCCGGCGAATTGATCTCGAGCGCGACGGCGGCAGGTTTTCCCTTGCGGAAGGCTTTTTCCAGAACCGGTGCCAAAGAGGCATCGTTCAGCGAGGCTCGGCCAGCCATTCCAATGGCTCCGGACAGGCGAACGACAGCCACGGTTGGCTGCTTGTTGAGAAACGGCAGGCTGAGTTTCATGGGTGCCGATGTAGAGTGCGCCCGCCCCTTAAACAAGGGACCCCACCTGCCATGAACGTGACGTGAACCAAAATCCTGTTCAGCCACGGCAAAAATGCAACGCCCTAGCTGCGGATGCGCCACCCGGTTTTGAAGATCCAACCGATGACCGCCAGGCAGAAGCCGGTAAAGGCCAGGATCGCCAGAAGGCTAAGCAGAATGGGCACGTCCGAAAGCCCGTAAAACGACCAGCGAAAGCCCGAGATCAAATAGACCACCGGGTTGAACAACGAGATCGTCTGCCACACCGGCGGCAGCATCGAAATCGAGTAGAACGTGCCGCCCAGAAAGATCAGAGGCGTCACAACCAGCTGCGGTACCAACGACATCTGTTCGAAATTGCTGGCCCAGATCCCGATGATGAAGCCCAGCAGGGAAAAGCTGAGGCAGGACAGGATCAGAAAGGCGGCCATCGCGAAGGGGTGCTCGATGCGGATGTCCACGAAGAACGTGGCGGTGGTCAGGATCACCAATCCCACGAACAACGCCTTGGTCGCGGCGGCGCCCACATAGCCGATCACGATCTCGATGAAATTCACCGGAGCCGAGAGCAGTTCGTAGATCGTGCCCAGGAACTTGGGGAAATAGATGCCAAAGGACGCGTTCGAGATCGACAGCATCACCACCGACAGCATGATCAGCCCCGGCACGATGAAGGCGCCGTAGGAGACGCCCTCGACCTCCTGGATGCGACTGCCGATGGCAGTGCCAAACACCACGAAGTACAGCGAGGTCGACAGAACCGGTGACAGAAAGCTCTGCGCGAGGGTGCGGAAGAACCGGGCCATTTCGAACCGGTAGATGGCGGCGATGGCGGACCAGTTCATGCGGCATCTCCGGACACGAGGTTGACGAAAATCTCTTCCAGGCTCGATTGCCGGGTCTGAACGTCACGCAACACCAGCCCCGCCTCGGCCACGTCATTCAGCAAAGTGGTGATGCCAGTGCGATCGGCATTGGTGTCGTAGGTATAGATCAGCGCATCGCCCTGCCCGTTCAGCACCAGATTGTGGTGGGCCAGACTGCCGGGAATGTCCGAGATCGTGCGGGTCAGCATGACCTCGATCTGCTTCTTGCCCATCTGCGCCATCAAGGTGTTTTTGTCCTGCACCAGCATCAGTTCGCCCTTGTCGATCACACCAATCCGGTCGGCGATGGCTTCGGCCTCTTCGATGTAGTGGGTGGTCAGAATGATGGTGACACCGGCAGCCTTCAACTCGTCGACGATGGCCCACATGTCCTTGCGCAGTTCGACATCCACACCGGCGGTGGGTTCATCCAGAAACAGCACCCGCGGCTCGTGCGCCAGCGCCTTGGCGATCAGCACCCGCCGCTTCATGCCGCCCGACAGTTCCTTGATCGCGTTCTTGCGCTTGTCCCACAGCGACAGCTTGCGCAGGATCTCTTCGATCCGGGCACTGTCCTGCCCATAGCCGAACAGACCGCGCGAAAACCGTACGGTGTTCCAGACCTTCTCGAACGGCTCCAGCGCAATTTCCTGCGGCACGAGGCCGATCATGCGCCGGGCTGCACGAAAGTCCGTGAGGATGTCGTGCCCCCCTACTGTGACGGTCCCAGACGTGGGCGTGGTAATCCCGCAAACCGTCGAGATCAGGGTTGTCTTTCCCGCCCCGTTCGGGCCGAGCAGGGCCAGGATCTCGCCCTCTTCGATGTCCAGCGATACGCCTTTCAGCGCTTCGAACCCGCCGGCATAGGTTTTGCGCAGATCCTTGATCGAAAGAATTGTCGTCATGCGTTTTCCCAGTTCTGGCCGGGACAGTATCGCGCCAGAGGATTGCCGAACAGACCAAATTCGCACAGTCCTCTGCGCACAAACGCAGGTTTCACTCGCGCCCGGTCAGGCGACCCAGCCAGCCTTTCTTTTCCCCCTCGGAGGTGTCTTTGCCGGCCTCTTCCGGCGCTGCAGGGCCTTCGAAATGCTGCTGAAGGTTCGAGAAGAACTGGTCAGCCATCTTTTTGGCAAAGCCGTCGATCAAACGGCTGCCTAGCTGCGCCAGCTTTCCGCCAACCTTGGCATCCACGTCATAGGCCAGAACCGTTCCACCGCTGTCACTGGCGCTGAACGTGACACTGGCGCTGCCCTTTGCAAAACCCGCGGCCCCGCCTTTGCCCTCACCGGCGATGGTCAGGCTTTGACCCTCAACCATGTCGGACATCGTGACGGTGCCTTTGAACGTGGCCTTTACCGGCCCGACCTTCTGCACCACGGTCGCCTCGTAACCGTCCGTCGGATTGCCCGAAACCTCTTGCGCACCGGGCACGCAGGCTTTCAGCACCTCGGGGTCCAGCAGGGCCGCATAGACATCGGACGGCGCCGCCTGAATTTCACGCGTGTCACTCATTTGCATGGGAGCACCCCCTTTCTTGAAATGTCTGATATTCGACCAAAGACCTATCCACGAACTGCCGTTGCGGCAACCGTGTTCCACACATTACCCGCCGCCCCCGGAATCCTGAGCCCGCATGTCGGCAATCCGTTTCTGCACCAGTTCCAGATGCAGACGGGCATCATACTGCCCTTGCCTGTAGGCCGCTGGCAGCCGTAGGTCCGCCAGCTTTTCGTCCAGCACCTGCAATTGGCCTTGCATCCGCACGAGGTCTTCCGCGGAAGGGTTGTCGGCCAGGTCCTGTTCGATCAGACGAATTTCCGGGTAGTGCTGCCAGACACGCCATCGTTGGAAATAGGCGTAGATGCGCGGCAACAACCGGACCAGCGGAAGGACGATGAAAAAGAACGGCAGGAACAAAAGGAAAACCCGATTGACCTGCGCCGCCACCCAATAAGGCAACCAATCATGCCAGGTGGATGGCCCTTCAAGTATCAGCTGCCGTGCGGTGTTGTTGAGGGGCAATGCGGTCCCTTCGATCCCCGGAAAGGCCCCGGGGTCATTAATGATGCCCTGAGCCTCGTGCAGGGCGATCGCCGCCATCGTCAGTCGATTGACCAACGCCGGATGCAGTCCCGGCCGCACGACCAGCCGCGCCTCGAGAGCGATCAGATCTACCGGGCGCGGCGGCAGAACCGGGTTCAGCGACATGCCTCCGGTCGGTACGGTCACCACGGTGGCATAGGACAAACGACGCGAAATCGCCTCGACATGTTCAAGGTTCAGCACCTTCAGTCCAGGCACCTCGTACGCGGCCAGCAGGTAGGGAGCTTCGATCGGGGCGACAAAAACGGCGATGTCCAACGTTCCGTCCAACAAGGCGTCGGCCGCCTGGTCATAGGGCAGTGCAACATGCACGTTATCCTCTTGGGCCAGCCCGACAGCGCGTTCGAAGTCGCGGAATGCGTCCGCGGTGCCGGACCCGGGTGCACCGCTGTTGACGCTCAACCCACGCCACAGCGCGGGATTGGGCGGAATCCAGGCATCCTCGCGCGCCATGAAAATCATCGGCTCGAAAAACACGGTCCCGATGGCCTGCGCCCGATCCGGGTCAACTTCGATGCCGCCCTGCAAGAAGGCCACATCCACAGCCCCGTCTTCCAGGAGACGCGCATTTTCGACAGACCCTGCGGTTTCGACGATCTCGAGCCGAATGTCATCCTCAGCAAGGATATCGGAGTAGTCCTGCGCCACTTCGATATAGGCACCACCCGCCGGTCCGGCTGCCATGCGCAGGTCGCCGGGCGGGTGCAGCAGAAGGATGATTGCCACCAGAACCGCCAAGACCATGGCGGCACTGATCGTGATCCAAAGACGCATCCTACCCCTCGCTGATCCACCCCGGACAGCACGCTACGCCGCTGGCCCCAAGCTGGCAAGTATTCCGATGTGTTTGTTGGTTTTTCCCGTTCCGGATCAGACCGATGCCAGACGCCGCGTCGCCGCCGGTCGGTCTTGCATTCCTGCTGGGTCCCGGCCAGCATCGCCGCGAGGGAGTGCTGCTCATGCTGAACGGAATCCGTGTTGTCGAAATCGAGGGTCTCGGCCCCGGCCCGTTCGCCGCCATGATGCTGGCGGATCTGGGGGCCGATGTCGTGACCATCCACCGCAAGGGGGGCGCCGTCACACCCGGCATGCCGGACCGATCCGTGCTGGACCGGGGCAAGCGCTCGATCGCGCTCGACCTCAAGGACCCCGACGACCTCGAAACCGCCCGGCGCCTGATCGAAACCGCCGATGCGTTGATTGAAGGCTTCCGCCCTGGCGTGATGGAGAAGCTGGGTCTGGGGCCCGAAGCCTGCCACGCCCTGAACCCGGCGCTGGTCTATGGCCGCATGACCGGCTGGGGCCAGGACAGCCCGCTTGCCGACACCGCAGGACATGATCTGAACTACATCGCGCTGTCGGGGGCACTCTGGTACGGCTCACCACCGGGCGCCGAGCCGATGACCCCGGCCACGCTGGTCGGCGATATCGGCGGGGGCGCGATGTATCTGGTCACCGGCATACTGGCCGGGCTGCTGAACGCGCGCACAACGGGCACAGGCACGGTGGTCGACGCCGCCATCTACGACGGGTCCGCGCATATGATGAACCTGCTGATGAGCCTGCGCCAGACCGGCAACCTGTCCGACACGCGCGGCCAGAGCCTGCTGGACGGCCCGCATTGGAGCCGTACCTACGCCTGCGCGGATGGCGGCTTTGTTTCGGTCCAATGTCTCGAGCCGAAATTCTACGCCCAATTCCTGGAAATCCTGGGCCTGTCCCAAGACTCGGCGTTCCAGCGACAATACAACAGCACGCACTGGCCAGACCTGACCCGGCGCCTGGCGGAAATCTTCGCAACCAAACCGCGCGACCATTGGGCCAAACTGTTCGAAGGCTCAGACGCCTGCGTCGCCCCGGTGCTCAGCCCCGACGAGGCCGCAACCCATCCGATGAACACCGCCCGCCAAACCTGGCGAGAAACAGACGGCACCCTGCAGGCCGCCGCCGCCCCGCGCTTCTCCACCCACCAATGGCAGCCGAAACCCAGCCCGGCCCGCGGCCAACACACGACCGAAATTCTGAACGAACTTCAGGCTCTCAAAAAGACCTGACACATCCTTCATCTAGCCAACGGCCAAGAGGGGGCTGGCCCCCTCCCACGCCGCCTATCCGCCGCGCACCGTGTCGATCATCAGCTGCACATTCTCCGGGTCGGCATCCGGTGTGATCCCGTGTCCCAGATTGAAAATATGCGGCCCGTTGGAAAAGGCACGCAGGATGCGGCGGGTCTCATCCACCAGGGCCTGCCCGCCGGTCACCATGTGAGACGAGGCCAGGTTGCCTTGCACGCAGCCATCCACCTGCACATGTTCGGCCGCCCATTCCGGCGCAACCGAGTTGTCCAGCGCCACGCAATCGACACCGGTGGCCTTCGCGAAGCCGACATAGCCCTCGCCCGCCTCACGCGGGAAACCGATGACCGGAATGCCCGGATGGCGTTCCTTGAGCGCCTGGGTGATGATCCGGCACGGCTGGACCGCGTATTTGGTGAAAGCCTCGCCTTTCAGCGACCCGGCCCAGCTGTCGAAAATCTTGACCACCTCGGCCCCCGCTTCGATCTGAGCCGACAGATATTCGATCGTGGCCGCAGTGATCCGGTCCAGCAACGCCTCGAACAGCGCGGTGTTTTCCTCGCGCAGGGCGTGTGCAGGACCCTGATCAGGGGTGCCACGCCCGGCGATCATATAGGTCGCAACGGTCCACGGAGCGCCGGCAAAGCCGATCAGGGTCGTTTCGGACGGCAGCTCGCGCGACAGGATGCGCACGGTTTCATAGACGGGCGACAAGGTCTCGTGAATCGTATCAACCGGCTTCAACGCATCGAAATCCGGTTGCTGCGTGATCGTCGACAGGCGCGGCCCTTCGCCGGTGACGAACCAAAGGTCGGCGCCCAGCGCCTGCGGCACCAGCAGGATGTCGGCAAACAGGATCGCGGCATCGAACCCATAGCGGCGGATCGGCTGCAGCGTCACCTCGGCCGCCAGATCGGGGGTGTAGCACAGCGACAGGAAATCGCCCGCCTGTTCCCGCGTCGCGCGGTATTCCGGCAGATAGCGTCCGGCCTGTCGCATCATCCAGATCGGCGGCGTGTCCAGTACCTCGCCCGCCAGCGCCCGCAGCAGTTTCTTGTTCTCGGCCATGTCAGCCCCCACTATTCCGGTTTGCGCAACGGGTCCGCCTTCAGCGGCAAAATGTCAAGCGTGGCCCCCATTGTCAGGGCAATGTGACGCGACTAAAGCTGTGCCCATGACTTTGACCCTGCCCACCCCCGCATCGCCGCTGAAGATCGGCACCCGTGGTTCGCCGCTGGCGCTGGCCCAGGCCCATGAAACCCGTCAGCGGCTGTGCGATGCCTTCGATCTGCCGGAACAGGCGTTCGAGATCGTGGTGATCAAGACCACCGGCGACAACCGCGCCATGATCGACGCGGACCGCCCGTTGAAAGAGATCGGCAACAAGGGCCTGTTCACCAAGGAAATCGAAGAGGCGATGCTGGGCGGGGACATCGACATCGCCGTGCACTCGACCAAGGACATGCCCGTCGAACAGCCGCAGGGGCTGGTGCTGGACACGTTCCTGCCGCGCGAGGACGTGCGCGATGCCTTCATCTCGCCCCGCCTCAACTCGATCCATGACCTGCCCGAAGGCGCGGTCGTCGGCACTTCGTCGCTGCGGCGGCGGGCACAATTGCTGCACCGCCGGCCCGATCTGAACGTGGTCGAGTTCCGGGGCAACGTGCAGACCCGGCTGAAGAAGCTGGCTGATGGTGTGGCCGAATGCACGTTCCTGGCCATGGCCGGCCTCCGCCGTCTGAACATGCAGGACGTACCTGCCACCGCGATCTCGCCCGACGACATGCTGCCGGCTATCGCGCAGGGTACGATCGGCATCGAACGCCGCGCGGACGACCACCGGGCCGCCGAGATGCTGGAAGCCATTCATCACTCTGAAACGGCCTGTCGCTTGGCGGCCGAGCGCTCGTTGCTGGCCGCGCTGGACGGGTCCTGCGAAACTCCGATTGCCGGTCTGGCCGAACTTGCCGATGGGCAGTTGCGCCTACGCGGCGAGGTCCTGCGCCCGGATGGATCGGATGCCATCACCGAAAGCCAGACCGGTTCGACGGAGGACGCAGCGGAAATGGGCCGGGCCGTGGCGGCAGAACTGCTGCACCGTGCCGGGCCCGGATTCTTCGAGTGGAGAAATTTGTAAAAAGTTTCTGCGAATGTGAACTGCTTCACTGTCGCCCCGGTTGAAATCGGGCATCAATGTGTCATCCCGATTGGGAATGTGGATCAGTCTCGAATGTATCGAAGTTTTAGTTCGTGATTTTGTAGATAGTATTCGAGGGGGCGAGACTGAGAACCCTGTCCGATCGAAACGGGCCGTGCCTTTTAAAAAGGCACGGCCCGTTTTGACTCTGCGGCCCGTAACGGGTCCCTGTCATCCGGGAAACCGGTGCACGTTGCCATGATGACTGAACATCGCCTGGCCCGAGCGGATGTCGAACCGGAAATCAGCCGACCGTCCCGGCAAGGCCGCATAGAACGCGCGCAGGCCCGGTTCGACCAAGCCTGCTTGGGCGCTGCAGGCTTCGCTCAAGCGCTGTATTTCGTCGTGAGCCCGCCGTGCACGTATCGCAATGATCAGATCCTGATGCATCTCCTGCAGCTTCCGGAAATCCGCGCTATGGGCCAACACGCTGTCACCGACCAAAGCAAATAACGGCTCCAGTTCGGTCTTGCCTTTCAGATGAACAAGCCCGGCTTCGAGCATCGCGAGATCGGCGCCAGCGGCCTGTGAGACTGAGCTTGAGATCAGGATGTCATATTCGACCTGGCGGCAACTCTGCTCGATTCGAGCGGCGACGTTGACCACATCTCCGATCACCGTGTAGTTGAATCGCCGCCGCGAGCCAATGTTGCCGACGCAGGCCATTCCCGTGGCACATCCTGTCGCCAATGCGATCGGAGGATGCCCGCGCATCGTGTCCGAAGCATTGAACTCGGCCAGAGCTCGCCGCATCTGCAACGCAGCCTGTGCCGCCAGAAGCGGGTGCCGCTCCACCGGAACCGGCGCGTTCCAGAACGCCATGACCGCATCCCCGATGAATTTGTCGATGGTGCCTTTTTCGTGCAGGATCCGGTCTCCGATGACCGAGAACAGTTCATTGAGCAGCGCGACCAGATCCGTGGCCGACACCCGCTCGGACAACGGTGTAAACCCGCGAATGTCCGAGAACATGACCGTGATTTCCTGCGTTTCACCGCCCAGTTGCAGTTGGTGTCCGGTTGCATCCATCTCGTCCAGGATCTCGGGCGCGACATAGTGCGAGAAGATCCGCCGGATCACCCGCTTTTCCCGCTCGGTCGATATGAACAGATAACCGGACAACAGCCCGAAATTGGCCATCCCGCCGGCAAGCGGGAAGGTTGCATCGAACAGTACGGACTGGTTCTGAAACGCCAACCAACTGACCCCGACAACCACGGCCGCCGCGATGCCGCCGGCCATGAACGAGGCAACGGCCCCGAAACTGGACATGACGACCGTGACGACGACTCCAAGGATGATGAAAGCCAGAAGCTCGAGGGCGGCGGTGACATCCGACCGGGTCAGCATGTCGCCCAGCAGCGCCTGCTCGATGACTTGGGCGTGGATGGAGACGCCGGGAACGGACTCTCCCAACGCAGTCTGATGCATGTCGAACAGACCTGACGCCGACGTTCCGATCAATACGATCCGACCTTCGATCTGGCTGCGCAGAACCGGATCATCTGCGGATAGCAGTATGTCATTGGCCGACAGGTAGAGCCTGGGATCATCCGGTCTGTACCTGACCCAGACCTCTCCGTTTTCCGTTGTGGGCAGGACCAGACCCGCCAATTCGACCGACAGCACGATGCCGGCCTCGCCCTGAGCCCCTTCGATGAAGATCACCGGCTCGCCCGTCGCGACCCTCAGAGCCTCCAGCCCAAGTCCGGGCAGAACACCGCTTGGCCCCTGCCACAACACCGGAACCCGACGCACCACGCCCGTGCCGCCCAAAGGTGAAACATTCACACCGCCGATCCCGGTTGCATCCCGGTCCAGCGGTGGCGCCAGCGGAGTCCAGTGGGGCACGGACACCAGCCCGGCGGCCGGGTTTTCGCCGATCTCCACGATCCCGGCCTTCGGGGCAATGTCCTGATCCCCTCCGGTCAACCGCGCCGCCACACCCATCACGACGGGCCAGTTCGAAACCTCGGACCCGAACAAGATGTCATTGTCCAGTTGGGCGGCCTCCTCTTTGGCGCTGAGAATGTCAGCCAGGGCCGGATCACTCAGCAGCCGCGACGGTGAGTACCGATCGGGCTCGGCGAACAACATGTCAAAGGCAATTGAAGCGGCGCCATACTCGCCCAAACGCTCGACCATCTGCGTCAACAGGGTCCGGGGCCAAGGCCATTGGCCCCAATTCTCGAGCGACGTTTCGTCGATATCGACGACCCGGACCGGCAAATCGGGATCGAAGGTGCGCGGGGACAACCGCTGCAACACGTCGAAATAGATCAGCCGGGACATGCGGACCGGATAAGGGTCCAGTACCCGCAGCAGACACCCAAACAGGATCAGCCCCAGGCCCACCAGCCGAAAAGCACGGCGCCGTCCAGCTTTCTCGTGCTGCCTGACGCTCACGTCAACCTCTGCTCGCCGGCAACGACATGGACAACGCTCTAGCCATCGCCGCCGGACCCAAAGACACCGCCGCCAGTATCCCGCCGATCATCGATAGATTCGGGCCGATCGCCCGACCTGTCGAACTGCCCGACCGGATCCGGTTGTTCGGGCGGCGCGGCAACCGCTGCCTTGACCTGCCTCTGCGGCGGAGCGGACCGGCGCGGTTCGGGCGCGTCCGATTTTGCGCGCGGCGCAGGTTGGGATTCACCCGAGCACCCTTCGACATCCACCTGCAAAGGCGGCTTGAGGTCTTTCTGCGACTGAATGAAAGGAAAACCGCTGACCACGGCCTTGTCATACATCGCCTGATCGACCGGGCGCCCGACCGCACCACGCTGGCTGGTTGCATACAAGCTGCAAATCCGACCCGTTGATCGGCAAGAGCCGCCGAGGCCACACATCTGAACCGTGCCGTGCAGCACGAGCATCGCGCTTTGGTTTCCCGGCGCGATCCACATGTCAAATACCGTGCCCCGCACCGCCATGGTGGCCGTCGGCGTCTTGATGGAGTAGGCGCCTTTCCTGCTTTTGCCCGAGATGAACCGGAAGCTTCCACCCAGCGCCTCGACAGCAAAGCTTTTAGCCTTGCGGTTGCCGCGCAACATCTTCACGTCCAGAACCATCCGCGCATTGGGACCAACCGCGATCTTCGTGTCATCCACAAAGACAAGCTGAACCACGCCATTCGCATCCGTGACGATCGAGTCGCCGGACAACACCTCCATCCCATTACGCAGGGGCAGCGTTTTGCCGCCACGGGTCACGTCCGCCCCCTGTTTCACGCTGATTACGGTTCCGATATTTCCCCAACTGAGGGCAGGAACGCAAAGAACGAAAAAACCAACCAGAACAATCTTCAACCAAGCCAAAATGCCAGCCCTTCCCCCAAAGGTTACTGTAGAGCGCGGATGCGCTCACTGCCCGGCCAGCCTCTGAAACTGTTTTTTTGGATCAATCAAAATGACTAAAATCTTAGCAAATATGCATCCATTGGCATGTAATTGGCAAGTTTTCTGTTCTTATGCCTGTTCAGCGGAGAAGCTGAGCCGCCGAGTTCAGTCAAAAGAAACGGCCGTTTCTGCAACTCAAATCACCTGGCACTGGTGATCCAGCAGAGCGCGTTCCAACGCCAAAGGCAGGCAACCTCTCCAATTGGTTCAGCCGTTTGCGACACCCATCATTTTGCAGATGCAGTTCCCTACCGCACCTGGCTCGCCCAAATTTTTGTGTCCGATTGCGTACTCTGGCCGCGCGTACATTCTAAGGCCAACCGACGTTGGTTCAGCGAAACCAAATCGAAGCAGAACGCGAATCCACGCATGGTTCTTGAAAATCCAACAGCAAGACATAGCGACCACGCCTTTGCCCAAGCGGGTGCAGACCCAAGCGATTCCAAGCGTTTTCAAGGGCTTCGCCCAATCCGGCAAAAATTTCCGGTGGTGCAGGAATTGGCCTTGTATTTCCGTCGCTTGCACGGCTATACCCGTCGGCGGAGACGTGGCCGAGTGGTCGAAGGCGCTCCCCTGCTAAGGGAGTAGGCGGGAAACCGTCTCGAGGGTTCGAATCCCTTCGTCTCCGCCACCCACCCCTATCTCTGTCAGCGCAGTCCTTCTTTCCCTGTTTTCTCCCGTTTTTCCGGGCGCTTGGGCTATGCCGTCTGCCGGAGAGACAACCATAGTCCCGTGAACTGCCGGGACTTCTGCGTTGTGTCTCCGGAGGCACCATCACGCGCTTCGGTTAGCGCCAAAATTCCCTGCTAACAGGGAAAATACAGGGAAATACTTCAAATTTGGGCCTTTTGGCTGATTTTGGCCCCTGAATCATCACGTGTTATCAGTGCGTTGCGCAAGATTTCCCTACGCAAAACAACAGGGAACATTTTCGCGATTATCAGGGAACTTTTCAGCGGGAACAGGGAACATCACACCCAGATCAGGGACGTCGCAATCCGGCCTAGAAACCGTAGAACCTGGCCTGGGCGTCCCAGTCGAGTGGCACCGGTTTTCGGATGATCCGTTCGAGGGTCAGGTCCGTCGGTTGACGCCCGTCGAGGATCGCTCTCTGGATTTCGGGCGACAAGAACGCCAGCTGCGACCGGGTGCGAATGTAAGATTCTGTATGACCCGTCGCCGCGGCGATCTCACCAAGGGGCCTGCCGTTGCGCAAGTCGGCTGCCCAGTCATGCGCGCGGGACAGAGCGCGAAGCAGCGTACGATCTGGTTGGGGTTCACGGTCGCCGATGACAATCTTTCCTTCGACACCGCGTCGACGCAGTTCGAAGGGAGCCTCGACCGTCCCAACCGCAGGGTCCATCTCATTGGGCTGGATTCCGAACGCTTCGGCCAGTCCATCCGCATTCAGTTGCAGGACAACGCTGTGCTTCGTGATCTGCCCATCGTCCAAGATTTTCTGCAGAAGATTCGGCCCGCCCTCCAAGAGTCGACTGGTGAATCGTAGTGCTCTTGCCTGGATTGCATCGTTGCGCTGCAGATCGGGTCTTGCGCAAATCTGGTGGCGGCGTGCGACCTCGCCGATGTGCCTTGCTATGGCGTTTGCCACAGCCTGCTCCAGTGCCGGAGCGGGCAATCGCCAGCCTTGGGGATCCGTCCCTCCTGAGATCAATCGGTTCGAGACGTAGTATCGGACCTGCCGTCCATGACGCTGGGTGTGCGTCGGGGTAAGCCGGTCGCCGGTGTCATCGCGCAGCTTGCCCGTCAGCGGAGCGACGCGGGTCGCACCGTGACGGTCTCCACTTTTCTTCCGCCCCCGTGGCCGTGCACTGGCAGCCGACAGCTTTTCCTGAACCCGGTCCCAAACCGCCTCGCAGACAATCAGCTCATGCTGCCCATCCCAGACCCGGGTCTTGTGGCGGATCTTGCCGATGTAGATCGGGTTGCGCAGAGCCGCATAAATCTGGCCGCGTGAGAACGGATTGCCGCCCTGGACCCTCCCGGATTTGAAGCGGTGCTGCTTCGAGCGTAGCCCGATTTCATTTGCCCGGCGCATGACAGCGTTCAGGCAGCCGAGGTCATCGTAAAGCGCGAAGATCGTCCGAACGGTCTCTGCCTCAACTGCATTGATGACGAGGCCGCGGGTTTTGGGATCTGGATGCGGATCGTACCCGAGCGGCGGCACAACGCGCAGGTCTTTGAGATTCAACAGCGGTTACCTAGTGCGCGCGTCGGTACTGTTGACAAGTTCCAGGGGCAAGAGGCGCCGATAGCAATCTATTCGATGGCCACCTCGAGCCATGCAGACGCGCCGCGCGGCATGGAATTCCTGTACAGTGCAAACCGGTTCAACGTGGCGATCTCGCGAGCCAAGTGCGTTGCGGTCCTGGTGGCCTCGCCTAGAGTGTTCGAGGCGGAGTGCCGGACGCCGCGGCAGATGCAGCTTGCGAATGCATTCTGCAGATACCTCGAGTTATCTGAGAGCGTCAGAACAAGATAGGGATCAATGGAACAAATCCTTAGAGAACTTCTGGATCGCTTTGTTGAAATTCATGGTGTTCAGGATCTTAACCTGCCGCCTCTCCAATTGGAGTTTGAGGACGGCCCTCATAAAAGACCCACGCCACTGCAGAACGCGCGAGGAGTTTACCTGTTCTTTCGCGATCAGGAGTGGCTTCGAATTGGGCAGACAGGTTATTCGCCGAGATTTACAAGCCAACACTATGGTACGCGGCGCGCGGGTAGCACTTTCGCCAAGGATATCTGGGTCAACCGGCTTGAATTCGGCTTCAATGGCGCCGAGCAAGACATAGGTGACTGGATACTCGATAATTTTGGCCGCGCAAATGTCCGGCTCCCAGGAGAAGAGAGCGATGCCTTGAGCCGAATGCTTGAAGCTTTTCTGCATATGCACCTGAAACCTCGGTTCGAAGGGCGCCGTGCATGATGGACTGTTCCGAGTGGCGGCTCATTGCAAGCGTGATCAAGAAGGGTTCGCTTCCGCTGGAGGCCGCGCCGTGCACGGCGCATCGCCGAGCTAGGCGCGCGACAATCAGCTCCGAGCCCAGCAGTCCTTTGGCCTTGCCCTTAAAAAGGCGTCGTTTCAGTATATTGGTCGAGCATCCAAGGCAAAACGAAGCCTGTGCTGGTTGCCGTGCGAAGTCAGGCCACCCAAGGCCTGGCACAGGAGCTGATTGAGGTAGAGCATGAGCCAAAAGGAAGACGCTCCAGGAAAAGGCGACCAGCTTGTTGAGCCTGATGTCGTGGCTGCTCTGCGCAAGGTCATCCAGGACCGCAGGCTCACCAAGGAGTTTGTCGAGACCGACGAGTTCGGGCGTATTCTTGGAGGGCTGCGTGAAACTATTCTGAAGGGAAGCCCTTTGGACGTTTGGAGCAGCCTGTCGATTGCGGGACGGGCAGCCTCGGTTTCCAAGCCAATGGAAAACGTCTTCTTCCCGATCGTGGACCAGCGAGTTGACGCAGGTTTGCCCTCCTTTGAGGCGCTCCAGGATGGCGAAGATCGTTGGTACCTTGCAAAAGCCTTGCAGCGAAATCCTTCACCGGAAGTGGTGGAGATTGCCTTTTCAGAAATTGTTCGAGATGACCTCGGGGAGAAGGCAAGGCGAGTATGGGTGGAAGTCGCTCTGGCTGCGGCCGAGACTCGTGACGAATTTCTCAAACGAATTAACGGGAATGTCGATCTCCTGTTTGGATCGGCACGTAATCGATCCGATACACTGGCGCGCCGCATCAGACGTATCAATTCTGCAATCAGCGAGAAGCTGATAACGTCCGATTTGCCGGCCGGATCCGAGTTCAGTCACCAGCTCAGGATACTGTATTCTGGCCATCTCTCCGAGGAGGGACCGGAAGACCGACGCCTGCGAGACGAAGCGGCTCTCGAATTGATGTCGTCCCTTACAGATGTGGTCCGCCTGTCTTTTGCCGCTGCTTCCGATCCGAGCTCGTATTTTATTGCTCAAGACTTAAGAAACTGGTGGAGGCCAGCGTCCCCACCACAGGAGTTTGAGGCGATATCTCGCAGGTTGGTACGTCATGGTGCCGAAGCATTGCATGTATTCGCACGTCAGGGTCTTCGGAACGATGCGCTGCGAAAAAGCCTCGTTGCGATAGGTGGTAGCAATCTCTTGGGGCGTGTCGCGCGGGAGATCGTCGACCGCGATTCCAGCCTGCCTGAGGATCTTTCAACCTGGTTCTGCACCGGTGAAGAACCTGCAAAGCGGCATTCGAGTGCCGCAGTGGAAGCCCTTTCCGGCGAGCGCTTGGATACAGATGTATCGCGGCTGCTCGTTTATGTGAGATCTTCCGAATTTGACGGAGCCGCAATCGAAAGAATTGCCGACGATGTGAGTGAGCTCATGCCGGACGAGGGAAAGTTGATCTCTGACATCTCCGGAAGAGCGAAGCAGGTCTCACAAGTTGTGCAGTCCCTGGCCAAGAGGCTTCATATCAGTCTCTTCCTTGATACTGGCGAAGTCGTTCAATTTGATCCCGCGCAGCATGATGCGATCAATGAGGGCCCTATTGGTGCAAATGTCCTGGTTGTCAGGCCGGGCACCCGAAAGGCCGAGCCAAATCGGTCGCCGCGCATATTACTCAAGCCGAAGGTAAAGCATTCATGAACGAGGAATTTGCAAAGCTCATTCTTCAGGGCCTCATTGAACGCGCATCGTCCGACAGAAAGAACACCTTTCTGTCAGAAGCCGAATTGAAGGCGCTTCAGTGTTTAATCGGTATCCAGCAAGAAGTGCCGGCAGACGACGCCCCTCGGATCGAACCTGTTTCAGCGCTTGAGGATTTTCAGCCGCTCGTCAAGTGGTTGCCCGAGACCCCTTCAGATGAGGAAAGGCTCGTCTGCATTGACTTCGGGACTTCATTTTCAAAGGCCTATGCTAGCGACGGAGATGATCCCGAAGAAGCCCCTGAACTGATCGATATCGCGCTATCCCCCGATGCTGAAGGATCAGCGCGATATCTCATGCCCTCCGAGCTCCTGATACATCGGGGTGAGATTTACTTCGGACGGTCCGCGCGAAAGATCTTTGACGACATAGCCGCCGAGCAGGACCAGCTAATTGATAACCCGAAACAGTACATGACCTTGAGCAAGGATGTTTCGAACCTCGAGAAACGTATGTTGCCCGAAGCCAAGGATCCGGATGGGATCTTTGCGGAAAGGGATGCTCTCGTTCTCTATCTTTCTCACCTTGTAAGAATGGTGGACCAGTCTCTTGCTTCAGTTGGGCTGCCGCAGTCCCTTTCGATGCGCTACACACATCCGGCATGGAAGAAGGAAATCGCAGAGCAGAACTCAATCTCGATGCGTCGGATCGTTGCGGAGGCGATTGCCCTCGCGCGGAGCTACCCTTCGGATTTCGATGCGCAGCTGGACGTCCGTCGGGCATCGAAGCTTCTGCTGGCCGCCAGACAGGCCTCTGACGAGGATTTGCCGTTCGATATTCTCAAGGAAGCTGTTGCTGAAGCTACGGCGGCGGGTGCCGGTGCGTTGATGGAGGCGCAACCGACCGGGAGGCAACATTTCGTTATCCTTGATATTGGCGCAGGTACAACCGATGTTGCGGGATGCATATGCGTAAAGGGAAGGGGCCAGCGCGCAAAGGTGTGGGAGATCCAGAGCGCGCGCGATGCCAAGAACCTTGCAGGTAATGCGATAGACAACGCGCTCCAGAAATTCATTCTGGAGCACAGTTCTCTCGCAAAGGGCAGCACTGAGTATTTGCAGGCGGAGCGAGCGCTGCGCCGGACCATCCGAGCCGAGAAGGAAACACTTTTTTCGACGGGTGAAGTTCTCGTCGAACTTGTCACCGACGAGCTTGTCGAGGTCTCCCTTGAGGACTTTCGTCGCGATCCGATGGTCGAAAAGATCTATGGCTCGATCAAGGATATGGTCTCCAAGGCAGCATTCGCGATCAGGGAAAGCAATGCGAGGGTCTATCTTGTTCCAACGGGGGGTGGCGCAAGCCTGTCATTGATCGAGGAGCTTGTTTCCGAACCTCTTGTGGACGGTGACCAAAGGGTGAAGCTTGAACTGAGCGATGCCATGCCCGAACAGCTGAAGGAAGCCTACCCGGAGATTGAACCCTACTATCCTCAGTTGGCGGTGGCGATCGGTGGGGCCCATCCCGCGCTGCCGGAACAGAAGCCGGCCATAGAACACTTTGAGGGTGATCCCGGGCCAAAGGTTCTCAGGCCCATATACACTTCTCCACATTCCTGAAGCCTGCGGCTTAGATTAATTTTAGCGACGGAGTCTTTCGGTCGAAATTGATTTGGCGACCATACCGAAAAGTCCAACGAGGTCAGAATATATGGCTAAACAAACGCAGCAAACGAAGTTGGAGGAGCAGGACGTTGCACTGCTTCGACACAAGGATTTTGATGCATCTCTTCACAAACTATTCAGGCTTGGCGGGCAGAACAAGAAGCGATTTGAAAAGGCCTCAGGCATTATTGAGGCGATCAGCCATGGTGGATTGGATGATCTGAAGAGATTCCCAATCACCAATCATGGTGAGAGCAGAATCAAGTCATGTGTGAAATTTGACCTAGGCGATGGCTTCCGTTTGATCACTCAACAGGCCAATAAATGCATTGTACTGCTGTTCGTCGGAAACCACGATTCCTGTGAAGCATGGTTGAACAGGAACAGGGGTTTGGAGGTCGCCTTCGACAGGGAGGTCGGTACACTTCGGCCGATTTACAAATCCGCTCCTGAACAGGGCGTTGTCTTGTCTCTTTCAGCGAAACCCTCCGAAGGACCGATCCTCGAAAAACTTTCCTCATCCAGGGTTGATGAACTACTGGAAAGTGTCCCGGCAAGAACAGTTGTGAAGTTGAGCCAACTGGATGGAACCGTGACAGCCAATGAGATTCACGGGATTTGCGAGGACATTTCGTCGACCGATAGGCGAAACCTCGTTGAGGACGTGCTTTGCCATCTCGCGGCGGATGATGTCGAGAACGCCGAGCTGCGCCTTGACGAATTCCTTGGTCGAACGAAGACAATCGAGAACAGTGAGTTATCAGAGGTGCTCGCGGTCAAGGATGGCGACACAATCAGGCGGCTTGTAGTCGGATCCGAGGAATATGACGAATGGCTCAAACGCTTCTCCCTCGAAGGTGATCATCTTGAGTGGATGCTGTTCATGCACCCTGAACAGGAAAGGATCGTGGAGGAGGACTTCGAAGGCGCTTCGCAGCTCTCCGGTGTTTCCGGCTCCGGCAAGACCTGCATTGCAGTACGCCGTGCGCTTCGACTTGCAGGCTCCAGCGACGCCGAAAAGATTCTTCTGGTTACCTTGAACCGGAGTCTCGCTGGCTTGATCTCAAAGCTGGTGGACGCTGCAGCGGACAGTTCGGAGATCCGGTACCGTGTGAAGGTGACGTCTTTCTTCGAGTTGTGTCAGGAGTTTCTAGGCGAGTTCGAGCCCGACAGAGTGCACTACTACGACGCTGTTTCATGGAAGCTCAATGAACACATCGATGAGGTGTTCAGGGAATATTACCGCTGCTGGACGAACTCCCGGACTGCGGAGGTTCTGGTTCCGATACACCAAAGCCTTTGCGCGCAGAGCATCAACTCGGAGACCTATCTTCGCGAGGAGTTCGACTGGATCCGCACGGCTCTGTCTCCGGAGACGAGAACTGACTATGCCGATTCCAAGAAGACCCAGCGATTGGGGCGCACTCATCCAATCCAGGAGGAGTGGCGTCGAGCCATCCTGAAGGGTCTCGACGGCTGGGAACAGAAGATGGAGGCCGTCGGGGTCATCGACTATCTCGGCCTGACCACTGCCCTCTTGCGCTACAAGGACAAGCTCTCAAATCGCTTCACGAGGGTGGTGATCGACGAGGCCCAGGACTTCGGGACCATGGAACTCTCGATCCTGCGGCAATTGGTGCCTCCGGGTCCAAATGACATCTTCCTGTGCGGAGACATAGCCCAACATATCCTGCCCAAGCATCGAGTGCTCCCGGAAGCTGGTATCGACATTGGCGGCCGGAGACGCAGGATCCAGCGCAACTACCGGAACACAAGACAGATTCTGGAGGCGGCATATCATGTGCTCTACCAGAACCTGCATGATGAAATGCTGGATCGTCCTGAAAAGGATCTTGAGATCCTCGACCCGAAGTATGCAAATCGTTCCTCTAACGAGCCCCTCGTGCTGAAGGCAGGGTCTCTGGAGGAGGAAATTGGATATGCAAGGACCGTTGTCAATTCGCACCTGAAGCAACATCCAAACTCCAATTGCTGTATTGCTCTTGCCGGGTACTCAACGTGCGAAGTGGAGAGATTTGCCAAGAAACTTGGCTTGCGGGCCCTTGATGGCAGCGGGGGATTTCTGCACGACCATCTCGTTCTGTCCGATCTCGAGCAGACCAAGGGGTACGAATTCGACCTCGTTGTGATCGTCAACTGCTGCGAAGGGGTGCTTCCACCTCATGACACGCCAGCCGACGAGATGTATCGCGACGGGTGTCGACTTTATGTCGCGATGACGCGTGCGAAGAATGACCTGTATTTGTCATATCACGGAGAGCCGAGCCCTTGGCTGCAGTCTGCCAGAGAAAAGCTCTCCTTCTTTGACTGGGACGAAGTGGAAGAGCTCGATACCGAGTTCGTCACGCAGGCGCCGGAAAAGATTCCCGAGCTGGAAGAGAGTGATCACAGTGATGTTGGGGCACTGAATGGTGAACAGTATTGCTACACGGGATACGTTCTGGGCTTATCGCACGAAGCCCAGCAGAAGCTGCGTGAACTGGTTGATGGTCGCGGCCTGACCAGAAATCGGGAGAGAGTGAAATGGAGATCGGTCCGGGACCTGAAGCGGGACCTCGAGTCGTCGCCACGTGCTCGCAGCATCTTCGGTCCCAAGACATCTGTTGAATTGAGAGACAACCTCAAGGCCATCCCGGATTAGGGGGAGTTCGTGCTTAAATCATTGTGCTGTGAGAGCATACTGGCAGGCTGGGGCCCCGGCCTGCCGTCATGAAGGTGATCCATCTACTTGTCCGATCTCGATCCGTTGCTCATTGGTGTTGAGCCAGGCAGAAAGAACGTCGACCGAAGCCGCAACCTGATCCTGTTTTCGAAGGGCGCATTCCCAGACTGTGGCCACGCGCCATCCCGCGTCCATCAGCGTTGTCTGGACGGAGCGGTCGCGTAGAACGTTCGCTTCGAACTTGGCTTTCCAGAACTCGGGGCGCGTTGAAGGGATCGTGGCGTAGCGGCAGCCCTCGTGCCGATGCCAGAAGCAGCCATGGACGAAGACGACGGCGCGATACCTGGCCAATACCAGATCGGGCCGTCCCTGTACATTCTTCGGATGAAGCCGGAATCGAAAGCCACGAGCGTGCAGCGCCTGCCGAAGCACGAGTTCGGGTCTTGTGTTCTTTCCCCTTATCCCGGCCATCATCCGGGAGCGGGTCTTCTGGTCCACTATGTCAGTCACAAGCGCCCTGGTCTTCCTTCTCGAAATTGGTATATAGCGTTCAACTGGAATTCGACAGGAATCTGATTTGCCTCCTTCATTCGGTATTGTTGATCTGTTTGCCGGTCCGGGGGGGCTCGGTGAGGGGTTCGCTTCTCTTGTCGAAGATGGGCATTTCCCATTCCGGATCGGTATTTCGGTCGAGAAGGAAGCATCGGCCCACCGCACCCTGACGCTACGCGCGTTCCTGCGCGAATACCGGGCGTGTCATGGAACCTTGCCTCAAGAGTTCATCGATTTTCATGCAGGCCTGATCAGCGAGCCTGACTGGTCATCGGTCGAGGGCGAGGCCTGGCGCATGGCCATCGAAGAAGCACGTGCTCTCGAGCTCGGGACCGAAAATGCTGCTGCCGTGATCGACGGTTCCATCGCAACTCTTCGGAAGGATTACGATGATACAGTCCTGATCGGTGGTCCTCCTTGCCAAGCATACTCCCTTGTCGGTCGGGCTCGGGCGAAAGGCAAGGTCGGCTACGTGCCCGAGGAGGATGAGCGACACTATCTGTTCCGCGAATACATTAGGGTGCTCGACAAGCTCCGACCTGCTGCCTTCGTGATGGAAAACGTCAAGGGCATGTTGTCCTCGACGGTCGAGAGCCGTCTTGTCTTCGAGATGTTGATGGAGGACCTGTCTTCACTTGGTACTGGTCGAGGCCATCACTATGAGCTTCGGGCGATCCGGGTCGAGGAGGGAAGAGCCAGCCTGCGAGAGGTCGGGCAGCCGTCTGATTTCATTGTGCGTGCCGAGCAGTTCGGAGTGCCCCAGCGACGCCACAGGGTTATCATCGTCGGAATCCGATCCGATCTCGCAGGCAAAGCTGCCGGGGCAGAGATCTCTGCCTCCTCTATCCCGCGGACTGTCAAGGATGCGATCGGCACGATGCCAGAGCTTCGAAGCGGTATCAGCCGCGGCCGGGATGATGCATCGGAGTGGCGAAAGGAAGTGGTGGAGGCCGCAAGAGTACTGGCCGAGATCTACACGGGAACGGAGAGCGCCCCACTTCGGGAGGCATTTTCGACGGTTGCAAGGCGCATGAAGAACGATGCGCCGAGCCGCAGATCAGCATCAACGCTTCCGGAAGGCTATGGAAGTTCAAATGACGACCTCCTGAGCTGGCTAGAACGTCCGGAGCTGCGTGCGACTGCTCAGCACGAGACGCGTGGGCACATGGTGTCGGATCTGGGGCGCTATCTTTTTGCGGCGGTGTTCGGTGCGGTCCGTGGGTACAGCCCGAAGGCCGGAGATTTTCCCTTGGCACTAAGTCCGGACCACCGCAACTGGCACAGTGGCGTCTTCAATGACCGCTTCCGTGTCCAGCTTGCCGAGAAGGCCTCGACAACTGTTACGAGTCATATCTCCAAGGATGGCCACTATTTCATTCACCCGGATCCGGTGCAATGCCGAAGCCTCACCGTGCGCGAAGCGGCACGCCTGCAGACGTTCCCTGATGACTACCTGTTCCTCGGCAACCGGACACAGCAGTATGTGCAGGTTGGGAATGCTGTGCCTCCGTTCCTAGCACGGCAGATCGCGGCCCTAATTCTCAACGTTCTAGAGACGCGAAGCGCGGAAGAAAACGATGACATCGAGGACCCTATGACATTTGGGGCGGTTCCGGACATCGCCTAGCTGTCTTAAAGCGGGGAGACCTCGAAAGCGGAAGCCTCAAGCAGCCTTCTTCGCAATATGTGACTGGGCTCGGGAAGCACATGTGTCCATAAGCGCGTCGGCCTCATCGTCGGAGAGAGCCTCGAAGAGGATTCCGCCGCCGTCGCGGTTCAGTGCAATCATGAATTCCCTGAAGGCTCTCTCGCTCGACGTGATCCATGGCTCCCTTCGCATTGCGCGGACGACGGCTCTCGCAAGCGGCTTCCGAGCAGCCGTATTCGTGCGTTCGACAAAGTTGCTACGGATATCTGCGGTCTTCAGGATAAGTCGCAACGCGCCTTCGGGATCATCCGGATCTGCGATGCTGGCGATGTGCATGTTCCACCAAAGGCGGGATAGTGCATTGTCGTCGCGGATCGCAGTAAGACCTTGAGCAAACATGTGGATCCTGACCTGGGCGTCGAGCGGCTCACCGCTGTTCCCCGAGAGCCACCTGTCGCGCGCATAGCCAAGGCACTCGATGTGCGTCAGCCTGGCCCAGACACGCTCCTCCCGCGCGAGAGCAGGCGTCATACCGGGAAGAGCCTGAAACAGGATCAGGGAGTTGTCCACGTCGGCGGTTGCCGTCCTCGCTGTACCATCTAGAGTCGCCAGCAGGTCATGATCAACCTGAACCGTGCTGGTCTCGACAGCCCAGCCGTTGTCATGCTCGAGATCAAGGAAATCGCCGGCCTCGTACCGGTCACGGTTGGTCACGATGCTCTCCCTGAGCTCGGAAAGCTTCTTTTCCGAAAGAAACCTCAGCGGCAATACCGTCATCTATCTGCCTCCACTACCAACTGCTCCAGTCCGCTTGCAGGACCATCGAGAAGCTTCTGAGCGCTCTCGAGAATCGATGTATCCGTCTTGGGATCAACGCCTCGGGCATCGCAGCGGGCCGTGAACGGAGCATGCCATCGATATGACTCGTATTGGTCCGCTCCATTTTGCAGCGCATCCAGGACTTCCATCACTGCTGGAAGGTATACCGAGTTCATCACCACAGGTTTCCCGGCCTTCTGCTCGCGCAAGAGCATGATGGTTTCGTGCGTCTTCTCTCCAGCGAGAATGGTGATTCGGTCCCGCTCCAGCTCAACCTGCAACGTCCCTTCCGGAATGTCCGGTGAGCGGTCCAGTTCGAAGATGCTTTCAATGGGAGCAAGCTTGGCTTGTCCGACAGAGATAATGTGCTCTTCTCCAATCGCGATAATATCCCCGCGGCCCAGATCCACCGGCGGTGAAAACTCTGGATGAATGGTTCCAGGATCCCAGCCAGCCAGCGTGTCGTTCAACCAGACGATCGGTCGCAAGGACACCCTGTTCAGCAGAACTCCGGCAGCGAAGTCGGTGCGACCGTTGGGCCATGCCAGAGTGCGGAGTTCAGTATGATACGTATCCGTGCAGCGTACGAAGCAGCCCACTGACGCCTTGCCTGTCTCGACGAGTTGTCGGATCCCGGGTTCCGTCAGGGTGGTCTCGTGCTGAATGGAGAGCGCCCCCGTTGCGATGTTTTCGCTGAGGATGAAGGTCATGTCGAATTCACCAGCGGTGAAATCTCCTGTGTCGTGCGCGAGGACCGGATGCGGATAGCGCGTTTCTTCCGAGAACCTCATGCCGGCGTTTCCTCGACTTCTGCGCGGCTCACGGCGATCAATTCGATCGGGCCATCGTATGGTTCATCGAATGAAACGGTCACCTTGCACCTTTCGCCGTCCTTTACATCGACAGTGAGAACGCCCGAACCCGGAGCGCCTGCGTCAGCAGCCGTCACGTTCAGGCCCTCGGGTGCGTTTACACCCGTGGCCTGGACCGTCAATATGATCGGTCCTGAGGCCTCCGGAGTGAAATGAATCTCACGGGATGTAGCTGCTCCGGAACCGTCTGAACGGATCAGGTTACGCACATCGCGGAGAACGACCGGCTCGCGGTCTCCTGCCGTGCCACGACCGCCCGTGCCGCGACCGGTTCCGGAGCCGCTACCACCGCCTTTGCCGCCAGACCCTGTCCCGGTCTGGCTGCGACCGCCACGCTCACCTCCGGCAGGGCTTGATGCCTTGCGAGACTTTGATTTTCGTCGAGTGGACTCGTAAGTATATCGCTCAGGATCGTGCTCGGCGTTCGGATCGTCGGGTGTGGCTGCCTTGCCGGTTTCCGCAAAAAAACGCCCCAGCTCGTCCAAGACCACCGAGCCCTCATGCTTCACGCCGGTAGTTGCCTTGATGATCTCCCTGAGTTCCTTGCCAAGGCGCTTCATGGCTGTTGCAGCATCTGCGCGTTTGGCGGCGTCGGGAAGCCGTTCCGCCGAGAAGCCGTCATGCGCCGGGTTCTCAAGCCTCTTCAACATCACACCGGCTTCAAGATCATCCGGTTCGACCACAACAATGAAGTCGCGAGATCCGCGGAATTGTTGGAGAGGATGCCCGAAGTGCTGGAGATTGTCGGTTATCAGCATCCCATTTCGTATGAATCCTACGCGGCAGGGCATGCCCTCTTCGATCAGCACTCTGACGCGCACCTTGCCAAGCTTTGGAATAGTAAGGGTTTGTTCTTCCGCATTATCTGAGACGAGACAACGATAGAGCTGTCCTGCGAAGGTCAGATCAGCTTGGTGACCCGTGCGTTCAGCTGCATCGATGATGTCTGGCTTCGAGAACAGGTCCTCGAGTGTGTTTCGGTTTATGTTGATCCTGCCGTCGTCAACTTCGAACACCATTTGCTCGCGATGAACGGCGCAAAAGAAATTCGAGACAAGCGAATACGTCATGCGTTCCGCCCAGTCTTCAGCCGCGCGAAAGCCCATGCAAAAGATCGACGTGCCGATCTCGGTGCGTCTCATCCAGTCAGGTACCAGGGTGCGATCCGTCACAGCTCGAAATCCGTGAGGATCACCCCAATAGCCTGTAGCCCTGTGCTTGATGCCCTCGGTGCTCGTGTGAGACACCAGCTTTACCTTGCCTTGAGCGGCGAAGGCCTCGCCATCTTCGCCCTTGTAAGTCGTAGCATAAAAGACGGTCTGAAGGTCCGACACTGCAAAGGACGCATTTTTCCCGATCCCGAACGAACCACCCGAGTCGACGGTGTCCTTCGCAGTAACCCCAGAAGCCTTAACAAGCGAATGGAACGGGGTCTCTTCCTCATCAGGCGGACCAACTAGGCCTGTCGTGTTGTGATCGGCTATTTCGAGCACTGGTATTTGCTTTTTGTCTATCACCTTGGAGGCATTGGAGAAGAACTCACGTTCACGGTCTTGCTTCGCCTCGGCGCTGCAGGCCGCGATTGTGTCTTTCAGGATGTCATGGGACGGAAAGCTCGAGTGATCGAGGAGCAAGACATTGAAGGACATTCTGACTGGATGATCAGGTAGACCCGTGGCTGCGTCGCGACTGTTCTGTCCAGCTTCTCTAGCGCAGCTGGCATAGGGCGCGTCACGAAAGGTCTCAATTCCAGCGTCTCCGAGTCCTTCCTTCTCTCCTGCTTCGTTTGGCAAAAATTTCAAAACTGGTTCAACCATCTTCGAAGCCTTCCTTCCATCGCTGTCTTTGAAAGGGCTTTGCTTAAAGCCTGAAATCGCCGGAACCGCTGCTGTCGCCATCGCCGAAGCGTGATCGAGCCAGCTCAAGCTCCCGCTGCAGGGTCCGAAAGATCTTCTTCACGTCCTCATCGGAGTAGCTATAGGCGGACCGATTTGACAAATTTCCAATCAGCCGAATGTCCTTGAGGGCCCGGTTCACACGGCCCTCTGCTAGCCTCACGAAGCTCTCTCGCTTATCCTTCATTTCGCACATATAGCAATATTGCGCGTATGTTGCAACAGAGCGCCAACATTTCAAAAATGTTGCTTATGTGCGTGGGCGGCGCGACCTCGAGGTTTCACTGTTGGCGCTGTCCAGTCTGATGCAGATTGGCGAGGAAATCGTTATCGAGATGGCGGCTCGATCTCTCTGTTCCAGCTCCAGAGGCGACTTCGGCGTGTCGACTGAAGTTGGATGTTTGATCGGTCGTCACAGTATTGTCGTTTGGATGTCGGCATCACTTCGTTTGCATGTTCGCATTGGATATCGGCAAATAATGGCAAAGTTTTGCTAGGCTAGGCTGAGGCAAGTAAGGTCTGATCACCGCTGGCCGAAGCGCCATTCCGCGTGGATATGCGCTTCGGCCCGGTCGCGAGAGAATTCTCGCGAGTCTGGCCGAGTGGATAATCTCGGCGTGGTGGGCCCCGCGCGGGATCGCCGCCATCCCCACCGCTGCACTCGATCCGCCCCACCGTGCGGCGTCTCCTGCGGTCCCCGCGCTTCTATGGGTCCGGGTCCCCGAATGCAGTCCAGCCGAAATTGACCGAACTGCTCGGATCAGGAGGCCAGGGCCTCCGTCTCCGTGATCTTTTCGAACTCAGGCAGAAACTCAGGATGATACATCTCGAGATACCGAGTGATGCGAGCATTGCTGATGAGCTTGGCGACGTAGCCGCGGGCCAGAACCAGATCGAGGTGATCACTGCCGTATGTGTCCTCGACCAGGCGCAACTCTCGCTCCAAATTCGCGGACTCGCGCTCCATCAGCTCGAGTTGCTGGCGGGAGATCCCTTTCACAGCTTTCGGCTTCTCCGGATCCTTCAATTGGCTGGCCGGCGTCGCAGCCAAAAGTGAGCGGGCGTAATTGACGGTGTATTTGTTCATCGTCACCATCAGCTCTGCGGCTTCGATCTGACGCATCGGCTTCATCTTCTTCAGGATTTGGAACCCGGTCAGCGCGACCTGCTTGTCCTTGAGAAGCTCAGCTGCCTCTGGGCAGATGCCATCTAGCAAGCGCTTTTTGTCCTGCAAGGATTTGACGTTCACATTGAGCGCCCGGGCCAGCCGTTCTTCGGGAACGCCGCGCTCGAGCGCTTTCAGGATCATCTTGTGTTCCTGAATGGTGGCGAGACGGCTGATGCGCTTGTTGTAGGTGAAGGCTTCGTCGTCCGTCGAAACCTGACACGGCGCATCCTGCTCTCCGAGATCCGCCAGGATCGCGAGGCGCACGTGGCCGTCGAGCAGCATGTATTTCTCGGGATCGGATTGGTCGCGGACGACAACGAGGGGCTCGACGAGCCCAACTTCTTTGATGGAGGCGACGACCTGACGGTATTTCACTGTCTCCTTGGTTTCCTTTCGAACTGCGTAGAGCGGGCAGATCTGCTCGAGCGGCAGCTGAATGAGGTCTTTCTCAAACGCCATGTTGATCGTTTTGGAGCGCCCAGATCGTGCCATCAGAGGTCTCCCGTTCGAGCGGCCAGGCGGTCAGAGAGGTTCTTCGGAATCGTCGCCAAACCTTCGGCCCTCAGAAGGGTGACAAAGTTTTCGTCATTCAGGAGTTTGCGAAGCGCTTCCGTGATGAACATCAGCTCGTTACGTGTCGCGGTCGCCTTACGCAGAAGGACTTGTTTCTTCTCGACGTCGTTCTGATAGGTCCGGATCAAGCTTTCGACCGAAAGCGTTCGTCTCTTCTTTCGGTCTGCACTCGGTTGTCCTTTCCCGTATTGCTGACGGGCCTCAACCAGGCGTTTCGCGGCCATCAGTCGGCCGCCGCGCAGCTGGTTGTTCTCGTAGGCCTGGCGGAGAACGTCCTGCACTTCCGCGTCTTTTGCCTCAGCGATATCGACGGCAACGCTGACCGGAAGCTTTCCGCTCTCAACGGCTCTGAGCAATCTGTGCTCGCCGCTCTCGAGGAGCCGAAGGACGCCGCGGACATATTTGAGAGAAAGCTGGGTTTTGCGCGCGGCAACGGTGATCGGCCGTTTCAACCCGAGCTCGGCGATGTTGTCGACGATCTCTCTGAAAGCCTTTCGGTTCCTCACGCGCGGGTTCACCACGGTGATGCGATCCATCGGAATCAATTCGGGGGCTTGGGGTTGCGGGTCTGCCATCAGGCCACCTCCGGTACTGGGACGTGAACCGCCATGTCGAACAACCGGTCCAGCGTCTCGAAGCGATAGGCATCGAGCGACAAGCCTTTGTGCTCGGCCAGGCGAATGCGGGGGAGAGTCATGTCGAGGCTGGGGAGCAGGTAGTAATCGAGCGGACGCTGGTTCGGCCGATCCATGCGCACGGCAATCGTGATGTCCGGTTTGAGGCTCATGTCGAAGCGGATATTCCACCGGAGAGACCCCGCATTGGTTTCGCTGCACCGGACGATAACGAGGGACGCGGTGAATTCGCCATTGATCGTGAGCAGGTCTTTCCGGGGATGCCGCTCTACTTTGCCGCCCGAAGCTTCGATGCCGGCAATCGTCTCGGCGACAATATTCGGATGGAGCTCGCGCAAGCGCCGATTGATTTCGATGTACCTGTAGTCCCGATCTGGCTTGAACCCGACCAACTGGTAGGCGCGAAGGAGGCTCCCAAACCGTGATCGGTACGCGCTGCTCGATGGCAACGCTTTAGCTTCGTCTATGACGAGACCAGACAGAAAGCCCTCGGCCTCGAATACTTCCTTCAAGCCTTCGAGCATTTCGTCGTCGGTGAGCTTGCTCGATCGCGCGGTGATGATGGCGTTTGCGGCGGCAAAGAGATCAGGATCGACGATGCCCTCGAAGGCACCCTCGGCTCTGACCCATATCTCGGGATCGTTTTGCACACGCCGTTTCTTCAGTTTGAAGGAGCTGCGGTTCCAGACATTGTTGCCGATGTATTTCTCGTTGATCAGGATTTGATGCACGGTCCCGCGGGTCCAGGCCCGTTCGAGGTCTGTCAGGATGCCTCGGGCATTTAGAACCTCGGCGATTTCGGCCTCGGACTTTCGATCTACCACGAAGGCGTGGAATATCTCTTGGACTATGGCGATTTCTTCGGCCGGGCCCGGGACAAGGGTGACCCGATCCGTCTGAATGCTTTTATGCTCGCCGCGCTCCAGAACGCCTTTCGCGACCCCATGTTCGTCGATCAGCATGCGCCGCAAGCCGAAGCCAGGCGGGCCGCCTTGGCGATAGCCGAGTTCGATCAGTCGGCATTGGCCCGTGAAGACTTTCTGCGAAAGTTCCCGACTGTACTCGCCCGCCATGGCGCGCTTGACGCCTTTGACGATCGTCGAGACCGGGCCGCCATCGTTCTCGAACTGCTCGGCGCAGTAGATCACGGAGATACCGGCGCGTTTGCAGATGTACTCGTAATAGGCGCTCTCATCTGCATCCTGAAACCGGCCCCAGCGGCTGATATCGTAGACGAGCACCGCTTCGAAATCGGCTTTGCCGGATTGAATATCGTCGATGAGCTGCTTGAGCCCATCTCGGCCCTGGATCCTTAGACCGCTCTTTCCCTCATCCGAATAGGTGCGGACGATCTCGATCCCGCGCTGCTCAGCGTAATGCGCGATCGCGTCCGACTGGTTCTCGGTCGAATAGCGTTGGTGCTCGGTCGACATGCGGACGTATTGAGCGGCGCGCCGAGGCTGCGCTCCCTTTGGCGCCATTGCGCCTCCGTCATGTCCGTCCCTCCAGCTCAAGAACCGAGCCTTTCATTTTTCGCCTTCGGCAAGTCACGGGAAATGCCTGTGATTCCATGGGGCCGAAGCATAGACGCGGAGGTTCGGAAAAATGTTTCCTAAGATGGGCAAGACTTTTCCAGATGACGACGAAGGGAAGGTCGATCGATTAAAATACCAAATGGCCATTGCGGCTGCGCTGAAGCGGGAGCTCGGCGGATCTCATCGGGCGATCAAGATCGTGATGCGCTGGACGGGTGTCTCGGAGCGAACGGCCAAGAACTGGCTTGCCGGCTCCCACGGTCCGGCTGGAGAGCACCTGGTCGAGCTCATGCGGAATTCGAACGAGGTGTTGGCAGCTATGCTCTCGTTGGCCGGGCGAGGTGAGTTGAAGATCGGGGCGGGACTTCACGAAACCCGCGAAACCCTTCTTCAGATGTTCAAGGTCTTGGACGGCCTTCTCGGCACGTCCGAGGCAGGGGCTGCTGAAAACGAGTAGGCGACGTTTCGCGCCAGGTTCGCGGCACTCCTGAGTAGAGTGACGTTCAGTTCGAAGTCGCTTCGCTCGATCAAAGCCTAGAAAATTCAGAAAGTTAGAAAATCGCCCGGAGTTCGCCGGGTGTTCTCGCGTGCCGCCATTTTAGTAGAGACTGGTTCGCATTGGTCTCCCAGCACCGCCATTACCCATTAATACGGCTAAGATAGTGAAGGGCTTGCTTGCAAGTTCTACTCCTTTGCCGCGCGCCTTCGCCGGTGCTCCGCCAGCTTCAAGCACCGTTTGGCTGATGATCCGCCAACGGGCCTCAACACTCAGCGTTTCAACAACAGAATAAAGAAGATCCCTCCCAAAAGACCCGTGACGACGCCAACTGGGATGTCCTCCGGGGCCATTGCAGTTCTGGCGACTACATCCGCCCAGAGCAGGAACAAAGCCCCAAGAATTGCTGACAGAGGGACGACGCGTCGATAGTCTCCGCCAACAAGGAACCGCACGATATGCGGAACCATCAGACCGACGAAGCCGATCATGCCCGAGAAGGCCACCATGACTCCGGTGATCAGCGCGCCAGCTGCAAAGACACCAAGCCGAAACCGCGCCACCGCAATACCCAACGAGCTTGCAGTCTCATCCCCGATGGTCATCGCGTTCAGCCTAGCGGCCTGAAGCCACAACCAGGTGCCGCATGGCAGCAGGATCGCCAGCGGGTAGATCAGGTATGACCATTGAGCCAACCCCAACCCGCCCAACATCCAGAACACGACCGTATGGGCCGCCTTGGGATCGCCGAGGAAAATCAGAATGTTGGCGCCAGCCATGATGACGAAAGACACCGCCACACCGGTCAGGACCAGGCGGTCCGCGCTTGTGGCGCCGGCCCAGCGGGCAACGCTCAGGACCGTCAGCGTGGCCGCCAGGGCACCCAGAAACGCCATGACCGGCACGGTCAGAAGCCCCAGAAACAAGCCGGTATGCAACAAGGCAAGAATGGCTCCAAACGCGCCGCCGGCCGAAATGCCCAGCAGGTGCGGATCGGCCAGCGGGTTTCTTGTGACCGCCTGGAGGGTGGCCCCGACTATCGCCAGTCCGGCCCCGACCATGACGGCAAGCAAGGCGCGCGGAAAACGGATTTCCCAGATAATCGCGGCGCGGCCCTTTGACCATGTCGGCTCGTCCGAGGATAGGCCGGCTTCGTGCAGCAACACTCCCCAGACGGTCTTGGTGGGCACCGAAATGGCCCCCACCGAGATCGCAAAGGACAAGGACACGACCAACACGACCAGCCCCACCAGCATCGCTGCCCAGAGCGGAAGTACCCGGCGCGCCTGCACTACGCGCATTTAGTTGCCGACCGAGGCAGCCGGGCCCCAAAAGCCATGGGCGAGCTTCCGAACCGCCTTTATGTTGCGCGGTCCGGGTGTGGCCTCGACATATTCCAGGACCACGAAACGATCGTTCTTGACCGCGTCCAGATCTGCAAATGCAGGATTATTGACCATGAAGTCCCGCTTCTGCTCGGCGGCGACGTCGCCATAATTGACGATCACAATGACTTCGGGGTTGCGATCGACGACTTCCTCCCAGGTGACGGTCGCCCAGCTTTTCTCGAAATCATCCATGATGTTGACGCCGCCTGCGGCCTCGATCAGAGCGGTCGGCATGGCATAGCGGCCGGCAGTGAACGGCGTATCCTCGCCGCTGTCATAGACAAAGACACGCAGCGGCTCGTCCGAAGGATTCAGGCTGAATGTGATCTCAGCAAGTTCGGCCTTATATCCCTGGACCAGCTTTTGCGCCCTGTCTTCGACACCGAAGATACGACCGAGGTTCAGAAGATCGTTGTACATGTCGCTCATGCTGGCTTTGGGCTTGTCGCCGATATGGATGCAGCTTTCAGTCAGTTCGTAGACTTTGATCCCGAAAGGTTCGAGCGTCTCTGGCGTCACCTCGCCACCCACTTTCATCCCGTAGTTCCAGCCCGCGAAATAGAAATCGGCATCTGCGCCGACCAGCACCTCTTTGCTGGGATACTTGGCCGACAGCTCGGGCAGCTGCTGCACTCCGGCGCGCATGTCCTCGTCCAACGTCTTCCAGCCGGAAATGCCGGTATATCCCACCATTCGGTCGGCCAGGCCCAGCACCAGCATCATTTCCGTCAGGTTCACGTCGTTCGAGATCGCCGCCTTGGGCGGTTCGTCAAAGGTGACGGTTCGATTGCAACTTTGCACGGTGGTTTCCGCGATCGCGGTATTGGCGGCCAAAGCCAAGCCCAGGACTAGGGTGGTCGGTTTCATTCCAAGCTTCCTTCTGGTTGGGGATTGGGGAGTTGATAGGTCAGGTGAGGTTTGTGACTGAGGCTGAGTTGCTCTTGCCGGGCGGTGACATCGAACGTGTCAGAGACCAGCCTGTCACTCAGCACTGTCTGGGTTGGGCCAAAGCCGCAGGGTCGACCGTTCTTCAGAATCAGAACACGGTCGCAGACATCGGCGGCCAGGTTCAGATCGTGCAGCGAGGTGACGATCGTCAGGTCGAGGTCCCGGATCAGCCGCAACACCTCTAGCTGGTTGCGGATGTCCAGGTGGTTGGTAGGCTCGTCCAGCACAAGAATCCGGGGCTCTTGGGCAAGGGCGCGGGCGACCATCACACGCTGACGCTCGCCGCCGGACAGAGTGGCCAGCCCACGGTCGGCAAACCCGTGCAGATCCATTCGGTGAAGCGCGGACTCGATGATCTGGTGGTCACGACTGCCGGGCGTGGACAGGCCTAACCGGTGCGGCACACGTCCCAACGCCACGATGTCGCGCACGGTCAGCGCGAAATCCGAGGGCTGCTCCTGCAGCACGGCGGCAACCTGACGCGCCAGCGCCCGGGGGGCCATTCTTTTGACGGACACGCCGTCCACCAGAATGTCGCCCGAGGACGGACGGTGATAGCCGTAGATCATCCGCAGAAGGGTTGTCTTGCCGGCACCGTTCGGCCCCACAACCCCCATGACCTGCCCGCGCATCAGCGCAAAACTGGTCTCGTGCAGCACCAACGGCGCTCGTTTTCGCGGCGCCCAGGTGACGGTATCCACCGACAGCAAAGGCGCGCTCATGAGGCGCAATCCGCATTTTCCGAAGACGCAGCCATCGCGGCTGGAATGCGGGCCAGCGTCGCGTGGCGAAGCCCGGCCGGGCGGTCGACCGAGCTGCACCATCCATCGCGCAACTGCTGGTACAGCCGGGCGAATTCCACCAATGCCCCGGTCTCTTCAGACGTCAGGCCGCCAAACAGGTAAGATGCCTTGCCCGGCGCGTGATAGGCGACGGTACAGGGTCGGGTGCACCCGGCCATGCAGGCCGCACCGGAAACGTCAAAACCTGCCAAACCGTCGTCTTCGGCCAGCGCGGCGCGCAATCGTCCGATCAGGTCAGGCCCGGGGCGTACGGCTGCGCCCTTGGGTCGGCAAGATAGGCAAACCGTGATGTGATGTGTTGATTGTCGGCTCACTTCGCCCTCCGCGAAATCGCGGGACGGAAAGGGAACCAGTCATGTCAGCGGCGCAAGCCGAAAATGCCATCTTGGCCTCCTTCCGGGACACCCCGCCCGGGTTGAGTTGCGTTTGATGATGGCAGGTCTCCTGACTCGCGATGTATGGCTTGCCCCGCCTTCCCAGACCTATCGGCCCAGTGGCATCCGGGGGTCGCACACCGCCTACAGTTGCGGGGGCAGTCACGGAATTGGCGTCAGAACGGCGCCGCACCGTATTCCCTTTTACCCGACCGCCGAAACGATCGGGAACCATCAGCGCAAATCTCATCCATGAGTCGGGTTGCACTGTCAACGACGTTCTGGGCGGGTGCGTAATGGAGGTATCCAGGCGACCCTTCGGCACCACCTGAGCGACAGACCGGGCCGAGAATCACGTCGTTTTGACCAACTGGATTAAGATAGCTCGGAAGGTCCCGAAACACGGCGGCGCAAGCGGGCCGACTGCCAAGCCTCCGTGAGCGGCCTCGCCTTTTCCCTTTGAATGCAGAAGCCTATCGTTGGAAAGCGTACAAAATTTACGCGCGGAAAAATCATTGATTTATCCTGTGATTGATTCAAACATACGAACTCGACACAACTTTAGCTTTACCTCCGTTGTTGTCGCTGTCGCCCGTTTCGTCGGGCCCTTCCGACTGCTGGAGTGAGTGCTGGCGGTCGGAAGGCATTTTACGAAGATCAGCGTTGGGAGGACGCAGTGCCGGGATTAAATTTACGAACCCTTCCGCGAAAGTTCGCACCGGTTTTTACCCATAATGTCATAACATCAGCACGCTTTGTTCACGGTCCCGGGGATCGGCAGAATATCTGTCTGCCAGCCATGTCATTGGCCGCAAAATCGGGGACCGCTTAGACGTGAGCGCGCAAAATAAGACCACCTATTCCAAAAGTATCAACAAATCTGTGAGGAGAAGAAAATGATTAACAAAGTCACGATGATTTCAGGCGCGACGTGTTTCGCACTGCTAGCGGCCTGCGACGACACCAGCACGTCTAGCGCACCTGCCGAACTGACACCCGCCCAACAGGCGTGTCTGCGAGACGTGGCCAAAACAACCAACAATTCGCAAGTGGTCGTGCTCTCATCCGCGTTCAGCGAGGCTGGAACACAAGTCACCGTTGGGGTTGGAGAGGATCGGGCTCCGTGGAATTGTATTGCCTACAGTGATGGCGCGACAGCTGGTATCGAGTTCCTGGGCGACGAAGGCGCGTTGTGACCCGTTTGATGCGTAGCCGAAATCGGCTGCGCAGCACTGGCTTGATACGCAGAGGTCCGGCTTGGTCTGCAGAATAACCATCATCGCGTTCGCGACCCTTTACCTGTTGGCGTTGTTTGCGTTTGTGACGGGCACGTTTGGCTGGTTTGGACAGGAGCGAGACCCATTGTCTGGCGTGTTTCTTTTGCCGCTGGGTCTGCCTTGGGTCCTTGCGGTGGACCTTTTCTCAGAGTCCGCCAAACCGTGGCTCGCGGCGATAGCACCGGTGCTCAACGTGTTGGCACTGGTTTTGATATGCAGATGGGCACGCGGTTTGCGCCAGGAATGAAGGCGGAACTCTTTCCCGCCAAATGGGAGGAAAACATGGGAAAAGTGATCTTGGGGCTTGTGATCGGGCTCATCCTCGGCGTGGTTGGAGCGATGACCTTGGGCGGCGGGGCCGCGATGGGTGTCGGCGTTGCGACAGGCTTGTCCGCCGGTGTGTGCACCACATTGAAGGGAGCTCAGGCCGAGAACCTGATCACCGCCGAGCAAGCAGATCAGATCCTCAATCGCGTGAACTCCGAGATGGCATCATTGCAAGGAATTGAAACGACGGACGAGATCGTCGGCAGCGCACAGGCATGCGATGAATTTCTGGCAAAGCTGCGGGAAGCGAAGTGAGGTTTCTGCTCACCGGAAACACAACATTTACGATAGACCGACAGAGGACCTGCTTATGAAACGCAGTTTTTGGAATCTTTTCACACCCGCACTTGCGATCAGCGGAACGGCCGCCCTGGCCATGTCAGACGCCGACGACGCGTGTATCGACCATCTGCGACAGGTCGGTGGACCGGACGGTCAATCCGGTACGATCGAAAGCTCACAGTTCTCGGAAGCCGGCACGCTCGTCATGCTGCGTGACGCCGGCGGAACACTTTGGCGCTGCATTGCGTACAAGGACGGAAGCATTGGCGAGATGTCGGTTGTCGAGGCGATGGATGATGGTGGCGGAGCCATGGACGGCGCTTCCGGGTCTACAGGTAGCCAGCGCGTCACATTCGATGCCGGATCCACCGGCGCCGAGCTCGTCGGCCTACTCGCGCCAGGGGAATCGCAGCAATACGTTCTTGGCGCGAAGAACGAACAGTTCCTTTACGTCCGCGTTGCTCCCCGAAATGGATCCTTGGACTACGTCATTCGCAACCCCGATGGGTCTGAATTGCTGGGATTGATGTCTGCGGACAAGGAGTATCGCGGACAGCTGTGGCAATCCGGCGATCATGTTGTCGAGGTCATCAACCGCGGCAGCTCTGCCGTCGACTACAACGTCATTTTTGGAATTGAGTAGGTGATCGACCTGAAACCCTGAACCGCATTTCCAAAACAACCGGGGAAAAACAGATGAAGTCCAAGACCCTAGTGGCGATCGGCGCGGTCAGTGTCTCTGAGCTTGCAGGATGCGGCGAAAGTGGCGGATCAGTGGAAGCAAGTGCACCGATTGTGGGCAGTTCCAGCGATCTGTCGTCATTTGAAGGCGCAAGAGCGGGTCAGGCTGAAATGGGCATTCAAAGTCTCGGGTTTGAACTCATCCGAAGCGAAGGGCTGACCTCGTACTGGTTCAACAAGGAGACCGGTGCTTGTGCTCGGATCACGACATCTGAGGGAAGATACTCGGACGTAGCGATGCTGCCGTCAGGTGACTGCTGACACACATTCATCAATCCCAAATCTGCAAAAAGGAGCTCCAGCTTGCATTTCGACCTGGCACATGCGGCGATTACCGTTGTCGCCCTGATCATCACCAACCTGGCCCTGAAATCGGCCGGCGTGATCAACGAAGAAAACAAACACCAATGGAATTGGAAAGTTGTTCTGGCCTACTTCGTGGTCGTCTTTATCATCAACTTGGTGTGGCCGATTTAATTCTGGAGGGCGAGAAGCCAACCGCCGACCTGACCTGGTTACCGTGAACACGTCTCTCCGCGGGATTGCCGGCAGGAAAAGCGTGAGCATCGCCGGCTGAAAACAGAAAGGAATACGCATGCGGTTTTTGACGTCCCTCATATTCATCGGTGTTCTGGCAACTGCGGCGAATTCTGACGTCACCAGTCGAAACGGTGGCCCAAGCAACAGCCAGATGCTCTCAAAGGGCAGCGACGGAGGCGTCGACGGCGTCGCTTTCTTTCGCCCAGTCCTAAGCGGCGTTTTGTATCGCTCTGGCTTCAGGGGCGGCGACAAGGGTCGGACGGGCTTGAGCAACGCTCAGCGCGAAACACTGTGCGATGAAGGGTTTTCAGCCGGGTTTTACGCGGATTTCGGCAAGAACACTGAATACGGCCGAACCAGTTGTGGAAACGGATCCTTTGACTATCAGAACGCCAGATCGTCCCGCCCCGGCAGTGTCATGGCCGCCGTACACGAGGTGATTGAGGACCCTGGAAAGGGTCCTGTCCTGGTGCACTGTATGTGGGGCGTTCATTCCTCAGGCGCCTTGTCGGCAATGGCGCTTGTTCAGTTTTGCGGCTGGACGGAAGACAGGGCCAAGAAATATTGGAATGATGCCCGAAACGGGGCCCCATGTTCGGGCGGGTGTGACCAGTGGATTGACTCGAAATTCTCATACTTCAGTGTCGACCCCAGTTTGAAGATCTCCGCCGAACAACAGGCCGCGATTTGCCCCAAATGACATCGGGAGGACTATCCAAATGAGGTTCAATCTTCTGGGGTCACTGGCTTTCATTGCGCCCACTGCCTTGTGGGCGAGCGACGATGTTCGCGGAGAAGCCACGACATTTGATAGTCCCAATGGTGTTACGGAACGCTGCATTCGGATCGAAAAAGTCCCAACGGGCGAGTACAAGAACAGCGATCTTGAGGAAGAAACTGCCTATTGCGAGATCGATTTCTATGCGCCCGAAATCGCCATTTGCCCAAAAACTTGGAGCACCAGCCCGGGAATGGCCGTCTACGATATTTCGGAAGGACCCTACGTGGGGAACCGCTCTGAGTTCGAGAGAAACGCTTGCAAGGAGGGCAAGTCGGCAAAAGAACTGGCCAATGGCAGAGTGGCCAAATTCAAATCCACCATGAACCAGAAGGGTACAAGCGGAACATTTTCCACCTCGTCACTGCTCTACTATCATTTCTCAAGGTATTTCGACGCGACGGTGAAAGTTCCGGTGGCGGTCTGGCGCAGCATGGACGCTAAGGCGCATCTTACCGAGGTTGCAGAGCCCGGCCTTGCGATTTCCGGCGGATCTCATGGCGGGCGCATGAACCATGAAGGCTGGCGGGTTTTCGTGGCTGCGGATGCCGACCCGAACTCGTACCAACCGACGGATGATCTGTTCACCGCGGATCGAACGCAGATATACGGTGTCCTGCTTGATAGCCCCGGTCATCGCTACGGCTCGGAAATCAACGGCACCCGCAAGTCCGGTTGGGGCAAAGGCCAAAATCGCGATTTTCAGGAAACACCCGCTTTCCTGGCCTTGCGGTCGTCAAAACGCTTGCCCGAGGCCATTGCAGAGGGTGTCAGGGAAGGCCGAAAGGATCGGCAGATCAACAAGGACCTTGGGCCCGATGTCAGCGACCGGCAGATGGCATTCTGGATGCAGGAGCTTACCGAGATTGTTCTGCTCGACTTCATCTTCAGCCAGCAGGACCGTGTGGGAAATATTGATTTCACGCCCTACTGGTATTGGGTCGAAGACGGAAAACTGAAGAACCAGAAAACGAAGCACCATCAGCCGAATGATGGAGACGTTCCCGCCGATGCAATATTGATCCGTCGCAGCAATCTGAACGACAACGATGCCGGTGGGCGGGTCGAATATGCCAACTTCGCGAAATCCACTCAGATGCTGGAGAAAATGCGGCATTTCTCTCCAAACACATACCGGCGGCTGGTTGCGTTGAACAGTGACCTTCAAACGCAAGGCCCGGTTTACGGCTGGTTGTCACAAAGCTTTGGGTTGTCGGACCGTCAGATTGCGCAGGTCGTCAAAAACACTGCGCTGGCAACATCCATCCTCAAGAGCAATTGTGCCAAAGGCGATCTGGTGTTTGACTTGGACCCTGTCACATTCTTTTTGAACAAAAATACCGAGGCGGAGGGCCTGGACTGCAATGATCCGTAAGCGTTCGATCACTGTCGCGGCGGTCGTTTGGACGGTCGTGCTCGCCTGCAAAGCGGCCGCTTTGGACGTGATCGTCATATCGGATCTGAACGGCAGCTATGGCTCGGTCAAATACGATGCCCGCATCGAAAAGGCGATCAGGCGGATAATCGAGATTGATCCCGATCTGGTGATTTCGACGGGCGATATGGTCGCCGGACAGCGCATCCCCAACCTTTCAGACAAACAGGTCAGAGAGATGTGGAAGGCGTTTCACATGGCGGTATCCGACCCGCTGGAGGCTGCCGGAATTCCATTTGCGGTCACGCCGGGAAACCATGATGCGTCGGCCTATCGCGGGTTCGAGCGCGAGAGAAAAATATACGCCGAGGAATGGGGCCCGAGAAAACCAAACGTCAACTTCCTGATGTCGGATGACTATCCGTTCTTCTACGCGTTTGAAATGCAGGGGATAACCTTTGCGTCTTTGGATGCCACGACCCTTGGGCCACTATCCGGCGATCAGCCGGACCAACTTGTGCAACTTGGGGCAGGTGGAGACCCGATTGTCACGTTCAGCCACCTCCCGCTGTGGCCGTTTGCGATCCAGCGCGAACGCGAAATCATCGGTGACCCGACGCTTGAAAGAATCTATCTGCAAAGCGGCGTCGTTCTGCACCTGTCTGGACACCATCATGCTTTTTACCCTGGCTGGAAAGACGGCGTGGCCTATGTTTCGCAAGCTTGCTTGGGTGGTGGCCCGCGGCGGCTAATCGGTGATCGCGCCAGGTCACCTCACAGTTTCACGCATGTCACCTTCCAGCCGAACGGAGAGTTTGGGATAGCAGTATATCGAGGGCCGGATTTCGAAAGGTCTGTCGACTTCAAGTCGCTCCCGAAAGAGATCGGATCCCCGAATGCGGTGTTGAAACGTTTAGACCTTGTGAAATGACTAGAAGCTGAGTTTCAACTCGACTTTTTCGGGGACCAAATCGTTTATCATCTCTTCGATGCGGGCCTCGGAAAGTCCACCCGAGGTAATGAAAAGCAATGAAATTCGGGATTTGCCGGGTACATGGTGTTTTCTGATCAGCTTCCAGCCGGCGTCGGCGGCCATCGCTTCAATGGCGCTGCTGACGTTCAATGAGTGCTCCTCGTCCGAAGCCTTAAGCGATATTTCAATGCCCTTGTTTCGCCCTCCGAGCCAAATGAAACACCAACAGACAACCGCCACCAATGTGGCCATCAGCGGCAGGCCCAACCCGACCGCAAGCCCAAGAACGGTTACGACGATCAATTCGACAGTGTCTATCGGATCATCCAAATTGGAGCGAAACCTGAGCAACGCTCCGATGCCGAAGATAACGAACCCGATCATTGACCCGTGCTGGACGACCAGGAACCCCACCGCCATGCCGATCAGCGCATATAGGAAGAAAAGCCTGGGCATGACGATGTCGCCGACACTTCTACGGGCTTTGCGCCGCACCGGATGATAGACGATCAAGCCAGCCAGAACGATCGTGACCAGCACATCAAGAGAAAAGAAATACAGTTCCTGTTTGCCGCGAAACTGCGTCCATCTGCGTTCGATCAGAATCTCCGATTCCGAAGCCCCGGCTAGCATCGTCGCCGGGTCGATTTGCGACATCGCGGCACCGGGCAACAGCAGCATCAACAACACAGTCACAAACGGGAAAATCGTATGCAATTCATCTTCCTTCCTGCTTGCGCCCAGACAATGCCCGTCACAAGTGAATCCCAACAAGCAGGATCAGGTAAAGAGTTCAAAGCGCATTCTTCCGACATCACAGACAAGTTGTGATACGAATGCGATAAAGGGGTGTGTCACACACACGAGAAAATCGAAGGGCAGAAAGCGCGTGTTTCCGTCAAAACCTGAAGTTTCACGGCGCTTGTGCAAATTTGGAAGACCCGCTCTTGCGGCCAGCTTCCTCGCGGCAGCGTTTTTGCCTTGGTCTGGCTCTGCCTTTGCAAAAAATGCTGATCTGGTTCTGGTCGATAGATTCAAGGTGGCGGACAAATCAAAGGGATTTTCCGAACCTTCCGGTTTGTCGCTGTCCAACGCTGAAGGCTTTCTTTGGTCTGTAAGCGACGCTGAGCCGAAACTGCACCTGCTTGGAGTCGACGGAGTATTGGGAAACTCCTTCCAGCTGCCGCCTTTGACCGGATCAGATTTGGAGGGCGTCGCGTCGCGAAAAGACGGGTCAGTTTTGCTCCTTCAGGAAACCAATCGATCGATATTGGTCGTTCAACCAACCGACCCTATCCAGCTGACAAGGGTCCCACTTGCGTCCCTCAAGGGGTACCCGGCCGCTGCCGAACTGCTTGTCGGCAACCCGCTGAACAAGGGGCCTGAGGGCATCACCGTCGACCCGGACACTGGGCGAGTATTCGTTGTCATTGAAGGACAACCGCGTCTGTTGCTGGTCGTGTCACCGGACCTGACTGAAATCCAGGAAGTCATCCCTTTGGATCGTGGATCTGGTTTTGTCTCGGATCGCGTGAATGACGATGAACTGGATGTAAGCGGTTTGGCTTGGTCCGTGTCGGGTGTGCTGTGGATTCTCAGCGACAAGGGTCGCCAGATCTTTTTGTACGATCCAGAGACGAGAACAGCAGATGCGATCGAACTGACGTATATGAAAAATGGAGACCGAAAGGTCGTGAAGCACCCCGAAGGGATCGCCTTGGATGAGGCCAAAGGGCTTCTCTACATCCTCACGGACGATGCCGAGAAATCGCGCCTGTATGTTTTCAATATCCCTGAGTTTTGATCGCTACTGTACGGCACTCACCCCGCAGGGATGACTTGGCCAAGAAAGCCCGCATTGGGTCCAACTTCCTTGATCCGCGCCACTCAGAACCGCTCGTTCAGGTCCGCTCCCAAGCCACGTTTTTTGGCCGTAGGAGCGTCCCGAGCAAAACTGCCGTCAGTTGGGCCGGTTCCTGGACGGCATGAAGATCGCTTCGCTTCGGGCTATGTTTCAGGGATACGAAGACTTGGGCGTCAATCCCAATGACGTCGTGATTGCAGAAGACCTGCTGGACGCGCGGTCCATCTGGCTGACGCCCAATACAACCACAATCTACATTGGTTCGAATGTCGATATCTCGGATGGCCCGATGGTGATTGAGGTTCCGGCAGGCCTGCTTGGGTTACTTGATGACGCCGCGTTTGACTATGTGACGGATATCGGGGCGCTTGGCGCGGATAAGGGAGAAGGTGGCAAGTATCTACTTTTGCACAACGACGATGAAACGCCGGTGCCCGAGGGCTACTTCGAACTACGCACAAAGACATATGAGCACTGGTTGTTGCTAAGACGCTCGCCAGACGCAGACGGAGATACGGCTGGCCCTGTTGCCGAGATCAAGGCGGGTCTGAATATTTATCCGCTTAGTGAAGCGGACAATCCTCCCGCGGAAACTTTCCTGAATATCTCCGGTGTTCAACACAACACAGTTCACGCGAACAACGAAGACTTCTTTGAAGAGATCCACGTCGCGCTCGAAAACAATCCAATTGGTGCGTTCAGTCCGGAAATTGTAGGAACGTTTGCTTCCATAGGGATCAGGAAGGGCGAGCCCTTCGAACCCGATGCCCGTATGCAGGGCATATTTAAGGAGGCAGCAGCAATCGCAAACGCCACGGCGCGAGCGATCACGTATGCCTCGCGTGATCCAGGAGTTTTCTTTTATGACGACCGGCAATGGAACTCACCGTTCCAACGCCAGAGCTATCTTTTTCTTGAGGACGGCGCGCGTATCCTCGATGATCGGTCGTACTTTTTCTATATGGCAACGGGCATAACGCCTGCGATGACCTCGCCACCGGTCGGGACGGGGTCTGTCTATGCGATGACAGCGCGAGACAACAACGGACAGTACCTTGACGGCTCAAAAACCTATAAGGTAACGCTACCGGCGCCGGTTCCCGCTAAAAACTTTGCGTCGTTTATGTTGTATAGTGGACAGACTCGGTCAATCCTTGAAACTGACCAGCAATCCGGTGGTATCGACTCTAATAGACCGGGGATAAAACCGAATGAGGATGGGAGTACCAGCATCTATTTTGGTCCAGAAGCCCCAGAAGGTTGGGAGAACAACTGGGCGCAAACCATGCCTGGGCAAAGCTTCAACGTGATGATGCGCCTCTACGGCCCGCTCGAGCCTTGGTTCGACAAGACCTGGCGTCCCGGTGATCTGGAACTGGTAGAATAAAGCGACAACCGCGACTATCGGGCGACGCTACTAGCGATGTAGGTGTGCGCATAACGCAGCATTCCCAACATTGATTTCATTGAAGAAAATCTTGGAAGCTTGCCCACAACTCTGCGCGGTAATTGCGCATAACTTTGCACGATTTGCCCATAAGTTTGCATACTACAGAGAACCCATCGAACAAACAGGCTCTCAGGCTATTGTGCGGTGCCCAAATGCAACTTATTCCCAATCGCCAGCAGACGAACGCCACGTCTTAGCGTCCGCATCCCAAACACTGGCGGTGACGCAAGGCGTTGGGTTTATTCCGTCGCAATTGGATCCATGAATATCCGCAACAACAACGCGTTGACGCCCAAAATCAACGACTGTCCAGCCTTGGTTGAGCAAGGAGTGCACCTCTTCGCTTACCCAAAAGTGCGACATGCAACCGCCAGTTCCGCAAAAAAGAGATGCGGCGCTGGAACACGCGAAACCAGATTCATTCAGAACCCAGTCGCGTTGTAGATCTCCGTCGAGATCTACCCTCTCAACCGCACCCCAATCTAAGTCAAACTGACCGTCGTTGAACTCCGCGCAGGCCTGTGCCGCCAGATCAACCTTCGCCTGCAAACCGGGCGGAAGTTGCGATACATCAGCCGCGACAACTGGTGAGGTCCAAACCAGGCCCGAAGCAAGCATAACCCCGGCGACCAAACATTTCATATGACGCGCTATTTGGGAAGCTGGTTGGAAGGAGGTATCAATTGCACTGATCATACGTGTAGTCCCCATATTCCAGCCAGTTTGCCGAGCCTTCGCTAAAAATCAGAAACTCGGACCTGTCCTCCCCAAGCAGGGCGACGACAAATCCGGCGGGCGGCTCATAGTTTCCGAAGTAACTGTAGGCCGTCATGGCTCTGATCGACTCGCCGTTGACCGTTACTCGCGCGTCCCACTCCCCCTCTGGATTGTCCAGAATTAGGTATTCGATTTGGCGTTTTATCGCTCCGCCACCACAATAGACAATGCCTTCGGGTGCTTCGTAGGAGGCCCCTTGGCTAGCACCTGAATCGCAGGCGGAACGAAGGGACCGAATTGCCGTGCCGGAACCCTTCAAGTCAAAGATTCCGTAGCTGACATCTTGATCAATCATCGACAGATTAACCGATGCATTGGCCGCAAGCTGGTCCAGTACAAAATCATAGTCCTGTTGACTATTGAAACCGACCTCGACTGGATAGTTGTCGACGATCTGCAGGGCAGCGTTTTCTGCGCCGACCTGAAATGCTCCAACTTCGGTGGTGCCGTTCTTCAAGAAACGAATGGAGAGCCCCTGCTTTTCCACGATGTCCTGGCTATCCTCATATCCAGCCGGAGCAAAGCGGATACGATTACACTGAAGTTCCAGCGTCATGTTTCCGGTCTGAATAAAAGCATTGGGGTTAGGCCCGGAGTTGAACGACCACTCCGCTGATGCTGTGGTCGCTCCTGCCATCATCATCGTTCCAAAGTAAATCGTTTTGAAACTCATCATCTCTCTCCATGATGTTGTGGTTCGTGCTGTCATTCAGCCAGAGTTGCCGGCCCGTTACCCAGGCAACCAGGTTAGGAAACAGGTGCGCCGTATTCGTTTGCGCCTTCTTGGGAAGGTCGCGTCAGCCACCAGATCATCAGGATGGACAGAACCAATTGAAGAATTGAGACAACAACAATACCGGTCACGCCCAGGACGGCCGCAGGTCCTCGCAATGCATCGGGGTTTTCGGTCCCTTGCTCCAATACCGAGAAGAACGCCACCCCACCCAGCATAACAAAGAGCGTTGTAATGCTGAGCGCCATCGGCAGCAGCAAATACCAGCCAGGTCGTCCTGTATCATGCAGTCTCCGCCAACCGGCGGCCAGCATAGGTATGAGAACAGCCAGCTGAAAAACAGAGGACAGGACCCGAGATCCCTGGCCTGTTTCGGGGTTGGTCCCGAATATGATCGTATCCAGCACCGCTAAGGCAGCACTCACGAGAACCACAAACAAGAAGAACCACCAGTATTCTGAGCGTATAGCCCGACCGGAGAACTGGAAGTATTTCGAGAAACACGTCTTAACGGCTTCACCAAATCCCATCTTTCAATCCCTTCATTGTTTTTGTGCGGCCTCAAATCGCTTCGCCGCTCAGGGGAACACACTCGTAGCTCCCACTTACTTTTTTGTTTGAACGCAGAGGCCTATCGTACGAGAGCGTAGGGAAATTTACACGCGGAAAAAATATTGATTTATTAAAAATTAGATTCAAACATGCGAATTCGACACAACTTTATTTTACCTCCGTTGTTGTCGTTGCTGCTCGCTTTGCCGAGCCCTTCCGGCCGCTGGAGTGAGTGCTGGCAGCCGGAAGGCACTTTACACGGATCAGTCGTTGGGAGAGCGCGATGCTTAGACTTAACGTACTCGCCCTCTTTCCAGAGTTTGCTCTAGCTTTTGCCAGTGATTTCATTCGGCCATCCCACGTTGTTGGAGGTCTTGGCAGTCAACGTAATAGTGATCTGCCCGCCAAGCCTCCCTTGGCAAGTTTTGGGAAAGGTCGTCACAGGAACGTTGTGTGTTCTGTCGGTGCCCAAACGCGAGAGCTTCAAACAAGCGTATCCAATTTCGCTAATTTCAACAGACTCAGAGGGAGAAGAAGATGACCAACAAGATGGTGATGATTGCGAGCGCAACTTGTTTCGCACTGCTTGCGGCCTGCGACGACACAGGTACATCCAGTGCGTCCGCCGAACTCACACCCGCTCAGCAGGCGTGTTTGCGAGATGTGGCCAAAACAACGAACAATTCGCAAGTCGTTGTGCTCTCATCCGAATTTAGCGAGGCGGGAACACAGGTCACAGTCGGCGTTGGCGAGGATCGTGCTCCTTGGAATTGCATTGCTTACAGTGATGGCGCGACAGCTGGTATCGAATTCCTGGGCGACGAAGGCGCATTGTGAGCAGTCTGCTGCGTAGCCGAAATCGGCTGCGCAGCACTGGCTTGATCTGCTGAGGCTCGACTTGGTTTGTAGAACCACCATCATCGTATTCGCATTCTGTACCTGTTGGCATTGATTGCATTTTTGACGGGCAAATTTGGCTGGCTGGGACAGGAACGAGACCCCTTGTCCGGGGTGTTCCTTTTGCCGTTGGGACTGCCTTGGATACTTCTAGAGGATTTGGTCTCGGAGTCAGCCAAGCCGTGGTTTGCGGCGATTTCACCGATGCTCAACAGTTCTAATATGTGACAGCACCTCCATCTCGAAACTTTCCTTGAAGGTAAAGGGCCCCAAATGGCCGGCACCTTTCAGAACCTTTAGCTCAGCAAGCTTACCTTGGCTTGCCAGAATTTCTGCGATGCGCTTCGTGTGCGCATGAGTCTCCGATCCGAGCATGATCGTAGAGGGAATTCCTTCATGAAAAATATTTTCTGGATCAGGTTCATTCAGAAGCGCATCGAAATCGCTTGGGGCTTTGTGAACCCAATCAATCATAGCGCACCTGCGTTCACGGCTCAGGGCTTGCCAAGAGCCAAGTCCTCCCCAAAAATCAGTAAAAACCTGAGCGCTGAACTCTTCGCATCCCTCTTCTATTCCCGTTCGTATTGCGTTTGTGAGGCTTACAATCTCGGAATACAATGAACCGTCAGCCGCGTTTCCGGCTTTCAGTAGGCTGAACAAAGTTGGTTCATAGAGACAAAGTGATCGAACAAGGTCGGGTCGAGCTCTGGCGATATGCAACGCCAGCGCTCCTCCATACGAGTGTCCAATCAAGTGAGCGGGTCTGCCAAGCTTCTCAATCTCAGTGATGATCGAAGCTGCTTCGTGTTCCAATGTGAACGGCCGGTCGGGGATTTTATGACCCCGAGACAGGGTTCCAATTAGGTCGGGCGCTATTGTTTTGGTTTCATCGCTCATCCGGGCAAACAGAGTGCGCCACTGGCTTCCGTCAGCACCGGAACAATGTAGCCCCACGCAGGGAGCGGGCGAAATTTGGGACCGGGACGGCGAAGCGTGTAGTGATGCGTCAAATTGTTTATTCATGTGATGACCTCCAATCTGAATTTCACAATGGTGTCACGCATCTGTCCTTCAGCCTATCGGACACATGTCCCGGCTAGACTCAAAGCGACGGGAAATTGTTGGGACATTTGCCCCAAAATGACTAAAAAAGGACATGCGAACCGTTAGATACACTTCCTCAAGCGATGGTACGTCGCTGGCGTGGAGCAAATCCGGAAACGGCCTGCCCATGGTAAAGGCGGCTAATTGGCTTACGCATCTCAGTTATGATCTCGACAGTCCAATTTGGTCTCACTGGATCGAAATGTTAGAAAGTCAATTCACCCTTGTTCGATATGATGAGCGAGGCTGCGGATTATCTGACAAGCGAGTTGAGAATCTGAGTATTGATTACTGGGTTGATGATCTCGAAGCTGTAATCGACGCCGCTGAAATAAATGAACCATTCTATCTTCTGGGTGTTTCTCAGGGTGCGGCGACTTCTATCGCGTATTCGCTCATGTATCCCGACAGGGTCGCTGGGATGATACTTGTTGGCGGCTATGCAAGGGGCAGTAACCACCGTGGACCGGTTGCCGCCAAGAACTACAAGACTGTAATCGATATATTTCGCTTGGGTTGGGAGAATGACAACCCAGCATTCCAAGATGTATTCACATCAAGATTTCTTCCTGGCGCGGCAGTCGAACAGCGCTCATGGTTCACAGATCTTTGCCAAAAGACCGTCTTGCCTGAGACAGGGGCCGACCTGCTTATGGCGCGCGCTGACGTAAATGTTGAGTGCCTTCTGCCAAAGGTTTCAGTGCCGACACTGGTGATCCATTCAAGGGATGATCAGGTTATTCCGTTTGAAGAAGGGCAACGTCTCGCTCAGAAAATTCCCGGAGCGATAATGTCTGCTTTGGAGGGGAAAAACCACATTATCCAACGCGATGAACCTGCTTGGCGCGCTTTTTCCAAGAGTTTGCTTGAGTTCACCTCTTCCGGTCAAACGACGGACTTTAACGATTTGACAAAACGCGAACAGGACGTGCTGAGACTTATCTGTCAGGCAATGAGTAGTAAAGAAATTGCTAACAGTCTTCAAATGAGTGAAAAAACCGTTCGAAACCACACAAGTAAAATCTACGCCAAACTTGAACTGCAAAACAGACAGCATGCAATTCGCACGTATGGGCATCTGTTCTGATTAGAGCATGAAACTGCAAACCTATTAATCTGATCTAACGTGGCAATGGCAGCTTTGTCCGCAGAGCAATCGTTCACGCCGAGCGTCGCGAAGGTTCGATTGCCGCTCGCCGCTATTCACTTCAACGACTGTTCGCAGACCAAATTGGGCATTCTTCCAGCGGCAAATATGTTTCCACATGTTGCATGCCTGCTATGACTTGCCGCTGGTCTACACACGATTAGAAATCCAGGTTTTCCACGCTCAGCGCGTTTTTCTGGATGAATTCACGGCGCGGCTCGACCACGTCGCCCATAAGCTTGGTGAACAAGTCATCGGCCTCGACCATGTCATCGACACGTACCTGCAGCAATGTCCGCGCATCCGGATCCAGCGTAGTTTCCCACAGCTGATCGGGGTTCATCTCACCCAGGCCCTTGTAGCGCTGGAGCGACAGGCCTTTTTCGCCCTCTTCCAAAATGGCGCGCAGCAGATCCAGCGGGCCGTGGATGACCTGCGACCGGTCGCGGCGGACCAATGTGGCCGGCAGGTTGTAGACGTCCTGCAGGCTCTGGGTAAAGCTGCCTGTCTTGCGCGCTTCGCCGGAACGCAGCATCGGACCGTCCAGCGTGCGGACTTCCTCGACGCCGCGCAGGATGCGCGCCAGTCGGATACCGTGGTCCTGCGTAATCCGGCCCTGCCAGCCGCGCTCGTATTCCAGCGCAATCAGGTCCAGCCGCGCCGCGACCTTGTCGGCCACACCCTGCAGGTCGGCATCCACCGCCCCGGGCACAAACGCCCCGGCAACGGCGGCCTGTTCAAGGATGTGCCGCGGGTAATGCGTCGGGAAGGCATCCAACACGCGCTTGAGCTGACGCGCCTCGTCCACCACACGGGTCAGATCCTGACCCACGATCTCTTCACCCGAGCCCAACTTGAGCACGGCGCCCTCGACACCCTGGTTGATCAGATAGTCGTCAAGCGCCGCCTGATCCTTCAGGTAAACCTCTGACTTTCCTCGTGAAACCTTGTACAGCGGCGGCTGCGCGATGTAGAGATATCCACCCTCGATCAACTCGGGCATCTGGCGGTAGAAGAACGTCAGCAACAGGGTCCGGATATGTGCACCGTCCACGTCAGCATCGGTCATGATGACGATCTTGTGGTAGCGCAGCTTCGAGATGTCGAACTCGTCCCGGCCGATACCGGTGCCAAGCGCCATCACAAGGTTGCCGATTTCCTGGCTGGACAGCATTCGGTCGAACCGCGCACGTTCGACGTTCAGAATCTTGCCGCGCAAAGGTAGAACCGCCTGCGTCAGACGATCGCGACCGGTCTGCGCCGATCCGCCGGCCGAGTCCCCCTCGACCAGGAAAACTTCGCTTTTGGCCGGGTCCTTCTCAGAGCAATCCTTGAGCTTGCCGGCCAGATAGTTGACGTCCATCGCCGTCTTGCGTCGGGTCAGTTCGCGGGCTTTCCTCGCCGCTTCGCGCGCCAAGGCGGCCTCGATGATCTTGCCGACGATGGTTTTGGCCACGTTGGGGTTCTCCTCGAACCACTCGGCCAGTTTCTCGTTCATCAACCCTTCGACAGCCGGTCGCACTTCCGAGCTGACAAGCTTGTCCTTGGTCTGGCTGGAAAACTTCGGGTCAGGTACTTTGACGGACAGCACGCAGGTCAGGCCTTCGCGCGCATCATCGCCGGTGAAGCTGACCTTTTCCTTTTTCGCGATCCCGCTGGACTGTGCGTAGTTGTTGATCGTGCGGGTCAGCGCTCCACGGAAGCCAGCGACATGCGTGCCGCCATCCCGCTGGGGGATGTTGTTGGTAAATGGCAGGACGGTTTCGTGATAGCTGTCGTTCCACCACATCGCGATCTCGACCCCGATATCGTCGCGCTCGCCCTTGATATAGATGGGCTCGGGCATGGCCGGAGTTTTCGACCGGTCGAGGTATTTCACGAATTCCTTGACGCCGCCCTCGTAGAACAGTTCGGTCTCAAGCCGCTCGGCCGGCCGCTCGTCAATCAAGATGATCCGAACGCCTGAGTTCAGGAAGGCCAGTTCGCGCAACCGCTTCTCCAGCGTCTCGAACGAATACTCCAGGTTCGAAAACGTATTGGTCGAAGCCAGAAACCGCACCTCGGTCCCGGTCCGGTCGCCGCATTCGCCGACCACTTTCAGATGCTCCGAGGTTTCTCCGCCTTCAAACCGGGCGAAATGCTCTTTGCCGTTGCGCCAGATGCGCAGCTCCAGCCAATCGGACAGAGCGTTCACCACCGAAACGCCCACGCCGTGCAGACCGCCCGACACCTTGTACGAGTTCGAGTCGAATTTCCCGCCGGCGTGCAGCTGGGTCATGATGACCTCGGCCGCCGAGACGCCTTCTTCGGGGTGGATGTCCACCGGAATCCCGCGACCATTGTCGCTGACCGAGACGCTGGAATCGGCGTGAATCTTGACGGTCACATGGTCGGCGTGACCGGCCAGAGCCTCGTCAATGCCGTTGTCCACGACCTCGTACACCATGTGGTGCAGACCGGACCCGTCGTCGGTGTCACCGATATACATACCGGGGCGTTTGCGGACAGCCTCCAACCCCTTGAGAACCTTGATGGAATCTGCGCCGTATTCCTGATTTGCCTGTGCGTCTTCGGACATGCCGTCAGTACCTATATTATTTTGGTAACTTATACGTTCTCTGGTGGGGAATGTCACGTCATCCCCCCAGATTTTGTGCCGGTTCTTTCGGGCGCGGGGCAGGCTAGTCCGTCCGCCCCGGACGGTCACAATTTATCCAGATCGGCGGCGATATCAGCAGCGATTTGGCGGGCATCGACATCGCCGCGCTCGGCCGACAGGCGCAGGCCCAACAAGTCGGACTGATAGCGCGCCGCCAGCCGTTCGGGATCATGGTCGAGGCCGATCTGCCCCTGCGCCTGCGCCTGCCGGAACAGATCGGCGAAACAGGCCTTCATCCGCGACAGATGGGTCGCGGCCAGTTGCGCCAGATCATGGTCCTTTGCGCTCAACTCGGCATAGGTCTTGGCCAGCATGCAGGCCTTTGCAGGCGCGTTCGCGGCCTCGACCACCAACCGCGGCTGGGTCTTGAGCGCACCCAGCGGCCCAAACTCCTCGGCCAAGGCTTCAAGCCGGGCAACACCTTCATCCGCATAGCGTTCCAGCGTCAGGGCATACAAGGCGTCCTTTGACCCGAAGGCGGCGTAAAAGCTGCCTGGCTTCAACTTCAGCGCACGCTCGAGATCCTTCAGGGACGTGCCCGCCCAACCCTGACGCCAGAACAGGTCTCGGGCCTGGGCGATCAGCGCGTCACGGTCATAGGCAGGTTTGCGGGGCATGTGATCACCAATTCTTGAACGATTACTCAAATATATACTTGAGTGATTGCTCAATAAAGCCTATTTCGGACTCAGCCGTCAGAAAAGGAGACCCGAAATGGCCGATTTTCCCTCGCATGACCTCAACACCGCCCCTGAAGGTTCGAAACCCCTGCTCGAGAAATCGCAGGCCGCGTTTGGCCGCCTGCCGGGCCTGCACAAGGTCATGGCCGAAAGCCCACAGCACCTTGAGGCCTACCAGGTTCTGCACCACCTGTTCCTGCAGACCGATTTCGACAATGACGAGAAAACGGTCGTCTGGCAGACCATCAACGTGGAAAACGAATGCCACTATTGCGTTCCGGCCCATACCGGCATCGCCAAGATGATGAAGGTGTCCGACGAGATCACCGAAGCGCTGCGCAATGAAACCCCGCTGCCCTCGCCCAAGCTCGAAGCACTGCGTACGTTCACGGTGAAGGTGATGAACCAGCGCGGCAACGTCACCGACGCGCAGTTGCAGGCGTTTTTTGATGCGGGCTATTCGCACCGCGCCGTTCTGGACGTGATCCTGGGCCTGGCGCAGAAAACCATGTCGAACTACGTCAACCACATGGCCCAGACGCCGGTGGACGAGGTGATGCGTCCCTTCCTGTGGGAACGCAAGGTTGGCGAGCCGGCCTGATCCGCTCAGGCGGGGGTGACGGTCGAGCCGTCACCCGCGTCATTGACCACGAAAGACTGCGCCCGGTCGCCCAGTTCGGCGAACAACTCGGGGCCTGTTCCGGTCATCCAGGCCTGCGCCCCCAGCGCGCAGATTTCGTCATACAACGCCGCCCGGCGGTCCGCGTCCAGATGGGCCGCAACCTCGTCCAGCAACAGGATCGGTGGCGCTCCGACCTGCGCGGCCAGCGCCCGCGCGTTGGACAGAATCAACGACACCAGCAGCGCCTTCTGCTCTCCGGTCGAACATTCACTGGCCGCAACGCCTTTTGCGGCAAAAACCCCATTCAGATCCGACCGGTGCGGCCCCACCAATGTGCGCCCCGCCGCTAGGTCGCGGAACCGGCTTTCGGCCAGCGCCTCCAACAGATCCTGCGCGCTTTCGGGCATGTCCCCTTCGGACTGAACAAGTTCCAGTTCCGCCGAGGGAAAGGCGGTCTCGGCCTGTTCCTGCGCCGCGCGCAACTGCGCCAGAGCACCCAGCCGCGCGGTATGAATGCGATGCCCGGTTTCGGCCATCTGAGCCTCGAGCGCCGCGTACCAATGCGCGTCTCGCACCTGCTCTTTCAGCAGGCGGTTCCGTTCGCGCATGGCCTTTTCATAGATCAACGCGGCCTCGGCATGGCTCGGATCGAAACTCAGCGTCACCCGGTCCAGAAAGCGCCGTCGGCCTTCGGCGCCTTCGATCCAAAGCCGGTCCATCGCGGGCATCAGCCAGACGACCCGCGCCAGCTTGCCCAGATCGATCTGGCTGACTGCCTTTCCGTCGATCCGGACCTGCCGCGCTGCGCCCCCCTCGGACCAGGTTTCGATCTCGGACCGGCGGCCCTGAACGTCCAGAAGACCGCTCAGCTTCCAGCCCAGCGCCTCGGGCCGGCGCGTCATCTCGGCGGCGCTGGCCCGGCGCATGCCGCGGCCGGGTGAAAACAGGGATACCGCCTCGAGAATATTGGTCTTGCCGGCCCCGTTCGGCCCGAACAAGGCCACCGGCCGCCCGTCCAGCGCCATGCGCGCCAGCTTGTGCGACCGAAAATGCGAGACCGTCAATTCGGTCAGGGCCAAAGCCATGACCCCTCCCTTCATCCTTGTACAAACACGCGCGCCGGACGCATCCCGCGCCCGCGCGATCAGACGCGCATCGGCATCACGACATAGACCGCGCTCTGGTCATTGCCTTCGCGCATCAGGGTCGGGTCGCCCGCCGAGTTGAACAGGAACACCGCGTTCTCGCGGTCCACCTGGCTTGCGATTTCCAGCAGGTACTTGGCGTTGAAGCCGATTTCCAGCCGTTCGTCGCCATAGGCCACGGCCAGCTCCTCCTCGGCGGCGCCGCTGTCGGGCGCATTCACCGACAGGACCAGCTTGTCGCCGTCCAGCTGCAGCTTTACCGCACGGGACCGTTCGGACGACACGGTTGCCACCCGGTCGACGGCCTGGGCGAACTCGGCCGCGTCGACTTCCATCTTGCGGGTGTTGTTCTGCGGAATCACGCGGGTGTAGTCGGGGAAGGTCCCGTCGATCACCTTCGAGGTCAGCGTGATGTCGGGTGTGGCAAAGCGCACCTTGGTTTCGCTGACCGACACCGCGATGTCCATGTCGTCATCTTCCAGCAGCTTGCGCAACTCGCCCACCGTTTTGCGCGGAACGATCACGCCAGGCATATCGGCGGCCCCGTCAGGGCAATCCGCGTCGATCCGCGCCAGACGATGCCCGTCCGTGGCCACGCAGCGCAACACCTTGCCGCCCTCGGGGCCATCCGTCACGTGCATGTAGACGCCGTTCAGGTAATACCGGGTCTCTTCCGTCGAGATGGCGAATTTCGACTTGTCGAACAGCCGCCGCAGCAGAGCCGCCGAAGCGGTGAAGTTCGACTGGTACTCCGAGGACGCCATCACCGGGAAATCCTCTTTCGGCAGGGTCGCCAGCGAGAAGTTCGACCGCCCCGCCTCGACCGTCAGTCGGCCAGCCGCGCTGTCGGCGGTCAGCGTGACCAGCGCGCCATCGGGCAGCTTGCGCACGATCTCGTGCAGAGTCGTTGCCGCAACCGTGGTTGCACCCGCCTTTTCGACCTGCGCGGGGGCCTTGTCGACCACCTCGATATCCAGATCGGTCGCGCGGAACAGAACCTGATCGCCCTCGGCCTCGATCAGCACGTTGGCCAGGATTGGAATCGTGTTGCGGCGTTCCACAACGGATTGGGCCTGCGAAACGGCCTTGAGCAGCGTGCCGCGTTCGATGCTGATCTTCATACCCTCAATTCCTCTGATTTGAGTGCTTACATGGGCGGGACTGGCAAGTTAGCGGTTCAGCCCTGAGGCACAAGGATTTTTTACCGATTTCTGGGTCGGAACGCGCAAACCGTCAAGGTCCCGAGCGGCCCTGCGCCCCAGTTCCGTGGAAATCGTGGAAAAATGCGCACAGAAAAACCGCCCCCGCGCAGAGCCGGGACGGCTTTTCGAATTGCAGGGGCTCAGGCTTCGAGCGCCCGGCGCAGCATTTCCACATCTTCGGCGATCTGACCGTCGGTCAGCTTCAGCTCTTCGATGCGTTTGACGCCGTGCATGACGGTGGTGTGGTCACGCCCGCCAAAGCGGCGGCCGATCTCGGGCAGCGACCGGCTGGTCAGCTGCTTGCACAGATACATCGCCACCTGACGCGGGCGGGCATAGGACCGCAGACGTTTCGGCCCGATGATGTCGGACAGGCGGATGTTGTAGTAGTCGGAAACCTTGCGCTGGATCTCTTCGACGGTGATCTTGCGTTCCGAGGCGCGCAGCACGTCGGCCAGACAGTCCTGCGTCAGTTCCATGTCGATCTCACGGCCGACCAGCGAGGCAAAGGCGAACAGCCGGGTCAGCGCCCCTTCCAGAACGCGTACGTTGGTCGAGATGCGATGGGCCAGGAATTCCAGCACGCCATCGGCGATCTTCAGGTCGGGATAGGTCTTGGCGTATTGCTGCACCTTGTTCTGCAGAATGCCCAGGCGCAACTCGTAATCGGTCGGGTGCAGGTCAACCACCAGTCCGCATTGCAGACGCGACTTGACCCGTTCCTCCAGATCCTTGATTTCACCCGGCGCGCGGTCGGCCGAGATGATGATCTGCTTGTTTTGATCCACCAGCGCGTTGAAGGTGTGAAAGAACTCCTCCTGCGTCGAATCCTTGCCGGCGATGAACTGCACGTCATCGACCATCAGCACGTCGACCGAGCGGAACAGGTGTTTGAAATCCATCATCCGGCGTTCGCGCAGGGCCTGTACGAAGCGGTACATGAACTGTTCGGCAGACAGGTACAGCACATTGAGCTCGGGGCGTTTGGTCTTCAGCTCCCAGGCGATGGCATGCATCAGGTGCGTTTTACCGAGCCCAACCCCACCGTACAGAACCAGCGGGTTGAATGTGACGGGGCCGCCTTCGGAAACACGGCGCGCGGCGGCATGGGCCAGTTCGTTGGGCTTGCCGACGACGAAGGTGTCGAAGGTAAAACGTGCATCCAATGGCGCGGCCTGCAGCGACTCGAGCGCCTCATTGGTTCCGTTGCTTTCCGGCGCCAGCTCGATATTGACAGGCTCGGGCTGGTCTTCGACCGGGCGAACCGCGGCGGCGGGACGCGCCGGTGAGTTGGCGGCCACCCGGAAAGCCAGGCGCTGAACCGACTCTCCGGCCGTGTTCAGCTCGTACAGAATGAGGTCTGCAAAATTTTGACTGACGTAGTTCCCCATGAAGTTGGTCGGAACCGAAAATACGGCCACGCCTCCCTTCAATTCCTGAAATTCCAGTGGTTCAATCCAAGTCGTAAAATTGTTCCGGCCCACGGCCTTCAGCAATTTGTTACGCAGTTGTCCCCATTTTTCTTGTGTCATCCAGCGCCTCACGCATCCCAATATTTTTGACCTAATCGGCCTTATGATTGTGACCGGTATCCCGGTTCTTTTGCGTTCACTCGCGCACAGATATTCTGTCGCCGAAACCCCAAGAATCGGCGGGAATATCAGTGGTCACGACGCTTGCCTGTTTGACGACGACCAAAAAGTACGGCCGCCCAAACCGCGGTTTGCGCCACGCAGTTCCAGTTTTCGACAGGGCCAAGATCATCGGAGCAGCCGAGATCCGCAGCAGATCGTCAAACCGGTTGGCACCGGTTGCCGACATTCGCCCCTGGATCATTCTGATGCCCGTCAGTCCGATCGCAGGAACAGCCTGTCCCCCCAAGCGAGTGAATCGCTGAAACTGTCGTAGCAAGAGGCAGTGGGGCCGGGCAACGAAACTCTGATATTGACTCGGGTCTTTGGGCGAAAGAATCTCTCGGTTTCGTGAAGGCGCGGCATTCTGGCAACAACGCAAAAGGCGCCGCACGGGGCGACGCCTTCGAAACCGGAATGAACCAGCAAATGTTGACGCTAGGTCAACCCAGCGCTTTGACGCGCGCCGACAGGCGCGACATCTTGCGGGCTGCGGTGTTCTTGTGGAACACGCCTTTGGTGACGCCGCGCATCAGCTCGGGCTGGGCCGCGCGCAGAGCGGCGGTTGCCGCGTCCTTGTCGCCGGATGCGATAGCTTCTTCGACCTTGCGCAGGAAGGTGCGGATGCGCGAACGGCGTGCTTTGTTGATTGCATAACGCTTCTCGTTCTGACGAGCGCGTTTCTTTGCCTGGGGCGAGTTTGCCATGTGTCTCTGACCTTTGTTCGGTACGTTTGTCTAGGGTTGCACGTCACGGAATTACCCGCACCGGATCAGAAATCACGAGTGTGAATCGGGCCAAGCGGGCCGCACGCGCATGTATGGTGGCGGTCAATAGCCAAGTTTTCAGACTTTGCCAAGCCGATTCTTGGCCTTGTTGCCCGCCATGAAAAAAGGCGGGCAACGCCCGCCTGATCCTGCAGTCTTGTCGGCGCCGGTTATTTGTCGCGGAACTGGGCCGCGCGCTTTTCAAGGAATGCGGCCATGCCTTCCTTCTGGTCTTCGGTCGCGAACATCGAATGGAACACGCGCCGCTCGAACAGCATGCCCTCGCTCAGCGGCACCTCGTAGCTGCGGTTGACCGCCTCTTTCGCGGCCATCGCGGTTAGCAGCGATTTCTCGGCAATCTTCTGGGCCGCGCCGGTCGCCTCTTCGATCAGCTTCTTGGCCGGCACCACGCGCGACACAAGGCCCGAGCGCTCGGCCTCTTCGGCATCCATGAAACGCCCGGTCAGGTTCATGTCCATCGCCTTGGACTTGCCCACGAACCGCGTCAGGCGCTGGCTGCCGCCCATCCCGGCGATGACGCCCAGATTGATCTCAGGCTGGCCGAACTTGGCGGTGTCTGCGGCGATGATGAAATCGCACATCATGGCCAGCTCGCACCCGCCGCCCAGCGCATAGCCCGCCACCGCCGCGATGATCGGCTTGCGGATCGCGGTGATCCGGTCGTTGGCGTCGGCGAACAGGTTGGTGGTGTAGACATCGACAAAGCTCATCTCGGACATCTCCTTGATGTCCGCGCCCGCGGCGAATGCCTTTTCCGATCCGGTGATGACGATGCAGCGCACCTTGTCATTGGTGTCCGCGTCCTCGAGCGCCTCGCACAGCTCACCCAGAAGCTGAGTGTTCAGCGCGTTCAACGCATCGGGTCTGTTGAGCTTGATTAGGGCGACGTGGTCTTCGATTTCGACGATGATCGTCTCAAAAGCCATGAGGTCTGAGCTTTCGGTTGTTCCGTTCAGGTCCAATTCCTTATCACGCGAAAAACTCGGATCAAGCTATCTTTGGCATTGCGCGCAATAGAAGGTTGAGCGTCCCGACTGGGTGATTCTGCGGATTTCGGCCCCGCAGCCCTCGGTCCGGCAGGGCTGGCCCTCGCGCCCGTAGACGTCGAAACTGTGCTGAAAATATCCAAGCTCTCCATCGGCTTGCCGGAAATCACGCAGCGAGGATCCGCCGGCCTCGATGGCCTCGGCCAGCACCGTCCGGATCACCGGAACCAAGGCCTCGACCCGCCCGGCCGAGATCTGACCCGCCTTGCGACGTGGCGACACTCTGGCGCGGTAGAGCGCCTCGCAGACATAGATGTTGCCCAGCCCGGCAACGATTCTCTGATCCAGCAGCGCCGCCTTGACCGGTGAGGCCCGGCCGCGGAAGGCGTCGATCAGATAGGTCTCGTTGAAATCGTTGCCCAGCGGCTCCGGCCCCAGCACGGCCAGCAGCTTGTGCTGCTCGGCGGTGGCCGTGGGCATCAGGTCCATCGCCCCGAACCGGCGCGGGTCATTGAAAGTGATGCGCGCGCCGTTGGCCATATGAAACACCACGTGGTCATGTTTCTGCGGCATCGGGTGATGATGCACGAACTGGCCCAGCGGATCGCCGGACACAGTCATGCGGCCCGACATGCCCAGATGAATCAACAGGGTTTCGCCGCCGCTCAGATCGGCCAGGATGTATTTCGACCGCCGCCGCAGACGTTCGACCCGCTGGCCGGTCAGCCGTTCGGTCATCCGCTCGGGGAACGGCCAGCGCAGATCGGGGCGGTTCACGTCCGCCCTTTCGATCACCACGCCTTCCATCGCCGGGGCAAGGCCGCGTCTTACTGTCTCGACCTCGGGCAATTCGGGCATTAGACGGCTCCTATTCCAAAGGGCCGCATTGTGCCCCGGTTTCCAGGCCCTATAACAGAGACGAAATTCGACGAACGGCAAGGCTTATGTCCGACAACAGCGACAAGACCACTCATTTCGGTTTCGAAACCGTCCCCGAGGCCGAAAAGGCCGGGCGCGTGCAGGGCGTATTCAACTCGGTCGCGTCGAAATACGACGTGATGAATGACGTGATGTCGATGGGCATCCACCGGGTCTGGAAGGACGCCATGATGGACTGGCTGGCGCCGCGCCCCGGCCAGCGCCTGCTGGACGTGGCGGGCGGTACGGGCGACATCTCGTTCCGCTTCCTCAAGCGGGCGGGCCACGGCCATGCCACGGTGCTGGACCTGACCGAGCCGATGCTGGTCGAGGGGCGCAAGCGCGCCGAGGCCGCGCAGATGGCCGACAGCCTGGACTGGGTGGTGGGCGACGCGATGGCCCTGCCGTTCGAGGACAATACCTTCGACGTCTACACCATTTCCTTCGGCATCCGGAACGTGACCCGCCCGCAAGAAGCCCTGAACGAGGCCTACCGCGTGCTCAAGCCCGGCGGCCGCCTGATGGTGCTGGAGTTCAGCCAGTTGCCCAATGACGGGCTGCAGAAACTCTATGACCTCTACAGCTTCAACGTGATCCCGCGCATGGGTAAGCTGATCGCGAACGACTACGACAGCTATCAATACCTGGTCGAATCGATCCGCAAGTTCCCCGATCAGGATACCTTTCTGGGCATGGTGCGCGCCGCCGGATTCGAAAACGCGAAATACCGCAACCTCAGCATGGGCATCGCGGCCCTGCATTCCGGCTGGAAGATCTGACGCATGCGCGGCCCCCACAACATCATCCGCCTGATCCGCACAGGCGCCACGCTGGAGCGCACGGGCGCAATGAACGTGGTGCTCGACGCTTTCGAAGCCCCGCGCGCGTTGCGGATCGTGGCCCACACCTTGGGCAAACCGTTCCAATGGCTGGGCTACAAGGGCGACCCGTCCATGCCGCCGGCGACCCGGGCGCTGACCGCCCTGGGCCCGGCCTACATCAAGTTCGGTCAGGTCCTGTCCACGCGCCCCGATGTCGTCGGCGAAGAGCTGGCCGAACAGCTGCGCGTCCTGCAGGACAAGCTGCCCCCCTTTCCACGCGACGTGGCCATGGCCGAGGTCGAAAAGGAGCTGGGCCAACCTCTGGACGAGATGTTCTGGGAGTTCAGCGAACCGATCGCGGCCGCCTCGATCGCGCAGGTCCACAAGGCCAAACTGGCCAGCACAGGCGAGGATGTGGCCGTCAAGGTCCTGCGCCCCGGCATCGAACGCGCGTTCCGCAAGGATGTGGATGCGTTCTATTTCGCCGCCCGGATCGTCCAGCTTTTCGCCCCCGGTGCGCGCCGACTGCGCCCGATGGACGTGATCGAGCATTTCGACGGCGTCGTCCGCGGCGAACTGGATCTCAGGCTCGAAAGTTCGGCAGCCTCGGAATTTGCCGCCAACACGCAGAATGACGAAGGCTTCTGGCTGCCGCCCGTGGTGTGGTCGCTGTCCGCGCGCCGGGTCATGACGCTCAGCTGGGCAGACGGCATCCCCTTGGGCGACAACGACGCGCTGGACGCCGCAAATCACGACCGCCGCGACCTGGCCGAGCGTGTGCTGCGCCTATTCCTGCTGCACGCCCTGCGCGATGGCTTCTTCCACGCCGACATGCACCAGGGCAACCTCAAGGTCGCCGCGAACGGCGACATCATCGCCTATGACTTCGGCATCATGGGCCATATCGACGAATACACCCGCCGCGTCTATGCCGAGATCCTCTTCGGCTTCATCCGCCGCGACTACAAACGCGTGGCCGAGGTGCATTTCGAGGCCGGCTATGTCCCGGCTAACCAGGACGTCGATGAATTCGCCCGCGCCCTGCGCGCGGTCGGCGAGCCGATCTTTGGCATGGATGCCACCCATATCTCGATGGGCCGCCTGCTCAACTACCTGTTCGAGGTGACCGAACGCTTCGGCATGGAAACCCGCACCGAACTGATCCTGCTGCAACGCACGATGGTGGTGGTCGAAGGCGTCGCCCGCTCGCTCGACCCGCATATGAACATCTGGGAGGTCGCCCGCCCCGTGGTCGAGGACTATATCAAGCAGTCCATCGGCCCCCGCGCCGCCCTTCGTGATTTAGGAAAAACAGCGCTGGTTCTTGCACGGTTCGGGCCCCGCCTGCCTGATCTGGTCGAAAATGCCCTGATCGCTCAGACCCGCAAGGATGATCCCTCCGGGTCAGATTTCTGGCCCAAGGCCATTCCCGCCGCGATCGGAGCAGCCGCCGGGGCAGTGGCCGTCCTGATCCTTGCGGGCCTGGGCTGACAGACGCCGCCGCTTTATCTGGCCAAAAATATCCTCGGGGGGAATCGCGCCCCGGCGCGATGGGGGGCAGACAGCCCCCCGGCCCAGCCTCGGATCAGAGCCGTTCGATGGCGATGGCAATCCCCTGCCCGCCACCGATGCACATGGTGATCAACCCTTTCGACCCACCGATGCGCTCCAACTCGTACAAAGTCTTCAGCGTGATGATCGCCCCGGTGGCCCCCACCGGATGACCCAGGGCGATGGCCCCGCCATTTGGGTTCACCTTCGCTGGATCGAGCCCCAGTTCCTTGTTCACTGCCAGCGCCTGGGCGGCAAAGGCCTCGTTGCTTTCGATCACGTCGAAATCGCCCGCCGACAGGCCGGTTCGCTCCAAAAGGTTGCGCACGGCCGGAACCGGGCCGATCCCCATCACTTCGGGGCGAACGCCGGCATGGGCATAGCCTAGGATGCGCGCCTTGGGCGTCAGGCCGGCTTTCTCGGCGGCATCGGCCGTGGCCAGAACCATCGCCGCCGCGCCGTCATTGATGCCCGAGGCGTTGCCCGCGGTCACACGCCCGTCCTTCTGGAACACCGGGCGCAACCCGGCCAGGGCTTCGGCCGTGGTGGCCTTGGGATGCTCGTCGACCTTGAAATCGACCATGTCGCGCTTGACCTTGACCTGCACCGGCGCGATCTGGCTGTCGAAATAGCCCGCCTCGATCGCAGCCGCCGCGCGCTGCTGGCTGGCCAGCGCAAACGCGTCCATCTCCTCGCGCGTGATCTGGTGTTCATCGGCAACGTTCTCGGCGGTGACGCCCATATGCCCGGTGCCAAAGGGGCAGTTCAGCGCGCCCAGCATCATGTCCAGCGACTTGATGTCGCCCATCTTGGCGCCCCAACGCGCCTGCGGAACGATGTAAGGGCTGCGCGACATGCTCTCGGCGCCGCCGGCCACGGCAAATTCGGCATCCCCCAGCATCAGCGATTGAACTGCCGATACGATGGCCTGCGCGCCCGACCCGCACAGCCGGTTCACGTTCATCGCCGGGGTGCCGTTCGGAATGCCCGCCTGCATCGACGCGACGCGGGACAGGTACATGTCGCGCGGCTCGGTGTTGATGACATGTCCGAACACCACATGCCCGATCCGGTCGCCTTCGACGCCGGATTTCTCAAGCGCGGCCTTGGTCACGACGGTGGCCAGATCAATCGGCGGGGTCGCGGCCAGCGACCCTCCGAACGTACCGATTGCGGTGCGGGCACCGTCCAGAATCACGATGTCGGTCATGTCTCTCTCCTCTTGGATTTGCGCGCAGTATGCACCCGCAGCATGGGCCTGTCGCGCGGGACGTTCCGTCATCGGCGGAATTGACAATTCACGCCCGGACGCGCAAGAAATTCCGCCATGACGGAAAACTCAGACGATATCCTGACACGCCTGCCCGCCCGCCTGAAAGAGGCCCGGCGCGCCAAGGGACTGTCACTGGAAGCGGTGGCCAATCTCAGCGGCGTGTCCCGGTCGATGGTCAGCCAGATCGAACGCGGCGAAAGCAGCCCCACGATCTCGACCCTGTGGAACCTGACCCGTGCGCTACAGGTCGATTTCGCCGGTCTTCTGGAAGAGTCCGAGACCACCGACCAGATCGAAGTGCTGCGCAGCGCCGAGGTGCCCAGCATCGACAATATGGGCCAATCCTGCCGGATCCGCATCCTCTCGCCACCCGAGGAGGCCGGCGGCCACGAGGTCTATGATATCCGGTTCGACGCAGGTGGCGCACTGAACAGCCAGCCCCATGCCCGCGGTGCGCGCGAACAGCTGACCGTGCTGGAAGGGACCGTCCGCGTCACCTCGGGCGCCGCGACGATGGAACTGCGCCAGGGCGACACGGCCCGGTATGCGGCCGATGTGGCCCACGCCATCGCGGCGCCGGACGGACCCGCCCGCGTGTTCCTGATCGTCAAGAACGCCTGATCCGCACATATCGGCCAATTTCCGCCTTCACGGATTTTTTTCCGCCATACTGAAAATCTCCTATTTGGGAAGCGCGTCCGTTATGTTAGATACGCGACTCAGAAGAAGGAGATCGCCATGGCTGATGCATTCCTGTCCCACGTTTCGGACACCCTCTCGCAGATCAAGGCGGAAGGCCTGTACAAGACGGAACGAATGATCACCTCGCCCCAAAGCGGCGAGATCACGGTGGGCGGACGTCAGGTCATCAACCTGTGTGCCAACAATTACCTGGGTCTGGCCGACCATCCGGCGCTGATCGAGGCCGCGAAGAACGCGATGGAGCCCAAGGGGTTCGGCATGGCCTCGGTCCGGTTCATCTGCGGCACGCAGGACATCCACCGCGAGTTGGAGCAGCGGTTGGCCAAGTTTCTGGGCAAGGACGATTCGATCCTGTTCGCGGCCTGTTTCGACGCCAATGGCGGGTTGTTCGAACCCCTGCTGGGACCCGAGGATGCCATCATCTCGGACAGTCTGAACCATGCCTCGATCATCGACGGGGTGCGGCTGTGCAAGGCCAAACGCTATCGCTACATGAACAATGACATGAACGACCTCGAGGCCTGGCTGAAACAGGCGCGCGAGGACGGGGCGCGGCACATCATGATCGCCACCGACGGAGTGTTCTCGATGGATGGCTACCTGGCCAACCTGCCCAGGATCCGCGAACTGGCCGACAAATACGACGCGGTGCTGATGGTCGATGACTGCCACGCCACCGGCTTCATGGGGCCGCGAGGCGCGGGCACGCCGGATCATTTCGGCGTGGACGTGGACATTCTGACCGGGACATTGGGCAAGGCACTTGGGGGGGCAATCGGCGGTTACATCGCCGGGCCGCAGCCAGTGATCGACCTGCTGCGGCAGCGGGCGCGGCCCTATCTGTTCTCGAATTCGCTGCCGCCTTCCATCGTCGCCGCCGGGCTCGAGGCGATCCGCCTGGTCGAAGAGGGCGACATGCTGCGCAAGCAACTGTTCGGCAACGCGAAATACTGGCGCGCCGGGCTGGAGAAGCTGGGGTTCGACTTGCTGCCGGGTGAACATCCGATCATCCCCGTGATGCTGGGCGAGGCGCAGCTGGCGCAGGACATGGCCGCCCGCCTGTTCGACGAAGGCGTCTACGTCTCGGGCTTCTTCTTCCCGGTGGTCCCGCGTGGCCAGGCCCGCATCCGCACCCAGATGAACGCGGCGCTGACCCGCGACGAGTTGGACCGCGCGCTGGCCGCCTTCGGCAAGGTCGGCAAGGCGTTGGGGGTCATCTGATGGTTCTGAACTCGGTCATCGACGCGATCGGCGATACGCCCCTGATCGAGCTGTCCCGGGTTTGCCAAATACTGGATCTGGACGGCCGTATTCTAGCAAAGCTGGACTATCTGCTGCCGGGCTTTTCGAAAAAGGATCGGGCCGCCCGGTCCATCATCGAACAGGCCCGCGCCGACGGCAGCCTGATCCCGGGGCAGACGGTGGTCGAGCTGACCTCAGGCAACATGGGCACCGGCCTGGCGATTGTCTGCGGCATTCTGGGGCACCCGTTCGTGGCGGTCATGAGCGCAGGGAACTCGGTCGAACGCGCCCGCATGATGCGCGCCTTGGGCGCCGAGGTGGTGATCGTCCCTCAGGCCGAAGGCGGCAAACCGGGCGAAGTCTCGGGCGCCGACCTGGCGCTGGTGGATGACGCCGCCCGCCGCATCACCGCCGAGCGCAACGCATTCCGCGCCGATCAGTTCGGCCACGCGGGCAACCCCAAGGCCCATGCCGCCGGGACGGGTCCGGAAATCTGGGCCCAATCAGCAGGTACCGTGACAGCCTTTTGTGATTTTGCCGGCTCTGGCGGCACACTTGCCGGGGTCTCTGACTACCTGTCACCCCTTGGGGTGCGGTGCTATGCGGTCGAGCCCGACGGCGCTCGTGCCTTGGCCGGTGAACCCGTCCGTGCGCCCGATCATCCGATCCAGGGCGGTGGTTATGCGATGTCGGTTCTGACGCATCTGAACGGAGCGAAATTGGCCGGTCATCTGTCCGTCACCGGCGCATCAGCGCGCGACGCCGCCCGCCTGTTGGCCCGCACCGAAGGCATCTTTGCGGGCTTTTCCGCCGGGGCGAACCTGGCTGCCGCCATCGACCTGCTGCGTGGCCCCGAACGCGGTGGCTGCATCGCCATCGTGATGTGTGACAGCGGCTTGAAATACCTGTCGACCGATTTGTGGGAGTGATCCGGATGCGACCCAACACGATGAAAGCGCTGGAGAAGTCCAGGCCCGAAGAAGGACTGTGGATGGTTCAGGCCCCGGTCCCCGAGATCGGCCCCGACGAAGTTTTGATCCGCGTGAAGAAGACCGGGATCTGCGGCACCGACATCCATATCTGGAACTGGGATGAATGGGCGTCCCACACGGTGCCCGTCCCCATGATCACCGGCCACGAATTCGCCGGCGAGATCGTCGAGCTGGGCCGCAACGTGACCGGGTTGAAGATCGGCCAGCGGTGCTCGGGCGAGGGTCACCTGATCGGCACCGACAGCCGCCAAAGCCGCGCGGGCAAGTTCCACCTGGACCCGGGCACCCGCGGGATCGGGGTGAACGAACAGGGCGCTTTTGCCCAATATCTCAAGCTGCCGGCCTTCAACGTGGTGCCCCTGCCCGACGACATTCCGGACGAAATCGGCGCGATTCTCGACCCGCTGGGCAATGCCGTGCACACCGCGCTGAGCTTCGACCTGCTGGGCGAGGACGTGTTGATCACCGGCGCCGGCCCGATCGGGATCATGGCCGCCGCGGTGGCCCGCCACGCCGGCGCCCGGCATGTGGTGATCACCGACATCAACCCCGACCGGCTGGCGCTGGCGCAGCATGTCGTGCCTTCGGTCCGGGCGGTGAACGTGGCCGAGGAAGAGCTGCAATCGGTGATTTCCGACCTGGGCATGAGCCAGGGTTTCGACGTGGGGCTGGAAATGTCGGGCTCGCAGGCGGCTCTGGACCAGATGGTCGAGGCGCTGGTGATGGGCGGCAAGATCGCCCTGCTGGGCATTCCGCCCGGAAAATCGCCCGTCGACTGGAGCCGCATCGTGTTCAAGGCGATCACCATTAAAGGCGTCTACGGCCGCGAGATGTTCGAGACCTGGTACAAGATGATCGCGATGCTGCAGAACGGGCTGGATGTCAGCCGGGTCATCACCCATCGCTTTGCCGCCGATGACTTTGCGCAGGGCTTTGCCGCCATGAAGTCAGGAAAATCGGGCAAGGTGGTGCTGGACTGGGCCTGACCCTCTGGATAGTTGCAAACGCACCTTCTAGACAGGTGCGCACACATGCCGGGGAGGAAATGAAATGGCCGACAAAGCCAAGGGCGACCGCCCGCTGGAGCGGGGAATCGAAGACACGCTGGTAACCGATTTCGCGGACACGCACCGCAAAAGCTATGGCGATTTCCTGCAACTCAAGACCCTGCTGAACTTGCAGAAAACCTTTCAGGACCCGGCCCAACCCGATGAGATGCTGTTCATCATCATCCATCAGGTCAGCGAGCTTTGGCTGAAACTGATGCACCATCAGCTGGTCGAGGTGCGCCGGTTTCTGCAGCAGGATGAGTTCGGCCCCGCGATGAAGAACCTGGACCGGATCAAGGCGATCCAGCGCCAATTGATCGCCGCGTGGGAAACCCTGCTGACCATGACGCCCGCCGACTATATGACCTTCCGCAAGGCGCTGGGCAATTCATCCGGCTTCCAGAGCTACGGCTATCGCCAGATCGAGTTCATCCTGGGCAACAAGGACACCGCCACGCTGAAGGTGCATGAGCACGACCCCGAAGTGATGGAGATGCTGACCGCCGCTCTGGTCAAACCGTCGCTGTATGACGAGGTATTGCACATGCTGGCGCGGCAGGGGTTCGACGTGCCGCAGGACCTGCTGGACCGGGACTATTCAAAGACCTATTCCGGCGATCCGCGCATCGTGAAGATCTGGGCCGAGATCTACCGGAACACGGGCCGGTACTGGGACCTGTATGCGCTGGGAGAAAAGCTGATGGATGTGGAATCGCTGTTCCAGCGGTGGCGGTTCGACCATGCGACCGCCGTGGAACGTGTGATCGGCATGCAGCCAGGCACTGGCGGCTCCAGCGGCGTGGCTTTTCTGCGCAAGGCGCTGGAGCTGCGATTCTTCCACGACCTTTATGACGTGCGCACCGACCTGATGTACGGCGGACAGGGCTGAGCCATGCTGTATCGCGGATTTACCCAAGCCGAGCTGGAGCGCGAATACGCGCCCAGTTCGATGATCGGCGGCGACCTTGCGCCCTATCTGGCGGCCTATTCAGCGCTCAGCGCGCAGGCGCGGGCGCAACTGACGGTGCAAGAGACCCTCGGCTATGGCGACACTCCCGCGCAGGTGCTGGATTTCTTTCCCGCCCGCGCGCCCGGCGCACCGCTGCATGTGTTTATCCACGGCGGCTATTGGCAGGCGCTCAGCCAGCGCGACTCGGCGATGATGGCGCCCGCGCTGGTCCAAGGCGGGCAGGCCTTTGCGACGGTGAACTACACGCTCGCCCCCGACGCGCGGCTGGGCCAGATGGTCGATGAATGCCGGACCGCGCTGATGTGGCTGGCCACCCGGGCCAAGTCGCTGGGGTTCGACGCCTCGCATGTCACCCTGTCCGGGCACAGCGCCGGCGCGCATCTGGCGGCGATGGTCATGGCGACCTCGGCCGACCAATTCGCCCGGATCGGCCTGCGGGTGCGCGAAGTCATCCTGATCAGCGGCGTCTACGACCTGGAACCGATCAGTCTGACCCCGGTCAACGATCCCCTGCAGCTGACCCCGGTCGAGCTGCACGACCTGTCCCCCACCCTGAACCTGCCCGCACCCGGGCCGCGCTATCGGGTCACGGTGGGTGAGCGGGACACGGGCGAGTTCATCCGCCAGAGCCGCGATTATGCCGAAGCGTTGCGCAAGGCCGGCCATGCCGTCAGCTTCGACCTGCAGCCGGGCACGCACCATTTCGACATCATCCTCAAGGACGGGACGTTTCTGAACGACCACCCCTGAAAGCGAAAACGGCGGCCCTGGGGACCGCCGTTTCTTTCGATTTCGACCGGATCAATCCAGCGTGCGGGTGACTTCCTCGCGCTCGAAGATCTCGATCACGTCGCCGGGGCGGATATCGTCGTAGTTCTCGAACGCCATACCGCATTCCTGACCCGACTGAACCTCGGCCACTTCGTCCTTGAAGCGTTTCAGCGTCTTCAGCGTGCCTTCGTGGATCACCACGTTGTCGCGCAGCAGGCGCACGCCGGCCGAGCGGCGGGCAACGCCCTCGGTGACCAGACAGCCGGCAACCTTGCCGACGCCGGTGACCTTGAACACTTCCTTGATCTCGGCATAGCCGATGAACTTCTCGCGGATCTCGGCGCTCAGCAGGCCCGAGGCGGCGGCTTTGACGTCATCCACCAGATCGTAGATTACCGAGTAGTAGCGGATCTCGACGCCCTTCTGGTTGGCGGTGTTGCGCGCCGATGCGTTGGCCCGGACGTTGAAGCCAAAGACCGGAGCACCCGACGCTTCGGCCAGGCCGATATCGGTTTCGGTGATGGCGCCGACGCCCGAGTGCAGCACGCGCACGCGCACCTCGTCGTTGCCGATCTTCTCCATCGCCTGGACGATCGCCTCGGCCGAGCCCTGCACGTCGGCCTTGACCAGAATGGGCAGCTCGGCCACGTTCTCGTCTTCTTTGGCCTTCTGCATCAGCTGTTCCAGCGTGGTCGCGGCACCGGCGGCGGCGCGCTTGTCCTTGGCAACCTGCGCGCGGTACTCGGCGATCTCGCGGGCCTGCGCCTCGGTCTCGGTCACGTTCAGAACGTCACCGGCCTCGGGCGTACCGTTGAGACCCAGAACCTCGACCGGAACCGAAGGCCCGGCTTCCTGGACGCGCTCGCCCTTGTCGTTGATCAGCGCGCGGACCTTGCCGTACTGCTCGCCCACGACGAAGATGTCGCCTTGGCGCAGCGTGCCCTTCTGGACCAGAACGGTCGCGACCGGGCCACGGCCCACGTCCAGCTGCGCCTCGATCACGGCGCCTTGCGCGGCGCGGTTCGGGTTGGCCTTCAGCTCCAGAATCTCGGCCTGCAGCGCGATGGCTTCCAGCAGATCGTCCAGACCCTGTCCGGTGATGGCCGACACTTCGACATCCTGAACCTCGCCGGACATCTTCTCGACGATCACCTCATGCTGAAGCAGGTCGGTGCGCACCTTGTCCGGGTTGGCCTCGGGCTTGTCGACCTTGTTGATCGCAACGATCATCGGAACACCGGCGGCCTTGGCGTGGTTGATTGCCTCGACCGTCTGCGGCATCACAGCGTCATCCGCCGCGACAACCAGCACCACGATGTCCGTTACCTGAGCACCGCGCGAGCGCATCGAGGTAAAGGCCGCGTGGCCCGGCGTATCCAGGAAGGTCAACGTTGTGCCGTCGTTGGTCTGCACCTGATAGGCGCCGATATGCTGGGTAATGCCACCGGCCTCGCCCGCAACGACTTTGGCGTCGCGGATCGCGTCCAACAGCGAGGTCTTGCCGTGGTCGACGTGACCCATGATGGTAATGACCGGCGGACGGGGCTGCAGGTCTTCATCCTTGTCCTCGACATCCGAGATGACATCCTCGACATCCGCATCCGAAACCCGCACGACCTTGTGGCCGAATTCTTCGATGATCAGTTCGGCAGTGTCGGCGTCGATGGTCTGGTTCTGCGTGACCATCATACCCATGTTCATAAGCGACTTGACGACATCGGCGACGCGTTCGGCCATACGGTTGGCCAGTTCCGATACGACGATCGCCTCGGGCAGTTGAACCTCGCGGATCACCTTTTCCCGTTCGACCGAGCCGCCCATGGCTTTCTGCCGCGCACGCTCCTGCTTGCGCTTCATCGATGCCATCGAACGCTGCCGACCACCTTCACCGCCCGACAGCGCCTGATTCAGGGTCAGCTTGCCCGAACGGCGGCCATCGTCGCGGCCCTTGCCGCGGGTCTGACGCTGTTCGCGATCCGCCTTGCGCGGTGTTTCCGCTGGCGCAGGCTTGCTGTCCGCGGGGGCCTTGGCTTTGGGCGCCTCTTTCGCGGCCGCGGCTTCTGCTGCGGCGCGCTGAGCGGCTTCTTCGGCCTCTTTCTGCTTGCGCTCTTCTTCCTCGGCTTTCTGCCGGGCTTTCTCCTCGGCCTCGCGCTGTTCGCGCTCTTTGGCCTCCTGTTCGGCGCGGCGGCGTTCACGCTCTTCGGCGCGCGCCTTTTCCTCGGCCTCGCGGCGTTCGGCTTCCTCGACCTCACGGGCCTTGGCCGCCTGCAACGCCTTCAGGCGCCGATTCATCTCGGCATCGGAAATCCCGGCCGGCCGGCGCGAAGGATCACCCGACGGCGCAGCGCCACCGCTGGGCTTGGACGCTCCCGGCTTGGGAACCACCACGCGCTTGCGTTTGGTTTCCACCACGACATTCTTGGTACGTCCGTGGCTGAAACTCTGTTTCACATTCCCGGGGCGTGCCCCACCACGAAGACCCAATGTCTTTTTGCCGTCACTATCGCTCATAAAGCTTCTTACCCTTCCGCGCGGCCCTTGCCGCCGTCATCCATATCGCGCAAGCCACGCAGGCGCTGCGCTTCCTCTACAACACGTTTGGCGAGTCCGCCAGAGGCGAGCGCCGCATGAATCACCGTTTGGCGCCCAAATGCCGCCCCAAGCTCGTCTGCGGTCAGCCAGCCAATGTATTTCCCGAAATGCGGCGTGCTCAGCTTGGACTTGCCGCGCCCGGAACCATCGACCGCCTGAATCAGAACCCAGGCCTCTTCGCGATCAAGCCAGGACTTGACCTTTTCATACCCGGCGACCGCATCGCCGGACTTTCGCGCCAGGCTGATCAATTCGATCACGCGGCGCGACAATTGACGCTCCACCTCGTCCACAAGGTCCTGCGGTACAGTCACCTGCGCCTTGAACCCGCGTGCAAACAGCTTCTTGCCGACGGCCGTGCCCAGCGCCTTGCGATCCGCCGAGACATAAACGCCCCGACCCGGCAACTTGGACGCGACATCCGGGAAAACCTGCCCATCCGGGCCGGTTACAAAGCGGATCAGCCCGTACCGAGGCTGCACCTCGCCCGTGGCGATGCATTTCCGCTCTGGCCCTTCGGACCGTTCCTTTTGGACGCCACCGCGACCCATGTGTGCCACCCGAGGCCTGGAATCAGGCCTCGGCCTCCTCGTCTGCTGCTTCGTCCTCGACGTCTGCCTCGGGCTGCTCCAGATCGGCGGGGTCAACCCAGCCCAACATGACCCGGGCGGTCATCACCAGATCCTGTGCCTCTTCCAGCGTCACGCCAAAGGGTTCGAGAATACCGTCATCCTTGACTCGCTGGCCATCAACCGTGGTCCAGCCTCCGGCCAGTTCCCAGTCAGCGCAGGTTGCAAAGTCTTCCAGCGTCTTGACGCCGTCCTTGGCAAGCGCCTCAACCATTTGGGGTGTCAGGCCCTCAAATTCAATAAGGCTGTCCTCAGCACCCAGGCTGCGGGCGCTGTCCAGCGCCGCCTTGGCCTGTGCCTCAAGGAATTCGCGCGCACGGGCCTGCAGCTCGTTTGCGGTGCCTTCGTCGACGCCATCGATGACCAGCAGTTCGTCCAGCTCGACATAGGCCACTTCTTCCAGGTTGGTGAACCCTTCCGAGACCAGCAGCTGGGCAAAGAATTCGTCCAGGTCCAGGCTGTCCATGAACAGCTGCGTGCGGGCTTCGAACTCCTTCTGACGGCGCGCCGATTCTTCGGCCTCGGTCATGATGTCGATGTCCAAACCGGTCAGCTGGCTGGCCAGACGCACGTTCTGACCACGACGACCGATCGCCAGAGACAGCTGTTCCTCGGGCACGACGACTTCGATCTTGCCGGCCTCTTCGTCCAGAACCACCTTGGAAACCTCGGCGGGCTGCAGCGCGTTCACCAGGAAGGTCGGCTGGTCTTCGTTCCACGGGATGATGTCGATCTTTTCGCCCTGCAGCTCGTTCACGACGGCCTGCACGCGGCTGCCGCGCATACCAACGCAGGCGCCGACGGGGTCGATCGAGTTGTCATACGAGATGACCGCGATCTTGGCACGCGAACCGGGGTCACGGGCCACGGCCTTGACCTCGATGATGCCGTCATAGATTTCCGGCACTTCCATCTTGAACAGCTCGGCCATGAACTCGGGCGCGGTGCGCGACAGGAAGATCTGGTGACCGCGCGTTTCGCGGCGCACTTCCTTGATGTAGGCGCGCACCCGGTCATTGGGGCGATAGCTTTCGCGGCCGATCTTGTCGTTGCGGCGCAGAACCGCCTCGGCCCCGCCCAGATCGACGATCACGTTGCCGAATTCCTCGCGCTTGACCGCGCCATTGATGATGGTGCCGACACGATCCTTGAAGTCTTCGTACTGGCGGTCGCGCTCGGCCTCACGGACCTTCTGCAGGATGACCTGTTTGGCCGACTGCGCGGCGATCCGGCCCATTTCCACGGGCGGAACCTCTTCCTGGAACACGTCGCCCACCTGCGGACCGGTCGAGAAATCCTCGATCGGCTGTCCGTCGCGCAGCCAGACCGCGCGGCCATCCTTGCTGGGCTCGAAATAGGCGCGCGCCTGATCGACGGTCATCTCGGCCTGATAATTCTCAAGCTCTTCCTCATCGACCACGGTGCGGACGCGGGTAAAAGTCGCCTTGCCGGTCTTGCGGTCGATCGACACGCGGATGTCCATCTCGGCACCGTAGCGGCTCTTGGCGGCACGCGCGAGCGATTCCTCCATCGCTTCGACAACCAGACCGGGGTCGATCATCTTTTCGCGGGCCACGGCCTCGGCGGTCTGCAACAGCTCAAGCTGGTTTGCTGAGGTGATTGCCATCAGTTCGTCTCCTCTTCGGACCCTTCGGTCTCAATCTCGTCGAAAGCGTTTTCGTTCAGGGCGCCGGCATCCTTGCGCTGGCGCAGCATTTCCTTGATCAGGTCATCGGTCAGGACCAGCTTGGCGTCGCTCAGCCAGTCGAATTGCAGGCCGATTGTCACGGTCTCTTCGCCGTTGGGGATGTTGATCAGAACCTCATCCCCTTCGACACCGGCCAGTTCCCCCTTGAAGCGGCGGCGGCCGTCGATCAGTTCGGTGGTTTCCAGCTTGGCCTCGTATCCCTCGAACATCTCGAAATCCTTCAGCCGCGTCAGCGGGCGGTCGATGCCGGGGCTGGACACTTCCAGCGTATAGGCGTCAAGGATCGGGTCCTCGACGTCCAGCGTGGCGCTGACCGCGTTCGAGATCTCGGCGCAATCATCCACCTCGATGCCGCCATCGGGCTTGTCGGCCATGATCTGCAGCGTAGTCTGCTTGCCGCTCATCAGGCGGATGCGGACCAACTCATACCCCAGATCCTCGATCACCGGAGTGATAATCTCGGCCAGTCGTCGGTCGATCGCCGCCTTGGCTATCAGGTCGTTTGTCATATGGTGCTCTACCCTTCAATCGGGCACAAAAAAACGGGCGCGCGGCCCGTCGAATTTTCCGGTGGAGCCTCGGACCAGAAGTCCGACACGCCGCTGTTGCAACTGCATATACGCAGGACGCCCCGAGTCTGCAACCCCTGCCGTCAACCAACGGACAATCCGCGTCAGTTTTCAGGTCGGTCTCAGGCCATCCACCAGCGTTCCGCGATGCGCCCATCGTCCAACGGCGCGCCCCGCCCGATCCGGCGTGGCAGACCCACAGTGCCGGAGATTGCCAGCGACATCTCTGATTCGTTGGGGAAGAACCGCACGCCACCCAGACCGCGCAGCCCTTGCGCCGCCGGCAGCACCGACACGTCCACATAACGGTCACGCAGCGCCTCGGCCCGCACGGCCGGGTCGGGGATCACGATGATATCGACCGCCTCCAGCCAGCCGGCATGGCCATCCTTGTAGTGGCCCGCGACCCGGCGGCCGCGGAAATGGCGCCCGTCTTCGGCCCGTTCGACCCGGTAACACCCGGTGCCGTTCGCCTGCCGCAGCGGCGAAACGCTCTGCCCGTCGCGGGTAATGACGAACCGGGTATCGGCCAGCAGGAAAGGCAGGCCGGGGTTGGGCTCGGCCAGTTCGATCCGTATGCGGTCCGGCGCCAGGGCTTCGGCGCGCCCGACCTCGGACATGACCGCCAGAACATCCCCGGCCGTCAGCGCCGCACCGTCGTGAAACACTGCATCCGCACGCAGGTCGAAGGTCCAGACCCGGGCCTCGGAATCGGTCTGCCATGCGGTCGCCAGCTCGCCGCGCAGAGTGCCGTCCGGCGCGATCTCGGTCAGGGTGTCGAACACCGCGCCCCGGGCCAGCCGGTCCAGGCTGTCGTCACGCGGCACGGCGATGCGCAGCACGCCGCCCGATTTCGGCGTATCCGCCAGCGAGGCCCCCGTCGCGGCCAGCAGGGCTGCGGCGGCACCCGAGGTGAACAGAGCACGGCGGTCGATGCGGGTCATGCCACCTCCTGCGCGGTTCGGTCCATGATGCGCACCAGTTCGGCGCTGATCCCCGGTTCCGACAGGGCGTGACCGGCCTGCCGCACCATCTTCAGCTCGGCCTCGGGCCATTTCTCGGCCAGGCTCCAGGCCGCCTGCGGGGGGCAGATCATGTCGTAACGGCCCTGTACGATATGGCCGGGAATATGCGCGATCCGGTCCATCTGATCCAGAATCTGGCCGTCATATTCCAGAAACGCCTTGTTGATGAAATAGTGATTCTCGAGCCGCGCGAAGGTGCGCGCATATTCGCCGGGGCTTTCACCGACGGCCCCGTTCGTGTGGATCGAGGCCAGCGCGTTTTCCCAGTGCGACCAGGCGCGGGCGTACAGGATCTCGGTCGCGCGATCGCCCGAGAACAACCGCTTGTTGTAGGCGCCAATGGTGTCGGACAGTTCCGAGTCGCGCAGCAGCGAGGTGAAACGCGCCCATTGCTCGGGCCAGAACTTGCCGGCCCCGCCGCCATAGAACCAGTCGAGCTCTGCCTGCGTGGCCAGAAACACGCCGCGCAGAACCAGACGGGTCACCCGGTCGGGATGGGTTTGGGCATAGATCAGCGCCAGCGTGGCGCCCCAGCTGCCGCCGAACACGATCCAGTCGTCAATCTCGAACAGTTTCCGCAGACGCTCGATATCGGCCACCAGGTGCCAAGTCGTGTTGTTCTCGACCGAGGCCGTGGGCCGCGACCGGCCGCAGCCGCGCTGGTCGAACAGAATCACCCGGTAGACCTCGGGGTCGAAATAGCGCCGCATGGCCGGGCTGCAGCCGCCACCGGGGCCGCCATGCAGAACCACCACCGCAATCCCGTCGGGATTGCCGCATTGTTCCACATAGATGCGGTGCCCGTCGCCCATATCCACCACGCGCTGGTCGAACGGATCGACCGGCGGGTAAAGATATTGCACTGCGCGCTTTTGGTCCGGGTACTTGTCCATTATGGCCCTATATAGTCCTACAGCGTAAAAGAGCACACGGAGACAGGAATGCAAGCGCATCCGAACACGGTTGACCCGTCCGAGATCGCAAAATTCGAGGCCATGGCCGCCGAATGGTGGGACCCGCACGGGAAATTCAAACCTCTGCACATGCTCAATCCGTGCCGTCTGGACTATATCACACAGCAGATCGCGGGCGAATTTGACCGGGATCTGACGGGTGCGAAACCGTTCGAGGGCCTGCGCCTGCTGGATATCGGCTGCGGCGGCGGGCTGCTGAGCGAGCCGATGGCGCGGCTGGGCGCCGAGGTCGTGGGCGCCGACGCGGCCGAGCGCAACCTGCCCGTGGCCCGCATCCATGCCGAGCAATCCGGCCTGCAGATCGACTATCGCCACACCACCGCCGAGGCGATGGCCGACGCGGGCGAGCAGTTCGACGTGGTCCTGAACATGGAGGTGGTCGAGCATGTGGCCGACCCGCTGGCCTATCTGACCGCCACGCAACAGCTGCTGAAACCCGGCGGGCTGGAAATCTGTTCGACCATCAACCGCAACCCGAAATCCTATGCGATGGCGATTTTCGGGGCCGAGGTCGTCATGCGCTGGCTGCCGCGCGGCACGCATGAATGGTCCAAGTTCATCACCCCGGACGAGCTGTTCGACCTGCTGCGCCAGGCTGGTCTGGACCCGGTGGACCGCAAGGGATTCGTGTTCAACCCGATCACCTGGAGCTGGTCGATCTCGGACCGGGACCTGAGCGTGAACTACGTCACCGCCAGCGTGAAGCCGGGCTGAGGCCTATTCCTCTTCCAGCTTCATGCGCAGGTCGCGCAGAACCGGCAGGGTCGTGCGCACACGCTCAAGGCCCAGCTCGCCCACGACACGGTTGATCAGAGGCGCGATGGCCGAGATCGCCTGATCCCGCGCCCGGCGGCCGGCCGGGCTGATCGCCACCATCTTGCGGCGGGCATCGTCCCAATCGGGGCGGATGTGGATGTATCCGGCCCATTCCAGCTTGGCCAAGGTGTTGGTCATCGCCCCACGCGTCACGTGGAATGTGCTGGCCAGCTGGGCGGGCGTCCGCTCGCCCCCCACGAACACCAAGTGGTTCAGCACCGAGAAATGCGAGATTTCCATGCCCTTGGGCAGAACCCGGCTCAGCCGATTCCGCAGTAATTGGTCCGCGGTCAGGATCTCGCTGAACAGCGCGACCGCAAGGGCGTTGGTTTCGTCAGTCATTACCCGGTTCTGGATCAGGGCCCGTCGAACGGGCGAACATGTGTCAAGGACGGCACGCGCCGCCGTGCCTCTGTAACAGACCTATCATCCAGATCAAAAAAGTGAATGCCGGTCTGAGTGCCTGCGTCGATCAGCACCTCGCCCCAGGGCGACACGACCATGCTGTGCCCGTGGGTATGGCGCGGCTTGCCGCGGGTCTTGGGGTGTTCCCCGGTCTGCGCGGGGGCAATGACCCAACAGCCGGTCTCGATGGCGCGGGCGCGCAGAAGCGGCTCCCAATGGGCCGCGCCGGTCACCGGAGAGAACGCAGCCGGAACCGTCAGGATCGTGGCCCCGCCCTGTGCCAGCGCGGCGTGCAGATGCGGGAACCGGATGTCATAGCAGATGGTCATGCCGACCTTGCCGAAGGCGGTCTCGGCAATCACCGCCCGCGACCCGGGCCGATAGCTGGCCGATTCGCGAAAAGTCTCGGTCTCGGTGACCTGCACGTCGAACATGTGGATCTTGTCATAGCGCGCCACGATCCCGCCCTGCGGGTCGATCATGAAGGACCGGTTGGCGAACCGCCCGTCGGCGTCATGAGTCTTCAGCCCCAGCGATCCGATCAGCAGCCACACGCCCAATTCCGCCGCCTGTTCGCGCAGGCCCGCCAGTGTGATGTCGTCTTCCTCGTGCTGCAGCACCTCGCGTTGGCGCGTTCCGCTGGTCGAGACGCAGTTGGTGACCTCGGGCGTCAGGATGAACCCCGCGCCCTTGCCCGCGGCCTCGTCCATCATGGCGCGCACCATGTCCAGGTTCGCGGTCGGGTCGTCCGACGAGGTGATCTGCAGCAGCGCGGTTCTCATCAGGCGGCCAATAGCGGGTCCAGTTTGCCGGCCTGTTCGAGTTCGTACAGGTCGTCGCAGCCACCGACATGTGTGTCACCAATGAAGATCTGAGGCACCGTGCGCCGTCCGCCCGCCCGCTGGATCATCTCGGGTTTGCGTTTGGGGTTCATCAAAACGTCGATTTCCTCGAAGGCGACGCCTTTCTGATTCAGCAGCCGTTTGGCCGCGTGGCAAAAGCCGCACAGCGGCGAGGTATATATGACAACCGGTTTCATGGTCCGTTCCCTTGGATTTCGCGCAATCTAGGGGGAATTAGGCATCCTTGGCAACGCGCGCCAGTACCAACACGGAAATATCATCCGCCCCGGCCGCCCGGCAGGCGCGGGCGCAGGCCGCCAGGGTTGCACCCGATGTCATCACGTCATCGACCAGCAGCACGTGGCGCCCCGTCAGGCGGTCCGCCCGGTGCGGATGCACGGTGATCGCATCGCGCAGCGTATCCGCACGCTCGGCCGCCGTTTTGCCTTCCAGCGGTGGGGTACGCCGCTTGCGTATCAACAGATCCGGACAGACCGGCAGGCCCGCCTCCTTTCCCAGTTGGAGCGACAAAAGAGCGGACTGGTTGTATCGGCGCTTCAGCAGCCGCGACCAATGCAGCGGCACCGGGGCGATCACCGTATCCGGTCGAAACAGGGTGCGACCGGCCTGCGCCATCCAACGCGCCGCAGGTTTTGCCAGTTCGGAACGATCCCCGTGCTTCAGGGCCAGAACCAGTGACCGCGCCCGTCCCTGATACAGCAATGCCGCGCGCCCCTCGGCCCACGGTTGTGGGCGGCGCAAACAATCGTCGCAGTCGATTCGGTGACCATCATCGCTGCCAGGCACCGGCGCACCGCAACTGTGGCAGACCGTCCCGCCGATGAACGGGGTCTCGCGCCAGCACGGCCCGCACAGCCCGAAATCCGAGGCCGCCATCTCGCCGCAGCCGATGCAGCGTGGCGGATACACGACCTCGATCGCGGTTTGAATCCGCTGCCATATGCGATAATTGCGGCTTATGGATTTGCCAGCACCCAATGCACCCTCGCTGTTCGATCGCAAAGCGCTTGCGGCACACCGCGCGCGGATCAGCGACGAAGCCCTTTTTCTGCACCACGCCGCCATGGACGAGGTGCAGGATCGCCTTTCCATGGTTAACAAATCCTTTACTGCGCCAGCGATCGTAGCCCCCTACCCCGAGATTTGGGCGCCGGTCCTGAAGGGCGCCCGGGTCATGGCCGATGCCGACGTGCTGGACCTCAAGCCCGCTGCGCATGATCTGGTGGTCCATGCGATGGCCCTGCATTGGGCCAACGATCCGGTGGGACAGCTGATCCAATGTGCCCGCGCGCTGCAGCCCGACGGGTTGTTGTTGGTGGTGTGTCTGGGCGGTGAAACGCTATACGAATTGCGGGCCGCGCTGGGTCAGGCCGAGGTCGAGGTGACCGGCGGTCTCAGCCCCCGTGTCGCGCCGATGGCCGAGTTGCGAGATCTTGGCGCGCTGCTGCAGCGTGCGGGTTTTGCATTGCCTGTTGCGGACAAAGTGCCCCTGACGGCGACGTATCGCGACCTGTGGCACCTGATGCGGGACCTGCGCGCGATGGGTGAAACCAACGCCATGACCCAGCGGTTGAAACTCCCGTCGCGCCGCGCGGTCTTTTCCCGGGCCCAAGAGATTTACGCCGCGCATTTCACATCTCCCGAAGGCCGGCTGAGTGCCACGTTCGAGCTGATCTGCCTGACGGGCTGGGCGCCGGATGCCAGCCAGCCCAAGCCGTTGCGCCCTGGCTCGGCCCAGATGAGACTGGCCGACGCCCTTGGCACGAAAGAAGGCAAACTGTCCGATTGACCCGCTGACCGAACCGATTATTTCAGCCTCTAAACCAGAATTCAGGAAGCTCACCATGTTCGATGCCACCCGCCCGGAACACGCTCCGGCAGACCACCCAAAAGTGAAGATGGGCCGCGTCGGCGTTCTTCTGGCCAATCTCGGCACCCCGGACGACTACAGCTATTGGCCGATGCGCCGCTATCTGAACGAGTTCCTGTCCGACCGGCGGGTGATCGACTATCCGGCCTGGAAATGGCAGCCGATCCTGCAGGCCATCATCCTGACCAAACGTCCCTTCAGCTCGGGCGCTGCGTACAAGTCGATCTGGAACCACGACAAGGGCGAAAGCCCGCTGATGACCATCACCAAGGACCAGACCGGCAAGATGCGTGCGGCGTTGCAGGACCGGTATGGCGACAAGGTCATGGTGGATTTCTGCATGCGTTACGGAAACCCCTCGACCAAGTCGAAGGTCCGCCAGATGGTGGCCGAGGGCTGCGACCGCATCCTGTTCTTCCCGCTCTATCCGCAATATGCCGGCGCTACGACCGCCACCGCGAACGACCAGTTCTTTCGCGCACTGATGGACGAGGCCTGGCAGCCCGCCAGCCGCACGGTGCCCGCCTATTTCGACGAACCGGCCTATATCGACGCCCTCGCGCAGTCGGTCGAGACGGCCTATGCCGCGATGGAGGCCAAGCCGGACGTTTTGGTGTGCTCCTATCACGGCATGCCGGAACGCTATCTGATGCAGGGTGATCCGTACCACTGCCAGTGCGCCAAGACGTCACGCCTGCTGAAAGAACGGCTGGGCTGGGCGGATGATCAACTGGTGACCACCTTCCAGTCACGATTCGGGCCCGAGGAATGGCTGAAGCCCTACACTGTCGACCATGTCGCGGAACTGGCTCGGCAGGGCAAAAAGAACATCGCCGTCATCGCCCCGGCATTTTCGTCGGACTGCATTGAAACGCTGGAAGAGATCAACGAAGAGATCCGCGAAAGCTTTGAGCACGCCGGCGGCGAAAGCTTTACCTACATTCCCTGCCTCAACGACGAGGACGCGCATATCGCGGCCTTGGGCAAGGTTGTCGAGGACAACCTCAAAGGCTGGCTGGACTGAACCGGCCCGGAAACAAGCACGAAAAAAGGCGGTGGAAATCCACCGCCTTTCTTTTTTGTCGTAGTCCGTTGGACTTAGCCTGCGGCAACAGCTGCGGCAACAACGACCAGCAGGATCAGCGGCAGGATGATGCCCTGCGACGAGCCCTGGGTTTCTTCGACGACAACAGGTGCCTCAACAACCGGCTCTTCCAGGTTGCCGGCATATGCGGTCGAAGCAGCAGCGGTCAGTGCAGCAGCGAGTACAAGTTTCTTCATATTAACCTCCAGAGTTTGCGCGATCCCAATTGCGGAACCACACACCTAAGACTTACCTCGTGGTTTTTTCTAATCAGCAAAGCAGAACGAATGCAATTGCAACTTGCAGTGCAAGCGGGTTGGCGCGCGAAAATGTCGTCAAATTAGCAACACTTGCGTCCCGACCTTCGCCATGGCGTACAGCTCTGCGATGTTCTCGTTGAACAACCCGATGCACCCGTTCGACGACCGGCGGCCGATTTTCCGCGTATCGTGGGTTCCGTGGATCCGGTAATACTTCCAGCTGAGATACAACGCGTGCGTTCCCAGCGGGTTATCGGGCCCCGGAGGGATGTAATCCGGCCATTCCGGGTTTCTTTTCTTCATCGACGGCGTCGGCGACCAGCTGGGCCCTTCGACCTTGCGGATGACACTTGTGCGACCGCGGCGGGTCAGTTCTTCGGTCAGCGGAACCGACGACGGGTACAGCTTGTAGACGGTTTGGTCTTCCGACCAGTAGTGCAAAGCGCGGGAAACGGTGTCGACCAGAATCGCCCCGTTCCGGGTGTTCGAGAAGTAGGGCTGCCACTGCTGCGCCTTGAACCCCGACACGTTGCGGCGAACGGCCGGTTCAGGATCGGGTGCAGGGCGCAATGGGTCGCCCGGGATGTATTGGGCGATCGCCGGGCTGGCGAGCAAAGACGATGCGCCTGCGAGGAATCCGCGGCGGGACGAAGAGAAAACGCGTTTCTTGACCATGGTGACAGGTCCTCTGCGAAAGATGTGCAAGAATCCGCTCTATGTTATTGCCAGAATGCTTCAGTCGCAAATCAAACCGGCAGAATCATGCGGGTTCGTGCATTTGAGCCTTTGCTCATGGGCCGCTGGCAGGGTATTGCCAATTGGAAACAAGCAAACCGGACTCATCATGACGCGCATATTTTCCCTGCTCTTGATTTGCCTTGTCGCGCTGGCGGCATGTACCGACGTGAGCGGCACTTCAACCCTTGGTGCGGATGGGCGCCCGCTGCCCAAAGCCTACAAGATCCGGGGAAATCCCGAAAAACTGCAGTTCCGCATGCTTGATTCCGTAAACGCCCTGCGGCAGGCGTCGGGACTGCAGTCGGTGCAGTTGAACGCGCAGTTGAACGCAGCGGCGGCGACGCACGCCAAGGACATGTCGCGGCAGAACCGGCCCTGGCATTTCGGCTCGGACGGATCTTCGCCGCTCGACCGGGTGGCCCGTGCCGGTTATGCGGGGCGTTTCCTGGGTGAAGCGATTTCCGAGACCTACGAGACCGAAACCGAAACCCTGGCCGCGTGGATGCAGGAACCGGGTCCGCGATCGGTGATCATGGACCCGCAAGCAACCCAGATGGGGTTTGCATGGCACCAGGAAAACGGCGGGAAGATCTGGTGGACGCTCGAGATGGGAACCGGCGGTTAAGCATGGCCCCAGACGAAAAAAGCCCCCGAAAACCGGGGGCTTTTTTCTTTCTAACAGGTCTCAGGCAGCTTGCATGGACTGGGCTGTGGTCAGGATCGCATACAGCTTGACCGGATCCGGGTTGGCCCGAAGCTTCGAGCAGACCGCGCCGTCGCGCAGCGTGCGCGATACCAGCGCCAAGGCCTTGAGGTGCTCGACACCGGCGTCTTCCGGGGCGAACAGCGCAAAGGCCAGATCCACGGGCTGACGGTCGACCGATCCGAAGTCAATGGGCTTTTCCAGCATGACGAACACGCCGGAAACCGAGTCGATCTCGGACAAACGGGCGTGTGGCAGGGCAACACCATGGCCAACGCCGGTCGGCCCAAGGCTTTCCCGCTCCAGCAGGCAGTCTACGATGGTCTGCGGATCAAGTCCGAGTGCGCCCGCAGCGACGTCACCGATTTCCTGAAACAACCGTTTTTTGCTGGACGCTGCAGATAGCACGCGCACCGCTTCGGGCTTCAGTATGCTCGACAAATCCATGTTTTGCTCCACGGCGACGCCCCCAGAATCCGGGGGCCCCGCCCAATTCTTGCCTGTTACGGATCGATCCAGCCGATATTGCCGTCATCTCGGCGATACACGACGTTCAATCCGTCCTTGTTTTCATTCCTGAACACCAGCACCGGGGCGCCGGCCAATTCCATTTGCATGACAGCTTCGCCGACACTCAACGATGGGATCTTGGTTTCCATCTCAGCCACGATGATGGGCTGCAATGAGTCGGGTTCGTCGGCCACGTCCGATTCGTTCGAGGCGAGGATATAAGATGACGCTCCGAAGAGTTCAACCGGCTGAGCCCGTTCACGATGGTGGTCCTTGAGGCGACGCTTGTAGCGACGCAGCTGTTTCTCCATCTTTTCGCAGCACGCCTCGAATGCTGCATAGATTTCGGTTGCATGTGCCTTGGCCTGGGCTGTCAGGCCCGTGGACATATGTATGGTGGTTTCGCACACATACTCATGCGCTGAACGGGAAAAGACGACGTTGGCATCCGTCGGTCGCTGAGCATATTTGCTCACGACCTCGCCCAATGCGTCCTGCACGTGTGTCTGCAAGGCTGCACCAATGTCGATCTGTTTGCCGCTGATTTGGTAACGCATGTGATCTCCTTCACAATTCACACCCATTATGACGTCACGTCAGGTGACATGCTTGTTTTTATCGGGTGGGGGGTAGAGACATGTTTCGCGGTTGTCCTCGGTAGGGCCCTTCGGAGAAGGGAGATCGAGATCCAGTCTGGAACCGCGAAAATGCCATGTCCCAATTGAGCCAAGAGGCGGCAGAAGAGTCAATCAAAACAGGAGTGTATATACGCGAATTCTGTCATGCGCCTGGCGCAATCACAGCTAAGCCTATGAAATCTTGAAGTTTTCACCCAAATACACGCGGCGGACATTTTCGTTTTCCACCACCTCGTCGGGCGATCCGGACATCAGCACCTGCCCGTCGTGCAGGATATAGGCGCGGTCCACAATTTCCAGCGTTTCCCGCACGTTGTGGTCGGTGATTAGTACGCCGATTCCACGCTTTTTCAGATCCGCCACCAGATGCCGGATATCGCCCACGCTGATCGGGTCGACGCCGGCAAATGGCTCGTCCAGCAGCAGGTACTTGGGGTCGGCGGCCAGACAGCGGGCTATCTCGACGCGACGGCGCTCACCGCCCGACAATGCAAGGGCAGGCGCCCGTCGCAAATGCTCGATCGAAAAATCCGAGAGCAGCTCTTCCAGACGTTCCTTGCGGCGGTGCACATGCTTCACCGCAATGTCGAGCACGGCCGAGATATTGTCCTCGACACTCAAGCCGCGAAAGATCGACATTTCCTGCGGCAGATACCCAATGCCCATGCGCGCCCGGCGATACATCGGCAGCGTGGTTACATTCTGACCGTCCAACGTGACCGTTCCGGCCTCAGGGAACACCAGCCCGGCAACGGAATAGAACGTGGTCGTCTTGCCCGAGCCGTTCGGCCCTAGCAACGCCACGACCTCGGACCGATCCAGTGTCATCGACACGTCCCGGATCACGGTCTTTTTGCGATAAGATTTGCGTAGTTTCTGAATCTTCAGACCCTGAGACCCTTCGGCAACGGACAGTTGCGGGCCCGCCATCAATTGCCGCCCTGCTGAAGGATCGTCTTGACCCGCCCCGACATGGTCGCGGTTCCGCTGGTCAGGTTCGCAATCATCTGGTCGCCGCTGATCGTGCTGGGCCCCTGCGTCAGCAGAACGTTGCCCTTCATCACGATCACACCCGAGTCGATGGTGTATTCCGCCCAGTCCCCTTCGGCAGCATCCGGCGGGCTGACAAGCACGACGTTTTCCGATGCCTCCATGCGTTCGATCCCCGACCGATCCTGGTTGTAGATCACCAACACGCGACCGGCGGACAGGCGCATTTCGCCCTGCACGACAATGACGTTGCCAAGAAACTCGGCCGAACCGTCCTCTTGATTGACGTTCAGCGTCTCGGATGTCACTTCGACCGGCAGACTGGGATCGGCTTTCACCGACCCAAAGGCCACCTGCGCTTCTTGCGCGGACGCTGGTACCGAACCCACGGCCAGGGCGAAACAAACGAGGACGAAACGAAAATCAAACACAGTCTATCTTTCGGCTTTTTTCGGCTCATATAACAGCTTAACGCCATCTGTAAAAAGAATATGGACCGGTCCACCGTCTTTTTCAGCGCCGAATGTCATCCGCCCGGCCGAGAAATTGCCGATTGGTCCTGTTCCCTGCACCTGACCTGGCGTATCGCCCCGGATCTTGTCCAATGAAGTATTCAACAGGTCTGTCGTCACCCGGATACCGTCCGTGGTGGTGATCACCACGTCCCCCGTGAAGGTGGCCGTCGCCTTGTCCGGTCGGATCGACCCCGAGTTGGAGTCCAGTGTGATCACCCCACCGTTCAGCAGGCCGAACCGGCCACGGAATTCGGTTGCTCTTGGATCGCTGTCGGCAGTTCCCTGGCTGGCCCGCACCGCCTCGACCTGGACATCTTCGCCCTTGCGGGTGGTCCCCCGATAGTTCGGGCGGGTCACAAGCTGCCCCTCAAGCCGTTCGTCGATATCCTGCTGGGTGAACGGACCCGAGACGTTTGTTTCGATGCTGCGCGACAGCAGGAATACCGTGGACAGCAGCAGAATCGCCGCCAGCGGCAACAGAACCTTCAGGAACTGCACCATTCGGGAATAGCGGTCCACCTGCGCCTCCTGTCAGCCCAGCCCGACGCGCAGGCAATCGTGAATATGCAGAAGGCCCTGCGCCAATCCCGGTTGTTCGGGGTCGACGACGAACAACGAGGTGATCTTGCGCGCGTTCATGATCGCCACGGCTTCTTCGGCCAGCGAATCTGGTGCGATCGTGGTCGGATTGCGGGTCATGACCTGAGCGGCCGTATTGTCCAGCAGCCCCTCCATGTGGCGCCGCAGGTCGCCGTCGGTGATGATGCCGGCAAGCTTGCCCTCCGCGTCCGTCACCCCGACCACACCAAAGCCTTTCTGGCTGATCTCGATCAACGCGTCGCTCATCGGTGTATCGGCAGAAACCAGCGGCACCGCATCGCCACTGTGCATCAGATCGCGTACTGCGCTCAGCTGCGCGCCCAGTTTGCCGCCCGGATGAAAGGCGCGGAAATCCTCTGGTTTGAAGTCGCGATATTTCATCAGCGCAATCGCCAGCGCATCACCCATGGCCAGCGTCAGCGTGGTCGAAATCGACGGCACCATCCCATAGCCGCAGGCCTCGCCCAGAGAGGGGATCAGCAAATGCACGTCCGCCTGTTTCATCAACGAGCTTTCGGGCTTGCTGGACAGGCCGATCAAAGGGATGCCGAACCGCCGGGTAAAGGCCAGAAGATTGGCCAGTTCCGGCGCCTCGCCCGAATTGGAGATCGCCAGAACCACGTCTCCTTTCGACACCATCCCCAGATCGCCGTGGCTGGCCTCGGCCGGATGAACGAAATAGGCCGGCGTACCGGTGCTGGCCAGGGTTGCGGCGATCTTGTGGCCGATGTGTCCAGACTTGCCGATGCCGCTGATGATGATCCGCCCTGTGGCCTGCAGGATCAGCTGAACGGCTTCGGCAAACCGGTCGTCAAGGCTGTCGGCCAAAACATCCAACGCCCGGGCTTCGTCGGTGATTACCTGACGGGCAACCTTCAGAAAGGATTCATTGTCTGTCATGAGTGCGCAAAAATATCCGTTTCAGGCCATCCGGCCAGATCCAGTCTGGCACGCATCGGCAGGAAGTCAAAACAGGCCTGCGCCATCTCGGTGCGCCCTTCACGCGCCAGCCGCGCGTTCAAGGCATCACGCAAACGGTGCAGATACAGGACGTCGGAAGCCGCATAATCCAGTTGGGCCTCGGTCAGGGTCTCCGCACCCCAGTCGCTCATCTGTTGCTGTTTCGAGATATCGACGCCCAGCAACTCCTGACACAGGTTCTTGAGTCCATGACGATCGGTATAGGTGCGCACAAGGCGGCTGGCGATCTTGGTGCAATACACCGGAGCGGCCAGCGCCCCGAAGGCATGATACATCGCGGCAATGTCGAACCGCCCGAAATGAAACAGCTTCAGCACATCCGGGTTTTCCAGCATGGCACTCAGGTTCGGCGCCGAGGTTTGGCCCTTTTCGACCTGCACGATATGGCAATCGCCGTCACCCCCGGACATCTGAATCACGCACAGGCGATCCCGGTGCGGGTTGAGACCCATGGTCTCACAATCAATGGCCACGATCGGGCCCAGATCCAGCCCATCGGGCAGGTCGTTCTTGTACAGATGGTTCGCCACACGTGTTTCCTTCGTTCGGTATCGTCCCCGAAATAGGGTGTTTGGCGTGCAAACTCAACGCCATCCGGACCGATGCCGCGATTGATCTCAGGCAGGCTTGATGCATCCCCATGGGGGGGATAGGGTTAATGCATGAACCCTCACAAGCATTCAACTCATCCGCAGATCATCGCGCGCCTGAAACGCGCACATGGGCATCTGGCCAAGGTCATCGCCATGCTGGACGACCAGGAGCCCTGTCCGGACATCGCTCAGCAGCTTTTCGCCGTGGAAAAGGCAATCACGAATGCCAAGCGGACACTGATCCATGATCATGTCGACCATTGCCTGGCCTCGGGCGACGCCGACTCGGTCGACGCCTTCAAGGCCATAACCAAGTACCTGTGATGCTGAGCGTTCTGCAAAACCGGGTCTATCGTCACCTGCTTGCTGCGCAAATCGTGGCCTTGACGGGCACCGGTCTTGCCACGGTGGCCCTGGGGCTTCTGGCCTACGATCTGGCCGGAAGCTCTGCGGCCCTGGTTCTGGGTACGGCACTGACGATAAAGATGGTTGCCTATGTTTCGGTCGCGCCGGTGGCGGCGGCCTTTGCGGAACGGCTGAACCGACGAAAACTCCTTGTGACGCTGGACCTCGTCCGCGCCGCAGTGGCGCTGTGCCTGCCGTTCGTGACCGAAATCTGGCAGGTCTACGTTCTGATCTTCGTTCTGCAATCTGCTTCGGCCGGGTTCACCCCGGCGTTTCAGGCCACGATACCAGACGTTCTGACCGACCAGCAGGACTATACCAAGGCGCTGTCGCTGTCGCGCCTGGCCTATGATCTGGAAAGTCTGGTGAGCCCGATGCTGGCTGCGTTCCTGCTGATCTTCGTCAGCTTCGACAGCCTGTTTCTGGGAACAAGTCTCGGCTTTGTCGCCTCGGCCTTGTTGGTCATGTCGGTTGCCCTTCCCTCACCCACGCCCGTCCGGCCGCGCGGGATCTTCGACCGCACAACCCGCGGTCTGCGGATCTATCTGGCCACACCACGCCTTCGGGGGTTGCTGGCTTTGAGCTGGAGCGCCGCAGCGCTCAGCGCGATGGTCCTGGTCAATACCGTCGTCATCGTGCGTGCAAGCCTGGGGCTGTCCGATAGTGCCGTGGCCATCGCGCTGGCCGGATTCGGCAGCGGGTCAATGCTGGCGGCATTTGCCTTGCCGGCGGTTTTGCGGCGGTTCGAGGACCGCAAAGTGATGCTGGCGGGTGCCACAATTGCCACCGCTTCCATGGCGTTTGCTGCAATCCTGTCTGCAGCTGTACCCATGAGCCTTGCCGGGCTGTCCGCAATCTGGGCACTGGTCGGCTTCGGATACTCGGCAACCCTGACCCCGTCGGGGCGCCTGCTGACCCGGTCGGCCCACGCCGAAGACCGCCCGGCCGTCTTCGCCGCCCAATTCACCCTGTCGCATGCCTGCTGGTTGGTTCTCTACCCGCTGGCCGGATGGGTCATGACAGCGTTCGGTGCGACAGTGGCCATGGCTTTGTTGACCGTTCTGTCACTGTGCGGTCTGGTCGGAGCTCTGTTGGCATGGCCTCGCGCCGAGCCGGGCGCGGTCATCCACCAGCATCCGGACCTGCCGGTCGACCATCCGCACCTGTCCGGATCGGCAGAGCACGCCCACCCGATCATCATCGACGACCTTCACCCCCGATACCCGCATCAGCCTTGAGCGCAGGCGCCAAACTGGCATACACCCGAACCATCCCTTCGGAACACGGAGCATCGATGGACCAGCTTGATCGCCGCATCATTGCCGCGCTGCAACACAACGCGCGCGCCTCGACCACCCATATCGCGGCAACGCTCGGGGTGGCCCGGACTACGGTGCATGAACGTATCAGCCGGATGGAGAGAAACGGTGTGATCGCCGGATATTCGGTGATCCTGCGCCAGGCCGAGGACACGCCCAAGGTCCAGGTCGTTGTCCTGCTGGAGGTACAGCAGAAAGAAACCGCCCGCATTATCAAGCGGCTGGAAGCCTATCCAGAGGTCAAGCTGTGCCTGTCGATCAATGGAGAATTCGATCTGTTGCTGTCCGCCGAAGCGCCGCGGATCGAGGATCTGGACATTCTGGTTGATGAGCTAGCGGCGATCCCGGGAGTGCTGCGGACCAACACCAGCGTTGTGTTCGGCCGCCGCATCGATCGGGGCTGAGGTCCCGATAACCCTCTGTAAACCCAAAACTGGCTAGCTTGGCCCGGACACAAGAATCCCCGGACCGGCAGAATGCCAGAGCTCAAGTTTTTCATCTCGATCGCCGTTTGGCTAACCGCCGCCGCGCCTGCCGCCCTGGCATGGTCGGATGGCCACGCGACTGATGTCTGCGACCGGGCCGCGCGCCGGGCGGCTATGGCCGAAGGTGTGCCGCAGGATATCCTGTTGGCCGTCACTCGAACCGAGACCGGGCGCAGCATGAGGGGCCGCCTGACACCCTGGCCCTGGACCGTCAATGTCGAGGGCAAAGGGTACTGGTTCGCCACCGAGACCGAGGCCAAGGCCTTTGTCTTCGACGTGTTCAAAGCGGGTGCGCGCAGTTTTGATATTGGCTGTTTCCAGATCAACTACCGCTGGCATGGCAAAGCCTTCCGGTCCATAGACGCTATGTTTGATCCGGATCTGAACGCTGCCTACGCGGCGCAGTTCCTGAAGTCGCTTTTTACTGAACAGGGTTCGTGGGGGCATGCGGTTGGCGCCTATCACTCGCGTACGCCCGGCCTTGCACAGGCGTATACGGACCGATTTGAAACCATCCTCGCCAATCTCGACGGCGTGCGGCTGGCGCAACCGGGACCCCCGGGCCGCGATCCTTTTTCCCGGGCGGCCGCGCCTTTGATCCCGCCCGGTCGTGGCCGAACCGGGACGGGCCGCTTGGGCTCATTGGTTCCCTCCTCCGCCGCTGCTGCTGCGTTCATCGCGTTCGATCAGGAGTGACGCGTGCCAAAGCTTGACGCCCGATCCCTGTTTTCACCCACCGTTCTACTGGCGTTGGCCTTGATGACGGTGATCGTCATGATGATCCTGCCAATGCCATCCTGGGTGCTGGACATTGGCCTTGCGGCCTCGTTCGCGCTGGCCATCCTGATTTTCACCCTGACCCTGTTCATCGAGCGACCGTTGGATTTCTCGTCCTTTCCAACGATCCTGCTGGCTTCGCTGATGCTGCGCCTGTCGCTCAACGTGTCGTCGACAAAGCTGATCATCGGGCAGGGTCATACCGGGCCCAACGCCGCCGGTGACGTCATCGAGGGCTTTGCCCAATTCGTCATGAGCGGCAGCATCTTCCTGGGCCTCGTGGTGTTCGGCGTGCTGCTGATCGTGAATTTCATGGTGATTACCAAAGGTGCGGCGCGCATGGCCGAGGTCGGGGCCCGCTTTGCCCTTGACGGTATGCCGGGCAAACAGCTTGCCATCGACAGCGACATGTCTGCCGGCGCCATCGACCATCAGCAAGCCAAGGAACGGCGCGAGCTTGAGCAACGGGAAACCACCTTTTTCGGGTCGCTGGACGGGGCATCCAAATTCGTCAAGGGCGATGCAATTGCCGGGCTGCTGATTACCCTGCTCAACCTGGTGATGGGGTTGATCATGGGGGTGATCGTGCACAGTATGCCGGTCGCCTCGGCGTTTGAAACCTATGCGATCCTGACCGTTGGTGACGGGTTGGTCACGCAGATACCGGCGGTCATCATCTCTATCGCATCCGCCCTGTTGCTGGCCCGCGGTGGTACGCAGGGTGCAACCGATACTGCCTTGTTCTCGCAACTGGGGCGTCATCCGGCTGCGCTGGCAACCGTTGCGATCCTGATGGTGCTGTTTGCGCTGGTGCCCGGGCTGCCTTTTCTGCCGTTCATTCTCGGCGGCGTGATCCTGGGCTATGCGGCATTTGTTGTTCACAAAAAACAATCAGCTGCCACAGAGTCGGCACGTATGCCGGCTTCGGACGCCGAGCCCAAGGCAACACAAGGCATCGGAGACGTCCTTGACCTCGACGACGTTCACCTCGAATTTGCCCCGGATCTGGTCAGCATGGTGTTGAACCCCGGCACCGGATTGGACGCTCGGATCGCCAACATGCGGACCTACGTCGCGTCGAGCTTTGGATTGATCCTGCCGGAGATCCGGCTGACAGACCGGGCCGACTTGCCGACGGGCACTTACGTCATTCGTGTTCAGGGCGTCGAACAGGCCCGGGGGGTGCTTCACCCCGACCTGATCCTGGCACTGGTGCAGGACGGGCTGGACCTGTTGCCGGAAGGCAATGACGTCACCGAACCGGTCTACGGCGCACCCGCCCGATGGATCCTGCCCAAGGATCAAGAGGCCGCCGCGCTGAGCGGCGCAACCATCGTCACCCCGCCCGAGATTCTGGCGACCCATCTGCTGGAAATCATCAAGCAGAACTTCCCGCGCCTGCTGACCCTGAAATCCCTGCGTCGGCTCCTGTCCGAGATGACCCGCCTCAGCGACCCGGTCCGGGCCGAGGCGAACCGAAAGCTGCTGGATGAGCTGATCCCCGACAAGGTTCCGATCGACACCTTGCACGCGGTTTTGAGGCTGCTGCTCGAAGAACGGGTTTCGATCCGCAACATGGCGCTGATCCTGGAAAGCGTGGCCGAAGCGCGGATGACCACGACGCAGCCTGAGGCGATCTGCGAGATCGTGCGCCAGCGACTGGGCTTCCAGCTGGTGGCGGACCTGAAGCGTGGCGACGGCTCGATTCCCCTGATCCAGTTGGCGCCGGAATGGGAGGAGACGTTCTCCACCTACCAGATCGACACTCCGAATGCTGGATTGGATGTGGCGCTGCCCCCCAATCTGTTCAACAAACTGGCCGATGGCGTCGTCACGACGATAACACGCAGCGCGGATCAGGGTGTGTTCCCGGCGTTGGTAACCTCGACGCGGCGGCGCAGGTTGCTGCGTACCATCATGCACGCGCGGGGAATCTCGAATCCAGTCCTGTCGTTCGAGGAAATTGGGCTCGAAGCGCGGCCGGCTCTGGTCGGAACGGTGCCGGCGTGATTGGGCTGCCGCCGGACTTGCTGGCTCAGCTGGGGGGCGTCCTGTGGTCCTCATTTGTGGTTTTTCTCAGGGTTTCAGCGCTGGTTTCCCTGCTACCAGCTTTCGGGGAGCGCAGCATTCCAACCCGCGTAAAGCTGGGGGTCGCAATGGCATTCACGCTGGTCGTCGCGCCGTCGGTTTCCATTGCCGAGCCCGACAGTGGCCTGATGCCGCTGGTTCAATTGATACTGACCGAAATCCTGATCGGCCTGACCCTGGGGATCGGACTTCGGCTACTGGTACTCGCCCTTCAAACCGCCGGGTCGATGGCCGCGCAAGCCACGTCGTTGTCGCAGATCCTGGGTGGCGCCGCTGCGGATCCGGCCCCGGCGATGGGTCATTTCTTGACCCTGTCCGTGTTGGCCCTTGCCGCACTGATGGGCGTTCACATCCGGGCGGCCCAATTCCTGATCGACAGCTTTTCACTTTTTCCGGTGGGTGCGGCCCCAACAGCGACCGATCTTTCCCGTTGGGGGGTGTCGCAGGTATCGCGCAGCTTTGCATTGGCCTTTGGACTGGCCATGCCGTTTGTCATTGCATCATTGATCTACAACCTGGCCCTGGGTGTCATCAACCGGGCCATGCCTCAACTGATGGTCGCTTTTGTAGGCGCGCCGGCAATCACCTTTGCCGGATTGTTCCTTCTGTTCGCGGGAGCGCCGATCATCCTTGCGGTTTGGTCTGACGTTCTGTTCCAGTACTTGCTTGATCCGATCGGAGCACCGGAATGAGCAGCACGGACGACGACACCGACAAGTCCTTCGAGGCGACACCGCAGAAACTGCAGAAGGCTCGGGAAAAGGGTGAGGTCGTCAAATCAAATGACCTGTCCGCCGTTGCCGCCTATTCCGGCCTGACAATCGCTCTTGTGGCGGTCGGGCAGTTTTCGACCGAACATTTGGGATCATCCCTGATGGTTCTGATTGATCAGGCCCCGGAACTGTCACGGTTGTTGACGTCTGGCAGCGCGGCTGCACCGGTCGGCGGGCTGATGGAAAAGGTTGCCGTTTCCGCGGGTGTTCTGTTGGCGGTTCCAGCGGCGTTTGTGTTGCTGAACCTCTTGGCACAGCGCGCCCTTGTGTTTGCCCCAAGCAAACTGACGCCGAAGATATCCCGCATTTCAATCCCATCCAATGCCAAGAACAAGTTCGGTCGTGCCGGACTTTTTGAGTTCCTCAAAAGCTTCATCAAGCTGGTGATCTACAGCATCTGCCTTGCCGTGTTTTTGAAATCCAACCTGGCGGACATCCTGACGGCTGCAGCCAGCCCCGCACGAGCCTCCATCCCGCCGATGATGAACCTACTGTTTCGGTTCCTGTTCATCGTCGTCGCCGTCACGCTGACCATCGGGGTCATCGACTACCTGTGGCAGTATTCCGAGCACATGCGTAAAAATCGAATGTCGCGCAAAGAACTGCAGGACGAGACGAAGGACTCGGAAGGCGATCCGCATGTCAAACAGCAAAGACGCCAGCGCGCGCAAGAAATTGCGACCAACCAGATGATGGCCGAGGTTCCAAAGGCCGATGTGATCATCGTCAATCCCACCCATTTTGCGGTGGCATTGAAATGGACCCGCGCCCGTGGAACAGCACCCGTCTGCGTCGCAAAGGGCATTGACGAAGTTGCCGCGACAATCCGCCGAACGGCGATGGAGTCAGGAGTTCCGATTCACTCGGATCCGCCGACGGCGCGGGCCCTGCATGCGACCGTCGAGATCGGAAAGGAGATAACGGAAGACCTGTATCGCCCGGTCGCTGCGGCCATCCGATTTGCCGAAGCCATGCGAAAACGCGCGAAGGGAGCGGTCGGATGACGCGCGCGAAGCTAAGGGATCTAGCGGCGGTCACGGCGGCTTCTTTCGAAAGAGAGTTTCAGAAACTGAAACCGATACTTGAGGCCGAAAGCCGCATTCAGGCACAGATCAGCGCGCTGAACGCTCAGGTCGCCCAAACGGCGTCGGACGCCGCGCAAACCCCTGGGTACCAGATCGCTGGCGCGGACGTCTCGTGGCACGGGTGGGAGTCCAGAACCCGGCGTGACCTAAACACTGAATTGGCGCGCGTCAGATCCCGGAAACTGGCAATGATGGAGGACCTTCGCCGAGCATTCGGCCGCAAGCAGGCGGTTGAGTCGTTGCAGCGCGATCAAGAAACCGCGCTGCGTATTGCACGCGCCAGGAAACTGATAAACCAGTAAAACGAAAGCCGAAGCCGGTCCTTTGGAGTCAGATGTCCTGGCGGCTCACGCTCATGATCAAAACACGAGACACGTCATCGCCAAGGTCCTTTCGGGCAACCTCCAACAGAGACTTTCGCAGCACCTCAAGATTGTCCGATTGCGTGAATTCGCCGTCGAACCCACCAATATTCGCGTGATCAAACAGCACTTGAAGAAACCCGTCCCGCAGTTTCGGTTCGATTTTGTAGAACTCCTCCGAGATGCCCGGCCGGGTTTCCAGGCTCAGCGACATAGTCACCAGAGCAGAGATTTCGTTTTCTTCGACGACCGGAACGACGAACTGTTTGGTCAACTTGAGATACTCATAGGGACCAGCCTTGCCCGATGTCTCACTATGGCCGGAGGTTTTGTTCGCCTTGTCTGCCTTGGCGGTCTCCTCGGCGTGAGGCTCCGGTGCTTTGGCATCGGCCACGGTTTCCGCTGGTCCCGGTGTCAAAAATAGCCCAGCCGCAGCGCCGGCCCCGAGACCTGCAATCAAAAAGAGAACGGGGAGCAGTTTCTTCATCATTTGAACACCTTAGAACGGCAACAGCGCGTCCAGCACCTGTTGCCCGTATCGTGGCTGCTGAACATCCGTGATCTGGCCGCGGCCGCCATAGGACACCCGTGCAGACGCAATCTTGTCGTAGGTAATCTCGTTCTGGCGCGAGATGTCCTGCGGACGCACATAGCCAGACACCAGCAGCTCGCGAAGTTCGAAATTCACCCTCAGTTCCTGTGTTCCGGAAATCGACAGGACGCCGTTCGGCAGGACATCGATCACCGTTGCGGCGACGCGCAGTGTCAGCTTTTCCTTGCGTTTCACCGACCCCTTGCCCTTGCTGACTGACGCGGAATCGGTCGAAACCGCCTCGTCCAGTGACGCACCATCTGGCAGGTGTTTCGCTGCGCGCTGGGGCAATCCCAAGAGGCCGGGAACCTTGAGATCTTCCGAGCTGCCGCGCGACCGGTTTGTATCGTTCGAGATTTCGGCCTTTTCATCAAGCTCGATCACGACAGTCAGAATATCGCCCTTCTTGATGGCGCGCTGATCACCCAGCAGAGACTGCTGACCCCCACTCCACAGAGACGCGCCGTCCACGGCGCGCTGAGATTGAGTGTGCAACGGCAAACCCGGCCACAACATCGCCACGTGTTCCGGAGTTTCCGTAGTTGGCGACAGGCTGGGCGGTTTGCCCAGATGGTCCAAACGCCCGCAGGCGGAAAGGGACAGGATGGCCAGCAACAGGGATCTGGACAGTTTCATGATCAAAATACCTCGATTTGGCCGTCGGAACGGATTTTTCCGGTTACCGTCGTTCGTGACGACAGGTTCATGACTCGGATGCGATCACCGGCGGCTCCGCGGCCCAGCGCGCGCCCTTCGACCGCGATGGACAGTCCGCCTTTCACGAAGACAAGCGTCACCAGATCGTTCCGATCGACCAGGGCGGGAGGGCCGACACTTGCCATCAGAATTGGCCGACCGGGATACAGAGCGGTCTTGGCTTCCTGCCCGATCAGGTCTGCAGGATCATTTACCGCGCCGGGTGCCTCACCGGATTTCAACTGAAGATCAGCGGATCCAATGATCTCCTTGGCCCGGATCGTTCTGGTTGGCACGACTATGTCAGCAAAGGCGACAACCGGAAGAAGCCACAGGGATATGAAGCCCACGACCCGCATCAGCGCACCTGTGTCGTCGCGCCCATCATCTGGTCGACGGCCGAAATCACCTTGGCATTCATTTCATAGCCGCGCTGCGCCTCGATCAGATCGGTCACCTCACGTACCGCATCAACCGAGCTGTCTTCCAAATAGCCTTGACGCAGCATTCCGAGCCCGTCCTCGCCTGGGGTGCCCACGATCGGAGCGCCCGAAGCCTCGGTTTCCTTGAACAGGTTGCTGCCGATGGCCTCGAGGCCCTTGGCATTGGAAAAGCTGGCCAGCGTGAATTCCCCCAGCAGTTGCCCTTCCGCGGTGTCGTCAAAATAGGCGTAGACCTCGCCGGACGCGTTAATGGAAATCGACCGCGCGTCGTCCGGGATGGTTATTTCGGGGGCGACCGCAAACCCGTCCGACGTGACGATGAGGCCTTCGGCCGATCGCTTCAGACTGCCGTCACGGGTATAGGCCGACTGGCCGTTTGGCAGAACCACCTCGAGATATCCGCGCCCTTCGATCGCGATGTCCAGGTCACTGCCCGTCGCGGACAACGCGCCTTGGGCCAACTCGACGGTCACGGCCGCGGGACGAACACCCAGACCAAGCTGTATTCCCGTCGGCAGGACAGTCCCGTCCGCGGCGTTCACCGTGCCGGCGCGAGCCATCTGCTGATAGTGCAGATCCGCAAATTCAGCCCGCCGGGCGTTGTAGCCCGTGGTCGACATGTTCGCCAGGTTGTTCGAGATCGTCTCGACCCGCATTTGTTGCGCCGCCATTCCAGTCGCGGCAATTTTCAGGGCTCGCATTTCGGTTTCTCCTGCAGTTTCAGATCAGCGCATCAAGGTCTTCAAGGCGCCGCGGACCCTTTCATCTTCGGCGTCCAGAAAACTCTGCCCCAGTTCGTAGGCACGCTGGATTTCGATCAGCCGGCCCACTTGGCCGATGGCGTTGACGTTCGAACCCTCCAGAAACCGGTTGAGAACCACCGGTCGCTCGACCGGCTCGACCTCGCCTTCCGGTTTGAACAGGGTGCTGCCTTCCCGCGCCAACTCGGTGCCTTCAGCGGGCTGAACCACCCCGATCTGCCCCAAAGCCTGTCCATTCACGCTGAGCGTCCCGTCGCCGCCCACATCAATTGTTGCTGCGTCCGGTGGGATGAATACTGGGGCCCCGTTGCTGTCCAGCACACGGTGCCCATCCATCGTAACCAGATCGCCATTGGCGTCCGGTGAAAAGCTACCCGCCCGGGTCAGACGGTTGCCGGACGGAGTTTCAACCAAGAAAAACCCACTGCCTTCGATTGCAAAATCGAATTGCCCACCGGTTTCCGTCAACACGCCCTGTGCAAAAGACGTGTTGCGCGCCTGAGCACGGCTCATGGACAGAGAGGGGCTGCCGGGAAGGTCCCTCACAAACTCGGAAAACACCAAACCCTGCTGGCGGTAACCCGTCGTGTGCGCATTGGCGATATTGTTCGCGACCAGACGCATTTCGTTCATCAGCCCGGTTTGACGGGACAGGGTGACGTAGGCTGTATCCATCAGCGACCTCCTGCAATCAGCGGAACCAGTGTCGAGGTGAAGAATGTGACCAGCGTCTGCGTCATGAAGCCCATCGAGACCCAGAACACGATGACGATGGCCACCAACTTGGGAACGAAGGTCAGGGTCATCTCCTGGATGGATGTCAAGGCCTGGAACAGGCCCACGGCCAAACCGGTGACCAGCGCGACCGTCAGAATCGGAACTGACGTGATCACGGCAATCCAAAGGGCCTGACGTACGACGTCATAGAACAGACCTTCGCTGAGCATCGTTCAGACCGGCATCCGGAGAATTTCCTGGTAGGCCTCAACGACCTTATTGCGCACCACAACCGCTGTTTCGACCGCAAGTTCGGTCTGAGCCAGTGCCTGCACGAGGGCATGTGGGTCGGCCTGACCAATCATGGCCGCATTGGCGACCTCTTCGCTGTGTTTCAGGGTTTCCGCAAAGTCCTGAAAAGTTGCGCGCAGCCCTTGTGCCGCGCCACTTGTTCCCGGATCCGCTTGGGTGGCCGGGCGGGCATGCGCATAGCTCTGAGCCGCGGTGATCGATCGGATATCCATTCTGGCTTTCCTTTATTTTCTCAACAATTCCATGAGGCTGGCCGACATCTGTCGGGTCTGGTCGAACATCTTGAGGTTTGCTTCGTAACTGCGTTGCGCTTCACGCGCGTCGGCGATCTCGACCATAAGATCGACATTGGACCCTGCGTAGTATCCGCTGGCGTCCGCCATCGGGTGACTGGGATCATAGATCCGGGGCAACGCCCGCCGGTCCAGCCTGACCCGACCGGCCTGAACCAGATCAGTGCCGTCCTTCTGCACCGTCTCGAAAGGAACCGATTTGCGCCGGTAACCCGGAGTATCCGCGTTCGAGATGTTTTCCGAAACATGGCGCAGGCGCGCAGCCTCCGCCCGCAGCGCGCTGGCGGTGACGGCAAGGGACTTGGAGAAATCGCTCATGACGGCCTCCTCACGCCTTGCCCAGACTGGTACGCAGGATCCCGATCGAGGACTTGTAGATGGCCAGCGCGCGGTCATGCTGTCGCTTGACCTCGACCGCATTCAGCATTTCTTCTTCAAGCGAAACACCATTGCCATTGGGATCGACGGCGCCGCCGCGCATATGTTCGGCCCAAGTCATCCCCCCCGGCCCGACACCGTTCAAATGACCTTCGCGGGTCGCGCTCATTGCGCTGGTGGCACTGGATTTTTCAAAGGCTTCCGCGAAAGGCTCAATATCGCGAGCCAGGTAGCCGGGCGTATCCGCATTGGCCATGTTGCGCGAGATGACGGCCTGCCGTTGTCCGGCGTGGGTTGCCAGGGCGTACGCAACTTTAAAGACGTTCAGGTCCGAGAACATCGGGGCTTCTCCCTCGATCAATTTCAATCAAGGCTTAACCCCGATTCCTTTAGAAACCGTTTTCAGAAACCAATTGGAGCCGACGCCATGTCCGACCTCGATCCCTCGATTCTGAAGTACCAGTTCGAACGGCTTTCTCCAGTGCGGCACATGGGTCTGGTCGCGGGTGTTTCCGGTGGGGTGATCGAGGTCGAAGGGCTGGCGGAACACGCGCGCATCGGCGACCATCTGATTTTGCGGCGACGCGACGACCAGCCCTTGGCTGGCGAAGTGTTGCAGGTCGAGGCCGAAGCCGTTCACATGCTGCCTGGCGCAGCCCCTGACGGCGTTCGCCTGGGGGACAGGGTCTATCTTGAGCCGACTCCGGTTTTTGCACCCGGTTTGCATTGGCTTGGTCGCGTGGTCGATCCGTTCGGCAAACCGCTGGACGGCAAACCACTTCTTCCCGGGACGCAGGCCCGCAACGTGATGTCCGCGCCCCCCCGGGCCGTCGACCGCAAACCGCTGGGAGACCGTATGGCCACCGGGTTGGCGATTTTGAACACCCTGCTTCCGATCGTCCAAGGGCAGCGTGTCGGCCTTTTTGCGGGGTCGGGTGTGGGAAAATCAAGTTTGCTGGCAACGCTGGCCAGATCCATGCAAGCCGATGCAGTGGTCGTCGCGCTGGTGGGCGAACGCGGGCGCGAAGTGAATGAATTCGTCGAGACCGCGTTGGGCGCCGAAGGTATGGGGCGCTCGATCGTGGTTGCGGCCACGTCCGACCAATCAGCTCTGGCCCGCCGGCGCTGCGCCTGGTCTGCGATGACAGCGGCCGAGTTTTTGCGGGATCAGGGTCTGAGCGTTCTGTTCCTGTGCGACTCTGTCACCCGGTTCGCCGAGGCGCATCGCGAGATCGCCGTCGCCATGGGTGAGGCCCCGTCCCTGCGGGGTTTTCCGCCTTCGGTCACACCGATGATCGCCGGCCTTTGTGAACGCGCCGGCCCGGGAACCGCCGATCAGGGCGACATCACCGCCGTGTTCAGCGTTCTGGTCGCGGGTTCGGACATGGATGAACCGGTGGCCGACATCCTGCGCGGCGTTCTTGACGGGCATATCGTGCTAAGTCGCGAGATCGCCGAGCGAGGGCGCTTTCCAGCCATCGCGCTCAGCCGTTCGGTCTCGCGCTCTTTACCGGCTGCGGCGACACCCGAGGAAAACAAGCTGATCACCGAAGCCCGCCGGTTGGTCGGAAGCTACGAGCAGTCCGAAGTGATGATCAAGGCGGGTCTGTACACGCCGGGCACGGACCCGCTCCTGGATCAGGCGGTTCGCATCCATGACGAGCTTGATGGCTTTTTCGGCAAACTCGATCCGGACGGAGTCCAGAACAGTTTCAACCGCCTTTCGGTCATCCTGCGCCGGGCCAACGCCGGGATGGTCCAATGATGGGTCGGCAAAGGTCTGAACAGTTTTAGATATTAAGCCGCCCTTAATCCCCGCGCTGTTAATCCAATGGGTGGGTGAAAAAGGGTGGTTTAGATGGGTGCGCAATCAAATGCGGCGCCGATCATCATCAAGAAGAAGCGCGTTTCGGGTGGCGATGGCCATCACGGCGGCGCCTGGAAGGTCGCGTATGCGGACTTCGTGACGGCCATGATGGCGTTCTTCATGTTGATGTGGCTGCTGAACGCAACGACAGAAAAGCAACGCAAGGGTTTGGCGGACTACTTCTCTCCGACAATTCCGATCAATCCCGTTTCCGGCGGGGGCGACGGGGCCTTTGGGGGCGACAATATGTTCTCGGAGAAAACCATGGTGATGGACGGCTCGGGAGCGACGAACAAGAACCCGACCGAGGCCAAGCGCGCGCGGGGTTCGACCGGTGTGGATGCCGATGGCGGCGGGCGCGGCGCGTTCGAAGACTTCTCGTCGCTCGAGGCGCGGCTGCTGGGGCGGTCAGGCGAAAGCATGGTGTCCAAAAAGGCCTTGAAGCATATTGTCACTCGAGTGACGGACGAGGGTCTGATCGTCGAGCTGTTCGATACCGAAGATGAGCCGCTGTTCGAGAGAGGTTCCGATTCTCCAACGCAGATGATGCGTGCACTGGTACTGCTGGTTGCACGTTCATCGGACATGGTGATGAATTCCATCTCGGTCGAGGGTCACGTGCATTCCTCTCCGGTGGTTCTGGCCCGAAATCCGTCGTGGGATCTGTCGACTTCGCGCGCGCAGGTGGTACGGCAGATGCTTCAGGACAAGGGGGTCGGCGCCAAACGGCTTGAACGGGTCACGGGTCATGCCGATCGCAAGCTGGAGGTGAAAAACCCGATGGCGGCCCGCAACAACCGGATCGAGATCGTGTTTCTACGCAATCCCTGAGATCGGAGGATATCTGGCATTTTACTTGTTAGCGCGCTGTTAAGGCCCAGCGCGTTAGCTGTTGCGGGAACGATTTACGCAACAGAAGGGCGTGCCGATGACAATTTCCTCTTCGCTGAATGCCGGTGTGGCCAGCTTGAAGGCCAACGCGAACAGGTTGGCGACCATATCGGACAATATCGCCAACTCTTCGACCTACGGTTACAAGCGGGTTGAGACGGATTTTCATTCGATGGTGACGTCGGGCCAGGGCGGAAGCTATTCGGCGGGCGGCGTCCGGACCACCAGCCAGCGACTGATCGATCAGCGTGGCTCGCTGGTTACCACCAACAACTCAACCGACCTGGCCGTGCGCGGCCGGGGCATGCTGCCGGTTCGCCCAAGTTCCCAGATTGGAACCGATTCAAACGAAATGCTTCTGACCACCACCGGATCCTTCCGAACCAATGCGGAAGGGTATCTGGTTACCGAGTCCGGACTTGTGCTGCTGGGCTGGCCCGCCAACGCCGATGGGTCCATTCCCAACGTTTCGCGCGACACACCCGCAGCGTTGCAGCCGGTTCAACTCAGCGTCAATCAATTGTCCGGCTCGCCGACCACCGCAATGAACCTGCGCATGAACCTGCCCGCCACGGCCACCGATGCCGGCGCACCTGGTGACACGCAGCCCTTGTCCGTCGAATATTTCGACAATTTGGGCAAACCCGAGAATGTCGATATCGAGCTTGTCCCGACGGTGCCGGCCGCCGGGTCCAGCAACGAATGGACGATGATCTTGCGCGACTCCGCTTCGGGCGGTGCCGTGATCGGTGAATATACGCTGACATTTACGGACAGCAGAACCGCAGGCGGTACCCTTGCAAGTGTGACCACCGTGTCCGGTGGCACCTATGATCCGACCACCGGCAGCTTTGTCGTCAACGTCGCCGGCGGCCCGATGGAGGTCAATATCGGTCTGATCGGTGACAGCGATGGAATCACTCAACTGTCCGACACGTTTGCGCCGGTTTCGATCACCCGGGACGGATCCGCAGTCGGGACCATGTCCAGCGTTCAGGTCGATGAAAACGGATACGTCTACGCGCTGTATGACACGGGCGTCACCCGTCGGATGTACCAGATACCGCTGGCGGACGTCCCCAACCCGAATGGGCTGACCGCACTCGACAGCCAGACATATGCGCCGTCTCGCGACAGTGGAACTTATTTCCTGTGGGATGCCGGCGAAGGTCCGACGGGCGAATTGATTTCCTTCGCGCGCGAAGAGTCGACGACCGACGTTGCAACTGAACTGACGTCGATGATCCAAACCCAGCGCGCCTATTCGTCAAGCGCAAAGGTGATCCAGACAGTCGACGAGATGTTGCAGGAAACAACCAACATCAAGCGCTGATCTGAACCTGCAAAGCGGAAAGGAACGGCCTCATGAGCATGTCAACGGCCCTGAATAACGCGCTGGGTGGGCTGGGCGCGGCAAGCCGCGGCGCCGCCGTCGTCTCGGGCAACATAGCCAATGCGCTGACGCCCGGCTACGCCAAGCGGACGTTGGAGCTGACCACCAACTCTATTTCCGGCAACGGCGTCAGGGTCGTGGGAATCACCCGCCATCAAGATCCTGTTCTGATGGCGAACCTGCGCGCGGCAACGGCGGATAACGCGGCGGCCTCGGCAATCTCGGAGTTTTACTCGCAATTCGAAGCATTGGTCGGTACCCCCGATGACGGCAGATCGATCGCGGTATCTTTGAGCGCATTCGAGAACAGCTTGATCACGGCCGCAAGCAATCCCGGCTCGGTCGAGCGTCTGGATCTGGCGGCGCGCGCAGCTGGGGATCTGGTTGCCGATTTGAATAAGGCGTCCGACGGCCTCAGCAAGATGCGTTCTGACGCGGACCGAACAATCGGGACGTATGTCGAAACACTGAATACAAACCTGAAAGATATCGAAGCGTTGAATGCCAAGATCCCGGCTGTTGAGAACGCGGGCGGCGATATCAATGGGTTGCTGGATCAACGCCAGGTTCTCATTGACCAAGTCAACCAGCTGGTTCCGGTCAATGTCGTGGCGCGCGACAACAACCGCGTCTCGCTGTACTCCGACGGTGGGCTGATACTTCTAGAAGGATCAGCCGCAGAGTTCGCGTTCTCGGTCACCGGTAATACCAAACCGCACATGACCGTAGGAAACGGACTGCTGTCCGGGCTCGAACTCAATGGACGGCCAGTCCGCACATCCGGTGATTCCGCACAGATCCGCGGCGGCGCTCTGGCAGCCCAGTTTGACATTCGCGACGTGTTGGCCATCGACGCGCATGCGGACCTGGACGCAGTCGCGCGCGATCTGATCGAACGGTTCGAAACTGCCGGCCTGGATCCGACCGCGATGCCGACTGATCCAGGCTTGTTCACCGATGCCGGCGCCCGTTTCGATGCCACGGCGCCGGCGGGGCTCGCGTCCCGTCTTGAGCTCAACCCGATTGTCGATCCAGATGCCGGCGGCGACAGTTGGAAACTGCGCGCGGGGTTGGGGGCCGTTGGACCGAACGACCCCGGTGAGGCAACCCAGCTGCAGGCTTTTGGCGCCGTATTGACCACGCCGCGCCCTGCCCCGGCTTTCGGCACAGGGGCCCTGCGGGCCAGTGAAGTGTCGGTGTCGCTTTTGTCCAAAGCTGGCACAGCTGCCCATACCGCTCAATCACGCCAAAGCTACGCATCCAACGCGCAACTCCAAATGGAACAGTTAGTGGCCGAGCAAGGCGTGGACAGTGACACCGAATTGCAGCGCATGATGCAGATTGAACAGGCCTATGCCGCCAATGCGCGGATCGTCACCGTTGTCGACGAATTGATGGATTTGCTGCTGAGGATGTAACCATGACCTTGAACTCGATTGGTGATCTGGCCCGCGGTCTGACCTTGCGTGCGCGCAGCACCGAGATCAAAACGCAGATCGAAACCCTGTCCTATGAAATGTCTACGGGTCAAACCGCTGACATTTCTGGGCGTCTCAGTGGCGATTACTCGCATCTGATGGACCTGGATCGAAAAATTGCACAGCTGGACGCCTTCTCTACGGCGACCGCCGAGGCAAATCTGTTTGCTGATGCCACTCAGATCAGCCTCGAGACATTTGAGACCTCGATCGGCGAGGTTTCGGCTTCTCTGCTCGCGTTTGGGACGTCCAACCAAGCGACTTCGCATGCTCAGGCCTCGGCTCAGGCGCGCAACGAACTGGACACGATGATTTCTTCACTGAACACGCGGGTCGGTGGCCGCAGCTTGTTCGCGGGAACCGCCACGGACACCTCTCCGTTGAAGTCGACGGACACGCTACTGGCTGCTCTGCGAACCGAATTGGCAGGGCTGACAACCCTGACCGATATTCGCCAGGCGGCCGACGATTGGTTCAATGACCCTGCCGGATTCGAGGCAGTCATGTACAACGGGTCCAACACGACCCTCGCACCAATGCAGATTTCGGAGACCGAGCGGGTGAACATGCCGTTTACGGCCAATGATCCGAAACTTCGGGATGGATTGCGCGATGTCGCGCTTGCGGCCTTGGCGACGGAGGGCGCGCTGGGATGGCCACCAGACCTGCAGACTGCCTTGTTTACCGATCTGGGCGTGGCTCTGGCCAACACCAAAGATGACGTCGTGACGATGCGCGCTCAGATCGGAGCGGTGCAAGCCCGCATCGAACAGGCCGAAACACGAAATGAGGCGGCCAGGACCAGTTTTGAATACGCGCACAACGAACTTGTCGCCGCCGATCCCTACGAAACTGCGGCACACCTGCAGACCGTGCAGTTCCAGCTCGAAAGCCTCTATTCGGTCACTGTCCGCAACTCGACCCTATCATTGGTGAATTTCCTGAGATGAGACTTCTGGCCTTCCTTCTGATCATGCTGCCTTCGGTGGCGGTTTCCGGGGCTGTCCGGCTCAAGGATCTAGTGAATTTTGACGGTGTGCGCGGCAATGACCTCGTGGGATATGGCCTTGTCGTTGGACTGAACGGAACCGGTGACGGGCTGCGCAATTCTCCGTTCACCGAAGAAATCATGTCGAACATACTGGAACGGTTGGGTGTAAACGTCACTGGCGAGGACTTTCGCCCCAAGAACGTCGCCGCCGTTCTTGTCACCGCCACCCTTCCGCCCTTTGCGAGGGTGGGCGGGCAGATCGATGTGACCGTTTCGGCGATCGGAGATTCCAAAAGCCTGCTGGGCGGCACGCTCGTCATGACACCGTTGAACGCCGCGGATGGGCAGATCTACGCAGTTGCGCAGGGCACCGTTCTGGCAGGTGGTGCAGTCGCCGAGGGCGACGCTGCATCGGTTGTTCAAGGAGTCCCGACATCCGGTGTCATCCCCGCCGGGGCCCGGGTCGAGCAGGAGATCGACTTTGAATTGTCAGGTCTTTCCCAATTGCGGTTGGCCCTGCGCGAGCCGGACTTTACGACCGCCGGTCGGATCGAAGCGGCCATCAATCGCGAGTTCAATCGCGCCGTTGCGGTCATGCGCGACTCGGGCACGGTGGAATTGAGCATCCCGGAAACGCGGGCTCCTTCCACCGCGCATGCGATCGGCCGGATCGAAAACATCCTGATTGAACCCGAAACCAAGGCTCGCGTGGTTGTAGATCAACGCTCCGGCACGATCGTCATGGGGCAGGAGGTCCGAATCTCACGTGTCGCGGTTTCTCAAGGCAACCTGACACTTCGGGTAGAGGAATCTCCGATCGCCGTTCAGCCCAACCCCTTTGCCAGAGGGGAGACCGTTGTTGTGCCGCGAACCATCGCAGGGATTGAGGAGGACCCCGGCACCGGGTTGGCAGAAATCCCAGAAGCAACGACGCTGTCGCAGGTGGTTGCCGGCCTGAACGCGTTGGGCGTGTCCCCGCGGGATATGATCGACATCCTCAAAACCATCAAAGCCGCCGGGGCCCTTCATGCCGAGTTTGTCGTCAGATAGCGAGACGCCTAGCCGGGTAGCCGATGGTCAAACTGGTTTCCGGTTCTGGTCTATTTTGACTTCCAACTGTCCAGCCAGCGCCGGAAACTGGATCTTCGTTCGTCGATCGCATCCCCAGCGGCGTAGAGACCATCCTCGACGCTTTCAAGCATGGGGTCGATGCGGGCTTCGCGGAACCTGCGCCAACGCACCCAAAGCGCCCAGACGATGGCAAAAAACACGGTCAGGAAAATAATGTTGAACCAGGGAATGATGCGAACGTCCGGTCCTTCGACATGTTTGATGAAGATGGCATTCGGGAAGATCGACAGAAACTCGTTGCGCCAGCCGTAGTGGGTCACGACAACCCAATCCGGATCATCCTTGTCCGAGATCGCGTCGTTGGCTTCGGTGTAAAGGTTGGCGGTATCGAACTTGAAATAGGGTGGCCAACCCCAGCTGGTATCTTCGTTCCGATAGACGATCGGCTTGCCGTTCGCCCGCACGGCTTGGATGAACTGCACATCGCGGTTCGAAAGGCTGGTCGACTGATCATCGGGCTCAGACCAGAAAACGCGGGTCCAATCCGTCAGATCCTGCCGCTCTTCGTAGGTGTTTACGATGCGGACAATGTCGTGCTGCGGCAGCGAGTATTGCAGGATCGCACCCAGCGTGATCCAGAAAATCAGGATGAACGCCCATTTGATGTAGACCATTCCCAAAACCTCACATGTAGTTCACGACATAGATCAGCGCGGCGATCGCCACCCAAGGCACGATATAAACACCCAGGATCAGTTTGCGACGGAACGAATTGTCATAGACATGCAATCCGCGTTCGACAAAGGCTTCCTTGTTGCCGGTCTTGCCCTTCTCTTCCCACCACGTCTCAAGCTTTTGCCGCCGGACGCGACGCGAGTAAAGTGACAAGGCAAAGTAGGCAATCGTCTGAACGACAAGCAAACCGAGAAACAGGCGCATTGCTCCGAACATATCACTCTTTCCTTACCGCGCCCCAAGGGCCGACCCGTGCGATCACCGCCTCGCTGACCCGGTCTTCGCCGCTCATGTCGGGTTCATGCCCGAACAGTGCGGCGCGGGCCCCGGCCTTGTCCACTTGATATTCACGGGCAAGAAACTCGGCCACATAGGCCTTTTTCGGCTCTGCCCAGCCACCATAGGTGCGGTAGAACAGTTCCTTGTGGCAAATGAACATCTGGCGCGGGTCCAGCGGGGCAAGTTCGGCCAGCAGCATATTCACAAGATCGCGGTTCGGGGTATTGGCGGCGCGCAGCGAATAGAAATAGGCCGGATGATCCGAGGTGATACGCGGCCAAGGCCCGCCATCTGTCGCCCAGCGCAACAATTGCGCGAGGCCATGATAGGCTTCGGGCAAGCGATCCGCGTGATTGCGCGCCAAACGCCGCATGTCGCTGCGGTCCAGCCCGGTCAGATCAATGCCCGCATCCGCGGCGGCGTCAACGGTCAGAAAGTCCATCTTCTGTTGCAGGATCGCGGCGGCATCCACGCCGCGGGCCTTGACGATCGGCTCGACCAGATCGTTGTAATTCAGAAATTTGGCAATCTGGTTTCGCTGCGACGGATCAAAGACATATTTGATCGGCAAATCCTCTGGCCTTTCACCCATGCAGATCGCCGCCGGGTGATCCAGATCCGGGAACAGATACATGCCGCCGAAATGCGCCGTCCAGAAGTTGCGCTGTTCAAACACCGTGTGGCGCAGCCGGACAGGGTTGCGGGTGACGTCGCCGGTTTCCTTAGCGGTTTCGATCATTTTCGCGATCAGCACATCATCGAACCAGGCGTCTTCCTCGGTCTTGAACCGCTCGACCATGCCTGCCAGCTGCTCGGCTTTGCGCAGGGTGCCGCCCACGGTGTCGGCCTCGATTTCAATATTGCGCAGGTTCAGCAGGTCGCGCGGCGTCGTGAGTTTGAAGACCGAGTTCACCAGCTCTCCGGCCACCGCATCGGTGGCGGTCAGGGCGAACAACTGCGCCTCGTTCATCTCGATGAATTCGCGTAGGATATCGCGCGAGGTCGAGAATTTGACGTTCAGCAGCGGCGCGCGTTTCTGTTCGGTCGTCAGCAGAATGAACTGCCGGTTGACCCCGTTGGGGTTGAGGTAAAGCTCATCCTCCAGCTCAATCCCCACCTCCGGCGAATAGCCCGAGATATCGACATGGAAATCCGTCAGCGCCGTGGTCTTGCCCGCCAGATGCTGCAGCGCGCGGTTATATCGCTCGACCAGAGCCGGGCTGGAGATGTGGACAAGGTTGCCGAACATCAGGCCTTTTTCGATGAGGCGGATCATTGCTCTTCATCCCATATATCGCTTTGCTTCAATAGTGCAGACCAATCGTCGGCCGCAAAATCCAATCCAAGGTCTTGAGCTCGAATTTGTTGAGCTTGAGATAGATTAGGCAGTACTTTTTTGATTTGCTGCAAGGTGCTTGCAATGAAACTGGCACTCCGGGGAACGACTGGTTTTCTCAGAAAATTGAGCTGAAAAGATGTTTCAGCGGGCAAGAAATATCCTTGTGCCTGATGTAATCTCAGACAAAACATGTCAATCCGTTCTTCTCTATCGTGTTCCCGGCATTCGATGCCGAGCTCGCAACTCCCTTCTTCACCCCTTCCCCTCCAGATACCGCCGCTTGGCCTCTTCCATCCGGCCCATCTCACGGACGGCGTTTTCGATAGCGACCTCATCGCTCTTGTCGGCATAGCGGAATTCGCTGTCGGCGTAGCGGTTGATTTCCTGGATCACCATTTCGACCGTGATCGGCTGGCGCAGGTCCTCGATCATCGCCTTCTTGGTGTCGTAGTCGCGGAACAGGAACAGGTCGGGGTTTTCCATCCATTCGTCGGGCAGTTCGAAATCCATCGCGCGGACCTTGACCGCGTCGGTGATGTTCTTGATCGCGCGACCGGTGAAGCGCTCATCCGCCTGTTGGATCGCCTTGAGATAGGTGCCCAGCTTGGCGATCGTGTCCATCTGGCCGATATCGCCCGACACCCGGTCATAGACCTGCAACAATGCATCCTCATGCGGGCGGGAATGGCTTTCGAAACTGGCAGCGACGGCTTTCTTGATTTCCTGCGCAGCATAGGCTTCGTGTTCACCTAAGGGTATGTCGTGGTTACGGCCCATCAGCAGGTGCAGGATGTCGATGTAATCCTCGCGCGTTTGCGGCCCATCCACCAGAAACCGCGCACCGGCCCGCTGGCGCAGGGCGTCGTCCACATTCTCGGGGTAGTTCGAGAACATGCCAAAGGTGCAGTTGCCGCGCACGACGGTGTTGGCGCCCGCAAAGCTCTCCATCAGCACGGCGGTGATTTCCAGCTGACCGGCTGACGACTGCCGGTCGCCGCGTTTGCCGGCCAGCTGATCGATATCGTCGATCGTGCCAAAACCGATGACCGAGGGGTCAATGATCGTGTTGATGAACGCCTTGGCGTTCTGGCCGGATTTGCCCTGATAGCTGTCGATATTGTCGGTGCTCAGGTTCTGATAGCGGAACGGATAGCCTGCATTCTGGCAATAATCATTGATCAGCCCGGCCATCATCTGGATCAGAGTGGTCTTGCCGGTGCCCGGTTTGCCGTCGCCCATGAAGGTAAAGATAAAACCGCCAAGCTCCGCGAACGGGTTCAGGCGACGGTCAAAATCATAAGCCATCAGCATTTTGGCCAGCTTCATGGCCTGATATTTGGCGATATGGTTGCCCACCACCTCGTTCGGTTTCTTGAACGTCATGGTGAGCGTGGTGGATTTGGCCTTCGACGCGGGCTCAAATCCCCGGATCGTCAGTTCGTCGGCCTCGATATGCCAGGCGGCGTTCTGGAACGGCGCCAGATGGCCAGCCGTTTGCGCGCGCAGAGCAGCTTTTTCCATCAGTTGCTCTGCATAGGCACTGGTGGCCGCGATCAGATGGGCATCATCGGGCGCGTGCTTGGCCAGAACCTGATCCAGCTCCCAAAGGGCACCGTGCAGGGCGAGTTGGCCGTTGTCTGTCAGGACCTCATCGATTTCACCGATTTCGACCGTGGTCTCACCCAGATGCGAGGACATCAAATAGGCCAACGCATTGCCGAAGGTGTGCAAGGTGATCAACGCTTCGGCGGTCAGCAGATCCGAGAATTCGGTCTTGCGCGCGGCGGCAAGATCTCCGGCCAGATTGGCGCGTTTCAGATCGGCCAGCGGGGTCTGGTCCGCATAGGTTTCGGCCAAGGCAAGAGCGATGGCAATCGCCCGGCGGATCGCCTGCTGTGTGGTCGCCTGCGGTGGGGACACCAGCGCGTCGCCGTCATCCGCGGCCTCTATCCGTTCGACCAGATGCACCCCATCGGCCCGCGCAGTGCGGCGGGTTACCAACCCCGGCGTGGTCGACCGGAACCGCCGTCCCGTCGACACACCCGGTGACCGTTCGACGGCGGCCTCGGCGGGTTTGGCTATGCGCGGCGCATGCTCGAACCCGTTCAGCAACGCGGTGGCGGCAGGATAGTGCTTGCGAATATCGTCTTCGCGCAATTCCATCTGGTCTGACGTCAAACTCATTTCAAAATCGCCTTTGTATTATCAATATCGCAACACCTGCCCGGACTTGCTGACCACAAACTTGCGCACATCCGCAAAGCCTGGCGGATTGCGTTCGGCCAGAACCTGGAACGGACGCTGGGGAAGAATGATCGAGCGCTGGGTGCGTGTGGCCCCGGTCTCGGCCCCCTGTCCGCCGAAGGGGTCCAACGCAAAGACCTCGCGCTCGACGGTCGAGAACCATCCGGCGCGTTCTTCGATGACCTCTTCGCTGTGCAGCTCTTCGGTGGTCCAGGCCAGAGCCCAATCCTGCCCCTCGGGGGCTTGCGCGTCCTCCAACACCTGCCGCAGGGGGCCGGATTGCTCGGTATAGGCCGAGGAATACATCGGACCCACATGAATGCGGCGCAGGTGTTTGGGGTGCAGGTCGTCGAAATCCTGATCGAAGCCCTTGGCGATGGTCACCAGTTTCAACCCGCCAAGCGACTGCGCCATCAGATGCGCCTGCACTTCGGGCCAGCGACGCTGGTCCTTGGGCAGGGCCGTTTTGCCGCTGTCCTCCAACTGCATCAGGTAGATGACCGGCAGGTTGATCTGGCTGTCATAGACCGCCCAATGAATCAGGAATTTCCGCCGCTCGCCCTCGGTCTCGATCCAATGGCATTCCGGGTCATTGCGAGCCCAGAACAGCTGACCTTTCAGCAATTCCTCGTAATAGAGCCTTTGGGACAGTGCGAACTGCAGCTTGGTGGGGATTTCCCTGTCGCTGATGATCGTCCGCACCATCTCGGTTTTCAGGTCCTCTTCCGAGGGCATATTCGCCAAATGTACCTGCGCCTGCTGCGCGTCATTGGCCATGGTCAGCAGTTCGGCCGCCACCGGAAACCCGCTGTCGCGTTTGTCCATGGCGAGGCTGCCAAAGAACCGCCCCGTGTCGCGCCCGACCAGCAGGTATTTCATGCTGAGCGCCCGGAAGGTGTAGAGCAGCCCCGAGAGGTAGCGCGACACGATCCGCACCTCTTGCTTGCTGATCGCGCCCTCGGCCTCCATCGTCGCGGCCACGCGCAGGAGGTGGACGGTGATCACCTCGAATTTGCGGAAATAGCGGCGCGAGGCAAAGGTATCGGTCAGGCCGACATGGTCTTGGGTTGGGTTACTCATTTAGCTTATCGACCAATAGAAGGAATACCTCGAATGCCAACCAAAGTGCGCCCCAGACTGCGAACACGACTGAAACTCCAAATGAGCCGAGCGCGAAGACCAATGGCACGAAGAACATCATCAATCTCAGATCGGGACCAAGGTATGCTGGAATCAATTGGGTCAGGTACCCGAACAGGATGAGAAGCGCCCCAAAGAGCGCAACGCCCACCGCTGAACTTAGCATCTTTAGCGGCGAACGGATTGAGTCCTCACCCCCCATACAAATTCTTATCATGCTTCTCGACAATCGAGGCAAACCTGCGGGCAAAGCGCTCGTCCGCCTTGGCCTTTTTCTCCAGCACGTCGCGGGCAAAGACCATGTGGTCCTCATGCGCCTCAAGCATGTCGGCCATTTTCTGGTTGGTCGCTGTGCCGATGGCGGCCATGGCGGTTTGCGCCTCTTGATCGGTCTGCACGCCGATCTCGTTGATGCGGTGGGCCACGTCCTGCTGCTGCGCGGTTTTCAGCGATTTGGTCAGGGCGTCATACAGAACCACGCGTTGCTGCGTGTCTGTCTGCAGCTTGTTGATCAGCACCATCTGCGTCGCCGCCTGATTTTGCAGGGAGTCGACCCAGGTCTTGCCCTTTTCGATATAGCGCTCAAGCGTCTGGGACTTGGCCAGCTTGACCTGCTCGTCCTGAACCTTCGCGTTGTACTGCTTGTTCAGCTCGGCCAGTTCGGTTTCGAGCTTGGTGCGCGCGGCGGCGTTCTGCTCGACACTGATCTTGTTTTCCAGCGTGATGATCGCCGGGTCCATGCCCTCAATCTCGGTACGCAACGCTTCCAGTTCGGCCACGGTCGCCTCGCGGTCGTCCAACGTGACGGTCAGGTTGTTCTCCACCTTCACGCGCTGCTCTTCCAGCACGGCCAGTTGTCCTTCCAGCAGCTTCACGATCACGTCTGATTTCGCGATCAGGTCCTGCAGTTTGTCGTCGATATTGGCTGAGCGCATCCGTTCTTGGCGCATGGACTCGGATTTACCCTTCGAGAAGATGCCCACGAACGATTCCCACCCGGTCTTCGAGCGCATCTCGTCGAAATCCTTGGAAAACGCGCTGGTGACGTCGTCCAGCCCCATGATCAGTTCGGCGATGTTCGCGTTCATCACCTCGGTATGGGCGTGCACGTCTTCAAGCGTGGCATTTTCGATGTCGATATCCGCTTCGGCCGTTCCGATCTTGGCGCGTGCGGCCTCGATCCGCGAGGTCAGCCCTTCGATCTGCGACTGGCTTTCGCGCACCTTGGCCTGGGTTTCCTCGATCAATGCTTCGAATTGCTGGTTCGACATCTGTCCAATCCTTGTTTTTCTTATCTACCCAACAAGATAGGAAATGTTATAACGATTTACATCCCCCTGGGTCTCTCAAATCACCGGAACTTTGGCAAAACCCTATCGAAAAAGATAGGCGTCAAAACCAACAGCTGGCTGGCTTTTGATGCTTTCCGGCCCTTGCATCGCACGCCGATCGGTTTTTTGATCAAATCTGGATTGATTGACGCCCCCGGGTGGCCCTAGACATGTTCTGCGCCACCTGATTGGGTACGCGCAAATTCTTTCCCTGCCCGGAGGCCGACCCATGCTGGATACCACGACCGACCTGAAATCGCTTTTGAAGAACCCCGACCTTCTGGTCACCAAGGCCTATATCGGCGGGCAGTGGGTCGATGGTGACAACGGCACCTTTACCGTCACCAATCCGGCCCGCGGCGACGTGATCGCCGAGGTCGCGGATGTCAGCCGCGCCCAGGTGGCCGGTGCCATCGCGCAGGCCGAGGCGGCACAGAAGGAATGGGCCAAGCTGACCGGCAAGGAGCGCGCCGCGATCCTGCGCCGCTGGTTCGACCTGATGATGGAAAACGCCGAGGATCTGGGCAAGATCCTGACTGCCGAACAGGGAAAACCCCTGGCCGAGGCGGTGGGCGAAATCGCCTATGGCGCCTCCTTCATCGAATTCTTCGGTGAAGAGGCCAAGCGGGTCTATGGCGAGACCATCCCCGGCCATCAGCGCGACAAGCGGATCATGGTGCTAAAACAGCCGATCGGGGTGGCGGCCTCGATCACGCCATGGAACTTTCCCAACGCGATGATCACGCGCAAAGCAGGCCCGGCACTGGCCGCCGGCTGTGCCTTTGTCGCGCGCCCGGCCACCGAAACGCCCCTGTCGGCGCTGGTACTGGCGCTGCTGGCCGAACAGGCCGGCGTTCCGGCGGGCGTGTTCAACGTGGTGCCTTCGTCACAGGCCAGCGAGATCGGCAAGGAGTTCTGCGAGAACCCCGGTGTGCGCAAGCTGACCTTTACCGGCTCGACCGAGGTGGGCCGGATCCTTCTGCGCCAGGCCGCCGACCAGGTCATGAAATGCTCGATGGAGCTCGGCGGCAACGCGCCGTTCATCGTGTTCGACGACGCCGATCTGGATGCCGCCGTCGAAGGCGCGATGCTGTGCAAATTCCGCAACAACGGCCAGACCTGCGTCTGTGCCAACCGCATCTATGTGCAGGCCGGTGTCTATGACGCCTTTGCCGCCAAGCTCAAGGCCGCGGTCGAGGCATTGAAAATCGGCGACGGCCTGTCCGATGGCACAACGACCGGCCCGCTGATCAGCGACGAGGCGGTGGCCAAGGTGCAGGAGCACATCGCCGATGCCACGGCCAATGGCGGCGCGATCCTGACCGGTGGCCTGCCGCACGATCTGGGCGGCACCTTCTTCCAGCCGACGATCATCACCGACGTGACCCAGGACATGAAGGTCGCGCAGGAAGAGACCTTTGGCCCGCTGGCGCCCCTGTTCAAATTCGAGGACGAGGACGAGGTGATCGCCATGGCCAATGACACGATCTTCGGCCTCGCCTCGTATTTCTACGCCAAGGATCTGAGCCGCGTGTACAAGGTGGCCGAGGCGCTGGAATACGGCATCGTCGGCATCAACACCGGCATCATCAGCTCGGAACTGGGCCCGTTTGGTGGCGTCAAGCAATCCGGCCTTGGCCGTGAAGGCAGCCACCACGGCATGGAAGACTATCTCGAGATGAAATACATCTGCATGGCGGTCTGATCGGACGGACCATGAGACAAGGGCGCCTCTGGGCGCCCTTTTTCTTTGCAACCGTCATGAAAAACCCCGCGTCCGGAGGAACGCGGGGTTGTGCGACAACCGAGGGAGGAGACGATCATCGCCGCTTGGGCAGTCTTGGCCTCAGTTCACGGGCTTGGCGTCAACCACGTCCTGTTCGATCGCCTTGGTCGAGGTGATCTCGATCCGGCGCGGTTTCAGCGCTTCGGGCACCTCGCGCTTCAGGTCGATGTGCAGCATGCCGTTTTCCAGGCTGGCGCCGGTCACGCGGACGTGGTCAGCCAGAGCAAAACGACGCTCGAAGGCGCGGGTGGCGATGCCGCGATGCAGATAGGTGCGCTTGGTGTCTTCGGTGGCTTTCTTGCCGGCCACGACCAGCGCGTTTTCCTTGACTTCGATCGTCAGGTCATCTTCGGCAAAGCCGGCGACTGCGATCGAAATGCGATACGCATCGGCATCGGTTTTTTCGATGTTGTACGGGGGATAGCTGGGTTGTGACACTTCGCTGGTCATGACCCGATCCATGATGTCGGCAATCTGGTCAAAGCCGACGGTTGCACGGTGCAGTGGTGCAAAATCAAAGCTACGCATGTTCGTTATCCTCATGTTCAGAGCGATTTACGAGTTTTGCCCTCCGATTGGACGGGCGTTGGTCATCGTCGGACCCCGGTTTGGCTGCCCGACACACATGAGATGGGAAAGGATCTGGCTGAGTTCAAGACCCGCCGGAGCTGATGAATTTCGCGCCCGAGCTGGACTTGCCCGAGCCGACCTGCAGCCGCCGGATCTTGGCCTTTGGCTGCGGCGCATCCCGCCGCATGATGGCCTTGAGGTCCGAGACGATCCCCTCAAGTTCCATGCCAAACCCGACCTTGCGACGGCCGTCGGTACCAACCGCCGAAACCACAGAAAGGATCTGCCAACGCGGCCCGTTTCGGGCCAGAATGGCCGAACCGGAGGATCCGAACGTGACATCGCAATTGAAGGTGATCAGACCTTGGCGCCGCTCCAGAATCCGGCAGGACCGCTGGCGCGTGATTGCCTCGGATCGGCCGCGCCCGTACGAAGCGATGCTGATCTCATCCCCAGCGACCCGGCCACTGTGCAACGCAAATGGGTTGGCGACGGTATACGGGATCGGTTGATCCAGTCGCATCAGGGCGACATCGACCCGGACCATCTCGGGTGACAGGCCAACCCGGGGGTCATAGTCGGGAAGGACGGCGATCTGCACGACCGTGCCTTCGGCAAGCGCATGTCCATCGCTCAAACCTGCGCGAAAGGTGACTTCGCCGGGTGCGTAGGTCCGACCGGTGGCCTTGTCCGTCGCACAATGGGCTGCGGTCAGAACAAGATCCTGCGCGATCAGCGTGCCGGTGCAGAACGAGCGGTCTCCGATGTCCAGCCGCCCGATCGCCTCCCAACCATACAGGTCGTCCCGATCGGTCAGCCGGCGCTTGCCACTGTCCTGGGCCACCGCTGACGCAGCAATCCCGGCCAAAATCAGGGCCAATGTCACGATACGGCAGGTCATGGCCGGACAAACCTTGCGCCGACGTTCTTTCCAGGCTCGAGCGTCTTGCCGGAGGCGCCAAATCCATTCCCTGCGGACAGCTCGGTGCGCAGCACCTCCAGCGACTCTTCCAGCGCTGTTCCCAACGATACCCGCCGGCCTTCCAATTCGGCCTTTGCGGACACGACCGATACGATCCGGGGGTGATCCCCTGAGAACGAGAAGATCGGCGCGCCGGACGCACCCAAATCCACGTCACAGGACATGACCAGCACCCCCGATTGCTGCGCCATGACCGAGCAGACCTGTTGCAGCGAAGGGGCTTCTGCGCGGTTGTGGGCGTACGAAACCACTCCGACATCCTCGCCTCGCGTCGGCCTGTAGCCGGTTTCAAACGGGATCACGGTCGTATTTCGGATCGGCTGCCACAACTCGATCAGCGCGACGTCGTGGCGCACACGACTGACGGATGCGGCGCGGTCATACTCGTACTCCGGATGAATGACCGCCTGGCGCGCTGTGCGATAGGCCGATGCGCGGCCGTGTCGCCACCCCGCCAGAAACTCGATTTGGCCCGGATCAATTCGTTGGCGGGTCGCTTGGTCGAACAGACAATGCGCTGCGGTCAGAACAAGCGTGGGTGAGATCAACGCACCAGTGCAGAAGCCGGTGCCGTCGATGTTCAGCCGTCCAACCGCCATCCATTCGCGCCCGGAATCCGAGGTTTCAAGGCTTTGCAGCCCAGTATCCTGCGCCGTGGCTGCCAATGGCAGAACACATAACGCTATCGCCCTGATCCATGTACGCACGCGGTTCTCCGGCATGAGGTATCGGCCAATCTACTTACGCGTGGCGTTTGGCGAAAATAGGGCAGAGCCGGACCGCGCCTAATCCGCACCAGACTGATGCGTCGGCGCATCAGGCCCGATCACCGCAGGATCGGCACCGCATCCGCAGGCTGTCCGGCCCGATCCAGCGCAGGGGGCCGAGGCCCGCCCGTGGCCCAATCCAACAGCTCGACCGTATGCACGATGGGCAGTTGGGTACCCGACCCGATCTGCATCATGCAGCCGATGTTCCCGGCCGCGATAAAATCGGGGTTCTTGGCCTCCAACGTGCGCACCTTGCGCTGTTTCAGCTTGGCCGAGATCTCGGGCTGCATCAGGTTGTAGGTGCCCGCGCTGCCACAGCACAGGTGGCTGTCGGCGGGTTCGACCACGGTGAACCCCGCCTTTTTCAGCAGGTCCTTGGGATAGGTCTTGATCTGCTGCCCGTGTTGCAGCGAGCAGGCCGCGTGATAGGCAACCGTCAACCCCTTGTCGTCACCCTGCGGCAAGTCCAGCTGCATCAGGATCTCGCTGACATCCATGGCAATGCCCGACACCCGCGCCGCGTCCTCGGCCAGCGGATCGTCGCGGAACATGTGCCCGTAATCCTTGATCGTGGTGCCGCAGCCCGAGGTGTTGATGACGATTGCATCCAGCCCCTTGCCGTCCATCTCGCGGGTCCAGGCGCGGATATTGGCGGCGGCGGTGGCATGGCTTTCGCGGGTTTTGCCCATGTGATGGGTCAACGCCCCGCAGCAGCCGGCGCCCTCGGCCACAACGACCTCGCAGCCCAGCCGGGTCAGCAGGCGGATCGTGGCATCGTTGATGTCGGTGTTCAGCGCCTTTTGCGCACAGCCCGTCATCAGGGCCACGCGTTTGATCGCCTGCCCCTTGGGCGCAAAGCTTTGGGGGTCGTCATTGCGGCTGACCGGCGGGATGTGTTTCGGAGCCATGTCCAGCATCGCCCGCAGGCGCGCGTCGGGCATCAGAAAGCGGAACGGCCGCCCCAGCTTGGCCCCGATCAGCGCCCAGCGGAACCGCATCGGATAGGGCAGGATCCGTGCCAGAACCCACCGCAGCGCCCGGTCCGAGAAGGGGCGCTTGTAGCGGTTTTCGATATATTCGCGGGCGTGATCGACCAGATGCATGTAATGCACGCCCGACGGGCAGGTCGTCATGCAGGCCAGGCAGGACAGGCAGCGGTCGATATGCTTGACGGTCTTTTCATCCGGCACACGCTCGTTTTCCAGCATGTCCTTGATCAGGTAGATGCGCCCACGGGGGCTGTCCAATTCGTCGCCCAACACCTGGTAGGTCGGGCAGGTGGCGGTGCAGAACCCGCAATGCACGCAGTTGCGCAAAATCTCGTTTGCGCGGCGGGTGCCGGGGTCTTTCAACTGGTCTTCGGTGAATGTGGTCTGCATCGCCCTATCCCATCAGCCCGGGGTTGAACACGCCGCGCGGGTCGAATTTCTGTCGAATCCCCTGTGTCAGAGACGCAATTCCCTGCGGTTCCGGCTGGAACCGGCCCAGCCGGGCAAGGGTATCGGCCCCGGCCCGCACCAGCGTGGCGTGGCCGGAAAACGCGCCGATGCGCGCGCGCAGGTCGGTGCCTGCGGGCACCAGCGCCCAGATCAACCCGCCGCCCCAGTCGAACAGGGTCCGATCAGCCTCGGCCCGCGCGGCGATTTCGGGCGCGTCGCCGGGTTTGACCGAAATCCGCCAGACTTCGCCGGGCGTGTCGGCTAAATCGGCCGCATCGCGGATCGCCTGCCACAGGGCGTCCGATGGCTCGACCGGATCAACTGCGCCGAACTGGGCAAGCAACTCCTGCAGACGCCCGGTGCGATACGAGACCGATTCAGCAAACCCCTCGATCCGGATCAAGGCGCGCTGCTGCTGCGGATCATAGGCTGCGCCGGTGACCTCAAAGGGTGATTTCAGGGCCTCGGACAGGATGCGAACCGCAGTCGCGGCGTCCTTGGCGGGTACGGCCAGCGTCGCGCTGGCCTCGGGTTTGGGCAGCACTTTTAGCGACACCTCGGTCAGCACGCCCAGCGTGCCCCAGGACCCGGCCATCAGCTTGACCAGATCATAGCCGGTGACGTTCTTCATCACCCGCCCGCCATTCTTGATGATCTGCCCCTGCCCGTCGACAAAGCGCACGCCCAGCAGGAAATCACGGCAGGCCCCGGCCTGAATCCGGCGCGGCCCCGAGACGTTGGCCGCCACGACACCGCCGATCGTGGGCGCGCCCGAGGATCCCAGCAGGGCGCGATGGTCCATCGGCTCGAACGCCAGCTGCTGACCTTCGGCCTCCAAAGCGGCCTCGATCTCAGCCAGCGGGGTTCCGGCCTGCGCCACAAGCGTCAACGCCCCCGGCTCGTACAGGGTGATCCCGCGCAGCCCCTCGGTGCTCAGCATCCGGTCGGGGCCGGTCACACCGCGCGTGCCGCCACCGACAACGCGTACCGGTTCATTCAGGCCGGCCACGATTTCGGCCAGTTCAGACTCTGATTCAGGTCTCATTGCGGGGTCCGTTCTGTCTTGGGAGTCATTCCGCCGCCATCGGCACGACGCGCCGGGCCGCACTGGCGTCCAGCGGGAACACCTTGGCGGGGTTCAGCAGCCATTTCGGGTCGAACACGTCCTTGACGGCCATCTGCGCCTCAAGGTCCTGAGGCGCGTATTGATGATGCATCAGGTCGCGTTTTTCGATGCCCACCCCATGCTCGCCGGTCAGGCAGCCGCCGGCATCGACGCACAGTTTCAGGATCTCGGCCCCGAAGGCCTCGCACTTTTCCAGATCGCCGGGCTTGTTCGCATCGAACAGGATCAGCGGGTGCATGTTGCCGTCGCCGGCGTGGAACACGTTGCCCACGGGCAGGCCGAATTCCTTGCTCAATTCACCGATGCGGCGCAGCACGTCCGGCAGGGCCGACACCGGAATCGTGCCGTCCAGACACATATAGTCGTTGATCTGCCCCATCGCGCCAAAGGCCGATTTCCGGCCCAGCCAGATGCGGGCGCTTTCCTCGGCCGACTGGCTTTCGCGCAGCTCGACCGGGTTGTGTCGTTTGGCGATCTCGACGATCTTGGCCAACTGGCTGTCGATCTCGGCGTCCGAGCCTTCGACCTCGACAATCAGCAGCGCCTCGCAATTCGGATAGCCGGCATGGGCAAAATTCTCGCAGGCCTCGATGCACAGCCGGTCCATGAACTCGATCGCCACGGGCAGGATGCCGGATTTGATGATGTCCGAGACGCATTCGCCCGCCACCGCATTGTCATCAAAACCCATCAGGACCGGGCGCGCGCCCTCGGGCTTGCGCAGGATGCGCAGCGTCGCCTCGGTGACGACCCCCAGCTGCCCTTCCGAGCCGCAGACCACGCCCAACAGGTCCAGCCCGCCGGAATCCAGATGCGCGCCGCCGATCTCGACCACGCGGCCATCCATCAGCACCATCGTCACGCCCAGCAGGTTGTTGGTGGTCACGCCGTATTTCAGGCAATGCGCGCCGCCCGAGTTCATCGCGATATTGCCCGCGATGGCGCAGGCCAGCTGCGACGACGGATCGGGCGCATAGAAGAAATCCTGCTCTTCGACCGCGCCGGTGACGCTCAAATTGGTGCGGCCGGTCTGCACACGGATGAAGCGGTTGTCATAGTCAACCTCGAGCACCTCGTTCATGCGGGCCACGCCCAGGATCACGCAATCGGCGGTGGGCAGCGCCCCACCAGCCAGCGAGGTCCCGGCCCCGCGCGGCACGACCGGCACGCCTTCGTCGTGGCAGATTCGCAGAATGTCCGAGACCTCCTGCGTCGAAGACGGCAGAACCGCGATCATCGGCGCGCATTTGTAGGCGGTCAGGGCGTCGCACTCATAGGCGCGGGTTTCGGACGGATCGGCAATGACGGCATCTTCGGGAAGAACCTGCCGCAGACGGGCAAGAACGCTGGCCTTGCGGGCCAAAACGTCGGGGTTGGGCTGTGGCATGTCCATGGCGGATCCTCCAGTTTGGTAAAATAATATTACCAATTTCTGCATCTGGCAAGTTGCCTTCGTCGGACGTACTGTCGCGCCATGACATTGACCGAACGCGCCCTGCTGTTTTCGCCCCTGGACTACGCCGCCGTCCTGCTGTTGCTGATCGCCTGGCAATGGATCGGATGGCGGATCGAGAACCCCGCGCCCGGCAAGCGCTCGGTCGCGGTGATGATGGACGAATTCCGCCGCTGCTGGATGCGCGAAATGGTGACCCGTCAGCCCCGCATGTTCGACGCCCAGGTCGTGGGCACGATGCGTCAGGGCAGTACGTTTTTTGCCTCGACCACGATGATCGCCATCGGGGGCGGGCTGGCCCTTCTGGGCAATACCGAGCGGCTGTCGGGCGTCGCCAAGGATCTGGCCATCGGCAGCGCACCGGCCATGGTGTGGGAGGTCAAGATCCTGATCGTGCTGCTGTTTCTGTCGAATGCCTTTCTGAAATACGTTTGGGCGCACCGGCTGTTCGGCTACTGCGCGGTGCTGATGGCGGCGGTGCCCAACGAGCCCGAGGATCCGCAGGCCTATCCCCGCGCGGCGCAGGCGGCCGAGATCTGCGTGACCGCCGCGCGCAGCTTCAACCGTGCCCTGCGCGCCACCTATTTCGCGCTGGCCTCGCTGGCCTGGATCCTGGGCCCGATCACTTTGATCATCGGCACGCTTCTGACATTGGGGGTTCTTTATCGGCGCGAGTTTGCCTCGCATTCCCGCGCGATCCTGCTGAGCCTGCCGCCGGACACGCAGACGTGATCGCGCCCCGCCCGATCAGATCCTAGACTGGCGCAATGCGACACCTGATCCCCTGCCTGTTTCTGGCCGCCCCGGCCCTCGCCGACCCGCCGACGGTCGAAAATGTCACCGCGACGCGCACGGGCGAAACCTGGCGATTCGACGTGACCATCCGCCATCCCGATACCGGGTGGGACCACTATGCTGATGGCTGGCGCGTTCTGGCGATGGACGGGACCGAGCTGGGGATGCGGGTGCTGCACCACCCGCACGAGACCGAGCAGCCCTTTACCCGGTCGCTGGGCGGGGTCGCGATCCCCGAAGGCGCGAACCAGGTCCAGGTCCAGGCCCGTTGCAGTGTCGACGGCTGGAACGCAGACACCACGCTTGTGACGCTGGACTGATCGTCAGAACACGCCAAGCGACAGCCCGGCACCCAGTGCCGCGCCGATCTCGCGGCATTTGTCCAGTTCATCCTCGGGGATGGTCTTTTCCGCCAGTATCGCCTCGGGCGTCTGGGCGTGAGTGCAGACGATGCGGGGCGGCTGCACCTCTTTCAGGCGCCAACCGGTGGCGATGCGCGCCAGTTGCCGCGCCGCGTTCTGACCGTCGGACCCGGCGCAGATCATCTGCGCATAGGGCCGCCCCTCGATCCGGCCCAGAACCGGATAGTAGCAGCGGTCGAAAAAGTCCTTTATGACGCCTGACAGCGCCGCGAGGTTCTCGGGCGCGCAAAAGATGTATCCGTCGGCCGCCAGCAAATCGTCGGGTCCCGCCTGCTCGGCGGGTTTCAGGCTGACCTCGGCCTCGGCGCTGGCCGCCTGTGCGGCCGCATCGGCCATCTGCCGGCTGCCGCCGGTGCGCGAATGATAGACGATCAGTAGACGGGCCACAGTGGTCAGGCCCGATGATACGGGCCGCCCGACAGGATCGTCGCGGCACGATAGAGTTGTTCCGACAGCATCACCCGGACAAGCATATGCGGCCAGACCATGGCGCCGAAAGAAATCGAAAAATCGGCCTCGGCCCGCAGCGCCGGGTCGATCCCGTCGGCGCCACCGATGACAAAGGCCAGATCCTGCCGGCCCATGTCTCGCCACCCGGCCAGCTTCCGCGCGAAATCGGGGGAAGACATCACCTTTCCCCGCTCGTCCAATGTGCAGATCACCGCGCCAGCGGGCAGCGCCTTGCGCAGCAACGCGGCCTCGGCGCCCATACCGGCGTTTTTCTTGTCTTCGACCTCGATCACGCGCGCAGGCCCCAAGCCCAGGCCGCGGCCGGTCCGGTCGAAACGGGTCAGATAGTCGTCAAGCAGGGTCTTCTCCGGTCCGGCACGCAATCGCCCGACCGCACAAATGCTGATACGCATGTCGCTCTCGCCGCCGGCCCTTCAATACGGGCCGGGATGGCGCCTCAGTTCGCCGAGGCGCTGCCGCCCTGAGGCAGCCACATCTTTTCCAGCTGGTAGAATTCGCGCACTTCGGGGCGGAAGATATGGACGATCACATCGCCCGTATCGATCAGCACCCAATCGCCGGCATCCTTGCCTTCGACCTTCGAGGTGAAACCGAATTCCTGCTTGATGCGATCCGTCAGCTTTTCCGCCATCGCCGACACCTGACGCGTCGACCGGCCCGAAGCGATGACCATGTAGTCGGCCACCGAAGACTTGCCCTGCAGGTTGATCTGCACAACATCTTCGGCCTTGTCATCGGAAAGTGAGGAAAGGATGCGTTCAAGCAGCTTGTCGCTGATTGACTGAGAGCGGGCCATCACAGCGGCCCCTTCATCGGCGGGCAAACCCGCCTGTGTGTGTAGAGACAGGACATGGTCCTCCTTGCTAAAGCGCCGTGTAACCCCGGCGCCGGGGTACTATTAAGGTAGCAAGGCAATTGCAACATTTCAATGAACGGCAACCGTTGATAGCACGGGGTTGATCAATCCGTGTCCAGATGTGGCACAGCGGTGTCGGTGGCACCCTGCCCCAGCAGGCGCACTTCGCGCTGCGGGAAGGGGATCGAGATGCCCTCGGCCTGGAATGCATCCCACAGCGCCAGATAGACATTGCCGCGAATGTTGGTCAGGCCGGCCGTCGGATCGCGGATCCAGAACCGCAGCACGTAATCGACGCTGCTGTCGCCGAACCCGGTGATGTGGCAGACCGGTTCGTGCTTGCCGCCGCTCAGAACGCGTTTGACTGATTTCACCGTTCGCACGGCGGACCCGCGCACCTTGTGCGGGTCGTCGCCGTAGCTGGTGCCGAAAGTCAGATCGAGGCGGACGAACTCGTCGGAATGGGACCAGTTCACCACCTGCCCGGTAATCAGATCCTCGTTCGGGATCAGGTATTCGCGCCCGTCGCGGGTAACGACCGAGACGTAGCGGGCGCCCAGCGCGTTGATCCAACCGAACGTATCGCCCAGCGAGATCACGTCGCCCGGCTTGATCGACCGGTCCATCAGGATGATGATCCCCGAGATCAGGTTCGACACGACCTTCTGCAGGCCGAAGCCGATGCCCACGCCAACCGCACCGGACAACAGCGCGATCCCGGTCAGGTCGAATCCCAGCGTCCGGATCCCGACCAGAAAGACCAGCCCGTACAGCGCCACCTGGATCCCCTTGGCCAGCAGCACCTGCATCGAGGGCGAGATGTCGTCATTGCTTTTCAGCCCGCGTTCCGCCGCCCGGGTGCCGAGCCGCGCCAGCACCAACAACGTGCCGATCAGCAGAATGGCCTTGAGAATCCCCAATACCGAGATGTGAAGGCTGCCGATCGAAATCGCCACGCCGTCCAGGAACTCGGCGACGTCATCGGTCAGACTCAGCGCGACCAGCGTGGCGTAGATCCACATCGACCAGCGGAAGATGCGCCGAATCGTCCGGTTGCGGACCAGTCGCGAAATCAGCGCGATCGCAAGCCACGCGGTTGCCAGCGTTGCCAGAACACCGATGATGTAACTGCGCGATGGCCAGGTGACCTGCTGCATCACCAGATAGACGCCCCAGGCCAGCACGACAAAGTAGACCAGCGTCAACCGCTGCATCAGCTGAACCAGAACCCGCAACCGCCATTTGGGCCATCCACTGCGCGCCCGTGCCCAGGCTTCCCACCGGCCTTTTGTCAGCAGTGTCAAAAGGAAGGACAGCGCCACCAGCCCCAGGATGATGGCGATCTGATACTGCCGCCACCCCGGAGTCACGATCAACTCGACCAGGTTCCCAAGCTGCAACAGAAAGGCCTCGGCCATGTTGTCGAACAGTTCTGAAATCGAACTTGGGATCAAATCATTGTCCATGCGCGTCTCCTGCCGCCAGATTGAACAGCAATGTGGCGGCTTGCAAGGCCCACCGACCTGTCGTGGGACGCGGATTGAGCCTTGATTGACGAGGGGGCGCGATATATCTGGATCGCATGAGATTCCATCAGGCCCCTGCTCCCAACCTGCAAGACCGCGCGCGCCTGCGTGAACGGTTCTTCGGGGCCGCCCGCACGGTTCTGGCCCGCCTATAATCGGCGCCCAGCCACTCGCCAGCATTTCTCAATACAGACGGGAGAGGACCGATGTCCCCCAAAACACTCTATGACAAGATCTGGGATGCCCATGTCGTGCACGAAGCCGACGATGGCACCTGCCTGCTTTATATCGACCGCCACCTGGTGCACGAAGTGACCAGCCCGCAGGCCTTCGAAGGCCTGCGCATGGCGGGCCGCAAGGTGCGCGCGCCGGAAAAGACCATCGCCGTGCCGGACCACAACGTGCCCACCACGCCCGACCGCGTGAACGGAATCGAGAACCCCGAATCGCGCATCCAGGTCGAAGCACTGGACAAGAACGCCCGCGAATTCGGCATTCACTACTACCCGGTGAATGATATCCGTCAGGGCATCGTCCACATCGTCGGCCCCGAACAGGGCTGGACCCTGCCGGGCATGACCGTGGTCTGCGGCGACAGCCACACCGCCACCCACGGCGCGTTCGGCGCGCTGGCCCACGGCATCGGCACCTCCGAGGTCGAGCATGTTCTGGCCACCCAGACTCTGATCCAGAAAAAGTCCAAGAACATGAAGGTCGAGATCACCGGCAAACTGCAGCCGGGCGTGACCGCCAAGGACATCACTCTGGCCGTGATCGGCGAAACCGGTACCGCCGGCGGCACCGGCTATGTGATCGAATATTGCGGCGAAGCGATCCGCGACCTGTCGATGGAAGGCCGCATGACCGTCTGCAACATGGCCATCGAGGGCGGCGCCCGCGCCGGCCTGATCGCGCCGGACGAAAAGACCTTCGAATACGTCAAGGGCCGCCCGCACGCTCCCAAAGGCGCGCAGTGGGAGGCCGCCCTGGCCTGGTGGAAGACGCTCTATTCCGATGACGACGCCCATTGGGACAAGGTCGTCACCATCCGCGGCGAAGAAATCGCCCCCGTGGTTACCTGGGGCACCAGCCCCGAAGACGTTCTGCCGATCACCGCGACCGTGCCCAACCCCGAGGATTTCGAGGGCGGCAAGGTCGAGGCCGCGCGCCGCTCGATCGAATACATGGGGCTCAAGCCGGGCCAGAAACTGAGCGACATCGAGATCGACACGGTCTTCATCGGCTCCTGCACCAACGGCCGGATCGAGGACCTGCGCGCCGCTGCCGAGATACTGAAGGGCAAAAAGATCAAGGACGGCATCCGCGCCATGGTCGTGCCCGGCTCGGGCCTTGTTCGCGCGCAGGCCGAAGAGGAAGGCATCGCCGAAATCTTCAAGCAGGCCGGGTTCGAATGGCGCCTTGCGGGTTGTTCGATGTGCCTGGCCATGAACCCCGACCAGCTGACCCCGGGCGAGCGTTGCGCCGCCACCTCGAACCGCAATTTCGAGGGCCGTCAGGGCCGCGGCGGACGAACCCATCTTCTGAGCCCGGCAATGGCTGCCGCGGCGGCAATCACGGGAAAGCTGACAGACGTGCGTGAGTTGATGTAAGCTGCCCTCATTACTATATTTTTGAGGGAGAGACTGAAATGAGTGATTGGCTGAAACTGCTATTACTGGGCGTGTTGTCCGTCGTGTTCGGGGTTATCGTTCTGGGCGCGCCCGTGGTGGCGTCTTTCGCGATTACCACGCTGGCTGGCTTCATGCTTCTGATTGGCGGGGGCGTTCAGGTTATTGGTGGATTCACCGTCGAAGGCATGGGGCACAAGATCCTGGCGATTATCATGGGCCTGATCATGGTGTTCCTCGGCTGGTCGTTCCTGAAAAACCCGCTCGAGGGGATTTTGACGCTGGCAACTGTCGTCATGATCCTTTTCGCAGCAGGCGGGATCGCGCGGATTTTCTTGTCGTTCCAGATGCGCGGAACACAGTTCTTCTGGCCGACTCTCATTTCAGGGGCGCTGTCGCTGGTTTTGGCCGGATATATCTTTGCCAACGCCTCGGTCGGCCTCGCGCTCAGCTTGCTGGGTATCCTTCTGGGCATCGAGATGCTCTTTAACGGCTTCGGCCTGATCTTCGCGGCGTTCTTCGTCAAGAACGCGCCCAAAGACGAAACTACAGAAGCTCAACAAGCTTGAAACGCGGGGCATGGGGCCTGACCTCTCCCGCAGGAGTGTGAACATGGAAAAGTTTGAAAAAGTCCACGGTGTGGCAGCCCCCATGCCCCTGATCAATATCGATACCGATATGATCATTCCCAAGGTGCATCTGAAAACGATCAAACGGTCCGGCCTCGGCGTCGTCCTGTTCGACGAGATGCGCTATCACGATGACGGACGCGAGAACGAAGAATTCGTCCTGAACAAACCCGCTTATCGCAACGCCGAGATTCTGGTGGCCGGCGACAACTTCGGGTGCGGCTCATCTCGGGAACACGCGCCTTGGGCGATCAAGGATTTCGGTATCAAGGTGGTCATCTCGACCAGCTTCGCCGACATCTTCTTCAACAACTGCTTCAAGAACGGCATCCTGCCCATCGTCGTCGAAGAACACCACCACGTCATTCTGATGGAGGATGCCCACAAGGGCGAGAACGCACGTATGACCGTGCATCTGGAAGATCAGCAGATCGTCACCTCTGACGGCGTCGTGATCGAGTTTGATATCGACCCGCACCGCAAGCATTGCCTGTTGAACGGTCTGGACGATATCGGCCTGACGATGGAAAAAGATCATCACATCGACACGTTCGAATCCCATGCCGGACAGGCGCGCCCTTGGGTGTGATTCTGGGGATGAACCTGTGGATACTCAACCTGACGGGGTCGCCAAGGCGGCCCCGTTCGCATTCTTGGGGTTAAAGTCAAAGCAACCACAACATGTAGAGAACCATTTCCATTACACGTCGAATTTGCGACGTGAATGATGCAAAGCCGCACCAGTTTCGCCATCTTTTTGCCCGAAATCACGTGTTTTCTGCACCTCGGCTTGAGCGAAATGCCGCTTATCGCCAATGATGGCGCTAAAGGGGCATCCGCCAAATATCGAGATTGGCGGGCATCAAGTTGGAACCAAGTCGGCGAAGAATCGACTGGTCCGGTTTGGAAAGGGTTCGGATAGTGATTGCTCGCACAACAGGGGCTGCGATACGGGGATTGTTGGTGGCACTTCTGGTGCTGACACCCGCATTGTATCTGCCCGCATCAACGTCCAACGGGACCGAGATCGTTGTCTTTCTGGCAATCCTCGCATTCATCCTGACCTTCGCCGAATACAACTCGGCCTTTCCCAGCTTTATTGAATTCCGCGATGCGCCGCCCGTGAACAGACTGCGCTTTGTCGGCCTGATGTCGATGATCTCGTTCCTGACCTTGATCTGCAAGAACGCCTATGCGCCGACGGAACTGACCAGCACCGTGTATTCGGTCGGCCTGGCCGTCGCGAATGTCGTGGACTTCCCCTATTCACCTGTCCGCCTGGTGGTGTTGATGCTGCCTGCTGACGCGAGCCAACCCCTGGTCGAGTTGGTACGCATCACGGCAAGTGTCGCCTATGTCGCCGCTTTGGTCACGATCGCCAGCTTTGCCTATGCGGTCAAACTGCGTGGATGGCCCACTGGCAATGGGGCATTCAATGTCTGGACCAACCTGCCCCTGTTCGACCCCACCAAGGGTGGAGACGTGGTGACTCGCCTGCAGCGCGACGGTCGGTTGAACATCTCGGTCGGCGTTCTGCTACCGTTCCTGATTCCGGCCCTGATCAAGCTGCTCACGGATTTCATTGATCCGCTGTCGTTGTCCAATCCGCAGACGTTGATCTGGACCATGAGCGCGTGGGCTTTCCTGCCGGCCAGCATGATCATGCGCGGGATGGCAACCCTGCGCATTGCCGGGCTGATCGTGGAAAAACGCCGCGCCTACTCGACCACCGAGACGACCCAAACCGCATGATCCGTATTCTTGTTCTGCTGTTGCTGCCGTTTGCGGCGCAGGCAGAGCCAGTGCGCGTTGCCAGCTTCAATGCTGAGCTAGGCCGGAAAGGTCCGGGCCTGCTGCTGCGTGATATTCGGCGCGATGATCCCCAGGTGCAGGCCGTGATTGACGTTCTGACTACCGCTGCCCCCGATGTTCTGGCCCTGCAAGGCATCGACTGGGACCATAACAACCTGGCCCTGTCCGCTCTGGCTGATCGGTTGCGCGCGGCAGGGCTGGATTACCCGCATCTCTTCGCTGGTCAGCCCAACTCGGGGCTGATGACGTCGCTTGATCTGGACGGAGACGGAGAACGGGGCGGACCCGGAGACGCCCAGGGATGGGGCCGTTTCACCGGAAATGGCGGGCTGGCCGTGCTGTCCCGTTATCCGATCGCAAAGGATGAGGTTCGTGACCTTTCAGCGCTGCTTTGGAAGGACCTGCCCGGCGCGACGCTACCCACCCTTGGCGGGTTGCCTTTCCCGTCCGAACAAGCCCACGCTGTTCAGCGCCTGTCGTCGACCGCCCATTGGATCGTGCCGGTGGAGACACCTCAAGGCCGCCTGAACCTGATGACCTTTCACGCCACCCCTCCTGTCTTCGACGGGCCTGAGGATCGCAACGGATTGCGCAATCGCGATGAGATCCGGCTGTGGTCGGTGTTGCTTGACGGCGGGCTGGGTCCAGCCCCGAAAAGTCGTTTCATCATTGCCGGTGACGCCAATCTTGACCCGAACCTGGGCGAGGGGCGCAATGAAGCCATCCGCGATCTGTTACAGCACCCCAGCCTGCAGGATCCGCGACCCGTGGATGGCGCAGGCTCGGCTGTAACGGTGGTCTGGAAGGCGGTGGGTGAACGGCGTGTTGACTATCTGCTGCCATCGGTCGACTGGGTGGTTGAAAACGCCGGCATCCGCTGGACTGACGCCAAAGGCGCGCCCCTTGCCGCGGCCCGCAAGGCCAGCCGACATCGCCTGATTTGGGTTGACTTGTCACACCCTGACATGCCGCCGGGCCTATGACAGGCCCTGAACTCGATCCACGTCTGTGGTTCGCGGGCTATCATGCGACAGGTCAGACACAGCGGTTTTCAATGCCTCGTGCAGCGGCGTGGATGCGAAATCGCTGATCAACGAGTCGAAGAACGAGCCATCCAAGCGGTGCGGCGTGTCCCACAGATAGCGCATCTCAAGCAGATGCGGGGCCAGTTTCCAGAACGGCTGGGCCAGAACAATTGGCCACCAGTTCATCTGCTTCAGGCGCACCGGAGCCCCGGTCACTTCCGACAAGGCCTGTGCCAATTGGCGGCCGGTCAACGTGTATCCGGCAAAAGGAATGTCGCAATAGCGCGGCAAGTCATGCCGCATCTCGGCCAACTGAACCGCAGCGCGGGCCAGATCCGGCAGGTAGGCCCAGGCATGGGCAATGTCAGGGTCACCGGGATAGACGAAACGTCCTTTGGCCAGGGGCTTGATCATGATCTGGTCGAACCAATTGCCGGAGGCTTGCGTGTCAAGGAAATCCCCGGCGCGCAGGATCACGGTGCGCACACCCGACGACCGATAGGCCTCCTCCATACGGATCCGAATCTGGCCCAGAGGGTTGGTTGCAAGATGCGGCGTATCTGCCGCCCACGGCCCGGGCGTGTCGGCCCCGAAAACATAGACGTTCCCGGGCACGATCACGGTCGCCCCGGTTGCCTTCGCCGCACCGATGACCTGAGCGTGCAAATCCGGCACCTGCCGCGCCCACTCGGTGTATGGCGGGTTCCAGCCATTCACGATGACATCCGCACCCCGGGCTGCGGTGGACAGATCATCCCTCGCGCGGTCAAATCCCCGCACCGTCCATCCGGCCGCTTGAAACGCGTCTGCGGCATTGCGGCCAAAACGCCCCGAAGATCCCAGGATCAGCACCTTTCCCGTCATCACAACCTCCTGTCAGCCCTGGCGGTTGAACAAAAGATATCCATTCACTCACCTTTGGGAATTGCCGAAAAACGCAGAGCATGTATTCATCTGCGCATGGATAAAACCTTGGCACTTTCTGATTGGTCTTTGGTGCAGAGCTTTCTGGCAGTTGCGGAAACGGGATCGTTGTCGGCGGCTGCGCGGGAACTGGGGCGCAGTCAGCCGACGCTTGGTCGCCAGGTGCAGGCGCTCGAGACGGATTTGGGCGTGTCGCTGTTCGATCGCCATGCGCGAGGCCTCAAGCTCAGCGCAGCCGGCCAGCAATTGCTGCCGATGGCGCAACAGATGCACACGGCCATGCGCCAGCTGAGCCTGGCCGCCGCCGGGCAGTCGCAACAGCTGGGCGGTACGGTCCGCATCACCGCCTCGGTCTTCGCATCGCACCATATCCTGCCGTCCATTCTGGCGGACATCCGCAGGCAAGAACCTTCAATCCAGCTGGAACTGGTCGCCACCGACACCAGCGAAAACCTGCTGTTCCGCGAAGCTGATATCGCAGTTCGCATGTATCGCCCCGAGCAGGTCGATATCGTGACCCGGCATCTGGGCGACGTACCGTTGTGTTTCTGCGCAGCCCGGTCGTATCTGGACCGCGCCGGTCGGCCAACCACCCCCGAAGAGTTGTTTCAGCATGACCTGGTGGGTTTCGACTCCAACAACCTGATCATCTCGAAAATGCAGGCCAAGGGTTGGCCTGCCAGCAAGGAAAACTTTGCCACCCGTTGCGATCTTCAAAGCGCCTATTGGGAGTTGATCCGTGCGGGTTGCGGCATCGGTTTCAGCCAGGTTCAAGTGGCCGAGGCTGATCCTGCGGTCGAAATTCTGCCGCTGGATGTGGACATCCCGGTTCTGCCGGTCTGGCTGGCTGCGCCGCAGGCCATGCGGCAGACACCGCGCATTCGCCGGGTCTGGGACCTGCTGGCAGAAGGGCTGAAAGCCAGCCTGTGACCCAGATCGGGTGACCGGCGCATGTTCAGCGGCGTTTTTCGCGCTGTACGGCCCTGATTCCGCGCATTTTGACCAGAACGCCTCATTGACCAGATGCACCGCAAACGCTAGGCCCGATGCTGAAAAACGCAAGGAGACCGTTCATGTCCAACCCCTCGCTCCTCATCCTGCCCGGAGACGGAATTGGCCCCGAAGTCATGGCCGAAGTGCGCAAGATTATCGGCTGGTTCGGCGCCAAGCGCGGCCTTGAATTCGACGTGAGCGAGGATCTGGTCGGCGGTGCCGCCTATGACGTGCACGGCAAGCCCCTGTCGGACGAGACGATGGCCAAGGCGCAAGAGGTCGACGCGGTTCTGCTGGGCGCCGTGGGCGGCCCGAAATACGACGATCTGGATTTCAGCGTGAAGCCCGAGCGCGGCCTGCTGCGCCTGCGCAAGGAGATGGACCTGTACTCGAACCTGCGCCCGGCCCAGTGCTTTGACGCGCTGGCCGATTTCTCGTCGTTGAAAAAGGACGTGGTTGCCGGTCTCGACATCATGATCGTCCGCGAACTGACTTCGGGCGTCTATTTCGGCGAGCCGCGCGGAATCTTCGAGGAAGGCAACGAGCGCGTGGGCATCAACACCCAGCGCTACACCGAATCTGAGATCGAACGCGCCGCGCGCTCGGCCTTTGAACTGGCAATGCGCCGCAACAAGAAGCTGTGCTCGATGGAGAAGGCCAACGTGATGGAATCGGGCATCCTGTGGCGCGAGGTGGTGACCCGCGTGGGCCAGGACTATCCCGAGGTCGAGCTGAGCCACATGTATGCCGACAACGGCGCCATGCAGCTGGTGCGCGCACCCAAGCAGTTCGACGTGATCCTGACCGACAACCTGTTCGGCGATATCCTGTCGGACTGCGCGGCGATGCTGACCGGCTCGCTGGGCATGCTGCCCTCGGCCTCGCTGGGCGCGCCGATGGCCAATGGCCGACCCAAGGCGCTGTATGAACCCGTCCACGGCTCGGCCCCCGACATCGCCGGTCAGGGCAAGGCCAACCCGATCGCCTGTATCCTCAGCTTTGCGATGGCGCTGCGCTACAGCTTTGACCAAGGCTCCGAGGCCGATCGTCTGGAAGCCGCGGTCGAAAAGGTTCTGGCCGATGGTGTCCGCACGGCTGATCTGCTGGCCGAAGAAGGCGTTCAGCCGGTTTCGACCAGCGAAATGGGCGATGCGATCGTCGCCGCACTGGACGCCAGCCTGTAACGACCGATCCGGGCGGCGCCCAGCGCCGCCCGTCTGATCATCTGCGGTCTAGTTGCCGCCAAAGAGATCCTTCAACAGACTGTCGACGGCCTTGGCAAAGCCACCCTGCTGCCTGCGGCGTGGCTGGGATTGCTGAGTCGTCTGGACCGGAGCGGCCGGAGCCAACATCGGCAGAGGGGTCGGAGTCATACCTTCGGTAACCCGCACCATGGTTTCCTTCCAAATCTCGGCTGGCAGCCCACCGCCGGTCACGCCCGACAACGGTGTGTTGTCGTCATAGCCCATCCAGACACCGGCCACATAGTCTGCGGTAAAGCCGATGAACCACGCATCCCGGGCGGCCTGGGTCGTGCCTGTTTTGCCTGCAACCTGCCATCCCGGCAACTTGGCGCGTTGTCCAGTTCCCTCGGATACCACGCGTTCCATCATCCAGGTCAGTTGCTTGGCAGCTTCGTCGCGGATCACCCGCTCGCCGATCCCGGTCGTCGTCACCATCATCGGGGCATCGTCACCCAGCAGTTTCAACTCGGTCAGGCCGTATGGTTCCACGGACGAGCCACCATTCAGGATACCGGCATAGGCGCCAGTCATTTCGATCAGCGTGCTTTCCGAGGCGCCCAGCGCCAGCGCAGGGCCCGCCGCCAGATCGCTTTCGATGCCGAACCCGCTGGCAACGGTGCGCACATTGTCCAGCCCAGCAACCTCGGCCACCTTGACGGCCGGGATGTTCAGCGAGTTCTTGAGCGCATCCGCGAGGGTCACGCGACCGTAGAACTTGTTGGTGTAATTCTTTGGGCACCACTGGCCGGACCCCGGGATGTCGATGCAATAGGGCTCGTCCACCACCGTGGCCAGCGGCGAATAACCCAGTTCCAGCGCGGTGGCATAGACGAAGGGTTTGAACGAGGACCCGGTCTGGCGCAGCGCCTGCGTCGCGCGGTTGAACGCGCCCGACACCTTGGTCTTGCGTCCACCCACCATGGCCCGGACCGCACCATCGGCCGACATCACCACGATCGCGGCCTGCGCTTTCGAGCCTTCGCTGACCTTTTCGTCGAACACCTGTTTCAGCGCCGCCTCGGCCGCCTGCTGGATCCGCTGGTCCAGCGTGGTCTTGATCACCACGTCCTCGGTGGTGTTGCGGGTAAAGAACTCGGGGCCGCTGGCCATGACCCAGTCGGCAAAATACCCGCCAGCACGGGCGGCGGCGGCCTCGGACAACTCGGCCGGGTTGTTGCGCGCCGCGGTTGCCTGTGACGTGGTCAGGTAACCCTGATCCTCCATCAGGCTGATGACCACCTTGGCCCGGTCCTGCGAGCGTTGCAGGTTGTTAGTGGGCGCATAACGCGTGGGCGCCACCAGCAGCCCCGCCAGCATCGCCGCCTCGGCCGGGTCCACCTCGGCGGCGGACTTGCCGAAATAGCGCTGGCTGGCCGCCTCGAACCCGCGGGCCCCGGCCCCCAGAAACGCCCGGTTCAGATAGATGGTAAGGATCTCGTCCTTGGAGTATTTGACCTCCATCGCCATCGCGTAGATCGCTTCCTTGGCCTTGCGCCACAGCGACCCCTGGCGGCAATCGGCCTCGTACGCCGCTTCCGATTCCCACTCGGTCGGGTCGTACGGGACGCCCAGACACAGCAGCTTGGCCGTCTGCTGGGTGATGGTCGAACCGCCATGCCCCGACAGTGGGCCACGCCCCTCGGACAGGTTGATTTTCACCGCACTGGCAATACCGCGCGGACTTACGCCGAAGTGACGGTAAAAGCGCTTGTCCTCGGTCGCGACAACCGCATTCTTCAGATGCGGCGACACGGTGTCGGTGGTGATAACGCCGCCGAACTGATCCCCGCGCCAGGCAAAGACCTTGCCGTCCCGGTCCAGCAGCGTGACCGACCCGCGCGCGCGCCCGTCCAGCAGGGCATCGACCTCGGGCAGGGTGGAGTACACAACCCCAACGGCAAGCGCCAGCAGCAGAGCGGCTATCGCACCCACCCGCCAGGTCAGCCCCCAGATCAGGCGCCCTATCCAGCGGAACAGCCGGCGAAAGAAGCCGCCCTGCCCGCCTCCCGAACGTTTGCCCCAGGGCTTGCGGCTGGTCTTTCGGGTCGTGGTCTTGCGCGCCGTCGCCTTCTTGCCCGCCGGTTTCGCCGTCCGCTTGGCAGACGAGGTCTTGCGGCCTCCGGACGGATACCGTTTGTCCGCCACCAGCGGTTTTCGACGCTTGGACTCAGTCATGCTCAAACTCTGCCCGTTTTTGCTTTTGTGGCACCATACCGCGCTGTCGCGCCCATGTAGAGGTGTGAAATAGCGCGAATTCCCCTCTCACACTTGCGTATTTTTTAATCACTTTGCCGTTTTTGTGCAAAAAATGTGCAACTTTACCCCTCTTCCCCAGCGTCTTTTTGCCGAAATCGTTCCTTGCGCGGCCATGTCGGGCTCTTTTTCTGCAGGTGCAAAGCCGGACCCACCGGAACAGAAGAGGGGAAAGACGTGAAACTGATCATTGCGACAATCAAGCCGTTCAAGCTCGAGGAGGTGCGCGAGGCACTGACCGAGGCGGGCGTGCGCGGCATGATGGTGACCGAGATCAAGGGCTTCGGCTCGCAATCCGGTCACACCGAAATCTATCGGGGCGCCGAATACGCGGTGAACTTCGTGCCCAAGATCAAGCTGGAAATCGTGGTGCCCGCCGCGATGACCGACCAGATCGTCGAGACCATCACCAAAACCGCCAAGACCGGCAAGATCGGCGACGGCAAGATTTTTGTCCTCGATGTCGAGCAGGCCCTGCGCGTGCGGACCGGGGAACTCAACGAAGAGGCGCTGTAAGGCGCCGCGACCGACAATCATTCGAGGACTGAACATGAACCTGATGAAATCCCTCATCCCAGCCGCCGCGATCGTCGCGCTGCCGCAGATGGGCCTGGCGCAGGAGGCCGCCGCATCCGGCGAAACCGCGCAGCATACGCAATACATCCTGACTTCGCTGCTGTTCCTGATGGGCGGCTTCCTAGTGTTCTGGATGGCCGCGGGTTTTGCAATGCTCGAGGCCGGTCTGGTGCGCTCCAAGAACGTGGCCATGCAGTTGGTCAAGAACATCGGCCTGTTTTCCTTTGCCGCCATCATGTACTGGCTGGTCGGCTTCAACCTGATGTATCCGGGCGACGGCTGGACCATAACCGGCATTCTGGGCGCCTTCTCGCCCACCTCGCTGGAACCGGTCGGCCTTGATGGTGTCGAAACCGATCTTTCCTATGCGTCGGTCGGTTCGGACTTCTTCTTCCAGTTGATGTTCTGCGCCACCACGGCCTCGATCGTGTCGGGCACCATGGCCGAGCGGGTCAAGCTGTGGCCCTTCTTCATCTTCGTGATCGTCCTGACCGGTGTCATCTACCCGATCGAAGCCTCGTGGCAGTGGGGCGGCGGCTGGCTGTCCGAAATGGGCTTCAGCGATTTCGCGGGCTCGACCCTGGTGCATGCGGCAGGTGGCTTTGCCGCGCTGGCCGGAGCCATCGTGCTGGGCCCCCGGATCGGCAAATACAGCAAGGACGGCAAGGTCGTTCCGATCCCCGGCTCGAACCTGGCGCTTGCCACCCTGGGTACGTTCATCCTGTGGCTGGGCTGGTTCGGCTTCAATGGCGGCTCGCAGTTGGCCATGGGCACGATCGGCGACATGGCTGACATCAGCCGCATCTTCGCCAACACCAACATGGCCGCTGCCGCCGGCGCAGTAGCTGCCCTGATCCTGACCCAGGTGATGTACGGCAAGGTCGACCTGACCATGGTGCTGAACGGTGCGCTGGCCGGGCTGGTCTCGATCACCGCCGAACCGCTGGCACCCTCGCTATTCCAGGCACTGATCATCGGCGGCATCGGTGGCGTGATCGTGGTCTACACCGTGCCGCTGCTGGACAAGATGAAGATCGACGACGTGGTCGGCGCCATCCCGGTTCACCTGATCGCAGGCTTCTGGGGCACCTTCATCGTGGCCTGGACCAACGGCGACGCGTCCTTCGTGACCCAGATCATCGGCTTTGCGGCCATCGGGATCTTCGTCTTCGTGGTCAGCTACATCCTGTTCTCGATCCTCAAGGCCACTGTCGGCCTGCGGGTTGGCGAGGAAGAAGAGATCAACGGCCTCGACATGGGCGAGCTGGGCATGGAAGCCTATCCCGAGTTCTCGAAGGGCTGAGCTCCCTTCAATCCAAACAAAAAACCCGGGCATTCGTGCCCGGGTTTCTTTTTTGAAATGCCTTACCTCAGACGCCGACGTCGATGATGGCCTTGGCCAGGATCGGCACGGTGGCCTCGTTCAACCCGGCGATGTTCATGCGGCTGTCGCCGACCATGTAGATGCCGTGCTCGACCCGCAGCTTCTCGACCAGCTCGGGCGCGGCGCCCAAGCGCGAGAACATGCCGCGATGCTGGGCCAGGAAGCCGAACCGGTCCGATCCGCTCAGCCGCTGCAGTTCGTCCGCCAGTTGGCGGCGCAAGCCGAGCATCGACAGGCGCACCTCTTCCAATTCGGCCATCCAGTCGGCGCGCAGACCCTCATCCATCAGGATCGCGGTCACCACGCGCGCGCCGTGATCCGGCGGGAACGAGTAGTTCTGGCGGTTCAGAAACGCCAGCGTGCCCTGGTTCAACGCGGTCTGGCCCGCATCGGCACTGACGGCCATCAGCAGGCCGGTCCGCTCGCGGTAGACACCGAAATTCTTCGAACAGGACGCCGCGATCAGGCATTCCTTGACCGACGCAGCGACAAGCCGGGTCGCCTGGGCATCCTCGCTCAGACCGTCGCCGAAGCCCTGATAGGCGATGTCAATCATCGCCACTAGACCACGGTCGTTGATCAGGTTCACCACCTCTTGCCACTGGACCATGTTCAGGTTGGCGCCGGTCGGGTTGTGGCAGCAGCCGTGCAGCAACACGACGTCGCCCGCCTTGGCAGTCTTGAGGTCCTCGATCATGCCGTCGAAATCGACGCCACGGGTTTCCTCGTCGAAATAGCGGTAGGCGACGGTTTCGATGCCCAGATAGTTCAGGATCGAGATGTGGTTCGGCCAGGTCGGGTTCGACACGAACACCCGGGCCGAGGGGTTGGCCATGCGGATCAGCTCGAACGCTTGCCGGCAGGCACCGGTGCCGCCCGGGGTGGCCACGGCGGCGATGTTGGCGCGCGGCACGCTGGTGCCGAGGATCAGGCTGATCATCGCATCGGCATAGACCGGATCACCGGCCAGCCCGGTATAGGCCTTTGAGTCCTGCTCTTCCCAGATCCGCTGCTCGGCGGCCTTGACCGCCCGCATCACTGGGGTCACCCCATTGGCGTCTTTGTAGACGCCGACACCCAGATCAATCTTCTGCTCGCGCGGGTCCTCGCGATACATCTGCATCAGGGCCAGGATCTTGTCGGCTGGCTGCGACTTGAGGTTTTCAAACATCAGGAGTCTCCGGTTGCGACGGGCAGGGTCGGGAAGGCGCCCCATTCGGCCCAGCTGCCGTCATAAAGCGAATGGTCTTTCTTGCCCATGCGCTCGAGCGCAAGGCTGAGGATCGCGGCGGTCACGCCTGACCCGCAGGTGGTGATGGCGGGTTTCGACAGATCGACGCCTGCGGCTTCGAACACCGCGCGGCAGTCCTCGGGCGATTTCATGGTGCCATCGGCACTCAGCAACTGTCCGAAGGGCACGTTGCGCGAACCGGGGATGTGCCCCGCCCGCAGCCCCTCGCGCGGTTCGGGCTGCGATCCGGCAAAACGGTCGGCGGCGCGGGCATCGATGATTTCGTGATCGGCCAGCTTGGCGGCGGCTGAGACCTGGGTCACGTCGCGGACCAGGTGGTTCTGCACGCGCACGGTCATGTGGCGGTCGCGGATGACGGGGGGCAGATCCTCGATCTCGCGCCCTTCGGCAACCCATTTGGGCAGGCCGCCGTCCAGAACGGCGATGTTCTCTTGCCCCATCAGGCGGAACAGCCACCAGACACGCGCCGCCGAGAACAGGCCCGCGCCGTCATAGACCACGACCTGATGACCGTCGCCCACGCCCATGGCCCGCAGGCGCGACATGAATTTCTCGACCGGAGGCGCCATGTGCGGCAGGTCCGAACGGTGGTCCGAGATCTCGTCGATGTCGAAGAACCGCGCGCCGGGAATATGTCCGGCCTCGTATTCGGCGCGGGCGTCGCGCCCCTGCTGCGGCAGGTACCACGAGGCATCGAGGATCCTCAGATCCGGGTCCTTGAGGTGGGCGGCAAGCCACTCGGTGGAAACCAGGGTTTTTGGATCGTCCAGCATCAAAGCCTCCCCTTTACGCGCAGGGATTTCCCTATACGCGCAAAGGTGCGGGTTCAAGGCTGGATCGGGTCCCTGCGGCCCTATCGCGCCCGTCGCAGGCGGAAATGCTGGATGATGCCGATCACGCTGATGGCGATCCAGAAACTTTCGATCAGCATCGAGGCCAGGTTGAAGTTCTGCAGCAGCGAATAGACGATCAGAACCGACCCCACCAGGTTGACCACCGGAAAGGCCAGATCGTCGGAATTCATCATCCGCATCTGGGTGGCGAAATAAGCCGCGACCACGATCAGCGCCCCGAAGGACCCGATGCCATCGGCCAACGTCAGGGCGTTCAGTAAGTCCGTCATAGGGTCATCTCCTTCTGCCGTATCAACCGGCCGCGGCGGTGGCGGGCCGATGTCCGTAGTGATGCATGTTCAGAAACGCCGCGCCCTCGGGCCCGGCGCGATAGCCATGCGGCAGGTCGGCCGGAAAGCGCAACCCCTGGCCCGCGCTCAGCGGCACCCATTCGCCGTTCCGCAGCACCTCGAGCGCGCCGCTCAGCACAAAGACTTCCTCGGTTACGCCGGCGGCATGGGCGGGGGATTCGTGGCATTGGTTGCGGTCCAGTTCGACGTGAAAGGTCTCGGCCCCCAGAACCGGGTCGAAAGGAAAGACGATCTTGACCTTCAGACTGCCCGGAAAGGTCACGGTGCGGAACCGGGCCGCATCCGCCGGATCGCGCAGGGCGCTGGTGCCGATCAGCGCGCTCAGCGGCATCTGGAACCCCTTGGCGATCTTCCACAGCGTCGCGATGGTGGGGCTTGATTCGCCGCGCTCGATCTGGCCCAGCATGGCCTTGCTGACTCCGGTCAACTCGGCCGCTTTGGCCAGGCTCAGCCCCGATGCCGCCCGGACGTCTCTGAGTTTCAGGGTGATGTCGTCCGAGTCCATGGCCAAGTCCCGCGATTTACCTTGTGCGTTATAACGCACATGTGCTACGTGCGCTATAACGCACGCAACACTGGTTTTGCAACCGGGCAAAAGGGAAACAGCATCATGCCAATGTACCGATCCAGAACTTCGACCCATGGCCGCAACATGGCCGGTGCCCGCGGCCTGTGGCGCGCCACCGGGATGGGCGACGACGATTTCGGCAAACCGATCATCGCCATCGTCAACTCGTTCACGCAATTCGTGCCGGGGCACGTCCACCTCAAGGATCTGGGTCAGATGGTCGCCCGCGAGGTCGAGGCCGCCGGCGGTGTGGCCAAAGAGTTCAATACCATCGCCGTGGATGACGGCATCGCCATGGGCCATGACGGGATGCTGTATTCGCTGCCCTCGCGCGAGATCATCGCCGACAGCGTCGAATACATGGTCAACGCACACTGCGCCGATGCGATGGTCTGCATCTCGAACTGCGACAAGATCACCCCGGGCATGCTGATGGCAGCGATGCGCCTGAACATCCCGGCCATCTTCGTCTCGGGCGGGCCGATGGAGGCCGGCAAGATCGACATCGCCGATCTGGATGTGAAGAAGATCGACCTGGTCGATGCCATGGTCGCCGCCGCCGATGACAAATACACCGACGAGCAGGTCAAACATATCGAAGAAAACGCCTGCCCCACCTGCGGATCGTGCTCGGGCATGTTCACCGCGAACTCGATGAACTGCCTGGCCGAGGCGCTGGGTCTGGCGCTGCCGGGCAATGGCTCGACGCTAGCCACCCATGCCGACCGCAAGGAGCTGTTCCTGGAGGCCGGCCGCCGCATCGTCGAAATCACCAAGCGCCACTATGAGCTGAACGAAAAAGGCTTCCTCCCGCGCGAGATCGCGACCTTCGAGGCCTTCGAAAACGCCATGAGCCTGGACATCGCCATGGGCGGCTCGACCAACACGGTGCTGCACCTGCTGGCCATCGCGCATGAGGGCGGGGTGGATTTCACCATGTCCGACATGGATCGGCTGAGCCGCAAGGTGCCCTGCCTGTGCAAGGTCGCGCCCAACACCGAAAACGTCCACATGGAGGATGTGCATCGCGCGGGTGGCATCTTCTCGATCCTGGGCGAGCTGAGCCGCGCCGGTCTGCTGCATGACGACTGCTGCACGGTGCATTCGGCCAGCATGGCCGAGGCCATCGCCAACTGGGACATCACGGTGACCAACAACCCCAAAGCGCAAGATCTGTTCAAGGCCGCCCCCGGTGGCGTGCGCACGACCCAGGCGTTCAGCCAGTCGAACCGCTACAAGGAACTGGACACCGACCGGGCAAACGGCGTGATCCGATCCAAGGACCATGCGTTCAGTCAGGATGGCGGTCTGGCCGTTCTGTTCGGCAACATCGCGCGCGACGGCTGCATCGTGAAGACCGCAGGTGTGGATGAGAACATCCTGAAATTCACCGGCACCGCCTATGTCTGCGAAAGTCAGGACCAGGCGGTGAACGACATCCTGACTGGCAAGGTCAAGGAAGGCGACGTGGTCGTGATCCGGTATGAAGGCCCACGCGGCGGGCCTGGTATGCAAGAGATGCTGTACCCGACCTCGTACCTGAAATCCAAAGGTCTGGGCAAAGCCTGCGCGCTGCTGACCGACGGTCGCTTCTCGGGCGGCACTTCGGGTCTGTCGATCGGGCACGTCTCGCCCGAGGCGGCCGAAGGCGGTGAGATCGGTCTGGTGCAGAACGGGGACACGATCGAAATCGACATCCCAAACCGCTCGATCCACCTGGCCGTGTCCGACGAAGAGCTGGCAGCCCGCCGGGAAGTCCAGGACGAAAAAGGCTGGGTTCCCGCTGCACCGCGCAAGCGCAAGGTGTCCACAGCACTGAAGGCCTATGCCAAGCTGGCCACCAGCGCTGCAAAAGGCGCGGTGCGTCAGGTCTGAACGCTGACGGCCCGCGTCATGCGGGCCGGTCCGTTGCCTGAAACCGAAGTGCTCCCGCGCCTGACAGGACCCATCGGCTGCGCCGCTGCCTCCTTCAGTCTTGGGCCGGGCGCCGCGCTGTGCGCGGCGCCCGGCCCAACCAGAGGAGATGTCTCGCCAGAGACCTCGACGATGGGCGGGAGCGCCCCTGCCTGTGGGATCAATCACCCAGCTTGGCGTGAATCTCATCCAGGTCGATTTCACCTGTCGGCATCTTGTTGGCCGGGTTCTCGAAATCGTATTTGAACAGTTCGAAATCCTGTTTGTAGATCTCATAGACCAGGTGCATCGACAGGTCGTCGAAATAGTCCTCGACCGGGTGCGCACGTTTGGGGCCGTGGCCCTCGGATTCGTTGAAGCGCGGAATTTCGGACAGGGTCACGGGATGCGGGGTTTCCAGCGCGTCCAGCACGCCTTGCATCCCGTCGTTGAATTTCTCGGTCCAGAAAACCCGGTCATAGCGTCCGCCATTCACGATGAAGGTCGACACATGCCCCGACATGGCCGACCAGTGAATGTCCGGGTCCATTGGCCGCCGCCAACGGATCGTGTCGCGGGCAAACAGAAGAAACCGGCGGAAACTGGCAATCTGGTCGAATTCGCCCTTGCCGTCCTCGCCCCCGACCTCGATCCCGTAATTGTAGATCAGCGTCGGCACCAGATTGCCCCGGTACCGTTTCCCGTTGCGCTGAATGCCGCAGATCTTGTCGAAGAACGAACTGAGGATCCGCGTATAAGGGTTGCGCACGCAGGTGAAGGCGAACGACTTGTGCCCGCGCACATTGGCCGAGATCACATCCTGGCTGTGGTCAAACGCCCATTTGTGCATCCCGTCTTTGGCGTCGTGGATATCGCCGTCAAAGAACCGACCGTGATCGGAGTAATACATGATCTGCCCGATGGTCGAGCAGGCGCATTTGGGCACGACGCGATAGACCATGCTTTCGCTTTCGGTCATCCATGTACCGGGAAATCCCATCTGCCATGCCTCCTTAGCCGGCCGAGTCTCAAGGTGATGCGCCAGCTTTTGACGCCAGAGAAGCAAAAATATTCTGTTTATTCAATCGCTCATCCTCAGTATCACGGTTGGAACCGGGCAGTAACGGACTTCATGCAACGCCAATGGCCAAGATCGCCTACATTCTGCTGTGTCACAAAGACCCTGACGCGATTATCGCACAGGCCGAACGGCTGACGGCCGCAGGGGACTGCATGGCCATCCATTTCGATGCCAGCGCATCCGCACAGGACTTTGACCGGATCCAGACGGCCCTGAAAAGCAATCCCAATGTGACCTTCGCGGCCAGGCGGATCAAATGTGGCTGGGGGGAATGGTCGCTGGTGCAGGCAACACTGAACGCGGTGCAAGCTGCGGTCGAGGCCTTCCCGCGAGCGACCCATTTCTACATGCTGTCGGGCGACTGCATGGCGATAAAGACCGCGGAATATGCGCATCGGTTTCTGGATGAAACCGACAAGGATTTCATCGAAAGCCACGACTTTTTCGAAAGCGACTGGATCAAGACCGGCATGAAGGAAGACCGGCTGATCTACCGTCACTATTTCAACGAGCGCACGCAGAGCAAACTGTTCTATGCCGCCTACGAGGCCCAGAAACGTCTCGGCCTGACCCGCGAGATCCCGGAGGATCTCCAGATCATGATCGGCAGCCAGTGGTGGTGCCTGCGCCGCCGGACAATCGAGATGATCCTGGATTTCCTGCGCCAGCGTCGGGACGTGGTCCGTTTTTTCTCGACCACCTGGATTCCGGACGAGACGTTCTTTCAGACCCTCGTGCGCCACCTGATCCCGAAAACCGAAATCGAAAACCGTACGCTGACTTTCCTGATGTTCTCGGATTACGGGATGCCGGTAACGTTTCACAACGATCACTACGACCTGCTGCTGACCCAAGATTACCTGTTCGCCCGCAAGATCAGCCCCGAGGCGCAGTTGCTGAAGCAGAAATTGGGTGCGCTCTATGCCAGCGAAGGGGTCGAATTCCAGATATCGAACGAGGGACGGAATCTGCACGGATTTCTGACCGGCCGTGGCCGAGTGGGACGCCGGTATGCGCCCCGCTTCTGGGAGACGGCCAACACGCTTGGCGCCGATCGCGATCTGTACATGGTCGTCTGCAAGAAGTGGCATGTGGCCAAGCGGCTGATCGACCAGATCGCCTCTGAGACCAACCTGCCCTGCATCGAATACCTGTTCAACGAAGAAGCCGCCCCCCTGCCCGATCTGGGGGGCTTGGAGACCACGCTGGTCAAACGATCCCGGCATCGCAGGGCGGTCACCCGGATGCTGTACGATCACTTCGGCACCGACCGGCTGCTGATCTGCCTGGATCCCGCCAGTCTGGATATCGTACAGGATTTCTGCTCGGACAAGGCGCGCACCCATGTGCTTGAAATCGAGTGCACCTATTCGGACGCGTATCTTGTCGGCCACGCCCACAGGGTCGGGTTGGCCGGAGAAAACAGCCCAGCCGCAACCGTCGAACGCCTGTTACCGACGATACGCAGCGATCTGGCCTATGAATCCGAACAGCTGCGCGGTGCCGGGATCGAGAGGTTCTTCCGATTGCGCGAAACCGCTGACCCGGCTGAGAACGTGGCCGCGATCGCAGAATTCCTTGGGGTTTCGGAGGAGACCGCCCAGTCGATCATGCGGCTTGATTACCTGTTCACGGACTGAACGCATGTGTTGGCCCGGCCGCGCTAGGCCGCCGGGCCGGGTTCTCAGATGTCGAACTTCACGCCCTGCGCCAACGGCAGTTCGGCCGAGTAGTTCACGGTGTTCGTCTGGCGCCGCATATAGCCCTTCCAGGCATCCGAGCCGCTTTCGCGTCCGCCACCGGTTTCCTTCTCACCGCCGAACGCGCCGCCAATCTCGGCGCCCGAGGGGCCGATATTCACGTTGGCGATGCCGCAATCGGACCCGGCGGGCGACAGGAACTGTTCCGCCTCGCGCATGTTCAGCGTGAACACGCAAGACGACAGGCCCTGCGGCACGTCGTTCTGCATCTCGAGCGCCTCGTCGAAACCGTCATAGCCCATCACATAGAGGATCGGCGCAAAGGTTTCGGTCTTTACGATCTCGGTCTGGCCCGGCATTTCGACGATCGCGGGCTGCATGTAGACACCGCCCTCGGGCACGCCTTCAATGACGCGCTTGCCGCCAAAGACGGTACCGCCCTCGGCCTCGGCCGCCTTCAGCGCGGCCTCCATCGCCTGCCCCGAGGCCTCGTCCACCAGCGGCCCGACCAGCGTGCCTTCGGCCAGCGGGTCACCGATGGGCAGACCGGCATAGGCCTTTTTCAGCCGCGCAACCAGATCGGCGCGGATCGAGTTGTGCACGATCAGCCGCCGCAGCGTGGTGCAGCGCTGACCCGCGGTGCCCACGGCCGAAAACACGATGGCCCGCACCGCCATTTCCAGATCGGCCGAGGGGCCCACGATCATGGCGTTGTTGCCGCCCAGTTCCAGGATGCATTTGCCGAACCGCTGAGCCACGATCGGTGCGACCGCGCGGCCCATCCGGGTCGAGCCGGTAGCCGAAATGATCGGCACCGCCTCGCTGGCCACAAGCGTCTTGCCCAGATCGGCACCGCCGATCAGCAGTTGCAGCAGCCCGTCGGGCGCATCGCCGAACCGGGCCACGGCCTTTTCAAAGATCTTCTGACAGGCCATCGCGGTCAGGGGCGTTTTCTCGGACGGTTTCCAGATCACCGGGTCGCCGCAGACCAGCGCCAGCGCCGCGTTCCACGACCAGACCGCGACCGGGAAGTTGAAGGCCGAGATCACGCCGACCGGACCGGCCGGGTGCCAGGTCTCCATCATCCGGTGGCCGGGGCGTTCCGAGGCGATGGTCAGGCCATACAGCTGGCGCGACAGGCCCACGGCAAAATCGCAGATGTCGATCATCTCCTGCACTTCGCCCAGACCTTCCGAGGTGATCTTGCCGGCCTCCCAGCTGACCAGCGCGCCCAGGTCTTCCTTGGCAGCGCGCAATTCCTCGCCCAGCAGGCGGATCAGCTCGCCCCGGCGCGGGGCGGGCACGGTGCGCCAAGCCTTGAAGGCCGCCGTGGCGCGGGCCAAGACCGCATCCATGTCGGCAACGGGTGTTTCATGCACCCGCGCCAGCACGCGCCCGTCGATGGGCGAGCGGACCTCCAGCGTCCCGCCGGTCAGCTCGGCTGCCGTCAGGCCCAGTTTTTCGAGTGTGTGTTCTGCAGTCATGACTACGTCTTTCATGTTCAGGCCGCCTTGTTCTGGGGGGTCACTTCGCCAGCGCGGTACAGCTGGCCGAATTCGGTGTTCAGGAAGTCATCCAGCCCGACCTGCTCTTGCCGGACAAAGCCTTGGGTGGGCAGCGCGCCGGTGCGCATCAGGTCGACCACGCCCAGAACGCCGGCGGCGGTGGTGATCTGGATCGCGCTCCAGACCTGGCCGTCGATGGTGCGGGCAAAGGATTTGTTGATCAGGGATTTCTCGCGCAGGGCCCCGTCGATCATGCCCTTGGCCGTGCAATAGACCAGAACCACATCCTGATCGGTGCGCGGCAGCGCGGTTTCAAAGATGTCCTTCAACAGGTCGCGGCGCTGGCCCAGGCCCAGATCGGTCAACAGCAGCTTCAGGATGTCGCGATGGCCGGGATAGCGGATCGAGCGATAGGACACCGCCCGCGCCTTGCCGGCCAGCGTCTCGGGCAAGGTGCCCAGGCCGCCCGAAGTGTTGAAGCATTCGTATTCCACACCGTCATGGCCGATGATCTCGTAATCCTCGAGCGGCGCGGTCTTGACCCGTTCGCCATTCACGATGGCGTCGCAGGGGTTGCAGTATTCGTTGATCAGCCCATCGGTGGACCAGGTCAGATTGTATTTCAGCGCATTGGTCGGATAGAGCGGCAGCGCGCCCACTCGCATGTGCAGGCTGTCCAGCGTGTCGAAGTCGGCCGCCAGTGCGGCTCCCGCTATGCCGACGAAACCCGGGGCCAATCCGCATTGCGGCATGAAGGCGGTGCCGCTGTCGCGGGCCAGTTCGCGCACGGCGTTGGTCGCGGCGACATCCTCGGTCAGGTCGAAATAATGCGCACCCGCGGCCTTGGCCGCCTTGGCGATGGCAGACGTCAGGAAAAACGGTGCGGCCGAGATCACCGCATCGAACCCCGCAAGCCCCTGTGCCAGCCCGGCTTCGTCGCCCGCGTCGATCTGGCGGGTGGTGATGCCCTGCCTGTTCAACGCCGACAAGGCCGTCAGGTCATGGTCGGCCACGGTTACGGTATAATTGTGCGATTTCTTCAACAGGGCGGCGATCATCTGTCCGATCTTTCCGGCCCCGACGACGCAGATGTTCCAACTCATTGCGCGCCTCCTCCTCTGCTCTGGTTCCAGTATGACCGCGCCGCCGTCCGGGCACAGCAATCGAGTTGACGAAACGGGCGGCTTTTCCGCCATAATGACGAAAATTGAATCATAATGTCGGATCACGGCCGCAGCGTCTTGGAACCTGACGTCACGGGTGGAAATGCCTTGCAACCGATTGCACCATTTTTGCAATGATGCGACATTCAACAGACCCGATCGACCTCACGAAGGAGACCAGGCAAGTGGGCGTTACGCTGAAGGAAGTTGCGGCCTTGGCCGGGGTGTCGCGGTCGGCGGTGTCGCGCACCTTCACGCCGGGCGCCTCGGTCTCGGCCAAGACCCGCGCCAAGGTGGAAAAGGCCGCCAAGGAACTGGGCTACAGCCCCAACGCGCTGGCCTCGTCGTTGACGACGGGGCGGACCAAGCTGATCGGGCTGATCTCGAACAACTTCCACAACCCCATCTTTCTTGAGGTTTTCGACCAGTTCACCCGCGCCCTGCAGGAACGCGGGCTGCGCCCCCTGATCGTGAACCTGACCGACGAGACCGAGCCCGCCAATTCCGTGCGCATGCTGCGGCAATATTCGGTGGATGCGGTGATCGTCGCCTCGTCGACCTTGCCGCCCAGCTTTGCCAAGGCGTTCCACGATGCCGGCGTGCCGGTGGTGCACACCTTCGGGCGCTCGGCGACCTCGCCCGAGGTGCATGTGGTGGGCATCGACAATGTGGAATGCGGACGCATGGCCGCGCGCGAGTTGGTCTCGCGAGGCTATGCCAGCGTGGGCTATCTGGGCGGGCCGATCGATGCGACCTCGGCACGGGACCGGCAACGGGGCTTTACCGAGGAAATGGCAAACCACCCTCATGTTCCCGTCAGCCACTCTTTCGCCGGGGCCTACTCCTTCGAGGCCGGCCGGGCTGAGATGCTGCGCCTGCTGGCGGGTGACCCGGCGCAGGCCTATTTCTGCGGCGACGACATCCTGTCGATCGGTGCGCTGTCGGCGCTGGCCGACCACGGGCTGAAACCGGGTTCCGACATCGGGATCATCGGCCTGAACGACATGGAGATGTCGCGCTGGGAATACATCAACCTGACGACCATCCATCAGCCGATCAAGCAGATCATCACCGCGTCGGTCGATCTGGTCGAAGAGATGCTGAAAACGCCCGATCGCTACCCCGAGGCGCGGATCTTCCCCTGCCGGGTGATCGAGCGGGGCACGTTGCGGCCCCGCCCCTGATCAACGGAACATCGGCGGGCGCGCGTCCTGCCAGGCGCCCTCGGCCCGGGCCGAGGCCACGGCCGCGTGCACCGCGGCAATCGAGCGGACGCCATCGGCGGCATCGGGCAGCCCATCGCGCGGCTCGCCCCGGATCGCGTCGGCCAGATCGCAATAGATATTGGCTACAGCCAGCGGAAAGCCCTCGGGATGGGCAATCGCCACCCGCGACAGGCGCATCGCGTCTTCATGCAGGCCGCCCTCGCCCTTTTCGATGATCTGGGTTCGTCCACCGACCGGGGTGTAGATCAGCTGGTTGGGGTGTTCGGACGCCCAGCGCAGCCCGCCGGTCTCGCCGAACACCTGGATGTCGAACCCGTGCTGCCGCCCGATCGCCACGGACGAGGTCCACAACCGGCCCACGGTGCCGCCCTCCATGCGGAAATTGACCATCGCGTCGTCTTCCAGCTGGCGGCTGGGAATGGTCGAGGCCATGTCGGCCGACAGCGTCGCGACCTCGTCATCGCAGATGAAGCTGGCCATGTGCAGCGCGTGGATGCCGCAATCGGCGAATTGCCCCGACACGCCCGCCATGGCCGGATCATAACGCCAGCGCACGCGCGGATTGTCCGCGTCGGTGGCGTCCCCATGATGGCCGTGGCTGAAATTGGTGACGACCAGGCGCACCTTGCCGATCTCGCCGGCGCGGACCATGGCGCGGGCCTGCCGCACCATCGGATAGGCCGAATAGCAGTAGTTGACCGCACAGATCTTACCCGACTCCCGGGCCACGCGCACGATCTCTTCGCCCTCTTCCACGGTCATGGTCATCGGCTTTTCGCACAGCACGTTGAACCCGGCCTCGAGATACGCCTTGGCGATCTCGAAATGGGTGGCGTTCGGGGTGGCGATGGTTACAAGGTCGATCCGGTTGGGCCGGTCCTTTTCGCCGGCCAGCATTTCCTGCCAGTCGCCATAGGCGCGGTCGGCGGGCACACCCAGCCGCTGCGCATAGGCGCGCCCCGCCTCGGGCCGGTGGTCCAGCGCGCCGGCGGCGAATTCGAACAGTCCGTCGGCCTGTGCGCCCAGACGGTGGGCGGGTCCGATCTGGCTGCCTTCTCCGCCCCCGATCATGCCCCATTTCAACTTTGCCATGGTCTTGGTCTCTCTGCGAACGATGTTGGAAAACGTGCCGGGCCTAGAACGCGCCGACGTCCTGCCAGCCGCGACTGTCGGCCGAGGCCCGCGCCGCCGCCAGCACCCGGTTGACCTCGTGCCCGTCCCGGAAGGTGGGCCAGATGTTCCGGCCGGAATGAATGGCGGTCAGAAAATCCTTGGCCTCGATGATGATCTGATCCTGATATCCGGTGCCGTGGCCGGGACCCTGGCAAAAGGGCTCATAATCGGGATGCGCCGGACCGGTCAGGATCTTGGTGAAACCGCGCTGGGCCTCGGGGCCTTCGCGGCGATAGAGCCACAGGGCGTTCTGATCCTCCTGGTCGAAACGGATCGCGCCCTTGGTGCCCGAGATTTCGTAGGCATAACCCATCTTGCGGCCGGTCGCGATGCGGCTGAAATAAAGGTTCCCCATGACGCCGTTTTCAAACCGGCACATCATCTGGGCATGGTCGTCATTGGTCACTGCACCGCCCGGGCGGGTGTGGTGAACGGTTTCCACATCGGCCATGACCTGCGCGATCGGCCCCACCAGAGCCAGCGCGCCATTGACCATGTGCGGCGCCAGATCGCCGATGGTGCCGTTGGCCATGCCGGTCGTGCGCCAGGTCGCCGGGGCCTCGGGGTCGGCATAGAAATCCTCGGTATGTTCACCGCGGAACCATGTGATGTCGCCAATCGCGCCGTCGGCGATCAGCTGGCGGGCAAACTGGCTGGCCGGGGTGCGGATATAGTTGAACCCGACCATGTTGACGGTGCCCGAGGCCTCGGCCGCCGCCACCATGGCACGGCTGTCCTCAAGCGACGCGCCCAGCGGTTTTTCGCACAGCACCGGCTTGCCCAGCGCCAGCGCCGCCTCGGCGATCTGCCGGTGGGTGGACTGGGGCGATGCAATCACGACGGCCTCGACCACCGGATCTTTGACCAAGGTCTGCCAGTCGGCGGTGGCACGGCGGAACCCGTAGGCGGCGCGGTAGCGTTCGGCACTGTCAAGGCTTGAGGCGCAAATCATCTCGAGCCGCGGTCTGAGCGCGGTGTCGAACACGGCGCCCACGGCGGACATGGCCACCGAATGGGCTTTGCCCATATAGCCGCCTCCGACGATTCCAATTCCGATTTCTCGCATTTTGGGCGGCTCCGAACATACTGATTGCAACCGGTTGCAAAATCAGTATCGTGAGAATCGATCCAATGCAAGGTCCATCGGATCGGCGGGATCAAAATGCCTGGGAGGTACAGTTTGAGTCACTTGATCGACGGCATCAAAGGAAACCGGTTTGCCGTTTTCGGGCGCGCTGGCATGGACATGTTCGCCGATCCGGTCGGTGTCAAAAGCGAACATGCCGACATGTTCCGCGCGGACTTGGGCGGTTCGTCCGCGAATATCTGCGCGGGTCTGGTCAAGCTGGGCAGCCAGGCGTCGCTGATCACCTCCGTCTCGGATGACGCGGTTGGGCGATTCTGCCTCAACAAGTTGCATCACTATGGTGTCGACACCTCTTTCATTCGCGTCGTCGGCGGTGAATACCGCATGTCCTTGGCGGTCTATGAAAGCTGCATCGAGGACTTTCAGAACGTCATCTACCGAAACGGCGCCGTCGATTTTCAGGTCACCGAAGATGACATGGACCGGGTCGACTATGGTCGTTTCAGCGCGGCGATCTCGGCCGGAACCGTGCTTGCCGCCGAACCGTCGCGCAGCGCCACGTTTCGCGCCTTCGACAATGCGCGCAAGGCCGGTCTGCCGGTGATCTTCGACATCGACTACCGGCCCTACAGCTGGCCCTCGGCGCAGGTCGCCGCCGACGTGCTGTCGCGCGCGGGCGAGGCCAGCGACATGATCGTCGGCAATGACGAAGAATTCGGCTTCATGGCCGGCGGGATCGAGAAAGGCTTCCGGAAAGCCTGCGATCTGGCCGAGAAACCCGGCCGCATCGTCATCTACAAGATGGGCGAAAAGGGCGCCGTCACCCTGACCGACGGGCAAGAGATCCACACGGGCATCTACCCGGTCACGGCCGTCAAACCCAACGGCGCGGGCGACAGCTTCATGGCCGGGCTGCTGGCCTCGGTCGCGGCGGGCCATTCGCTGGAACAGGCGGTGTTGCGCGGATCGGCCTGCGCCTCGATCGTCGTGTCCAAACCGGGCTGCGCGCCCGCCATGCCAACCACCGAAGACTTGGACGCTTTCCTCGCGTCCCACCCCGGCCCCACCCCGGCCGGATAGGAGAGCCCGATGCACATCCCCCCGTTCGACAACCAGAACAAACCCATCGTCGATGTCGATGATCCGACCGTGCCGCTGAACTATTTCAACATCGTCAAGTTGAAGCGCGGCGAAGCCTTCGAATACCAGGTCCCAGGGTACGAGACCTGCATCGTGCCCGCCACCGGCAGCGTCGATCTGGATGTCGAGGGCGTGCACTTTGCCCATTTGGGCAACCGGGGCGAGGATGTCTGGGATGGCGAGCCCGAGGGGGCTTATGTCCCGTCAGGGGCACGGGCGCAGATGGTCTGCGTCTCGGATACGGCCGAGGTGTTCGTGGCCGGCGCAAAGTATGACAAGGTGCTGGACCCGTTCGACGTGCGCGAGCATGACTTGGTGCAATATGGCAGCGACGACACCAAGACCCATCGCAAGATCAAGCATATCCTGGGCCAGAAGCAGCATGACAAGGTCGGCCGCCTGCTGGTGAGCGAGCTGTTCACCGTGGGTCAGGGCGGCTGGTCGGGCTTTCCCAGCCACAAGCACGACACCAACCGCCTGCCGGACGAGACCCGGCATGACGAGACCTACAATTTCCGTTTCAAACCGAACTGGGGCTCGGGCCTGCAGATGCTGCAGCGCGAGGACAACGAACCGGGTGACGCCTATCACATCGTCGATGGCTCCACGATCTGTATCGACAAGGGCTATCACCCCTGCTGCGTTCTGCCGGGATACGAGATGTATTACTTCACCATCCTCGGCGGGCTGACCCAACGATCGCTGGTGCAGTATTTCCAACCCACCCATGCCTATCAGATCGAGACGATCCCGGGCATCAAAGACATGATCGCCAAGTTCAAATGACCCTCGTTACGCTCAAAGACGTCCTGCAACCCGCCTATGAACAGGGCTATGCCGTCGGCGGCCTGGTGACGCTGGGCTGGGAGGACATGCGCGCCTATGTCGCCGCGGCCGAGGCCGAGAACGCCCCGGTGATCCTGCAGGCCGGCCCCAGCTGCCGCGAACACACGCCGCTGCCGATCCTGGGCAAGATGTTCCGGTATCTGGCCGAAAACGCCTCGGTGCCCGTCGTGGCGCATCTGGACCACGGCTATACGTTCGAGGAGTGCAGGATCGCGCTGGACAGCGGGTTCACCTCGCTGATGTTCGACGGATCGCGCAAGCCCCTGCAGCAGAATATCGACGAGACCGCCGCGATCGCCGAAATGGCCCATGCCGCCGGGATTTCGTGCGAGGGCGAGATCGGCTTCGTCGGCTATTCCGGGGGCGAAGGCTCGGCCGGGACCGACCCGGACGAGGCCGCCACCTTCGCCGCCCAGACCGGCGTGGACGCGATGGCGGTCTCGGTCGGAAACGTCCACCTTCAGCAGAACAAGGAAGGCGGGCTGGACGAGGACCGCATCCGCCGGATTCAGGCCGTGACCAACGTGCCGCTGGTGATCCATGGCGGATCGGGCGTGCCCGTCGAACAGCGCGCGCGGCTGGCGCGTGAAACCGCGATCTGCAAGTTCAACATCGGCACCGAGCTGCGCATGGCCTTCGGCGCCGCCCTGCGCGAGGCCGTGAACCGCGACCCCAACCGGTTCGACCGGGTGACGATCCTGAAGGAAACCCATGACCCGGTCGTTGCTGCCGCCCGCACCGTGATCCGCGCCTTTGGTGCGCCGCCGCAGCGCTAACCGTCCCGACCTGTGCGATATCGCAAAATGCGCTGGCGGGTCCTAATCGTCGCGCCCCGGTTCGTTTGGATTGCTGGAAAACAGGGCGATCTTGTTGCCTTGTGGGTCCCGCAGATAGCCGACATAAAAACGTGGCCCGTACATGGCGCGAAAGCCCGGCTGACCTTCGTCCGATCCGCCGGCCCGCAGCGCAGCGGCGTGAAGGTCTCGTACCTGCTGCTGACTGCGCGCCTCGAAGGCGACCATCGCACCATTCCCGGCCGAGGCCGCAGCCCCGTCAAAAGGCGGTTTGACATAAAATTCCGGCAGAACCGGTTGCTGGCCCGGCGGCACCGGTAGGGCGAAACTCAGCCCCTCGGGACCCTCTTCCAGCGCATAGCCGAGATCCGGCAGAAAGGCGCAGTAAAACCGTTTTGCACGCGCGATGTCGTCCGCGCCAACCGTGACATAGGAAATCATCCCGCATCTTTCCTTGCCGGGTGTCGATCCGTCAACCGGCCCCAGTGTATCGACGCACGTCCATTCCGGACGGGAACGACCCCATGGGCGTCAGATCGAGCCGCCCTCGACCATGAAATTGCCCGCGCTGCACATGGCCGCGTCGTCCGAGGCCAGAAACAGCACCATCCGCGCCACATAGACCGGGTCGATCGGGTCGGGCAGGCATTGGCGATCGATCTGTTTGGCCAGCGCCTCGGGGGTGACCCACAAGTCTTTCTGGCGCTGGGTCATGATCCAGCCGGGCACGACCGTGTTGACCCGGATCCGGTGATCGCCCAGTTCCCGCGCCATGGTGCGGGTCAGGCCGTGCACTGCGGATTTCGCGGTGGCATAGGCGGGAAAGCCCGCGCCGGCCTCCCACCAGGAATTCGAGCCGATATTGATGATCGACCCCGCGCCCTTGCCGATCATGCCGGGCGCCACGGACTGGATGGCGAAGAACATGTGGCGGAGGTTGGTCGCCATGCGCTCGTCCCAATAGTCCGGCGTCACCTCGCGCCAGTCGTGCCGGTCGTCATGTGCGGCGTTGTTGACCAGAACGTCCGCTGTGCCCAGCGCGCCTGCCAGCTCGCAAAAAGCGGACCGCAGCGCCGCGATGTCGCGCAGGTCGCAGGCGGCAAAGGCGTGGGTTCCGTCCAGTTCTTCCAGCAGCGCGTTTCCGCCCTCGGCGTTGATGTCGACAAAGCCGACCTTGGCCCCCTGCTCGGCAAAGCCGCGCACGATTTCGCGCCCGATGCCCGAGGCCCCGCCGGTCACGAATACGGTGCGCCCTTTCAGGCAGGGATAGATGGCAAAGGCCTTGGTCATTTGTCGCGCTCCATGATCCATTCGACTTCGGGCGCCGGAACGAAACGCCATTTGCGCAGCGGCCCGGCCATGACGTTGAGGTAATACATCTCGAACCCGTAGGGCGCCCCGCAAGGGTGGTGCCCGCGCGGCACCAGTACCACATCGCCATCGGACACGGCCATGGTTTCGTCCAACTGACCGTCATCGGTATAGACGCGCTGGATGCCGAACCCGCTGGCCGGGTTCAGGCGGTGGTAATAGGTCTCTTCCAGATAGGTGATGCGGGGATAGTCATCCTCGTCATGCCGGTGACTGGGGTAGGATGACCAATGGCCGTGGGGGGTGAAGACCTCGGTCACCAGCAGGCTGTCGGCGTAATCCTCGGCCTCCATCGCGATGTTGTTGATGTGGCGCGTGTTCGTTCCCTTGCCGCGCTCGGTCAGGGTGATGCCCTCGGGCCCGATCCGGCGCGGGGCATGGCCGCCCTTGCCCGGGGCCGAGCACACGGCGATCACGCAATCGGTTTCGGCCGTTGCCTCCCAGTCGGTGCCGTTGGGCAGGTACAGGCAATGGGGCGGGGACTTTTCGAACACGTTCATCCGGTCGCCCAACACGCCCCAATCCTGCCCGGCGCCGGTAATCCGGGCCTTGCCCTCGACCATCACCAGAATGACCTCGCGGTCGCCGGTGACCTCGGCGGCGCGCTCGCCGGCCCGCAGGTGATAAAGGCCAAAGCCCACATAGCGCCAGCCAGCGTTGGCCGGCGTGATGTCATGAACCTTGCCATGGGTTCCGAACGGTTTTCTCAGCAGTTCTGCCATCGGTTTCACCTGTGTTGGGGCAGCACCGGCCGCCCGGGTTCCGTCATACCGCCTGCCGCGCCTGTCGCGCGTCCAGCGCCTGTTCCAACTGTGCCTGCGTCCAGCTTTCCGACACCGCCCGGCGCAGGATGTCGGCCTGGCTGGGCGGAGCGTTTCCGCCCACCGGCGGATCGGTATCCAGATTGGTCGGAAAGGGATAGCCTTCGGCCGTGGCCGCGATCGCGGCGCCGATGCGGGCATTATCCAGATCGCCGCGCTGTTTCAACGCCATCAGTGCCGGGAATACGGCCAGACACATCGCCTTGCGGTCCACTGCCTCCATCGCCCGCCCGAAGGCTGACGACACCTGCAGCAGGTTGGCCATCCGGTGGATGTCGGCGCTGCTGTTTTCGCCGGCTGCATGGAACAGCGCCGGGTTGAAGAACACCGCATCGCCCTTGGCCAGCGGCAGCTGGATGCAGGCCCATTCGAAATACGCCCGATGCGCGTCGTCGTGAAAGGCGACATAGCCAGGGCCATACAGCTGCGAGAAGGGCAACAGCTTGGTCGGGCCGCTTTCAATGGGCATGTCGCAATGGGCAACCGCGCCCTGCAGAGTCAGCGCGGCGGTGACCATATGGGCGTGCGCCGGGAACTGGGCCGCCTTGTCGGCGGTCTGGAACCCCAGGTGATAGTCTCGATGCGCCTGCTGCGCCTTGCCGCCCGGCCGCACCTGGTTGATCTGCGCGGTCATCTGGTAATCGGGGCCCAGCCAGGCCTCGCAGGCGGCGGCAATCGCCGTGTTGCCGAAATAGAGCGCAAAACCCTCGGGGTCGCGCAGGCATTGCTTTTGCAGCGCGTTCCACACCCTGTCATTCGCGCCCGAGGCCGCAAAGTGATCGCCTTCGCCGCCACCGGCCTGACGCTCTTCCTCGATGATCCGGCGAAACACCTCGGTTGCCCGGTCGATGACCGCGGTATCGGCATAGGCGCCTTTCAACGCGATCACCCCGGCAGATCGGCCCAAAACCCAGCCCCATTCCGCCAGCAGGGCGCGCCGGGCTTCGGGTGTTTCCAAGGCGGGCCGCAGCGCGTGCATGTCATAGACCGGCACGTTCTTTTCCACCGCGGCCGCGTAGGGCACCTGCTCGGGCCGCAGACACTGCGAGGCCAGCGCTTTGAATTCGTCCAGATCACAGGACTCACGACCGAAATAGTCGACGAAACCAGGTTGCTGACGGACCATGAAACGCTCCTTTCCCATGGCGGCGCCCCGGGGGGCGAAAGATCAGGCCGTGATCGTCAATCCGGCCTGACCGCAGACCTCGACGATGTGGTCATAACCCATCTTCGAGTATTCATAGGGCGGGGCCTTGGCCGGGTCCTGTTCGGCCTCGACCACGATCCAGCCTTCGTAATCCAGGGCTTTCAACGCATGGGCGACCTCCTGAAAGTCGATGCAGCCATCGCCGGGCACCGTGAAGGCCCCTGCGATCACCGCATCCAGGAAACTGCGCCGGTTGCCGCGCGTGTCGCGCACGATGCCGGGGCGGATGTCCTTGAAATGCACGTGATGCACCCGATCACCCCAACGGTTCAGCGTAGCCAGTACATCACCGCCGCCGAACAGCAGATGCCCGGTGTCAAAGCACAGCTTCACCTCCGGTCCCGACCCCTCCATCAGCCAGTTCACGTCATCTTCGCTTTCGATGATCGTGCCCATGTGGTGGTGATAGGCCATCGGCATCCCCTGATCGGCCATCCACTTGGCCAGTTCGGTGATCTTGGCGCCGTAGGCCTTGATTTCGTCTTTCGACAGCTGCGGACGGTCATTGACCGGGGTGCCGATCTGGCCCTGAACCGTGTTCGAGCATTCGGCATAGACGATGCAGGGGCTGTTCAGCGCCACGAACTGTTCGACCTGCGCGCGCACCGCGTCGCGTTCGGCAGCGAAATCGTTAATCAGCGAATTGCCCGAACACCAGCCGCCGCACAGTGCAATGTCGTTGCCTTCCAGATAGGCGCGCAGGCCTGCGGTATCGGCGGGCATGCGCTGCCCGCGCTCAACCCCGGTATAGCCGATCTGACGCGCCTCTTTCAGGGCCTGTTCCATCGTGAACGCCGCCGTCAGGTCGGGCAGGTCGTCATTTTGCCACGCAATCGGAGAGATGCCGATCTTCACGCTCATTTGGTGTTTCTTTCCTTGATGGCAGCCTCGTAGGCCGCACGTTTTTCATTCACTGCAGGGCGGGTGCTGACCTCGGGCACCGCCACTTCCCACCACGTGCCGCCATATTCGGTCGAGGGGTACGGGTCGGTGTCGATGACGATCACATAGGGGCCTTTGACTTCGCCGCGTTTGGCCAGCGCCTCTTCCAGCTCGGCGATCGAGCCGACCTTGACCGAGGTCGCCCCCATCGCCGCCGCATGGGCCGCAAAGTCGATGGCCGAGGGCGTCTCGTGCACCGCATGGTCCAGCAGGTTGTTGAACTCGGCCCCGCCGGTGCCCATCTGCAGCCGGTTGATGCAGCCAAAGCCCCGGTTGTCGGTGATCACCACGGTGAAGGACACGCCCATCATCGCCGCCGTCGCCATTTCCGAGTTGGCCATCATGTAGGTGCCGTCCCCGGTGAAACAGATCACGTCGCGGTCGGGCTGGGCCATCTTGATGCCCATGGCGCCGGCGATCTCGTAGCCCATGCAGCTGAAGCCGTATTCCATGTGATAGGCCCCCGGACGCGGCGCCTTCCACAGCTTGTGCAGCTCGCCCGGCATGGTGCCGGCGGCGCACATCACCACCGTGTCGTCATGTGCCGCGCGCTGTACCGCACCCACCACCTGCATGTCGGTGGGCAGCGCGTTGGCGTCACCCGGCGCATGGGTCAGCGCATCGACCTTGGCAAACCACTCGGCCTTGAGCGTGTCGGGAACCGGGTCGGCGCGATAGCCCTGAAGGACCGCGCCCAATTCCTCGATCCCGACCCGCGCATCGGCCAACAGCGGCATCGCGCCGTGTTTCGCGGCGTCATAGGCGGCGGTGTTCAGGCAGACCATTTTGCGCTCGGGGTTGGAAAACAGCCCCCAGGACCCGGTGGTGAAATCCTGAAACCGCGTGCCGATGCCCAGGATCAGATCTGCCTCGGCGCACACGGTGTTGGCGGGTTCGCCCCCGGTCACGCCAACGGGGCCCAGGTTCAGCGGGTGATCCCAGGCCAGGGCCGATTTGCCGGCCTGCGTCTCGGCAACAGGAATGTTGTGGGTCTCGGCAAAGGCCTGCAGCGCGTCGGTCGCGCCGGAATAATGGACACCGCCGCCAGCCACGATGATCGGGCGTTTGGCCGACCGGATGGCCTCGGCCGCGCGGGCCAGCTCGCCTGCGTCGGGGCGGATGCGACGTTCGTGCCAGATGCGCGGCTCGAAGAAGCTGAGCGGATAGTCATAGGCCTCGGCCTGCACGTCCTGGCAAAAGCCCAGGGTCACCGGCCCGCAATCCGCCGGGTCGGTCATGGTGCGGAAGGCGCGCGGCAGAGCGGTCAGCAGATGTTCGGGCCGGGTGATCCGGTCGAAATAGCGGCTGACCGGGCGGAAACAGTCATTGGCGCTGACGGTGCCATCCGTGAAATCCTCGGTCTGTTGCAGCACCGGGTCGGGGCCACGGCTGGCGAACACATCGCCGGGCAACAGCAGCACCGGCAGGCGGTTCACATGGGCCAGCGCGGCGGCCGTCACCATGTTGGTCGCCCCCGGCCCGATCGACGAGGTCACCGCCATGGCCCGGCTGCGCCGCATCTGCTTGGCATAGGCGATCGCGCAATGGGCCATGGTCTGTTCATTGTGACCGCGATAGGTGGGCAGGCTGTCGCGCACACCGTGCAGCGCCTCGCCCAGACCGGCCACGTTGCCATGGCCGAAAATCGCCCAGACACCGGCGATGAAGGGCTCGCCGTTCTCGTTCATCTGCGCGCCAAGGTAGCGCACCAAGGCCTGCGCCGCGGTCAGTCGGATTGTCTTGCTCATCATGATCCCTTTCAGAACGAGGCCGCTATGGGCAATCCGTTGCAATCATTCTGTCGTGAAAGGATCCGACACGCCCACCACCCAGACCGGGTGGCCCGGCCTGCCGGACCCTGGTGATATTGGTGCCCCGCACGATACGGGACACCGGGGAGAAACCTTCAGACGGTACCGCCCAGCGACCCTTCCAGCTCGGCCATCTCCTGCCCGCCGGCCATCATGTCCTGCAGCTCTTCGGGCGAGATCTCGCCGCGCCGGGCGGTGCCCAGCGTCTTGCCGCGGTTCAGAACCGTGAACCGGTCGCCCACGGCCAACGCGTGCCGGACGTTGTGGCTGATGAAGACCACGCCGATGCCCTGGTGGCGCACCTTGTCGATGGTGGCCAGCACGTTCGATGTCTGCCGCACGCCCAACGCCGAGGTCGGTTCGTCCAGAATCAGGATCTTGGCGCCGAAATAGACCGCACGGGCAATCGCCACGGTCTGACGTTCGCCCCCCGACAGGGTGCCCACCGCCTGATCGGGGCCCCGCAGGTTGATGCCCATCTTGCGCATCTCTTCCATGCAGACCTCGTTGGCGTGCTCGATGTCGAACCGTTTCAACAGGCCTTTCCCCTTGGTCGGCTCGCGCCCCATAAAGAAATTGCGCGTGACGCTCATCAGCGGGATCATCGCCAGGTCTTGGAACACGGTGGCGATGCCCGCCTCCATCGCGTCGCGGGGCGTGTCGAAGGACATCGGCTGGCCTTCGAAATAGATCTCGCCCTTGGTGGGTTTGTGCACCCCGGACATCGTCTTGATGAAGGTCGATTTGCCCGCCCCGTTGTCACCCAGCAGGCAGTGGCATTCACCCGGCTTGACGTCGAAACTGACGCCCGCCAACGCGATGATGTTGCCGAAATGCTTCTCGATCTCTTTCATTTCGACGACCGGGGCCACGTCCTTGACCGCGTCGCCGTGGTGGAACTTGGTATCTTCGGTCATGTCAGCGCTCCCCGGTTACGCGTTTGCGGATCGCGTTGTTGAACAGAACGGCGATCAGCAGCATCGCCCCCAGGAACACCTGAAACCAGTCCTGATCGAAATCGGTATAGGTCAGGCCGATGACCACCATGCCGAAGATGATCGCCCCGAAGAACGCCCCGATGGCCGATCCATACCCTCCGGTCAGCAAACAGCCACCGATCACCGCGGCGATGATCGCCTCGAATTCCTTCTGGAAGCCTCGCCGCGCGTCGGTCGAGCCTGCGTCGATCACGGTGATGATCGCCACCAGCGCGGCACAACAGGCAGTCAGCATGAACAGTGAAATCTTGACCCGGTTCACCGGTACGCCCGAGTTCGACGCCGCAACTCGGTCGCCGCCCGAGGCGAAGATCCAGTTGCCGGCCGGGGTGCGCAGCAGAACATAGGTGGCGGCAATGGCGAAGGCCACGAACCACAGGATTTCAACCGGGACACCCGGCACTTTGGGCGCGCCGCTTTTGAACGTGTCGATCAGGCCCTTTTCGGCCAGCCAGGTGAACAGGCTGGCAAAGGCTTCGCCGGAAAAGAACGGCGCGAGCCAGTCATTTTCGACCTGATCGCGCACGCCGCGCAGCTGGGTCGACCCGCCGGTGGCCGCCTTCAGCCCCACCAGGGACAGGCCGCGCAGAATGAACAGAAACGCCAGCGTCACGATGAAGGATGGCAGACCCGAGCGGATGACGATGGTGCCGTTGATTGCCCCGACAAAGGCGGCAAAAACAAAAGTCATCGGGATCGCGGCCACCAAGGGCAGCTGCCAGGTCACCACGCAGACCCCGAAGAACAGGCCGGCAAAGGCCACCATGGAGCCGATCGACAGGTCAAACTCGCCCCCGATCATCAGCAGCGCCGCGCCGATGGCCAGAATACCCAGTTGGGCGGCCGGGGTCATGAAGTTCATGATGCCGGCAAGCGTGAACATCGATTCATCGGCCGTGATGGCGAAGAAGATGAAGACAAGGATCGCCCCTGCGATGGCCCCCAGTTCGGGCCGCTTCATCAGCTTGGTCAGGAACGGTTCCTTCTTGATCCGTTCGTCCATCGCCGCTTGTGCAGACTCGGTCATGGTTTCCTCCCGTTTGGCAGGGGCGGCACCCTGACGCCGCCCCGATTTTCAGCCCGCCGGTATCAGCGGATGCCCTGAGCGGACAGCTCGACCACCTGACCGGCCTTGTCGGCGGTGATCAGGTTCGGACCCGAGGGCACGTTGCCGCCCGGCATCAGGCCGTACTTGGCGTTCAGCGCCATGAACACGACCGGCAGGTAACCCTGCAGATACTGCTGCTGGTCCACGGCAAAGGCCGCGTCACCATCGACGATCGACTGCAGGAAGTTGGCCGACAGGTCGAACGAGGCCACGTTCACGTCGCGCCCCGACCCTTTGACGGCGGCCACTGTGGGCTCACCGGCCGAGCTTGCGCCCAGCGCCATCACGGTATCGACGCTTTCATCCGAAGCCAGAGCCGCCGACACTTTCGACTCGATCTCGGACGGGTCGTTCGACGTGGGCAGAACAGTCACGTTGCCGCCAAAGCCTTCGGCAAAGCCCGCGCAGCGCAGGTCCAGCGCGACGTTTCCGACCTCGTGGTTCACACAGATCGCGTTCTTGCCGCCCATTTCGGCCAGCTTCTCACCGGCGGCCTTGCCGGCGTCGAACTCATCCTGGCCGACATGCAGCGCCGCGCCCAGTTTCTTGGACACGTCCGAGCCCGAGTTCATCGAGATCACCGGGATGCCTGCGGCGACCGCGCGTTCGATCGAGGGGCCAAGCGCGTCGGCGTCCGGGATCGAGACGATCAACCCGTCGGGTTCCTGGTTCACGGCGGCATCGATCAGCTGCGACATGGCGACCATGTCGAAGGTTTCGGGCGCGCGGTATTCGACGTTCACGCCCATATCCGTGCCGGCCTGCTCGACCCCGTTCTTGACCACGTTCCAGAACGCGTCATTCGCCTGGCCGTGCGATACCACGACGATGTCCTGCGCAAAGGCCGGAGTGGCCAGCGCCAGCGCGCCGGCGGCCAAAGCACCTTTGAAAAATTTGTTCATTACGTTTCCTCCCACTAGGACAGATTTTTGTCTTGTCCGGGTCCTGGACCCATTCATCCGGCAAGGCCGAATCTCTGTCGCACCGATACGCATCGGGGCCGTTTCAGTTTCAATACTTCACGTCATTTTGCAACCGGTTTCAAAATTTCCTCCAGCTTTATCGGAATACCCGTCCTGGCCGATCGGGTCGCAGCTTCGGCCAGGGCCAGCGCTGCGACGCCGTCTTCCAGCGTCACCGGCACGGCGGATCCGGTCTTGACCGCAGTCACGAACGCATCCCATTCCGCCCGATAGGCAGGCATGTAGCGTTCGAGGAAGAAGTAGGTCGGCTTGGCACTGATCACGCCGTCGGACGTGGATTTCACCAGGTTGTTCTCGAGCACGTTGCGCGCCTGCAGCAGCCCGCCGGACCCCAAGACCTCGACCCGTTGATCATAGCCGTATACGGCCCGGCGAGAATTCTTGATGACGGCGATCCGACCGTCCTTGTAGGTCATGGTGACGACGGCTGTGTCCACATCCCCCGCCTCGGCGATGGCGGGGTCCACGGTCGATGTGCCAACGGCCGAAACAGTGACCGGTAAGTCACCCATGATGAAATTGGCGAGGTCGAAATCATGTATCGTCATGTCCCGAAATAATCCGCCCGATACTTTGACATAGGAAATCGGGGGCGGCGCCGGATCAAAAGAAGTGATCGACAGCAATTCGGGGCTTCCGATCTCGCCGGACTGAACGGCGGATTTCAATGCGCCAAAGCCCGGATCGAAACGCCGATTGAACCCGATCATGACCGGTTGACCGGTACCTGCCACGGCTTGCTGGCAGGCGAGGGCGCGGTTCAGGTCCAGATCGACCGGCTTTTCGCACAGAACGGCCTTGCCCGCGGCGGTCGCCGCCTCGATGAGGTCCGAATGAGTATCCGTCGGCGTGGCGATCAGTACCGCGTCGATATCCGGGTCGGCGATGATGTCTTCCGACGTGCGCGCTACAGCTCCATGCGCTTGCGCCAGACGTGCGGCGGCGTCTTCCATTGCGTCCGAAACCGCAACAAGCGTGCTGTCCGGGTGGTCCGAAATGGCTTGCGCGTGGACGGTTCCGATGCGCCCTGCTCCAAGCAATCCGATTCTGAGCATTGTGACCTCTGGGTATATTTCTGGCGGGAGCATGTTCTTTTTTGCAACCGGTTGCAAGGATTATTTGCGCCCTGTATGTGCCCGCGCTCTTGCCCGTCATTGCACCGCGGTCAGGACAGAACTCAGCCGGTCGTGGGCGGGGTCAATCTCTTGAATTTGCAGCCTGGGCATCCTTGGATGGCTTGGTATTGGCCCGTTTGGTTCTGCTTTTGTGATTTTTCAATCGTCTGTTAAACCTTTGAGTCGGGCCAGAAATTGACACCGATACCAAACCGCCCCGACCAAGGAGACGATGATTTGATGAATGTGTCCCTGCCGATTCCGCTGCTGGTCATGGCCATTCTCCCTGCTGCGTTGCTGGACCGATGTTCGGGCCAGAACACCGGCACCGCGCTGGGAGTTCTGGCGCGGGACCGGGTCGCACTGACGGCAACGGCCAATGAGATCATCGTGGAACTGCCTGTTGCAGAAGGGTCTCCGGTCAAGGTCGGCGACGTGCTGGTCAGGTTCGACACGGATCTGCAGACCGCGAAGCTGAACCTCGCGCAGGCGGAACTGGAAAAATCGCAGGCCACGCTACTGAAACTGGAAGTCGGCCCGCGCGAGGAAGAGATTGCGATCGCGCGCGCCAACGTCGCCGGTGCCGAGGCGCGTCTGCTGGACGCAGAGGCCGTGTATCAGAGGAATTCCCAGCTGGTCGTCAACTCGGTCGTAAGCCAGGCGCGCCTGGACCAGGATATTGCCGCACGCGATTCCGCTCGGGCGGCACTGGAAAGCGCTCGGGAATCCCTGAAAGAACTGGAAAACGGAACCCGCCCCGAAGATCTGTCGGTTGCCCGGGCCAATGTGCGGGCGGCCGAAGCGGCGGTTGCCGCCGAGCAGACCGTTCTGGATGACCTGACGGTTGTTGCGACACGGGACGGCATCCTGGATTCCCTTCCCTGGAACCTGGGGGAACGGGTCGCTCAGGGCAGCCCGGTCGCGGTGCTGGTGTCCGGCGCGGCCCCTTTCGCCCGCGTCTATGTCCCCGAACCCAGCCGGGTGGGCATCGCTCCCGGAGACTCTCTCGAGGTTCGGGTCGACGGGCTGGACCAACCTCTGACGGGCACCGTGCGATGGGTCAGCGACGACCCGTCCTTCACCCCCTACTACGGGTTGAACAAGGATGATCGGACGCGGTTGGTCTATCTGGCAGAAATCGACCTGCCGGAAACCGCCCGAGATCTGCCTGCGGGCGTTCCCGTTCAGGTGAAGATGCCATGAGTGATCTGGTGGTCTCGACCCAGGGTCTGACGCGCCGATTCAAGGAAAAGACAGCCGTCAGCAACCTGGACCTGGAGATACGCCAGGGTCAGATCTATGGGTTTCTGGGCCCGAACGGCTGCGGCAAGACAACGACGATGCGAATGCTGACCGGACTGCTGACGCCCAGCAGCGGATCCGTCTCGGTGCTGGGCCGACCGATGCCGCAATACGCCGAGCCGCTGAAGAATGAAATCGGGTACATGACGCAGATCTTTTCGTATTACCGCGACATGACGGTGCTGGAGAACCTGCGCTTTGCCGCCGAGATCTACGGAATGCCGCGCCGCAAATCCGCCGACCGGATCGACGAACTGCTGACAACCTACGACCTGACCGAAAACGCCAATCAACTGAGCGGCAGCATGAGCGGCGGGCAGCGGCAGAAACTGGCGCTGGCCGCGACGGTGCTGCACGGCCCCAAGCTGTTGTTTTTGGACGAGCCGACATCGGCCGTCGACCCCGAAACCCGCCGGTCTTTCTGGGAACAGCTGTTCGACCTGGTCGATCAGGGCGCGACGATGATCGTGTCCACGCATTTCATGGACGAGGCGGAACGGTGTCACAAGCTGGCCATCCTCGAGCATGGGGTGAAAAAGGCGGATGGATCGCCCCGGCAACTGATGGAAGACCTGAACGCCACCGTGATCGAGGCCGAAGGCGAGGGTCTGCGGCAGGTCAAACACCTTCTGGACGACACGCCCAAGGTGCTGTCGACGGCGCAGGTGGGTGCCCGATTGCGCGTTCTGGTGGACAAGTCGGAAACCGATCCGATGGCGATGATCACGTCGCGCCTGTCGGACTTTCCCAACGTGGCGATGTCCGTGCAGCGCCCCAATCTGGAAGACGTGTTCGTCAGCGCGACGAAGGGGCCCGCCCAATGAAATCGCTCCGCCGCATCACCGCCGTTCTCAAGAAAGAACTGCTGCAACTGCGGCGTGACCGGATGACCTTTGCCATGGTCGTCATAATCCCGCTGATCCAGCTGCTGCTGTTCGGATACGCAATCAACACAAACATCCGCCATATTCCGGTCGGGATCGTGGATCAGGCCGACTCGTCGCTGTCCCGGACCTTGGCTCAGATCGTTCAGGCTACGCAGGTCGTGACCATCACCGAGGTCTTCTCGACCCCGGAAGAGGCCGAACAGGCGATCACCGAATCCACCGTGCGCGCCGCGTTCATCATTCCGCCCGACGTCGATGACCGGCTAGCCCGAAGCCCGTCCATCGGATTGGGCCTGCCCAACGCCACCAACCAGACATCCAGCCGCCCCTTGGCTCATTGGATCGTGGACGGGTCGGACACCATGGTGGCCAGCGCCATCAAATCCCTGCGCAGCATGCCACTGACCGAATTGCTGCGACAGCCGCCAAACCGTCAGGTCCCGACCTTCGAGGTCACGCTGTATTTCAATCCCGAGCAACGATCGGCGGTGAACATCGTGCCCGGTCTTGTGGGTGTCATCCTGACCATGACCATGATCCTGTTCACCTCAGCCGCGATTGTCCGAGAGCGCGAGCGGGGGAATATGGAGATGCTGATCAACACCCCGGTCAAATCCATCGAACTGATGATCGGCAAGATCATTCCCTATATCTTCCTGGGCTTGCTGCAGGTCGCGATCATCCTCGGGCTGGGACATTTCCTGTTCGACGTCCCCATTAACGGAGGAATGATCCCGCTGCTGGTGGTAACGCTTCTGTTCATCATCGCCAGCCTGTCGCTTGGCCTTGTGATCTCGACGCTGGCTCAGAACCAGCTGCAGTCCATGCAGATGACGATTTTCGTTCTGCTGCCCTCGATCCTGATGTCGGGGTTCATGTTCCCGTTCGACGGGATGCCCAAACCGGTTCAGGTGATCGCCCAAGTGCTGCCGGCCACCCATTTCATGGACATGATCCGCGGCGTGGTTCTGCGGGATGCAACGCTTTACGCTCTGCGCGGTGACATTCTGTGGATGATCGGGTTTGCCGTCCTTGGGATGCTGGCCGCGACGCTCAGGTTCAAGAAACGCCTGGGATAAAGAAGGGCGGCCAAGGCCGCCCCAAGTGTCTGGATTGTCAGTCTCTTTTCCGTATCGGATCGTTCAGATGATCTCGTCCTCGTCGAACATGGGATCATCTTCCAGCTGCGCGTTGATATCTTCCATCGAGTCTTCGGCCTTTTCCACGGACCCGACCCGCCCCAGGTGAAACACGGCATCGCCCTCATTCACCACAGGCATGACCGCACGCCCGACGATCAAGCCGTCGAACGGAGCGATGATGTCCTCGCTGGCTTCGCCGAACGGGTCCGATACGGCACCCAGCAGATCACCTTTGCGAACCAGTTCACCGTCCGCTTTGTAGATCCGAAGGATTCCGCCCATCGGGGCGCGCAACCACTTGCTGGACGAACAGAACTGCGGTGCCGCTTTGGGCTTGGAGATCCGCTTGGCGGGAACCATCCCCATGTGCCTCAGCACCCGCAGAATGCCCGCAAGGCCCGCGCGGATCGACAGTTCATCCAGGCGAAGACCCTCGCCCGCTTCGTACAACAGGATGTCTTTCCCCTGCGCCTTGGCCGCGCCGCGCAATGATCCGTCGCGCAGGGGCGACTGGATGACGATCGGTGCTCCGAAAATGCTGGCCAGTTCCTTGGTCCGAGGGTTGTCGGGCGAGATCCGGATCTGCGGATAGTTCGTACGATGGATCGCCGCCGAATGCAGATCGATCCCCAGATCCGAACGGGCGACGATTTCTGTCATGAACAGATGCGCCAGCCGCGAGGCCAGCGACCCGTTCTCGCTGCCGGGAAACACCCGGTTCAGGTCGCGGCGGTCGGGCAGATAGCGCGAATGGTTGATGAAGCCGAACGCATTCACGATCGGCACCGCGATCAGCGTGCCTTTCAAGGTCGCCAGGTTGGGCGCACGCAACAGACGGCGTATGATCTCGACGCCGATCACCTCATCACCATGCACCCCACCGCTGACAAAAACGGTGGGCCCGTCCTGTCGGCCGTGCACCACATGCGCTGACATGGTCACCGGGGTATGGTCCGACAGAACGCTGACCGGCAGATCCACGGTAAGCCGCGATCCCGGCGCCACAGTGGCCTGGCCGATCGTGAATGGCTGCCGCTTTGCCATGCCGTTACCCTTTGCCCTTGGTCTTGGTGGCCCCGGCTTTTGCGTTCTTTTCCAGGAACTCGATCATCTTTCCGGCAATATCCAGCCCCGTGGCTTTTTCCACACCCTCCAGGCCCGGCGAGGAATTGACCTCCATCACCACAGCGCCGTGGTTGGCGCGCAGCATGTCGACGCCGCAGGCATTCAGGCCCATCGACTTGGCCGCGCGAACGGCCGTTGCACGCTCTTCCGGTGTCAGCTTGACCACCTTGGCCGAACCGCCGCGATGCAGGTTCGAGCGGAAGTCGCCCTCGGCGCCGGTGCGTTTCATCGCAGCGACAACCTTTCCGCCCACCACGATGGCCCGGATGTCGGTTCCTCCGGCTTCCTTGATGAACTCCTGCAGCAGGATGTTCACACCCGCACCGCGGAACGCCTCGACAACCGATTTGGCGGACCGGTCCGTATCGGCCAGAACGACACCGATGCCTTGCGTCCCTTCCAGCAGCTTGATGACGATGGGCGCGCCACCGGCCAGCCTCAGCACCTCGTCGGTCTGTTTGGGGTCGTGGGCAAAGGTTGTGACGGGCAGGCCGACACCGTCGCGGGCCAGCAACTGCATCGACCGCAGCTTGTCGCGCGACCGGCCGATGGCGACGCTTTCGTTCAACGGGTAGACACCCATCATTTCGAACTGACGTAACACTGCGGTTCCGTAGAAGGTGACCGAGGCACCGATCCGCGGAATCACCGCGTCATACCCCGTCAGCTTTTCGCCGTTGTAATAGATCTCGGGGCGACGGGTTGCGATGTTCATGTAGCACCGCAGGGTGTCGATGATGTCGAGCTGATGCCCACGCTCCTCGGCCGCTTCCTTGAGGCGGCGGTGCGTGTACAGGTTGGCATTGCGCGCCAGCATGGCAATCTTCATGACAAATCCCCTTTGTCCTGGTGTTTTGGTTTGCCGCGCAACAGATGCGCGCGCTTGGTGTGAACGGCGATCGCGTGGTTCTTCAGCGCCGCCCGGCCCACGATCATCTGAAAGGTCATGTTCGTGCGATCGGTCAGAGACAGATCCAGCGGCCAGGTTTCGTCGCCCAACCGGATGGTGGTTCGGATGACGATCCTGTTTTCAGGAATTCCGCTGGTGTTCTTGATGTTGCGCCGTTCCTTGATCGGAGCCTCGATACGGACCATGCCTTCTCCACCCGGCACCTCCGTCAGGAAGGACACCCAATGATGTCCGTCCCGTTGAAACCGCCGAATGTCGGTCGCATGCAGCGCTGACGTGCGGGCGCCGGTGTCGATCTTGGCCTTGATGTCGTTCAAAGGCAGGTCGGGAAGGTCGATGTATTCCATCCAACCAATGACCTTCGGCATCTGCGGCTGACCCTTGTCGGAAACGTTTGCCATAATCACACCAGCCAGGGCATCAGAAGGGTTGCAAGGCTGAGCACGAAGAAGAAGCCGGCCATGTCCGTAATCGTGGTCAACAGCGGGCCACTTGCGGCGGCCGGGTCCTGTCCGATCCGCTTCAGCAGCAAAGGAACAACACCGCCGATGGATACCGCCAGCATCGTGTTGAGTGCCAGCGCAGTACCAATCACCAGACCCAGAGCTGGATTGCCTTTCCAGAACCACGCGACCAGCCCGATCAGAATACCCAGCGCGATCCCATTGATGACCCCGACCGAAATCTCCTTGATCCAGACCCGCATGGCATCTTGCGGCCGTACCAATCCAAGGCTCAATTCGCGCATGGTGACGCCAACGGCCTGGTTGCCGGAACAGCCGCTCATGTCCGATACCATCGGCAGGAAGATGGCCAGCGCAATCACTGCGGCCAGTGTTTCTTCGTAGGCCGAGATCACGCTGGCCGCGATGATGTTGAGCACGATGTTGGCCGCAAGCCAGGCCAGCCGGCGACGGGACCGAACCGACAAAGGCATCGAGCGCAACTCGTCGCCAACCACACCCTGACGTTTGAGGCTTTCACTTTCCGAGCGTTCCAGAGTGGCTTCTGCCACCGCCGTGCGGGACACGACACCCGCCAGGACTCCGTCGGCATAAACCACCGGCACCCCCAGGAAAGGATGATCGTTGAACACGTCTTCCAGCTGTTCCAACGGGGTATCCACGGTCACGGTCAGTGGTAGAACCATGATGCTTGTCAGCTTTTCGCTGCGCTTGGCGGTCAGCAGGCTGCGCAGCGATACCACGCCCACGGCGCGCCCCTCGGAATCGACAATATAGGGGTGCTGCCCGCGATACCTTTCAAAATCTTCGTCGTCCGAAGCAAGTTCGCGCAGGACATTGCCAACGGTCTGCGTGTCGCGGAACTTGAACACCTCGGTCATCATCAGACCGCCGGCGGTGTCATCCTCGAACGTGCTTAGCAGGCGGACATCCGCAGCCTCTTCGGCGTCCATTTCGGACAGGATGGCCTCGGCGTCCGGCGTATCCAACTCGCCGATAACGTCGGCCTGAATGTCCGAATCCAGCTGTTCGATGATCTCGGCAGCACGCTCGGGCTTGAGGCGTTCCACAAGCTCGACCGCCATCTCGTTTGGCGCTTCTTCGACCAGTTCCGCCGCAAGTCCAACGGGCACGATCTCCAGAACGGTATCGCGCTCAGCCGGTGTCAGCTGAAGAACTTCGCGCAGGGCTTCGCTGCTGGTCAGCGGATCCAGAAGCGCCTCAAGCTCGGACGCATTGGACTGCTCGACCGCTTCCTTGATCCGAAGCGAAAGCTCTTCGTCGGTTGAGGGAATGTCTACGTTTCCGTCCATGCCTTGGCCATTCAATTGGGTTGTCGTTCCTTTATATAGGTGATAAATTTTTGTCTATAGGCAAAATTACATGAGATATAGAATGTCTAACTTCACGAATGCCGCGGAAACCCTGGCCGGGCTGTATGCCCGGGAGTTCGGAGGAAAGGCCTCGGGCCGGTATCGCATCCCGCAGAAGCTGCTGCGTGAACTGTGTGGCCGGAGAAGGCTGTACCAGGAGGACATCACGGCTCTGACCCGTGAACTTCTGGAAATGGGCTATGTCATGATTGATTTGGACAGCTTCTTTGTCGTCATGAGCGCCAATTCCTTCGTGAACTATCGGCGAGTCGGCAAGGAAATGCTGGCCCACACGGAAGGCACCAGCTGAGTCCCATTCCAGGCATCGTCGCAATGGCGCGCGATCTTGTCAGATCCTCAGTGCGCGAGCCGCCGCAGTCTTTGTTGCAGAAACTTTCTGGACGCCAGGTTCGGTGCCGCTTCTATGGCCTGCCGATAGGCCGCGACCGCCGCGGCGGTGCGGCCCGTCTTCTGAAGAATATGCGCGCGGGCCGCGTGCCATGGCTGAAAATCGTCAAGATCGGGCCGCAGGCTGTCCAGCTTGTCCAAGGCCAGTTGGGCATGACCTGCCTCGGCCATCACGACGGCCCAGTTCAGGGCAACCACCGGGGTTGGCTCGCAGGCCCAAAGGGACTGATACAGCAGCGACATCTGCCACCAATCCGGGGCCGGCGCCATCATGTGGCAATCCGCAATGGCGGCCTTGAGTTGAAACGGTCCCGGTTTTCTCTGGTCGACCGCAGCTTGCAGGAGCCGCTGCGCCTGACGTATCTGACCCTGCCGCCAAAGTGTTCGGTCCTGATCCTCTACGGGCACCATAGCGCCATCAGCGTCGATACGCGCAGGGCGGCGGGCATCGGTCAATAGCATCAGGGCCAGCGCACCTTCGATCTCGGGCTCTCCCGGTTGGAGATCTCGCAGAACCCGCGCAAGGTGGATACCTTCGTGGCAGAGATCCCGCGGTCCCGTATCCTCGGTCACGTATCCGGTGGTGAAGATCAGGTAGAGGGTCGTCAGCACCGTATCCAAACGTTCCGGCCAGATTTCCGGATCGGGAACGGAGTACCCAATCCCCTTGGCGCGAATCTTGGCCTTGGCTCGGGACAGGCGCTGGCCCATCGTCTGGTCGTTGTCCAAAAATGCTGCGGCGATCTCCCGTGTGGTCAGGTTGCAGACCGTGCGCAAGGTCAGCGCGATGCGTGACTTCTGGTCCAGCGCGGGGTGGCAGCAGGTGAAGATCAGACGCAACCGGTCATCCGGTATCTGCTCAGGCAGGTCGTCCGTCACGGAGTCGGGCAGGGTTACGGCCAGGGCTGCTGTTTTCCGACCTTCCCTATGTTGCGCTCGAATGCGATCGATGCCCTTGTTCAGACCAACCCGCATCAACCATGCGGTCGGGTTGTCCGGAACTCCGCTGCGGCTCCAGTGTTTCACGGCCGAGATTGCGGCCTCCTGCAGTGCGTCCTCGGCCAGTTGGAAGTCACCCAACCGGTTGATCAGGCCGGCCAATAGCCGCCCCCGATCCCGCCGCAACACATCATCAATGACATGCCCAACTGCGATCGCTTTGGGGGCGGCATTCTTCATGGGTTATCCAGCCGGATTGTAGTCCATCAAAGGCCGAACCTCGATGGTACCGTAGTTGGCGGCCGGGATCAGCGCCGCGTATTTCAACGCCGCATCCAAGTCGGCAACGTCAACCACATAGTATCCGCCAAGATGCTCACGCGTTTCGGCATAGGGCCCGTCCATGGTTTCAGCTTTTCCGGAGCGGATCCGAAGGGTGGTTGCTGTTTCGATCCCTTGCAGACCCTCGCCATCGCAAAGAACACCATCCGCTTTCATCCGCTCATTGGCGGCAAAGAAGCCACTCATCATCTCGTCAAACTCCCGGGTGCCATAGGCCGGTTCCTGCGCGGGGTCAGTGTAGATCAACAGCATGTATTTCATAGCAATAATCCTTTTCAAAAGTTATGGGTCAAAGACCGAATATCCGGGCTGCGATGCAGATCATCATGATCAGCGCGGCCAGGACATTGGTGCCATTACCGACATAGCGGAGCGGGTGGCCGGCATTGTCAATCTTCAACCCGAAGGGATGCACAGCTCGTCCGATCACCAGCAAAATGCCCGCCGCGTTGAGGAAAAGCGCTGATGTACAGACCCCTTCGCCCAGCATCATCAATATCAATATGAAGGTCGCCCAGTCCTGGCAGTTTCCATGTTGGCGCACGCGCAACATCAGCGCCATGTCGCCGCCATCGCCGATGGATTGGCCCGTGGCCGACCGCATCCCCGAGACACGAAACCATAAGACGAGCCAGATCATCGCCACTAGCAACGCATAAATCGGTGTCGTTGAAAAAACCATCTATCGTCCTTCCTGTTTTCAGGTTCGTGCCCCAAGGACGTCGGGTTTTCTCAGATTTCGACAGGTGCTGAGATTTTTTGGTGGCGCGCTGCAACTCTTGCGCATTTTGCGTGTTTCTTTCCTTTTGTATGCCTTTTGTATGTCGGCGATTGTTGGGTTGGCGCGAAACGGGCGGTGGAGAACGAGCAAAGCCGCCCTTGGGCGGCTCGTTCGGTGTTTTGTTGGACTGTTTTGGTTGCGGGAGCAGGATACCAACGATGTTTGCAATCACTGCTCTTTAGTTCTGCATAGGCGCCATTCAGATTCTTGTTCAGGTTCTTCTGAGGCGCGTGTCATGTGTTGAGGCTTATTCACTGAGGCTCTATCGTCAGCTTCGCGCTGGCGAACGGACATCCGACAGAAACAGTCAGATGACTGTTTCGAGCCCAACCTGTACCCTGGATTTTATTGCTGCATGCGCTTGCAGCAGTAACGACACTGCAACTGCCGAATACCTTGTGCGGCCAAGCAGCAAAAAAACTGTCATTCATGCAAATAGCAGCGATGCTCGCGGCGGCGGCTCACAGTTCGCTCAACAAAACCGTCCTTCACTTCATCCGCAACAGCTATCGCCTAGCTGAATTGGTGGACACGGGAGCGTGGCATACGAACAGTAAACACAACAGTCGCCTTCCAACGGCTTCAAAACTGTTTTGCACGACTTGCATTCATAGAACCACTGGCAAGCATCCGTTGGCATTTGCTCGGTTTCACTGTGGCCGCACTTCGGGCAAATCAGGGTGCTTTCTAGGACTACAGTTTGTTTTGTCATAGTCTCACATCTGCATGATCAGGTAATCGTTAATCCATGCCTCGTTAAACACAACGACCCAACCCACGCCGGTGATTAGAGTCGTTCCTGCAAGCCACCATTTCAACGTCGGCAAGGAACCGCGCCGATAAGATACCATCCATGATATCACGACGAGCGCCGTTGACATCGTCAGCACATAGTAACTCGCTGCGGCAACCTTCCCAAAGATTGCCAACCAACTGCCACCCAGCCCCAGTAACATCATCGTCATGGGCAAAACGCAGCAAGTCGCGACGCCAAGCGCTGATAGCGATCCCAAATAGCTGAGGCTAAGGTACTTCTGCATTCTGTTTCCCTGATGGACTACGTCGCGCGGAGTTGTAGAGACAACAACCTCTCGTTTAACTTCTGTAGCCACTACAGGATCAAGACAGGAAATCTCACATGTTTGCGATTGGGGAGGCATCCCGGCAAAGCGGTGTCGGAATTGATACTATCCGCTACTACGAACGCGAAGGGATCGTGCCGAAACCAGAAAGGGCATCGAATAATCGACGCATGTACTCCGCGCACGATGTTGGACGGCTTCGTTTTCTAAGGAAGTGCCGAGACATGGGTTTTTCGCTTGCCGATGCAAAGGTGCTTCTCAACCTATCCGAAGGTGATAGCGAGGATTGCCAATCCGTTAAGGAACTGGCCGAGCTTCATATCTCCAATGTGCGTATGAAGATAATCGAACTTAAGCGATTGGAGGCCGCCCTGAATGAACTTACGGCCAACTGTAACATCGGGAACGTTTCTTGCCCGATGCTTGCGCAGATACGGACCTACTAATGGCACTTTGAGGCTCGCAGTCGCCCTATGCCAACGCAGCATGACCCAAGATTCGGGCCGCGCAGAATCTACCGTTCGTTAGAGAGGTCAACTCGTTGATTTAGCAATGTTTCAATCACTCAATGAACATTTGTGCCTTGCCGCGGTGTTCTTGAAGCACGCGGCGATTTCGGACAGTGAGCCCTACCTGCCGTGCCTGAGCAATCAATTTGCTGCATACGCATTCGGCAGGTTTTATCGGAAGCCGACCTCTGATTTCCGAACCACAGAGCAATGGTTCTGCTTATCTTTGTCCCAAATTGGGCTGGGCAGACTTAGATCTTCTGTTGCTTTCCGTTGTATCAAGGCTTGTATCGTGTGTACTCGAAGTCCATATACACAGGGCTTACGTTTTTCTTTTTCGACCTGCTGTCTCCCAAACTCGGCGTTCAGTCTTTCGATTCAGACCGACCACGCCGAGTCGCCGCAATAATGCGGGCGGCAAGTATTAGGAGACTTCCACCATGGCAAATGGCACAGTAAAATGGTTCAACTCGACCAAAGGTTTTGGCTTTATCGAACCTGAAGATGGCAAGCGCGATGTGTTCGTGCACATCTCAGCACTTGAGCGTTCCGGCATCAGCGAATTGAAGGACGGCCAGAAGGTCACTTTTGACGTCGAAGCTGGCCGTGACGGGCGCGACAGCGCCGCCAATCTGGCACTGGCCTGACCTTTTACGGGCACCCTTATGGGGTGCCCGTTTGCACAATGGGCTGCTAAAAGCCCTTGGAGAACAAGTCAGTTGCAACAGCAGGAATTGACCCGGGCGCTCGCGCAATACCGTGTGCCCGATACGAAGCGTAGCGTTATTGAACTGACAATCACTGTCATCCCCTTTTTCGCGCTATGGGGCGCAGCGTGGTTTGCGCTATCCCTTAGTATCTGGGTCACTGTTCTATTGGCCATCCTGAACGCCGCATTTCTGGTGCGTATCTTCATCATCATGCATGATTGTGGTCACGGATCTTTCTTTAGAAGCCGCACCGTTTGCAATTGGACCGGCCGGGTTCTGGGTGTTCTCGCCCTGACACCCTATGACGTCTGGCGGCAAAGCCATGCGATTCACCATGCCTCAACCGGTAACCTTGATCGGCGTGGTATGGGTGACATTCCTACATTGACCATTGAGGAATACCTGAAACGGAATTGGTTCGGGCGTGCCGCTTACAGGTTAATCCGGAACCCCTTCTTCCTGTTCTGTTTAGTACCGGTCTACACGTTCTTTTTTCAAAATCGCTTGCCCTTTGGTTTCATGCGGTCAGGCTGGCTGAATTGGGCAAGTGCTATGGGAACAAACGCCGCGATTGCAGTGGTCCTGGCTCTGATTTTTTGGACCGGAGGCTTGGATGTACTGGTTTTTGTATTCCTTCCAACCATGATCGTCGCCGCATCGATTGGTATTTGGCTATTCTATATTCAACACCAGTTTGAACACACGACTTGGGAGCGGGAAGAAGTGTGGAATCTTCAGAACGCCGCATTCTATGGAAGTTCTCACTACGCCCTGCCAGGCATCCTGCGGTGGTTCTCTGCCAATATCGGTGTGCACCATGTTCACCACCTTGCCAGCCGCATACCGTTTTATCGGCTAAACGAGGTTTTGCGTGACCATTCCGAGTTGGAAAATTGCCAGCGTATTACTCTATATGAGAGCCTTCATTGCGCACGATTGCATCTTTGGGATGAAGAAAGTCAGCGCCTGCTGACGTTTTCTCAGGCTTTGTCGAACGCCAATCCCAACAAGAGTCTAGTGTAATCTGGCGCGCACCAAAAAGGCTTCGACAGTATCACCGCCGAGGGCGCGAATGGCCTCTAGTCGGTGAAGGCCTTCAATCAGTACGAACCTTTTGTTGTCCGCGCGTATCTGAATCGGGGTTTTCTGGCCGTTCTTCAGGATATCTTCGGCCAGCGACAGGACTTTTTGCTGATCAAGTGTTTTTGCACGTTTCACAGGTACATAGATCAGGTCGAGCGGGTATGATTTTTTCTCCAGCATAAGCTATGTGTGCAACCTTTCGTGCATTTGGAGCGGTCAGGAACTCTCTTCGTATTTAGGTGCTTGGTTTTTCGTCATAGAATAGAACGCACGGCGTCGCGCAGTTCCTGATGCATGATCCAAGTAGCTGGTTTATCGTCATTTTCGACGTGAGAAAATGCCAGGACTTGAGCAGCGCCATCATTTTGAGCAGACCCGCCTTCGGGAAGTTCGAGTTCCAGATATTCTGCGATCAAAAACCCGATTTTCTTGAATACCTTGACGGACGCCTCGCGCGATTTGTAACCGGCTGCCTGTGACAAGTGACCAATGGTCAGACCTTCCTTACCAGCGATAGTAAGTGCTTTGAGCATTGTGACCTGCGCAGGGGTGAGCCTGATCTGTCGCAATGCTTCGGCATATTCTCTTTCACTGGGAACGAGGGTGCCGGAGTTTCCCTCCAAACGGCGTTGACCGCTACGTTTCCTGTCTCGTTCTTCGAGAATTTCTTTTAAGGTTTCAATGGCCAATGCCGGTGTTTCACCGACTGCATCGGCAATCATTGCCTGCGTTTTAGCTGGTGGCTTGGGGAATGCGCGCGCAACGCTGTTACCGCTCAGAATGCCAGCCTTAATCAAGTACTTGCCAAACTCTTCCTCAATCACACCGGCTACGTCAGCGTTCCGCGACTTACGAACACTGCGGTCCTGAAATGCTCTTTGTTCTAGGTCGCGAATAGCCGATATTGGGTGCCGGAGGCTAACCTGAGGGGTGCTTTTACGCATCAGAGAAACACCACCACAATTATGGCCGCAACACACACTGCTAACGCAATAGATGTTTTAATCCCGTAGGATCTGCGACGAGCCCTTTCGGCTTGGAGCCTTTTACCCAGATTTTCGTCAATCGAGTTATGGTTCACGGCTTGGTCCTTCCGGATATTTCAGGCGGTATTGGTTTCCATTAACCTATTGTCGCGGCACAGTTTCGGTGCACTTGTCATTCTGTCGTGTGTACGGCCGATTGCATTCCCAACCGTCACCTCTCCGATTCAAGTGAGCATTTGAAGGGACAAGGATCGCAACGCACCTGTCCTGGTTTGAGCGAAAGCCACGTTCACATTTCCATCCAGAGTAGGTTGCAGGTGCAAGGTATGCATGCTGTGGAATTGCCACCGGTTCGCAACCGCTCTCCGTTTCTCTGAAACCTCTGAGGCACACCCAACCATCCGCGCTGTTTTTGTCAGTCAGGCGGCCGTTGCTGGGGACACTAATCGCAACACAATCCTGGTCTTCCTTACGAAATCCCCAGTCACAGTGTACTTCCTGTGCGCCAAACCGGGTTTCGACGTACCCATTTTGAGGCGCAATCAATTCTTCGCATTTTTCTCCGACTTGTCGGAAGAGCCGATTGCACTCCCATCGATCTCCGGTCGATGCAAGATATGCGTTTTTAGGAACTGCTATTTCCTCACAAAGATCTCCAACACGCTGGAATCCATGGTTGCATTCCCAAACTGGACCATAGGAACTGCCGGTCAGATGCGCATTTTCAGGTGCGTTTGCTCTTTGACACGATCCGTTTTTGTTTTCGAAACCTTCCTCACAAACCATTCCGTCGGCATTGCCTGAGACTTGGGCAGGAAGCTGCGTCCCTGTGAGCAACAACAAGAGTGTCGGGATCAAACAAAAAACGCGGTTCGAAAACACGATGAATGACAGATTGAAGCGAAGCCTGAGACCTGATCTATCGGGCATCAAGCACGCAATTTATGAGCCATGTGTTGTTCATACGGCGCTTTCTTTCATGGGTCACTCGACGACTGGGACTTGTCAGGTGACAGTTGTGTATGCTTGCGAGGAACTAGCTCATCACGAAGACCCCAGCGAAACCCGTTCCTTTGCTGGGGTACATGCTACAGTTAGTCTGAAGGCCATTGGATCATCGAAACCGGCAGCATCGCGGCGACGAGTAATTTTCACCAATGCACTTTTTGTGGTCCTTAGCCAGCATAGAGTCAAGGAAGTTTCCCTCGTCGCAACGCTAGCACCACTAGGGCAGATAGTTTTTGAAACTGCCGGTGACCAAGATCCTTGGTGAACTACCGAAAGAAATTGTCTGGCCTGAGTGCGGCGAAAGAGGAGTATGTGATCAAGGCTTCCCCGTGACTATGAATGACTGGCCTGATAACATTGGCTGCAACGCAGCGATTTTCGCGCCGCTTCTGCACAAGTACTCGCGGCGTGATCAAATGGCCGCTCGGTCCCGCACCCTGTAAATTGCGCCTGAGCCGAGAAAACTGTGCTGCGAGCGTACGCAACAAGATTTTGACACTTCCGCTCAGGGCACGCTACGTCCCACTCCTGCGTAAAAGAACTAGAACCACTATGGATTGGCGACCGACAGCGCCGCTCGCCAAACTGTCTCAGATGTCTATGCGCTCTGCAATGCTTAGCGCGTCTTGCAATTCAACGCCCAGGTATCGCACGGTGCTATCGACCTTTGTGTGCCCAAGCAGAAGTTGGACCGCGCGGAGATTTCCTGTCTTGCGGTAGATCTCAGCTACTTTGGTTCGGCGAAGCGAATGCGTGCCATATCCGCTCGGTTCCAATCCGATTGCGGTCACCCAGTCTCGAACCAGCCTGCCATACTGGCGCGTCGAGATGTGTGGTCGATCATGGAATCGGCTTGGAAACATGAACCGGCTAGCAAACATTTCCGGTGATTTTACCCATACCAATACAGTTTCTCGCGTGTTTTCCGTCAGTTCGAATTGAACAGATCGCTTGGTTTTGCTCTGGATCACCGAAACACGCTCACGGACGCGATCGTCTTTGACAAGATCGGTCACAGCGAGTTTGACCAGATCGCAGCCGCGTAGCTTGCTATCAATCGCGACGTTGAACATTGTGAGATCACGCAGATTTCCAGAAAGTTCGAGCCGGGCACGGATCGCCCAGACCTGTTTTGGGAGTAGCGGTCGTTTCTGACCGATGATCCGCCCCTTGTTCCAAGCTCTGGGTTTTGGGGTGACTGCAGGTAGTTGGACTCTTGGCATATTTTGCACTCCGATCCACCCTCCGCACCCAAGCAACAGCACCGCGCTGACCACCGAATAGTACAAGCGGCGTGAATGCCTACTGTCCGATTATGAATACTGGCATGGTTTAAGTGTGTGCATTAGGCGGCTTGAGCCCATATCACTACACATAAGAACGGTTCGAGTCCAAACCGCGCGTACGCTTCGTCTTCAGCACCGATTACCGATCGGGTTCCACGTTAAAAGGCCCGGGTCCGCACCAATAAGATAAAATGAGATATGATCAGAAAAGCTGGAAAGACTGGCGTCAGGTTATCAGCGACGCCGAGCTAACCCAGGGCTTACTGATACGCCATTTCGCCACGCGCTCAACCCCTTGCAGCGTCGACAAATCCGCTCTCCGAACCCTTCGCTCCAGAATGGCGTTCTGCAACGAAGACACGGGCGTTCTTGCGGCACGTCATTGTGGGCGCGAGCCATGATCGTATCTGCTTCGTTGTCGGAGTCTTCCATCAGTTCTTAGCCTCGATTTCTGTTTTGGTTTATACAGCGACTGGAAAAGAAAGTTCCGAGCCCTAAGCCTTGAGATTGAAGGAGCTGCCTGGTTCAGACTGTCCGATGGGACGGCCTGTAATCCGAGGGGTTTTATTAGGACGAACCGGCATTCCTTCGTTCTCAGCAGCTTGGACAGCGAAAGTATACCGAGAACCGTTTCCGCATCCTCGTGGTATGGCTCGTTGATCTGATGATCTGTCGTCTGCCTCAGAGATGAGCGACTCCGAGTAGAGGTGCCGAAGTTGAGTCTCTGAAAC
>NZ_JBXWRU010000007.1:0-122314 GCF_059613085.1 Ruegeria sp. BHSC029
GCCGAAATACTTGGTGATTGCTGCGGTCAGCGTCGTCTTGCCGTGGTCAACGTGGCCAATCGTGCCAATGTTGACGTGCGGCTTATTACGCTCAAACTTTTCCTTTGCCATTCCTCAGGCGCCCTTTTGCGATTTGGGGGACCCTTGGTCCCGTGGTTACATCTGCGCGCGCGAGATATTTGGTTCAAAGCGGAAAATCAAGCACATCCTGAGGGAAATCCTCAAAACTATGCCGGGTTTTGTACCGCCTGTCCGGATTCAATCGGTTGGATCAGGCCGGGGCGCAGGTCGAACCAACCATTGTCCTTGTGCTCTTCAGCCAGCCATTCCTCGACGCGGTCCGCCACTTTCAGTGCCAAACCGCTCATCTGCTCTTCCTTGGTGCGTTCGTTGCCCGAGCCCTTCAGAGCGCTGCCACCGGTGGTATCTTCGAGGACCTGAAACTGCTTGCCCTTGGCCAGAAACTCTTTCTTGCCGACATCATAGACGTTGACCAGAACGATCGCTGTGCTTTTGGGGTTGTAGATCACCGGAATACCAGGAGGCGCCAGCATATAGCCTTCGAGGCTGATCCCGATGTCATACTCCTGCGAGCCCTGATAGCGACCAAGGCGGATATCGACGGCCTTCTGGATCGCTTCGGTCCATTCCTGGGGCGTCGCGTCACGAGACACCGGCCCCTGGACGGCCTTGTCGGCAAACGCATAGTTCACACGCAGCTTGAATTCACCCAGATCTTCCGGTTCTTCGTAGAGTTGCGTCTGCGTGCAGGCGCCCACCAGGGCCAGTCCGGTAATCAGGGTCAGAATGCGCAGCATTGTCTCGTCTCGATAGGCCTGTTTTTCTTTGATCTAGCGCACCGATGCAGCTTGTGCCAAGCCGTATCGGCAGATTTCCACCGTCGTCGGCGCACGATCACGAGAACTTGTAATCGCGCGGGAACCCATAGGGCGGTTTTTTTCCGACGCTTGCGCGCTTTGCCAGCCATTGAGACATATCTGCCTCATGCCGCGTCTTGTCGCCGCCCATTGACCATTTCAAACCGTCCTCCCAGTTGAACGTCGTCAGGTCGGACAGGCCGCCATCCAGCTCCAGCGTGCCCTGGCGCCCGCGCGCCATGTTGTATTTCTGGAGACGCACGCCCTTGCCCCGCGTCATCTCGGGCAGTTCGGAGACCGGGAACACCAGAAACTTGCCGTTCTGTGATACCACAGCGACGTGATCGCCCTCGATCGGCTTGCAGATCACCGCGCGCTCGTCATCCTTGACGTTCAGCACCTGTTTGCCGTTGCGTGTCTGGGCCAGCACCTCGTCCTCGGGCACCATGAACCCGTTGCCCGCATCCGAAGCAACCAGCAGCTTGCGCCCCGGCTTGTGGATCAGGATATCGACGATCTGCGCCTCGTTGGGCAGATCGACCATCAGGCGCAGCGGCTCACCCATTCCCCGGCCACCGGGAAGGTTCGCGGCGCTGACCGTGTAGACCCGCCCGTTCGATGCGAAGACCAGCAGCCGGTCGGTGGTTTCCGCATGGAAGATGAACCGCGGCCCGTCGCCGTCCTTGAACTTCAGCTCGCGGTTCAGGTCGATATGGCCGGTCATGGCGCGGATCCAGCCCATCTGCGAGCAGACGACCGTGATCGGCTCCTTGTCGATCATCGCCTCTAGCGGTACGTCCTCGACCTCGCCTGCTTCGGCAAAGCGGGTGCGACGCGCGCCGCCCTCATAATCCTTGCCGAAGGTCTTCTTGGTCTCTTTCAGCTGCTCGGCGATCTTGGCCCATTGCAGACCCTCATCCGCCAGCAGATCCTCGAGTTCTGCGCGCTCTTCCATCAGCGCGTCACGCTCACGGACCAGTTCCATCTCTTCGAGCCGACGCAGGCTGCGCAGGCGCATGTTCAGGATCGCGTCGACCTGAACTTCGGACAATTCGCCCTCGCCCGGCTTGGGCGAGACATAGTCGGCCTCGCTGGCGGCGCGGACATGGTCGATGCCCCAATTCTCGCGCATCAGCGCGGCCTTGGGATCGTCGTCATAGCGGATGATATCAATCACGCGGTCGAGATTCAGGAAGGCAACGATAAAGCCCTCCAACACCTCCAACCGGTGGTCGATCTTGGCCATGCGGTGACGCGAGCGGCGCAGCAGCACCTCTTGCCGGTGATCGAGGAAGGCGCGCAGTACCTCCTTCATCGAACAGACCTTGGGCGTCACCCCATCGATCAGCACGTTCATGTTCAGGCTGAACCGCACCTCGAGGTCCGAGTTGCGATACAGCATGTTCATCAACACCTCGGGGTCCACGTTTTTCGAACGCGGTTCGAGGATCAGGCGGATGTCGTCGGCGGATTCGTCGCGCACATCGCCCAGGATCGGTATCTTCTTGGTCTGGATCAGCTCGGCGATCTTTTCGATCAGCTTGGATTTCTGAACCTGGTACGGGATCTCGGTGACCACGATCTGCCACTGGCCGCGGCCCAGATCCTCGACCTCGTATTTGCAACGCAGCCGGAACGATCCGCGCCCGGTGCGATAGGCCTGCGCGATATTCTCGGCCGGCTCTACGATGACACCGCCCGTTGGGAAATCGGGCCCCGGCACATAGTTCAGCAGCGTGTCGTCACGCGCGTCGGGCGTCTTGATCAGATGCAGACAGGCGTCGCACAGCTCGGCGATGTTGTGGGGCGGGATGTTCGTTGCCATGCCCACGGCAATGCCTGAGGCGCCATTGGCCAGAAGGTTCGGGAACTGTGCCGGCAAGACGACCGGTTCGGTCAGCGTGCCGTCATAGTTGTCACGGAAATCGACGGCGTCCTCGTTCAGCCCCTCCAGCAACGCCTCGGCAACGATGGTCATCCGGGCCTCGGTGTAGCGCGAGGCCGCCGGGTTGTCGCCGTCGATATTGCCGAAATTCCCCTGCCCGTCGACCAGCGGGTAGCGGACGTTGAAATCCTGCGCCAGACGCGCCATCGCGTCATAGATCGCGGCGTCCCCGTGCGGGTGATAGTTACCCATCACGTCACCCGAGATCTTGGCCGACTTGCGGAACCCGCCCGAGGAGCTGAGTCGCAGCTCGCGCATAGCGTAGAGGATTCGCCGGTGAACCGGCTTCAGCCCGTCGCGCGCATCCGGCAGCGCGCGGTGCATGATGGTGGAGAGAGCATAGGTTAGATAACGCTCGCCAATTGCCCGGCGCAGCGGTTCGGCCACCTCGCCCCCGGCGTCGGGGGCCTCCATGTTGGGGTCGTCGATCGTGTCGTTCATAGATGATGTGATACGACGCCCGGCGCGCGTGGTAAAGCAACCAAGGCATATTTTGCTGGGGACAAGTCGGGGTTTTTGCAACAGGGGGAGCCAACCCGGCGATTTCCCCCGATTTTCGACTCGGGACCCGAACTATGGTAGGATCCCAACAATTGAATGCTGCCTTTTTCTTGTTGTTGTGATTACCGGGGGATGCGCCATGACGCGCCTTATGCTTGTTACTTTTGCCATGCTCGGCTGGTTCTTCTACGTCATGAGCGGTGGTTCCGAATTCGAACCGCGCGGAACCCGCGCCGAGGCACCACCCGTCGTTGCGACGGCTGAGAAACCCGAGCCCAGGCCACTGGTCCCCTCCCCGGCAACCGAGCTTGTGACGAAGGTGGCCCTGCGCCCCGCCAAGCCGTCCGAACCTAAGCCGGAACCGATCCCCGCCGCCGATGCCGTCGATACCGAGGCGTTGCTGGCGCAGATCGCGGCCGGTCTGAATTCTGATCTGTCCAGTTTCGACAATACCGGCGGTACCTTTTCGCTGGCGTCACTGGATGAAAACGCGGCCGTCCAGGTTTTGGACACCGACGCCGAACCGGAAACGGCAGCCGCCCCTGCACCCGTAGAGCCGCCGAAAGACATTCGTATCGTGTCCGGCACCCGCGTGAACATGCGCGACGGCCCCGGCACGATCTATCCGATCATCGGCAAAGCGCGGATGGGTCAGCAGGTCGAAGTTCTGAGCGAGTCCGGAACCGGTTGGCTGCGCCTGCGCGTGTTGCCCGAGCAACAGGTTGGCTGGATTTCCTCCTCGTTGATCCGAAAAAGCACAAATTGACGTGATGCCGTCATTGCCGGAGGCCGATCCTCGCAATAGTTTTTGCCGAGGACGACTTTGGGGCATACATGCAGAAATCCATCCTCATCACCGGATGCTCATCCGGCATTGGTCTGGACGCGGCACACGGGATGCGTGCACGCGGATGGCGCGTGTTTGCCGCCTGCAGACATCAGCGCGATTGCGACAGGCTGAGGGCTCAGGGCTTTGACAGCCCAAGAATCGACTATACCGATGCCGAAACGATCACTTCGGGATTGGCCAGTGTTCTCGAAGCAACGGGCGGCACGTTGGACGCGCTGTTCAACAACGGTGCCCATGGGCTGCCCGGCGCGATCGAAGATGTGCCCACCGACGGGTTGCGCCATATCTTCGAGACCAACGTTTTTGGCTGGCACGAACTGACGCGCCAGGTGATACCCGTCATGCGTGCACAGGGCCATGGCCGCATCGTGCAGAACTCGTCGGTACTGGGTCTGGTCGCCTTTCCCTGGCGCGGTGCCTACGTCGCCACGAAATACGCCATCGAAGGCCTGACCGATACGATGAGGCTGGAGCTGCGCGGCACCGGCATCAAAGTGGTGCTGATTGAACCCGGTCCCATCACCTCTAAACTGCGCGAAAAAGCCATACCGGTTTTTGAACGGTTCATAGATTGGGAAAACTCGGCCCTGCGCGACAAGTATGAGGGGTCGCTGCTCAAACGTCTGTACGAAGACTCGGGTCCCGACCGGTTCGAGCTGCCGGCGTCTGCGGTAACCGAAAAACTTGCCCGCGCGCTCGAGGCAAAGTCGCCCAAGGCTCGATACTACGTGACCACACCGACCTATATCGCGGGTTATCTGCGCCGCATTCTGCCAACGGGCACGATAGACCGCATCCTTTCGGGTATCTGAGACGAAATTACCCGTTCGCTTTCGCGGGCCGCCCCGCTAGATGGTGCGCAAAGGATACAACAAATGCGGACGGTGAGTTCATGGACCTTCTAATGGGCGTACTTCTTTTGGCCATGGCGGCGGTCGTCGTTGTTTTGGCCATCGGCATATCCAATTTCGGCAAGGGCGGCATGGCGGCTGCCAAGAAAAGCAACAAGATGATGCGGCTGCGCATCCTGTTTCAATTCATTGCCGTGGTACTGATCGTGCTCTACGTCTATCTGCGTGGACAGGGAGTGCAGTAGATGGTCGTTCTGAACAAGATTTATACCCGCACCGGGGACGATGGCAAAACCGCGCTGGGCAATGGCGAACGGGTTGCGAAATACGCGGGCCGCGTGGCGGCCTATGGCACGGTGGACGAGTTGAACGCCTTTGTCGGCGTGGCCCGCACCGAGGCCGAGGGCGAGGTCGATGCGGCGCTGGCCCGCATTCAGAACGATCTTTTCGACCTGGGTGCTGACCTGTGCCGCCCCGACATGGAAAAAGACGCCGAGGCCGACTACCCGCCCCTGCGGATCGCACCGGCCCAGATCGACCGGCTTGAGTCGGAAATCGACGCGATGAATGCCGATCTCGAGCCCTTGCGCAGCTTCATCCTGCCGGGCGGATCAAAGCTGGCGGCGCATCTGCATGTCTGCCGCACGGTCTCGCGGCGCGCCGAGCGTCTGGCAGTCGAACTGACCAACATGGAACCGGTTAACGAGGCCGCGGTAAAATACCTCAACCGCCTCAGCGACTGGTTCTTCGTGGCAGCCCGGTGCGCCAACAATGGCGGCCGCGATGACGTCTTGTGGGTTCCGGGCGCGAACCGCTGAAAGCGGCGCAACCTCCAGCGGACGTTGGGGCGACCGGAAGGGCGAAGCCCCGGCCCGAAGGGCAGGCGCTAACCGCTGAAACCCGACCTTATTGAATGCGTTTTCGCACCATCCGGCGCGGCAAAACCGCCCATCGGCCGGGTAACAATCTTTCGTTCCTTCACGTCAAAAAGCGTGAAACGCGACGTCCCCACGACATGACGTGACGATTTTGCCCTGTCCCGACGCCCCGCAAGGCGCTATCTAGGCCGACGAGAGCATTGGTGGAGTCGCATTGCGGCTTGCCGTTTTTGTAAGGAGCGTACGCAAAAATGAAGGTACTTGTGCCTGTCAAGCGCGTGATCGACTACAACGTTAAAGTTCGCGTCAAAGCGGACGGCAGCGGTGTTGATCTCGCCAATGTCAAAATGTCGATGAACCCGTTCGACGAGATTGCCGTCGAAGAGGCGATCCGCCTGAAAGAAGCCGGCAAGGCCGAAGAGGTCGTGGCCGTTTCGATCGGCGTCAAGCAGGCGCAGGAAACGCTGCGCACCGCGCTGGCGATGGGAGCAGACCGCGCCATCTTGGTCGTCGCGGCGGACGACGTCCACCAGGACATCGAGCCGCTGGCAGTCGCCAAGATCCTGGCCAAGGTGGTCGAGGAAGAGCAGCCCGGACTGGTTCTGTGCGGCAAGCAGGCGATCGACAACGACATGAACGCCACCGGTCAGATGCTGTCGGCACTGCTGGGCTGGAGCCAGGGCACCTTCGCGTCCGAACTGGACATCGAAGGCGACACCGCCAAGGTCACGCGTGAAGTTGACGGCGGTCTGCAGACCATCAGTGTCAAGATGCCGGCCATCATCACCGTCGACCTGCGCCTGAACGAGCCACGCTATGCGTCGCTGCCGAACATCATGAAGGCCAAGAAAAAGCCGCTGGACGAAAAAACCGCCGCCGATTACGGCGTCGACGTCACGCCGCGCCTCGAAGTCGTCAAGACCGAAGAGCCGCCGGCACGCGCCGCTGGCATCATCGTGGGCTCGGTCGACGAGCTGGTCGGGAAACTCAAAGAAGCGGGGGCTGTGTAATGGCTATACTTCTGCTTGCCGAAGTCAACAATGGCGAACTGGCGATGGACGCAACCGCCAAGGCGGTCACCGCAGCCAAGCAGCTGGGTGACGTGACCGTTCTGGCCGCGGGCGGCTCGGCCGCCGCTGCCGGCGAAGCCGCCGCCAAGATCGACGGTGTGTCCAAGGTGCTGGTCGCCGAAGACCCGTCGCTGGGCCACCGTCTGGCCGAATCGACCGCCGCGCTGATCGTCAGCCTGGCCGATGGCTATGAACATATCGTGGCGCCCGCCACCACCGACGCCAAGAACGTGATGCCGCGCGTGGCCGCGCTGCTGGACGTGATGGTGATCTCGGACGCTTCGGGCGTGGTGGACGGCTCGACCTTCGAGCGCCCGATCTACGCGGGCAACGCGATCCAGACCGTCAAGTCGAACGACGCCAAGAAGGTCATCACCTTCCGTACGGCCAGCTTTGATGCGGCCGGCGAAGGCGGATCGGCCCCGGTCGAGACCGTATCGGTCGGTGAAAACCCCGGCCTGTCGGAATGGGTCGAGGACAAGGTCGCCGAAAGCGACCGTCCCGAACTGACCTCGGCCGGCGTCGTTGTCTCGGGCGGCCGTGGTGTTGGCTCGGAAGAAGACTTCAAACTGATAGAAGCCCTGGCCGACAAGCTGGGCGCGGCGGTTGGTGCCAGCCGTGCGGCAGTCGACTCGGGCTATGCCCCGAACGACTGGCAGGTGGGTCAGACCGGCAAGGTCGTTGCACCCGATCTGTACATCGCGGTTGGCATTTCGGGTGCGATCCAGCACCTGGCCGGCATGAAGGATTCGAAGATCATCGTCGCGATCAACAAAGACGAAGAAGCTCCGATCTTCCAGGTCGCGGACTACGGCCTGGTTGCGGACCTGTTCCAGGCCGTGCCGGAGCTGACCGAAAAGCTGGGCTGACGGCCCTTCTTTTCGAGAATTCAAGGCCCGCCAAATTGGCGGGCCTTTTTCATTCGAGGTCTCGGATCGCAGGCAGCAAACGTTCGGCAATGGCCCGGTGCGTGGCAGGCCCGATCATATATTCCGCCATCGGTTGCTGCATCGTGCCGAACAGCATGTCCTCAAGATCATCCGAAGCACCTGAAGGGCGCGCCGTCATCTTCACGATTGCCACCCCTCCATCCGACACCCCATCAATCATGACCTGTGTAATTGGCACCGGATCAGATACCCCACGCGCATCCAGCCCGACTGCCGGGCTGTGATCCCAGTCCAGCCACAGCAGCAGAACCCGGCTAGTGACGTTGTCCAACAGGGTGCGAAGAGCCTCTGCCCAAGCCCGCCGCAACTCGGCGGCCACCACTTCGAACCGTGCGTCCGAAAATGCCGACAACCTGGACATAAGGTGCCGCACAAAATGAACGTCCGCGAAGTCAACTTCGGGGTACAAGGCGGAAAGGTCCGATGTTGCCTGGAGCACCCGATCATTACGTCGGGGATGAACACGGTAGAACCGGTTGGACTGATTCAGCGCCGAGGGCAGTTGCAGCACGCAAACCTCGGCGCCATTCATCAGGCTCAGAATTTCCGGATCCCGCGCCAATCCCTCGGCACCCGTGAACAGACTGCCCAGATTCAGACACTGCATTTCCAGCCGCTGCTCCAACACGGTGGGAAACGGAGAATCGACGAACCGACCGAATGTCTCGGTGCCGCCGACGCAGGCCACATATGGTACCTGCAACGCACGCTTTGGCCCGCGAAACCACAGTTTTGACGCCCTGTACCGGCAGACGGATTCCTCGACACCGGTCGCGTCCGACTCATGATAACTCATGTCAACCACCCATTTTCTTCACCCATTTCCCATTCTGCGGCCTTAGGTGTTTAGAAAACTCTAATGTGCGCATTTGAAGCGAATTGGACCGGTCCCAACCCCTTGCCGCCCAACCCGGACTGCCGATAATGTCCCCCTGAACCTTGATGCGGAAGGCAGTTCAATATGGACGTGAAATCAGTCGGAGTAATCGGCGCGGGCCAGATGGGCAACGGAATTGCCCATGTGATGGCGTTGGCAGGGTATGACGTTCTGCTGAACGACATCAGCCAGGATGCGCTGGATGCTGCCATTGAAACGATCAAGGGCAACCTGGCTCGTCAGGTGTCACGCGGCAAGATCGGTGACGACGAGATGCAGGCCGCACTGCAGCGGATCAAGACCACGCTGAACCTTCCCGAGATCGGCCAGACGGACCTCGTGATCGAAGCCGCGACCGAACGTGAGGCCATCAAGCAGGCGATTTTCGAGGATCTGCAGCCGCATTTGCAGGCCCACACGATCCTGACGTCGAACACTTCGTCCATTTCGATCACACGGCTTGCCAGCCGGACGGATCGGCCGGAGCGTTTCATGGGGTTCCACTTCATGAACCCGGTGCCTGTCATGCAATTGGTCGAGTTGATTCGCGGTATCGCCACCGACGAAGAAACCTTCGCCACCTGCAAGGCCGTGGTGGATCGGTTGGGCAAAACCGCCGCCAGCGCCGAGGATTTCCCGGCTTTCATCGTGAATCGCATCCTGATGCCGATGATCAACGAGGCCGTCTATACTCTGTATGAAGGGGTCGGCAGTGTTCAGTCGATCGACCAGTCCATGAAGCTGGGCGCCAATCACCCCATGGGTCCGCTGGAACTGGCCGATTTCATCGGGCTGGACACCTGTCTGGCCATCATGAACGTCCTCCATGATGGGTTGGCGGATACAAAGTACCGCCCCTGCCCGTTACTGACGAAATACGTCGAGGCCGGCTGGCTGGGCCGCAAGACCGATCGCGGGTTTTATGACTACCGTGGCGAGGTTCCGGTCCCGACGCGCTAAGCCGTCAAGAGACCGCCCCGCTCGCCCGCGATTTTTTCGCGCCAATGAACGGTGGATCAGGCTTGTGGTGACTGCCCCAAGCCCAGCGTGTGTTTTCTGAGCCAGGTCATGAATCCGCGCGGGTCGCGTTCGAGCAGTTTCATGTCCTCGTCCGAAATCGGCTCTCCGATCACGGGGCCGACCGGTTTGTTGCAGGACCGGACGATCTCGTGCAGCAGAAGTCCCTGACGCAAAATTGCCGATAGTTTGTTGGCAATCTGGTACCAGCGCGAATTGCTGCCGGGGAAGTAGATGGGCAGAACCTTGGCACCGGATCGCCGGATCATCTTGGCGGTAAACACGTTCCATTCGCGTTCCTGAGCCGGGCCGAACCACGTGTCCGAAGACATCACCACACCGGATGGGAACAGCGCGACGACACCACCGTTCTTGAGGTGCTCCATCGCTTTGCCCCGCATCTCAAGCATCTTGCTCTGGGCTTCGGGGTCATGTGGAAACGGGACCGGGATCATGAACGATGTCGCGGCCTCGTCCAGCCCGGTCAGAACCGAGCGGGTCAGGATGCGATAGTCCTGGCGCACCCGTCCGATCAACTCGGCCAGGATCATGCCGTCCACCATCCCATGCGGGTGATTGGCCACCACCACAACGGGCCCCTCTTTCGGAATGCGCGCAATCTGGTGTTCGGGCGTGGTCAGGTCGATTCCCATGATACCCAGGGCACCACCCCAGAATTTCTGGCCGCGATACTTTTCATTCTGCTTTTCAAACTTGTTGACCATGCGCAGAATGGTCAGCTTGCCTGTGCACCATTCGATCGCCTTGATGGCCGTCGAGGTCCAGGCGTCGTCAAACGAATTTGCGTAGGTCAGCGTGCGGCGGTCGTAGATTTCGCCCGCTTCCGCGGTCTCGGCCACCACCGTGTTGGTCTTGGTATCGTGCGTGGTTTCCGCCAATTCCTGGTCTTCCCGTTCTTGTTTTGTGGCAGTGCCCTGCGTCAGAAACCTTCGCCGAACTTGTCGTTCACCAATGCTTCCAGCGCATCTGCCAGCGCCTCAGCATCCGGCCCGGACGTTTCGACGTCAATAGTCGTTCCACGCGAAGCCGCCAACATCAAAAGGCCCATAATGCTGTCACCCGACGCGGACATGCCGTCTTTGGACACTTCGGCGCGGGCGTCAAACCCTTCGACTACCTCGACCAATTTGGCTGAAGCGCGCGCGTGCAAGCCCTTTTCGTTGATGATTTTCAAGCTTTTGGTGGCCATATTCAATCGATCCGATGTCAGTCCAATGTCACATTTTGCGCATTGATGTACTTTCGTCCAGCCTCCATAGCCCTACGGACGGCGTCCCCGACCGGAAGTTGGCGGCTTTTGGCCAGTTTGATCAGCATCGGAAGGTTGGCGCCGTAAAGAATTCTACGGTCCTGCGGCGCACAGGCGCGCAGGCTGAGATTCGAGGGGCTGCCCCCGAACAGATCGGTCACGACAACAACACCGTCGCCGACATCCACAGCATCCGCGGCCCGACAGATTTCGGCCTGCTTTTCTTCGCGATCATGATCAGCGTCGATCGACACTGCCACAAGGCCGGGTTGCTTGCCCACGACGTGTTGCATGGCCGCCAGGTATTCCTGGGCCAATCCGCCATGCGCCACGATTACAATTCCGATCAATCCGGCCTCACATTCAACGATCGACGTTCCATCTCGCGGTGTCTAATTGCCACCGGCTGCCCCTGCTCTGCAAGGGCTTTTGCGACCGCTTCGGCCATCGCGACCGAGCGGTGCTGACCCCCGGTACAGCCGAAGGCGACCGACAGGTGCGTTTTGCCCTCGGCCTTGAAGGCGGGCAGCAGAGACAGCAACAGCTCCACCACCCGTTCAAAAAAGGCGGTATAGTTCGTGTCAGCCTGAACATAGGACGCAACGTCCGGATTTCGACCATCAGCCTCGCGCAGCTCCGGACGCCAATAGGGGTTGGCCAGAAATCGGCAGTCGAACACCATGTCCAGGCCCAGCGGCAGCCCCCGTTTGTAGGAGAAGGACTCGATAGAAACGGCCAGATGCCGGCCTCCTTCGGGGGCGAACCAGCGTTCGACCTCGGATCGCAGCTGGTGCACGTTGAGCACGCTGGTGTCGATCAGGGTGTCGGCGATCTCGCGGATCGGCTCCAACAATTCCTTTTCCTGGCGGATGCCGGTTTCGGGGCTGGCATCGGTTGCAACCGGATGACGGCGCCGGGTTTCCGAAAACCGGCGCAACAGCACGTCGTCGCTGCAATCCAGATAGAGCGTGGACAGGTCCACCTGGCTCATCCGGCCCAGTTTGGCGACCAATTCGATAAAGCCGATGGTCGAGAAATCACGATTGCGGGCATCGATTCCCAGCGCCATCGGCCGGGATGGATCCGCGCCCTCCATCAGGCGCAGCAACAGGCCCATCGGCAAGTTGTCGATGGCCTCATAGCCCAGATCCTCGAGCACATGAATCGCCGTCGACCGGCCCGCGCCCGACGGACCTGTCACTAGAACGATACGCGTTTGTGCTGTCATGTGCTTGGCCATTGCGGATCGACGCGCCCCATTTTCATCAGTTGAACAAGTGCTGATGCCAAGTTGGGGACGCCGGCGGCACGAAGCAAGGGAACAGGATGTCCCAGCACAAGAACCTGTCGCGGTTCCGGCAGTCGCTGGGATTCCACTTGATCCAGATCCACGATCCATTCCAACGGAACGGGGCCGCAGGCCGTGGCGCGCAGCAGGCCGACGCCGCGGGCCTCGACCAATCCTCGGATCTGAGGGACCGCATCCGCAATCACCCGGTCGCCCGACAGGGTTAGGTTTACACGATCATCGGCGACCATGTCCGCGCCGAAGCCCATCATCTGCAATGCAAGTGCCGATTTTCCGGCCCCGGACGGCCCCGAAATCAGGGCGCCGCGGCCAGCAACGGCAACGCATGTGGCGTGCACGCAGACCGGATCATCGCTGGGCTTTTCCGGAAGGCGCAAAGCCCACATCGCTTAAAGGGGAAGACCCACGACAAACCGCGCACCTTGCGGGTCCGACGTGATGTCCGCCTCGGTCGGGCGGATGTTCTCGGCCCAGATGACGCCGCCGTGGGCCTCGACAATCTGTTTCGAGATCGCAAGTCCAAGACCCGAGTTGTTGCCGAAATGCTCGGCCGGGCGCTGCGAATAGAAGCGCTTGAACACCTTGGTCAGGGCCTGATCCGGAATACCGGGGCCAGTGTCTTCAACAACAACCAGAACCCGGTTTTCGCGTTGGCGCACCCAAACGCGGATCGCGTCGCTTTCCTCGCAGAAGGAGATGGCATTTGTAATCAGGTTCACGAAAACCTGTGCCAGACGGGCCTCGAGCCCGTTTATGACGATGGGCTTGGACGGCAAATCCGTGATGTAGTCGATCCCCTTCGATCGGGCATCTTCGCCCAGGTACTGACTGATATTGCCGATCAGCTTCAGAAGATCGAAGGGCTGCTCCTGCTCTTTGACCAGTTCAGCGTCCAGGCGGGACGCATTCGAGATGTCGCTGACAAGGCGGTCCAATCGGCGGACATCGTGCTCAATAACGCCCAACAATTTCTCGCGCTGATCGTCACGCTTGACCATTCGCAGCGTACCGACGGCCGATTGCAGGCTGGCCAAGGGGTTCTTGATTTCATGCGCGACGTCAGCCGCGAACTGTTCGTTGGCGTCTATCCGGTTGTAGAGCGCCGTCACCATTCCCCGCAGCGCACGGCTAAGCCGACCAATCTCGTCCGGGCGGGCGCTCAGGTCGGGGATGCGGATACGGCCGGGATTGACCCCAGTGCCGCGGTCCTTGCCCATTTCCGCCGCGGCGGCCAGATCCGCCAGCGGGTTCGCGATGGTCGAGGCCAGCACAAGGCTGAGACCCACCGAGACCAGCAGGGCAACGACAAACATCTGTAGAATGCGCTCCTGCTCTTTTCGAGCCAGTGCATCGATTTCTCCGGCGGGGCCAGCCATTGCGACAGCCCCCACAGGGGCGCCATCCAGAACGATTGGCGACGCCGCCACAATCACGGTGTCTCCGGCCGCATCAGACACGGCGTGAACCTGCATGTGGCCGTCCAGCGCGTTTGGTATGATGTCCTGAACCCGCTGTGCCAGCGTCGGCGCCTCGGTTTCAGATCCGGTGGTGAAAACCGAATACAGACCATTCCAGACGGCGGTCAGGGCATCAGAGATCAATGTGCTGCCGGTCGGAACATCCGCCTCGGCCTGAATCAGGCCCGGCAATTCCGACACGGTCGAGGAACCCCGTGTCCAGCCGATCAACGTGCCGGTGCTGTCATAGACGAAGACTTCGCCGCCTTCGGGGATGCTCAGCCCGGCAAGTGTCGCCTTGACGTTCAGGTCAGAAGCGTCCCGCGATCCGGCAACCTGGCGCAGCTGGGCCTCGAAGACGTTGCTGACCAGTTGCGCATCGCCGATCAGGTTCCGCGCCGTTTGCTGGACCCTCTCTTTTCGGGTGTCATCCAGATACAGCAGCCCTGCGACCAGGATCACCAAAGCAATCAGGTTGAACGTGATGATCTTGCGCGCCAGCGGCGAGTTGCGCAGCGTGAACAGAGTACGCCGCGATCGCCGCGCGCGCAGCTCGGCCGACTCGGGGTCTTGCGGGATGACCCAATCATCGCCCAGAACGACGTCACCGTCGCGCAACTCGCTGGATTGCTCGGTGTCACGCACGAAACAAATTCACCTTTGCAGAAAGCCGGCCCGGCTTATTCCTCGTTGTAACGGTACCCGATACCGTACAGCGTTTCGATAGCCGAAAACTCGGGATCAGCCGCACGCATCTTCTTGCGCAGACGCTTGATGTGGCTGTCGATGGTCCGGTCGTCGACATAGACCTGATCGTCATATGCGACATCCATCAGCTGATCGCGGCTTTTGACGAAGCCGGGGCGTTGCGCCAAGGCCTGCAGCAGCAGGAATTCCGTGACCGTCAGCGAAACATCGGTCCCCTTCCAGCTGACCGCGTGACGCAGGGGGTCCATGCGCAGATCGCCGCGCTCCATCACCTTTGCGTCCCCGGTGGTTGCAGCCGACGCATCCCCGTCGGTCGCTTCCTGACGGCGCAGCAGTGCACGGATGCGCTCGACCAGAAGGCGTTGAGAGAATGGCTTTTTCACGTAGTCATCCGCGCCCATCCGCAGGCCCAGAACCTCGTCGATCTCATCGTCTTTGGACGTGAGGAAAATCACCGGCATCTGGGTTTTCTGCCGCAGCCGCTGCAGCAAATCCATGCCGTCCATGCGAGGCATCTTGATGTCCAGAACCGCCATGTCCGGCAGTTTCTTGTTGAACGCATCAAGGGCTGCCTGCCCGTCATTGTAGGTTTCGACCTCGAACCCTTCGGCCTCGAGCGTCATGGATACGGACGTCAGAATGTTCCGATCGTCATCCACCAGTGCAATCTTAGACATAGGGCTGCCCCTTTACCTGCTCACTCACGATGTATTTTTGCTTTTTGTAGGGCATTCTTGGCTTTTTTAAGGCCGCGAATCAATCCGGATGTACGAATCGCGCCACATTGTTCACGATCCTGCGACAAAAAGGTCGTCCTGCGCTTCCGAAAGTGTCCGGGTTTTCCGACCGGAAAATCTTGGTTGCGCTAAACCCGGCCTTGGTTGCGCTAACTGTGCCAAACCGTCCTGTTCATGCCCTAAACGGCCGTGATATGAGGCCCTTATCCGCCGGACTAACCGGCACTACGCCTCATGAGCGCAGACGGCCCCAACCGCCGCAGCGCCGCCACAGGAGAAGACACGAATGACATTTGGACGGGTAAACCCGCAGTTCCGCCTCGAAGATCAAGGCATCGAGGGGCTGGGCAATGTCTATTACAACTTGATGGAGCCGGCGCTGATTCAGAAGGCGCTCAAGCGGAATGAAGGCACGCTGGGCAATGGCGGAGCGTTTCTGGTGTCCACCGGCAAGTTCACGGGCCGGTCACCCAAGGACAAGCACGTCGTCCGGACCGAAAGCGTGGCGGACAGCATCTGGTGGGAAAACAACGCGGAAATGAGCCCCGATGGCTTTGACGCGCTGTACGCCGACATGCTGGCCCATATGAAAGGCAAGGACTACTTCGTTCAGGATCTGGTTGGCGGCGCTGATCCTGCCTATGCGATCAATGTGCGCATGGTTACGGAACTGGCCTGGCACAACCTGTTCATCCGGCACCTGCTGCGTCGCCCGGACCGCGAGGACCTGGACGAATTCATCGCAGATTACACCATCATCAACTGCCCCAGTTTCCAGGCGGACCCGAAAAAGCACGATTGCCGAAGCGAAACGGTGATCGCGCTGAACTTTGACCGCAAATTGATTCTCATCGGCGGCACCGAATACGCGGGCGAGAACAAGAAGTCCGTGTTTACGCTTCTGAACTACCTGCTGCCGGAAAAAGGCGTGATGCCGATGCATTGCTCGGCCAACCATGCGGTGGGCAACCCCGTCGACACCGCCGTTTTCTTCGGCCTGTCCGGCACCGGAAAGACCACGCTTTCGGCTGATCCGGCACGTGTTCTGATCGGCGACGACGAGCACGGCTGGTCGGATCGCGGGACCTTCAACTTCGAAGGCGGATGCTATGCCAAGACCATCAATCTGAGCGCCGAAGCGGAACCCGAGATCTACGCGACCACGTCGAAGTTCGGCACGGTGATCGAGAACATGGTCTTCGATCCCGAGACCCTGAAACTGGATTTCAACGATGACAGCCTGACCGCGAACATGCGGTGCGCCTACCCGCTGGAATACATTTCGAACGCCTCCAAGACGGCGCTGGGCGGGCACCCGAAAAACATCATCATGCTGACCTGTGATGCCTTCGGCGTGCTGCCGCCAATCGCGCGGCTGACCCCGGCGCAGGCGATGTACCACTTCCTGTCGGGCTTCACCTCGAAGGTTGCCGGAACCGAACGCGGCGTGACCGAGCCGCAACCCACCTTCTCGACCTGTTTCGGCGCCCCGTTCATGCCGCGCCGCCCCGAGGAATACGGCAAGCTGCTGCGCGACAAGATCGCCCAGCACGGCGCAACCTGCTGGCTGGTCAATACCGGCTGGACCGGCGGCGCATACGGCGTTGGCAGCCGGATGCCGATCAAGGCCACGCGTGCCCTGCTGACGGCCGCACTGGACGGGTCGCTGGCCGATGCCGAGTATCGCAAGGACGCCAATTTCGGCTTCGACGTTCCGGTGACGGTCCCCGGCGTGCCCGAAGTTCTGTTGGATCCGCGTCGCACATGGGACGATCAGGCCGCTTTCGACAAACAGGCGGAAAAGCTGGTGCACATGTTTGCCGAGAACTTTGAACAGTATTTGCCGTTCATCGACGAAGACATCAAAGCCGTCGCAATCGGCTGAACCGACATGCAGGGGCGCGGTTACGGGCCCCTGCGCGCACAATAACGGGTCCTTGCAGTTGTTTGTTCTTCCTGCAGTTGTAATGTGACATTGGCATGAACAAATTCGTTGCCCGCCTAAAAATCATGCAGTAAATCAAGGACCCATTACAAGGAAATAGCCCGGCGCAAAATGCACCGGGCCGAGACTGAAAAAACCTTTGGGCAGCTCGCGCGCGGACACTCACACTCGCAAGATGAGCAGCCTAATCAAGGCGGTAGTGTATTATCAAGGGGATGAGTGTCAACATGAGATATGCCGTGTGATAGGCGACTATCATGGGTCATTTGACCAAGCGGATATCAACTGGTGGCGCTGGTAAAATCAGGAATGGAAATGACCGAGATCTCGAAACTGGCGGAACTGCGCAAGTTGATGCAGAGCATGGAACGCACGTTGGGGCTCGAAGAGCTTTCTCCGGTAGAGCGTGACATTTATTACGCGGCCGAAGAATTGTCGAAAGACTCGCGCGAAGTCCGGACCTATGGCCTGATCGAGCACACTTTGGTGCAAAGCGTTTCGCGCCCGACCTTCTTCCGCGCCCTCAAGTCGCTGGTACAGAAGGGCTACTTGTCCCAAAGCGGGAACGCCAACCGGGGACGGTATGTCGTCAACGCCCCGCGTTGACCGCTGAGCAATCCTGAAAGAAGCATGACGTGATGCGATCGTGGGCCTCTGACACGTTTTACGCTTCTTTGGCCTATATCGGCGCATCGTTTCTGACATTTTGGGTTTTGATGCCCATGCAGAACGTGTTCTTTCCAGAGTACCCCAGCCGCGCCAGCCTGTTGTTTCTTCCGCACGGCGTGCGGGTCCTTGCGGCGTGGCTCTTGGGGTGGCGTGCGATACTGGCCATGCTGCCCGGTGTCTTTCTGGTTTTCGCGACACTCGGTGGCTCGGACGTTTTTTTGACAAGCCGCCTGTTGGCCATCTTGATTGCGGTCACGACGGCGCCGGCCGTATTCTATTTGTTGAAATGGCTGGGATGGGATCTGTTTCCCGCCGCTGATCGCGCGCCCTGCTGGGCCTGCATCATGGGGGTCGGGGTCATCACGTCAATCCTGGTGTCCGGCCTGACCAACCTGGCTTTTGGCAGCGCGACGGCCGAGTATTTTGCCTTTTTGATCGGCGATCTGTCGGGACTGCTGTTCCTGATGTTCGGACTGTTTTTTGCCTTCCGCTACTTTGAGCGTAAAGGTTGAGCGTTCAACCGAACACCCCCCTGCGCAGCAAGTTCGCACCTGCGATCATCAGAACCAACAAAGTCGCCTTGCGGAACGTGGCCTGATCGATCCGATTATGCATCCGCAAACCCAGCCACATGCCGGCCAAAGCCGGAAGGGTCAGCGCAGCCGAAAACGGCACGGTTTCAGCCCGCAACACGCCTGATCCAATATGCGCCACGACCAGAGCCAAGGCTCCCAAGCCATAGATCACACCCTGAATGCGCAATTGTTCAGATTTGGGGGTATTCAGCGCAGTCAGATAGGCAACGGTCGGAGGTCCCCAAACGCCTGATATGCCGCCAATGAACCCGGTAACCGCACCGACTGCGGCCTCGATCTTCGGCGATTGTTCAGACAGGCTCAGTTTCACGCCCAGCAGTTGGATCGTGGCAAAGAACGTGACGGGAATTCCGATCATCAGAAGGAAAGCCTGCGATGGAACCAAGCTGATCAGCTGAGCGCTCCCCAACAGAAAAACCAGCCCGACGGAAAGAAAGACCCGGAACTGCCGGATGGAAGACATCGCTGCCGCGCGTCCTTCTCTCAAGGCCTGGATCCCGTTCGTCACAACCGTTGGCAGGATCAGCCCGGCCAGCGCAAGCTGGGGCGGCAGCATCATGCTCAGCCCCGAAATCAGGACCATTGGCATGGCGAAGCCGACCATGCCTTTCACCGCTCCGGCCAGAAAGGCGACCGCGAACGCAAGGCAGAGTTCGGGCAGGGACATCAAAGAAAACAGATCCATTGCCCCTACATATCACCGCAGATTTTCTCTGCACCGCAAAATTCGTTACGTAATTTTTGGACCTTTTCGACGCATTTTGTGAATTTTTGTTGCGCTGCAGTTGCAGCATGATATGACCAGACAACCCAGCAAAGGACGTGATTCATGGCCCATGACGGACAAGATATGACGAACATGACTTCTCAGCCGGTTCTGCCTGATCTTCTGACCCTGACGGGGGCCGCGCTGCCGGCGGTTCAGTCCGTCTTTGACCGGGCGCGCGATGCGGTGCGCGAGATGGTCTCGGCCGAAGGCCGAGTCTCGGGCGCTTTGGTCGAGGCGAACCAGACCGCCGCGCATGGGCTGGCCTGGCTGGCCACCTACAATCAGTCGCTGCAGCAGATGCAGAAATGGGCCGAGGCGCTGGACGCCCAGGGCAAGTTCGGCGAGATGGAACAGTTGCTGCACCAGATCGCCTTTGGCGAATATCTGCACCAGGTCGCCGGCGGCATCCCGATGAACCAGGGCGAGGTCGTGCGCCTGCAGGATCTGGGGCTGGGCTGGGATGCGCTGTCGGGCTTTCAATGCGCCGAGGTGCAGACTCTGATGGCACAGGCCAATAGCCAGGCCGCGCGCAGCCGTCTGGTTCAGCTGATGCAAGAGCAATCCGGAGCCACCATGTTCGGCGCCTCGGGCCTTGACGAAGAGCTCGAGATGATCCGCGAGCAGTTCCGCCGCTATGCGCTGGATCGGGTCGAGCCAAACGCCCATGAATGGCACCTCAAGGACGAGCTGATCCCGATGGAAATCATCGAGGAACTGGCCGAGATGGGCGTATTCGGCCTGACCATCCCCGAGGAATACGGCGGGTTCGGCCTGTCCAAGGCGTCGATGTGCGTGGTCTCCGAAGAACTGTCGCGCGGGTATATCGGCGTCGGCAGCCTTGGCACCCGGTCCGAGATCGCGGCCGAGTTGATCATCGCGGGCGGCACCGACGACCAAAAGGCCCAATGGTTGCCCAAGATCGCCAGCGCCGAGATCCTGCCGACGGCCGTGTTCACCGAACCCAACACCGGGTCGGATCTGGGCAGCCTGCGCACCCGCGCTGTCAAGGACGAAAACGGTGACTACAAGATCACCGGCAACAAGACCTGGATCACCCATGCCGCGCGCACCCATGTGATGACGCTGCTGGCGCGCACCGATCCCGAAACCACCGATCACCGGGGCTTGTCGATGTTCTTGGCTGAAAAAACGCCCGGCACCGACGACAACCCCTTCCCGACCCCCGGCATGACCGGCGGCGAAATCGAGGTGCTGGGCTATCGCGGCATGAAGGAATACGAGCTGGCCTTCGACGGCTTCCACGTCAAGGGCGAGAACCTGCTGGGCGGCGAGGAAGGTAAGGGCTTCAAGCAGCTCATGGAAACCTTCGAATCCGCGCGTATCCAGACCGCCGCCCGCGCCATCGGCGTGGCCCAAAGCGCGCTGGACATCGCCATGCAATACGCGCAGGAGCGCAAGCAATTCGGCAAGGCCCTGATCAACTTCCCGCGCGTGTCCGGCAAGCTGGCGATGATGGCGGTCGAGATCATGATCGCGCGCCAACTGACCTATTTCAGCGCCTGGGAGAAGGACAACGGCCACCGCTGCGACCTGGAGGCCGGGATGGCCAAGCTGCTGGGCGCCCGTGTCGCCTGGGCCGCGGCCGACAACGGGTTGCAGATTCACGGCGGCAACGGCTTTGCACTGGAATACAAGATCAGCCGGGTGCTGTGCGACGCCCGCATCCTGAACATCTTTGAAGGTGCCGCCGAGATTCAGGCGCAAGTCATCGCGCGGCGTCTGCTGGCCTGAACGCCCGCCCGTCGCGGTTTCCCCAACTTGACCCGGCCCAGCGCCGGGTCTTTTCTTTTCTGGCAAGCCAAAAGCGCCGAGTGACCAGATCTGCCCTGTTCATTTCACCCAACCGGACCCGCCGGACACATGGGCCGGGAAAATTCCCCCTTGGGTCCTGGTACAGGTTTCGGCTAAGTAGCGGTCGAACCGCATCGTGCTGCGCCGCGGCTACGCAGATGCCGAACCGATCTTTGCGGAGTGACCATGGCGCGCCTACTGATCCTTGTTCTTGGCCTCCTGTTTGCAGGATGCAGCACGCCCTCCGGCTCGACCTCGGGCGATGTTGCCGGTCTGACCCGCGCCATTCAGAACCTCGGCCCCGATGTCGATCCGCAGGAAGCCGCCCGCGCGGCGCAGATCGCCCATGACTATGCGCTGCAGCTGAGGGCCGAATACCGGGTCACCGATCCGGCGATCATCCACAACGCCAAAGTCATCAACGGTTTTCGCGAACGCGGGCTGTGCAATGACTGGGCCGAGGACATGCTCAAGCGGCTGCGGCAAGAGAATTTCCGCACGCTGGACCTGCACTGGATCACCTCGCCGCCGACCCCGTTCCGGATCATCCACCATTCGGCCGCGATCAGCGCCAAGGGCGAGGGGCCCTATGACGCGATCGTTCTGGACGGCTGGCGCAACGGGGGTGACCTGTTCTGGGCCCCGGTGCGCGAGGACACACGCTACAACTGGCGCCCCCGGATGGAGGTGCGCGCCGAACTGCTGGCGCAATGACGCCTAGTCGCGGTAGAAAACCCTCATGCTGCGCCTGAGCCTGATCCTGCCCGCCCTTGCCCTGCTGCAATGCGACCGCGACGAGAGCGTCGCCGCCTACGGCGCGGCCGACCGCACCTGGGTGCTGCAGGAGGTGAACGGCCAGCCCTATGAGGCCAGCGCCCTACTGCGCTTTCCGGAGGAAGGCAAGATTGCCGGCAACGCGCCCTGCAACAGCTACTCGGGCACATTGAACGCGCCCTATCCGTGGTTCGAAATCACCGACCTGTCCGCCACCCGCGCCGCCTGCGCCGGGCTTGAGGCCGAAGGGTTCTATTTCGCCGCGCTGCTGGCGATGACGCAGTCCGAAGTGTCGGGCGACGTGCTGATCCTGCGCAACGAGGACGGGCACGAGATGGTGTTCAAAGCCGCCGAGTGAACTGATCGACAAAGCGGGCACGGGATTCGGGCAGCGGCGTGTGACCCAGCGATGGCGCCACGCAATGCGCCAGGAAATAGCCGGTCGTGCGCAGCCCGGCGGCGATCTCGCCATCCGGGGCAGCCCCCTGCCCGCGCAGCACCGGCGGCAGAGGCAACAGCCGGTCGGCCCATTCCCCGGCGCCTTCGGCGCTGACCGCCCGGCCGGTCTTGGGCGAGACATAGGCCAGCCCCTCGGTGGTGCCGGTCACGGCGCATCGGGTCAGGTCTAGCCCAAAGCCCAGCTCTTCAAGCAGGGCCAGTTCCCAGCGCAGGTAAGCCAGCGGCCAGATCTCGTCCTGGCCCAGCAGATCCATCAGCTGTTCCGTCTGTCGATAGATGCCGGGGTGCGGTTCGCGTTCGGGCAGGCAGAAGGATAGCAGCGCCACGACCGCGTTCAGCCCCGACAGCGCCAGCCGCCCCGAAAACGCCGCCGCCGCGCGCGAGCGCAGCGGTTCGACCTGGAAAGTGCCGATATGTTCCTGCAGCCGCGCCCGCCACAGCACGTCCAACTGCGCGCCGGGCTGCAGGATGGGCCCGATCTTGCGGCTGGCACCCCCGCGCACCACGCCCGCATGGCGGCCATGGGTTTCGGTGAACACCTCGATGATGGCCGCGGTTTCGCCGTGGCGGCGGGCGGTCAGTAGAATGCCATGGTCGCGCCAGTCCATGCGGGGCCCTTGGGTTGCCTTGAGAACGCGTCGGACCGCGACGGTACGGCGCGGCGCGGAAAGAAGCAAATTCAATCGGAAGACGCCGGCTGACGTGCCGGAATTGTGGACTTGGACCCGGGGCGATATTACCCAGAACAGGCAGCCACGAGACCAGACATGACCGACGCGACCTTTCCTAGCATTTCCCCCGCTTTCCGCCGCGCGGACATGACGGTGCATGCGGTGGGCCTGACGGTGATCTTGATTGCGGGCGGCCTGCTGGTGGCAAAGGCGGCAACCCATCTGCAAGGTCCGCTGGTTGCTGCCGTCGTGGTTTACGTCTTGTGTGCGCTGGCGTCGAACCTGGCGTCCTGGGCCTATCACTTTCTACCGCTGCACGAGCGGCGCACACTGCTGCGGCGCATTGATCACGCGGCGATCTACCCCAGCATAACAGGCACCTTCACACCGTTCTTCGTTCTGGCTGGCACGACCTGGACCCTGGGCCTGCTGGTGGTGTGTTGGGCGCTGACAGCGGTGGCAGTTTGGAACAAGATCACCAACGAGACGGTGAAATCACGCTGGTCGACGGCATCCTACCTGGGGTTGGGCGCGCTGGGGCTGCTGGCCTTGCCCGACCTGCGGGGCGTACCAGTGGCAACGTTGTGGTGCATTCTGGCCGGGTCCGGCTGCTATGTGATCGGAACCGCGTTCTACGCCCGCAAGACGCTGCCCTACCGCTATGCGATCTGGCATATCTGGGTGAACCTGGGCGGGATCGCCATGTTCGCGGGCGTCTGGCTGGCGCTGTCGCCTTTGTGGTAAGGCAGCCCTAGTCCAGCCCTTCCTCGTTCAACAGATGCCGGCCTTGCCGGTCTTCGACCTCGATCACCCAGAGATCGGGGTCAAAGCTGCGCTGACGGGCGATGGCCTCGTCCACCTCGACCTCGGGACCTTTGGCCAGTTCGATCCATTTGCGCGCGCCGCTGAGCAGGTCGAAGCTGCGCTGAAAGGCGGTGGCATTGCCGTCAAGCGTGTTGAGCTTGACCAGAACCGCGCCGGCTGTGTCGTCGCCATGGGCTACGACAAAGGCGGGGATCTCGTGCAGGCGCAGCCGGGCTAGGTAGGCGTGGACCCAGAACTCGGCAGTCAGGCGGGTCATGCGTTGCCGTCTTTGAAGTCCAGCCCCATTTCCGAGTAGCGCTCGGCCTCTTCCAGCCAGTTGGGCCGGACCTTCACCTGCAGGAAAAGGTGGACCTTGCGATCAAGGAATTCCTCCAACTCGGCCCGAGCGGCCTGGCTGACGGCCTTGATTGTCTCGCCGCGCTTGCCCAGCACGATGCCCTTGTGGCCGTCGCGCATGACATAGATGACCTGGTCGATCTTGGCCGAACCATCCTTGCGCTCCTCCCAGTTCTCGGTCTCGACCGTCAGCTGATAGGGCAGTTCCTGATGCAGGCGCAGGGTCAGCTTTTCGCGCGTGATCTCGGCCGCGATCATGCGCAGCGGCAGATCGGCGATCTGGTCTTCGGGATAAAGCCAGGGGCCTTCGGGTAGATGCTGTGCCAGCCAGGCACGCAAGTCCTCGACGCCGTGGCCCTTTTCGGCCGAGATCATGAAGGTTTCGGCAAAGGGGAAGCGGTCATTCAGGTCGCGGGTCAGAGACAGCAGCGCGGGGGCTTCGACCCGGTCGATCTTGTTGATCGCCAGCGCCACCTTGCGGCCCTGCGCGATCTCGGACAGGCCATCCAGGATGCGCTCGACGCCTTCGGTGATACCGCGATGTGCTTCGACCATCAGCACGATGATGTCGGCATCGGCCGCGCCGCCCCACGCCGCCGCGACCATCGCGCGGTCAAGCCGGCGGCGGGGTTTGAACAGGCCCGGCGTATCGACGAAGACCAGTTGCGCATCACCCTCCATCGCGACGCCGCGGATCCGGGCACGCGTTGTCTGCACCTTGTGCGTCACGATCGAGACCTTGGCCCCGACCATGCGGTTCAGAAGGGTGGATTTGCCTGCGTTGGGCTCTCCGATCAGGGCGATGAATCCGGCGCGTGTCGTCATTGTGTGGTGATCCTGTTTTCAAGTGCGCATCCCTATCGCAGAAAGGCACAGCGGGCCAGAGGCATTTGTCGCATTGCCGGGCCGGTACGGGAATGGCAGGACAGGCGCACAGGCCAAGCCGATCCCAGCCAGGCCGCGACCCGCATCTTGAGGATCAGGCATGAAACGACGGGAGTTTCTTTTATCGGGCGGCGCCGCAATGGGGGCCGCGGGCTTGGGTGGACTTGCATTCGCGTCCAATAGCTCCGATCAGGCACTGGTGGTTCAAAGCGCCAGCTACATGTTTCGGGACCAGCCTACGCAAGGAATGGTCAGCCTGAGCCCCGACGCTCCGCCGCCCGTCCTTTTTGGACGTCAGGGTGAAGCGATGAGACTGACGGTCAAAAACACTTTGTCCGACTATACCTCGATGCACTGGCACGGGATGCGCATCCGCAATGATATGGACGGCGTGCCTTATCTGACCCAGATGCCGCTGGGACAGAACGAAAGCTTCACCTACGAGTTCACACCCCCAGACGCCGGAACCTACTGGTATCACCCGCATTGCATGACGATGGAGCAGATGGCGCACGGCCTGACCGGAGTGATGGTCATCGCCGAGCCTGAAGACGTCGGATTCGACAGCGAGCAAGTGATCAACCTGCGGGACTTTCGCCTGGGCGAGACGGGGGCATTTCTGCCCGCCTACACTCAGCGGGGCGCGGCCAGAGCCGGAACTTTCGGCAATGTGCAGACCGCGAACTGGCTCCAGCATCCAGTCTATGATCACGCGGCCGGAAGCCTCGTGCGGCTGCGACTTCTCAATTCGGATACGACCCGGATCTACAAGTTGCACCTGACGGGCGGAAACGCGCAGATCATCGCGTGGGACGGTCACCCGGTCACCGTCGAACTGCCGATGCCGAGTGCAGATGATCCCTTGCTGGCGGGCCCCGGTCAGCGTGTAGACTTTGCCGTTGCGATGCCGGACGGCGAAGGGGCACAGGTCGATCTTATGGCCAAACTGCCCGGTCAGCCCATGCGGACGATGGCCAGCCTGCGCTCGGTAGGACAATCCGCGCACCGGGACCTGAGAGAACTGAAGCCTTTGCCGAAGAACCCGGTCGCCCTGCCCGATCTCGGCAACGCTCAGGTGCACGAATTCGTCTTCGGCTGGACGCCAGAAGGTGAACTGCCGGACAATGGGTTCTGCGGGTCTCTTGGATACAATTTCTGGTCGATCAACCGGGTTCCCTGGCCCGGAGATGCTGCCGCGGACGTCGGGCCACTGGCGACGCTGGAACTGGGCAAAAGCTATGTCTTGAGGCTGCGCAATGAATCTCCGAACCTGCATCCGATCCATCTGCACGGGCTGGTCTTTGTGCCGTTGCGATCAAACCTGCGAGAATTGCCGCCGCTGTTGACGGACACCATGCTGCTGTTGAAAGACGAGGTCGTCGAAATCGGGCTGGTCGCAGACAATCCGGGCGACTGGGCCTTTCACTGCCATGTGATCGAACACCAGAAGACTGGGCTGACCGGGTTCTTGCGGGTCGTCTGAGCCGCAAGGTCTAGCCGCCGCAGACGCGGTTCGTGATAGGTGGACAACCCTCACGGACATTCCCGGGCAGATGAAGAGCAGGCAACGCCGCGATCGAAGAGATCAGCTTGTCACACGATCCAGCAGAGCCTGCGCGGCCGCCTGTTCCGCCTGACGTTTGGAGCCGGCGGTTGCCTGGGCCTCGGATCCGTCCTGCAGGCGGGCCGCGATGGTGAAAACAGGGGCGTGATCCGGGCCGCTGCGCGAAATCTCGACATAGGCGGGCGGTTTCTGCCCGCGCGCCTGCGCCCATTCCTGAAGCGATGTCTTGGCATCGCGCGCATCCGCTTCGACCGTGTGGATCCGGTCGCCCCACAGCGACAGGATCACTTTCTGCGCGGCCTCAAAACCGGCATCGCGATAGACCGCAGCGATAACTGCCTCCATGGCGTCGCCCAAAAGCGCCTGCTTGCGGCGCCCGCCCGACAGCATCTCTGACCGGCCCAGCTTCAGAACCGCGCCGATATCGATCTGGCGGGCAACGTCGGCACAGGTTTCCTTGCGCACCAGCGCGTTGAATCGGGGGGCCAGTTGGCCTTCGGTGGCCTTCTGATCGGCCTCGAGCAAAGCGGTGGCCATCACAAGCCCCAGCACACGGTCACCCAGAAACTCGAGCCGCTGGTTGTCCGGACGCGTCGAAGACGAGACCGAACCATGGGTCAGCGCCCGAACCAGTAGTTCGGGATTGGCGAACCTGTGTCCAAGGCGTTTTTCGAACGCCTTCATGTCGGTCGACAGCTTCAATTGACCGCCTTGAAGAACCGGTCACCGCGCCAGGTCCAGAAAAACAGCATCGAACGCCCGGCGGACGAGAACATGATGCGGTCGGCTCGACCGATCAGGTTTTCATAAGGAACGTAGCCGACGCCGCCTGCGACCTGCGGCACGCGGCTGTCACTGGAATTGTCACGGTTGTCGCCCATGAAGAAGTAGTGCCCTTCCGGCACGGTGTAGACACCCGTGTTGTCAGTGCTCTGATTGCCGATATTCAGGATTTCATGCGACACGCCGCCCGACAGCGTTTCGATCATCCGGGTCTTTTCACAGGTGCCGCCGACACCGACCGGGCCATTTTCACAGCGCGGCCGAAGACGTTGAGGCCCTTGCGGCTCGGCGATTTCGGTAAAAGTGCCATCCGGGGTCTGCTTGGCTTCGGTACCGTTGATGTAGACCACGCCATCCTTGATCTGGATCTTGTCTCCGGGCAGGCCGATCAGTCGCTTGATGTAGTCACGCCCCGAAACCGGATGGCGGAACACGATGACGTCGCCCCGCTCGGGCTCGCCGCCCAGCAGTCGGGTATTGTCGCCCCCCATCCAGCCGCAGATGTCCTCGGCATCGACATCGAGGCCGACGCTGGGGATGATCAGACTGGGGCAGGACGCGTAGGAATAGCCATAGGCCATCTTGTTGACGAACAGGAAATCACCGATCAGCAGCGTGGGTTTCATCGACCCCGACGGAATCCAGAACGGCTGAAAGAACAGAGTGCGGAAAACGCCCGCGATCAGCAGGGCATAGACGATGGTCTTGATCGTCTCCCAGATGGCGTTTCCGGATTTGGCTTGCTCGGCCATACTGCTCTCCAGTCCTTGCTCGGCTCGGGGGGTTACATGCGGCGCGGTCGCGGGGGTGTCAAGGCCGCTGCGTCGGGATCACCAAGCGGGCGCGCCTCGATCACCACGAAGGCCTGCGCCCATGGATGATCGTCGGTCAAGGTGACGTGGATGATCGCCTCGTGCCCTTCGGGCGTCATTTCCTTCAGCCGTTCGGCGGCCCAGCCGGTCACATGCATCACGGGCTGACCTGTGCGCAGATTGGTAACTGCCATGTCCTTCCAGGCGATGCCCATACGCAGCCCCGTGCCCAGCGCCTTGGAGCACGCCTCTTTTGCGGCCCAGCGCTTGGCGTAGGTTCCGGCCGTATCCCGCCGGCGCTCGGCCTTGCGCTGCTCGGTCTCGGTGAAGACACGGTTGCGGAACCGGTCACCGAACCGATCGAGCGTGCCCTGAATGCGCTCGATATTCGCAAGATCCGTACCAATGCCGAGTATCATGAGTGCGTCTCTTTCTTTGCCCTTTCAAGAGCCTTGAACGCAGACCGGGCGCCCACCCACAGGAATAGTCGCGAAATGAGAAACGCCACGACAAAGGTGATCGTGAAACCGATCACCAAAAAGTTCACCGGGATACCGGCCAATCCCTCGGACATGCCTGGAACGACAAGAAAGAACAGCCCAGCCATGACCAGGTTAGCCAACATGCCGACGATGCCCATCCATAGTGCGGCGCTCCACATGTCGCCGCTGCCCGGCATGGTCTGGTGCGTCTGAACCTGTCGGTGTCCTTCGAAAGTCGCGGCGGCCAAAAAGGGGATGAACGGCAGGAAACTGCTGGACAAGTCAATTCCGAACACCGCCGAAACGCCAAACAAAACAGCCGGGACCGCGATCGATGTGATCACGAAGACGACAAGAAACCTGGGAGTGTTCAAGCGCATCGGAAGATCCAGAAGAAGGAGGCTTCAAGGCAGTGGCTCATTGGCGCGCCTCATCCATTAGGCGGCGCATTTCCTGAATGGCTGGGGTGAGGCCCCGGAAGATGGACTCGCCGATCAGGAAATGACCAATGTTCAACTCGCGCACTTCGGGAAAGGCGGCAACGGGCTGGACCGTGTCATAGGACAGGCCATGGCCGGCATGCACTTCAAGGCCCAGCGAATGGGCAAAGGTGGACATCTTGCGCAGAGCCTCCAGTTCGCGTTGCGCGTCGTCCACCCGACCCTCGGCATGGGCGTCGCAATAGGCACCAGTGTGCAGCTCGATCACTTCGGCGCCGATGCGGTGGGCGGCCTCGATCTGCTTGGGGTCTGCGGCGATGAAGATCGACACCCGGCAACCGACGTCACGAAGCGGCGCGATGAAATGCGCCAGACGGTTTTCCTCGCGCGCGACTTCCAGGCCACCTTCGGTGGTACGTTCCTCGCGCTTCTCGGGGACGATGCAGACGGCGTGCGGCTTGTGGCGCAGAGCGATCTTCTGCATCTCATCCGTAGCCGCCATTTCAAAGTTCAGCGGAACAGTCAGAACCTCCATCAGCCCGTCGATATCCGCATCCGAGATATGCCGCCGGTCTTCGCGCAGGTGCGCAGTGATGCCGTCGGCCCCGGCCTCTTCGGCAAGCTTTGCGGCGCGAAGCGGGTCGGGATAGGCGCCGCCACGGGCGTTGCGCACGGTGGCAACATGGTCGATATTCACGCCCAGGCGCAGAGGGGTGTCAGACATCCTTCGAATCCTTTTTGTTCGCGTCGCCCGAGCCTATCGGGTTTGGTCGGGGAACGGCAGAGCTTGCTTCGGCCAAGCGTTTGATTTCTTCGAACTTCGCCTTGATCTTTGCGCGGCGGCGCATCTGATAGGTTCGGATCACCGGCAGGCTGATATAGGTGCAGATCACGCCGGCCACGATGCCGGGAATGATGCCGCCAATCATGTAGGGAAAGAACACTTCGTCATAAAATTGCGACAGCCCGTGCCAGTCAGCGACCCGATCGGAAAACATCGCCAGGAAGTTATCCTTGAGGTCCCCCATCGCGCTGGCAAATTTGCCCATCAGCCCCTTGGTGTCGCCCTCTTCGTATTCGGTGCCCAGCAGGAAATGCCCAGTTTGCAGGCAGACCACGCCGATCGGAACGTAGGTTAGCGGGTTGCCGAAAAACGTGCCGCTCAACGCGGCAAGGATGTTGCCGTTCAGCAGCCGGGCCAAGACCGCGGCAACCAGAAAATGAAGGCCGTAGAATGGGGTGAAGGACGCGAACACCCCGGCCCCTACCCCACGGGCAATGCGTTCGGGCGAGTCCGGAAGACGACGGACGCGGTGTTTGACATAGTGGAAGGCGCGGGTCCAACCGCCGCGAGGATAGACCAACTCGGACAGGACCTGGAGTACCGAGCGGCGATCACGGCGCTTGAAAACCACTCCTGATCACCCCTTCTCAGCCAGCTGCGACCGCAGCGCTTGTCATGTCCCGATACCGTTCGACCGCAGCCACGTCACTTTCCGCCTCGAGCATCAGCATCAGCGAATGCAGCTGTTCAAGATCCCGCACCTCGATACTGATAAGCAGACGATAGAAATCTGGCTTCCGGTCCACGAATTCCAGGTTCGAGATATTGGCCTTTTTCTCGCCGATCAATGTGCAAATACGTCCCAGCACGCCGGCGTCGTTGCCGATGGTCAGCTCCAACGTGGCGCCATAAGCGGCCGGGTGCGTGCCGGTATGCCAGTGAAGGTTCACCCACCGTTGCGGCTGATCCTCGAATTCGGCAAGGCGATCGCAATCGATGGAATGCACCACCACGCCCTTGCCCCGAGACGTGATGCCCACGATGCGTTCGCCCGGCAAAGGCTGGCAGCACGGCGCGCGTTCAAACCCCTGCCCCGGCTCAAGCCCGATCACGGCGCGACGCAAGGGGATTGCTTCGCCCTCGTCGCGGGTCAGGTCGGGATAGACCGCGGCCACTACATCATGGGCGGTCAGTTCGGCACTGCCGACGCGGGCCAGCAACTCATCGCTGTTCTTGATGCGCAGGTGTTTGGCGGCGGTTTCCAATGCCTTGTCGGTCGCCTTGCGGCCAACATGTTCGAACCCCGCGCGGACCAGTTCGCGTCCCAGTTTGATGAACCGTTCACGGTCAACCTCGCGCAGGGCGCGGCGGATGGCGGTGCGGGCCTTGCCGGTCACGGCAATCTCAAGCCAGGTCACCTGCGGGGTCTGGCCGTCGGCGGTGATGATGTCGACCGATTGGCCATTCTTGAGCCGCGTCCACAGCGGCACACGGATACCGTCCACCTTGGCTCCGACACAGGCATGGCCGATACGCGTATGGATCGCGTAGGCGAAATCGATCGGGGTCGCCCCGCGCGGCAGTTTCACCACGTCGCCCTTGGGGGTGAAGCAGAAGACCTGGTCCGAATACATCTCGAGCTTCACCGCCTCGAGGAAATCTTCGTGGTCTTCCTCGGTATCGAACTGCTCGGTCAGGTTGGCGATCCACTTGGCCGGATCGACCGCAAAGGGGTTTTCCGTCCGCACACCGTCACGATAGGACCAGTGCGCGGCCACACCTGTCTCGGCGACGTCATGCATCTGACGGGTACGGATCTGCACCTCGACCCGCTTGCCGTCACGGCCCGAGACCGTCGTATGGATCGAGCGGTAACCGTTCGATTTCGGCTGGCTGATATAGTCCTTGAACCGCCCCGGCACCGCGCGCCAGCGCTGGTGTATGGCCCCAAGGGTGCGATAGCAGTCTTCTTCGGTCTGGGTAATGATGCGGAAGCCATAGATGTCGGACAGGCGCGAAAAGCCCTGATCCTTTTCCTGCATCTTGCGCCATATCGAGTAGGGTTTCTTGGCGCGACCAAAGACTTCGGCCTCGATCCCCGCTTTCTCAAGCTCGTGCCGCATGTCGCCGGTGATCCGGTGAATCACGTCGCCGGTTTCGCGCTGCAGCGTGATGAAGCGGCGGATGATCGACTGGCGGCCTTCGGGATTGAGGACGCGGAACGCCAGGTCCTCAAGCTCTTCGCGCATCCACTGCATGCCCATCCGGCCGGCCAGCGGCGCGTAGATGTCCATCGTTTCGCGCGCTTTCTGCACCTGCTTTTCAGGGCGCATTGCCTTGATCGTGCGCATATTGTGCAGGCGGTCGGCCAGCTTGACCAGGATCACCCGCAGGTCCTTGGACATGGCCATGAACAGTTTGCGGAAGTTCTCGGCCTGCTTGGTTTCGCGACTGGAAAGCTGCAGGTTGGTCAGCTTGGTGACACCGTCGACCAGCATCGCCACCTCGTCACCGAACAGTTCGGCGATCTTGGAATAGCTTGCCTTGGTGTCCTCGATCGTGTCGTGCAGCAGCGCGGTGATGATCGTGGCATCGTCTAGGCGCTGCTCGGTCAGAATGGCGGCAACTGCGACGGGATGCGAAAAATAGGGCTCGCCCGAGTGCCGGAACTGCCCTTCATGCATCTGCATTCCGAACTCATAGGCCCGGGCGATGCGATCGGCATTTGTCTTGGGGTTGTAGTTGCGGACCAGCGCAATCAGGTCTTCAACAGAAATCATCCGGTCCGCACCTTCGCTTGCAGGGCTTACCCCTGCCCCTGGGCCTCCATCAGGGCACGCAGGAGTTTCTCTTCGGACATGTCGTCATCTGCCGGCTTGTCCGACTCTGCACCCATCAACAGCGCCATCTGATCTTCTTCGGGCTCGTCGACCTCGATCTGTGTCTGGTTGGCCTCGATCAGACGTTCACGCAGCTCGTCCGCCGTCTGGGTTTCTTCGGCAATCTCGCGCAGAGCCACGACGGGGTTCTTGTCGTTGTCGCGGTCAACGGTGATCGATCCGCCAGTGGAAATCTCGCGCGCACGATGGGCGGCAAGCATCACCAGTTCGAACCGGTTCGGTACCTTGTCTACGCAGTCTTCGACCGTCACGCGGGCCATGAGGCGCTCTCCACAAATGAATCCGTGTCAGGAAGGGGTTTATCTAAGCGCGATTCTCTGCCTTGACAAGCGGGAAATGCCCAGCATTGGCGGCTCAGAGGGGGGTTACGGCGGCAACCTCGTCCGCAGGCAGCTGTCCGATCATTTCCCGGACGGTCAAATCCAGCACCGGATGGCGCCAATCGGGCGCGACGTCAGCCATCGGAACCAGCACGAATGCCCGGTCCTGCAGGCGCGGGTGCGGCACGATCAGTTGTTCGGGCGCGGATCGCACCTGCTGCTCCATCGGCAAATCCAGCCAGCGGCGGTATCCGTCCAGGTCCGGCAGAACGCGGTCGTCCCAGCAGACAAGATCAAGATCAAGTGTGCGCATACCCCAACGCTGAACCCTGGCGCGGCCGAACTCGGCCTCGACCTCGTGCAGCAGGTCCAGAACACCGCGCGGATCCAGTTCCGTCTCGATCACAGCGGCTGCGTTCACGTAGTCCGGGCCGGCGCCCGCAGGGAAGCAGGGGGTCGAAAACAGCCGGCTTTTGGCCCGAATCACCAGCCCCTTGGCCTCCATGACCTCGAGAGCCTGCGCGAGTGTCACCTTGGGCCCGTTTCCTCTCAAGGTGAGATTTGCCCCCAACGCCACGACCACTTTTGACATGGATTTGACCACTTTTATCCCCGTATTCCGTTCAGAGAATACTTGCGATACAGGTCAAATAGCCTATTTTAAAGGCATCAATGCGCGAATTTATTTTTTTCACTCACAGACACCTCCGCGCGTTGAGCGATACCGGAAGGACAAATTAATGTTTTACAAGGACGAACGGCTTGCGCTGTTCATCGACGGCTCGAATCTGTACGCCGCCGCAAAAGCACTGGGGTTTGACATCGATTACAAGTTGCTTCGCCAGGAATTCATGCGTCGAGGCAAGCTTCTCAGAGCCTTCTACTACACAGCGCTGCTAGAAAACGACGAATACTCACCGATCCGTCCGCTTGTCGATTGGCTGCATTACAACGGCTTCACCATGGTGACCAAGCCGGCCAAGGAATACACCGACAGCATGGGGCGCCGTAAGGTCAAGGGGAACATGGACATCGAACTGACCGTCGATGCCATGGAGCTTGCGCCGCGCGTGGATCATATCGTGCTGTTTTCGGGTGATGGGGATTTCCGCCCGCTGATTGCCAGCCTGCAACGTCAGGGCGTGCGCGTGTCGGTCGTCTCGACCATCCGCAGCCAGCCGCCGATGATTTCGGACGAGCTGCGTCGTCAGGCGGACAATTTCATCGAGCTTGACGACCTGCGCGACGTGATCGGACGCCCTCCGCGGGACGTGTCCGATGAACCGCGTACGGTAGCCGTCGCAGGAAAATAAGAACTCCGCCATCCACCACTCACACATGTGGAGCAATCCCGCGGTCAGGACTTCGTGTCCTGGCCGCGCTTCTTTAATCAAGAACCCGTGCTCAAACGGGTATTGGCTAACAGGACTTCATGTCAGCATGGTGACAAGGCTGTCCTGACTGGACCAACAGGTGGAAAAGCCTTACCTGTCCCTTTCAAGGAGACAGACGCATGACCAAGCCCCCCCTGACCCTGTATCTGGCCGCCCCGCGCGGGTTCTGCGCTGGCGTGGACCGCGCGATCAAGATCGTGGAAATGGCCCTGCAGAAATGGGGCGCCCCGGTCTATGTCCGGCATGAGATCGTGCACAACAAGTTCGTCGTGGACGGGCTGCGCGCCAAGGGTGCCGTCTTCGTCGAAGAGCTGGACGAATGCCCCGATGACCGGCCGGTGATCTTTTCCGCCCACGGCGTGCCCAAATCGGTGCCCGCCGCAGCAGCCGCGCGCGAGATGATCTATGTCGACGCCACCTGCCCGCTGGTGTCCAAGGTCCATATCGAGGCCCAGCGCCACGCTGAGGCCGGGTTGCAGATGATCATGATCGGGCACAAGGGCCACCCAGAAACCGTCGGCACCATGGGCCAGCTGCCCGAGGGCGAAGTTCTGCTGGTGGAAACGGTTGACGATGTGGCCGGGGTGCAGGTCCGCGACCCCGAAAAACTGGCCTTTGTCACCCAGACTACCCTGTCGGTGGACGACACGCGCGACATCGTGGCCGCGCTGCAGGACCGGTTCCCGGCCATCGTCGGCCCGCACAAGGAAGACATCTGCTATGCCACCACCAACCGGCAGGAGGCAGTGAAGACCGTTGCGCCCAGGTCGGATGCGCTGCTGGTGGTAGGTGCGCCCAACTCCTCGAATTCGCGCCGCCTGGTCGAGGTGGCGTCCAAGGCGGGCTGCACCTATGCCCAGCTGGTGCAGCGCGCCACCGACATCGACTGGCGTGCGCTCGAGGGGATTTCCAGCATCGCCATCACCGCCGGTGCCTCGGCCCCCGAAGTTCTGGTGAACGAGGTGATCGACGCCTTCCGCGACCGCTATGACGTGACCGTCGAAACCGTCGAAACCGCCACCGAGAATGTCGAGTTCAAGGTGCCCCGCATTCTGCGCGTGCCCGCATGAGCGGCATCCCCCGCGCACCGTTGGTTCTGGGCCTGGCCGGTCTGATCCCTTTTGTCTGGGGCGCGCTGACCTACCTGAGCGGAGACCTGAACGACTGGGGCAGCCGCGCGCTGGGTCCTCGGTTCGTGGGACCCTATGTACAGCTGTTTTATGGCGCTGTGATCCTCAGCTTCATGTCCGGCGTTCTGTGGGGCTTTGCCACCAAGACCGCGGGCAGCCGGGCGGCGCTGTGCTATGGGCTGTCGGTCCTGCCGGCGCTGTGGGCGTTCTTCACCACCGGCGGCGGGCCGGTCGACGCGGGCACCAACCTGATGATCGGCTTTGCCGGGCTGCTGGTGCTGGACGCATTGTTCTGGTCCTGGGGCCTGACCCCGCGCTGGTGGATGAAACTGCGGTTGCTGTTGAGCGCCGTCGTACTGGCCTGCCTGGCCGTTGGAGTAGTCCTGTGAGCGACAAACGAACCATCGACGCCTACACAACCCGTGTGGACGACTATCTGGCAGTGCCGCTGCCACCCGAACAGATCGAATCGCGCGCAGCATTTGCGCAGGCGGTCGGAGACGGGCTGGTGCTGGATCTGGGGTCGGGTCCGGGTTCGGACAGCGGTTTCTTTCTGCGCCAGGGGCTGCGGGTTCGGGCGCTGGACGCCACACCTGCCTTTGTCGAACACGCCCGCGCAAATGGCGTGGACGCGCATTTGGGTACGTTCGACGACGTGACCGAAACGGCCGAATACGATGGGGTCTATGCCAGCTTTTCCCTGCTGCACGCCCCGCGCGCCGAATTCCCGCGACATCTGGCCGCCATCCACCGGGCCCTGAAGCCGGGCGGCGTGTTCTTTCTGGGCCTCAAACTGGGCACCGGAGAGCATCGCGACGAACTGGACCGCTACTACACCTATTTCACGCGCCCCGAGATCGAGACCGCGTTGGTCGAGGCCGGGTTCGTCATTGACCGTGTCACCACCGGTATGGGAAAGGGGCTGGCCGGTTCTTATGACGGTTTCATTCTGGTGCTGGCCCATGCCTGATCTGTTTGCCTATACCGATGGTGCCTGTTCCGGCAATCCCGGCCCGGGGGGCTGGGGCGTGCTGCTGCGGGCGATGGATGGAGAAACCGTCCTGAAAGAGCGCGAGTTGAGCGGCGGCGAGGCCGAGACCACCAACAACCGGATGGAGCTTCTGGCCGCGATCAGCGCGCTCGAAACATTGGAGCGGCCCTCGAAGATCACAATCGTGACCGACAGCGCCTATGTGAAAAACGGGGTGACGGGCTGGATCCACGGGTGGAAGCGCAACGGCTGGAAGACCGCAAGCAAGAAGCCCGTCAAGAACGTGGACCTGTGGCAGCGGCTGGACGAAGCCCAACAGCGCCATGACGTGACCTGGGAATGGGTCAAGGGCCATGCCGGCCACCCCGAAAACGAACGCGCAGATGAGTTGGCACGCGCAGGCATGGCCCCTTTCAAGCCGAAAAAGGCCCGCACATGAGCGGTCTGGCCCTGCTGGACTATGCCTCGGTTCTGGTCTTTGCGCTGACCGGGGCGCTGGTGGCCAGCCGGGCGCAGCTGGATCTTGTGGGATTTGCCTTCATCGCCTGTCTGACGGCGGTGGGCGGTGGCACGGTGCGTGATCTGCTGCTGGATCGGCACCCGGTCTTCTGGGTGGGCCAACCTGACTATATCCTGATCGCGGTGGCGGCGGCGGTGGTCGTGTTTTTCACCGCGCATCTGGTGGAAAGCCGCTACAACTGGTTGGTCTGGCTGGACAGTTTCGCGCTGTCGATCGCCGCGGCCGCGGGAACTGGCGCGGCGCTGGCGCTGGGTCAGTCGGGCGTGATCGTGGTGTTGATGGGTGTGACCACCGGTTGCCTGGGCGGGCTGATGCGCGACGTGGTCTGCAACGAGGTGCCGCTGGTGCTGAAACAGGGCGAGCTCTATGTCTCATGCGCCTTCACCGGGGCGCTTGTGGCCGTGTTGGCCACCCGTCTGGGGCTGGAGACGCTGCTGGCGCTGGGCCTGTGCGCACTCTCCTGCTGGGCATTGCGGGCCGGATCGCTGCTGTTCGGCTGGCAGTTGCCGGTCTACAAGGCACGCCCGCCGCGGAGCTAGAGGCCGCGCCAGACCTCTTCCTCGGTCAGGTTCAGAGATGTGAAATCTTCGGCCCGCAACGATCTGTCAGCCTCCCACTCCATGAAAAACTCATCCAATTGCGGCGGAGCGATCATCGTGTCCGAAAGCATCGAATGCACTTGTCCCCGATGGTGAATCTGGTGCTGCAGCAAGTGCAGGATCGTGCGGTCGTACCGCTCGACTTGCACCAATTCCCCACGTGGAATCCTGACGCGTGCAGTTTCATCCAAAACCTTCTCATCGCGGCAAACATCCACGAAACGTCGGTCGATGGCGCGTTGGTGCGCCGAAAGCTCGGGCAAGTCGGGATAGGGAGTTTCCGGGTCGAAGGCGTCCAATCCCATTGGCCGGCCTTCCAGAGCGGTGACGTAGAAAAGATCAACCGTAAAAATGTGATTGAGAGTCTCGATGATGGACGGGAAGAAACCAGTACGGTGCTTCGCCAGTTCTTCGGGGGGCAATTGCGCGCAAGCCTCCAGAATTCGGTGGTTGGCCCATGCGTTGTTATAAGCTTGTGGGAAAAAATAGTTTTTCATTGCCGATGCCTAGTTGATTGCCAAAGCACTGTCTAGCGTGGCCTGCGGCCTGCCGCATCAACGCCGGAAATAGGTCTTCCAGATCCAGATCAGCAGCAGCGCGCCCAGCACCGCGCCGACGAATCCGGGCATCCAGCCCATGACCGTCAGCAAGGCGCGCATGATCAGCCCGCCCACCACGGCCCCGGCGACACCGATCAGCAGGGTGGTGGGGATGTCCGCCTGGATCCGCATCAGGCGGGTGGCCAGAAATCCGGCCGCGGCGCCGATGACGATCAAGGCAAGGACGGGCATCTCATTTCCTCCAGTGCGTGGGCACGATGATCAAGGCCCCCACCGACGAGATCACCGCATCCAGCCCAGGCGGTCCAAAGCTGATGCCGAACATGATGCGGATGAAATAGAACAGGAACGCCCCGCCCACGCAGATGATGATGGATTGCAGATAACCGTTGTGGGTAAAGCCCGTCACCTCGGACAGATAGCCGACGATGCCGGCAATCACGACGGTACCCATCATCACCATGAACATCAGGACGTCTCCGAGCCGAGGCGGGTTCCGGCCGGGATCGGCCAGCCCCGCAGGAAGGTTTCCCTATCCTGCGCCGCCTTGCCCGCCCGTTGCAAGCGCAGCAGTTCGACTGCGCCGGTGCCGCAGGCCACGCGCAGCGCGTCGTCCAGCACCTCGCCCGGCATGCCCTGCCCGTCCGACAGGCGCGAGGCGAGCAGCTTGATGCGCTCGCCCTCAATCTGAGTCCAGGCGCCGGGAAAGGGCGACAGGCCGCGGATCTGGCGATCGACTTCGACAGCTGGGCGCGACCAGTCCACGCGGGCCTCGGCCTTGTCGATTTTTGCGGCATAGGTCACGCCGACCTCGGGCTGCGGTTCGGGAGTCAGCTCGGGCAGGCGGTCCAGAGCCTGCACGATCAGATCGGCGCCCATCGCCGACAGGCGGTCATGCAGCTGGGCGGTGGTTTCCTCGGGTCCGATCGGGGTGGCCTGACGCAGCAGGACGGGGCCGGTGTCCAGGCCGGCCTCCATCTGCATGATACAGACGCCGGTCTCGGCATCGCCCGCCATGATCGCCCGGTGGATCGGCGCGGCCCCGCGCCAGCGCGGCAGCAGGCTGGCGTGGATGTTCAGGCAGCCATGTCGGGGCGCGTCCAGGATCGGCTGCGGCAGGATCAGCCCATAGGCCACGACCACGGCCACATCGGCCTTCAGCGCAGCAAAGGCAGCCTGTTCCTCGGGCGATTTCAGCGAGGTGGGATGGCGCACCGGCAGGCCCAGCGCCTCGGCGCGGGCATGCACCGGTGTGGGCCGGTCCTTCTTGCCGCGACCGGCCGGGCGCGGGGGCTGGCAATAGACGGCGGCGATCTCGTGCCCGGCCTGCACCAGCGCGTCCAGCACCGGCACCGAAAACTCGGGCGTTCCCATGAAGATGACGCGCATACCGCCCTACCCCGCCTTTTTCGCCTTGCGCAGCAGCATGTCGCGTTTGACCTTGCTGAGACGGTCAAAATACATCCGGCCGTTCAGATGGTCGATCTGGTGCTGCACGCTGGTGGCTTCGATGCCGACGAAATCGCGCCGGTCGATCTCGCCTTTTTCATTGAGGAACCGGACCGTCACCGCACGCGGACGTTTGATCTTGGCCGACACGCCCGGCAGGTTCGGGCTGGCCTCGTCATGCTCGCGCAGTTCGATCGAGCTGTGCAGGATTTCGGGGTTGGCCAGGCGCACCGCGCGGCCACGCTCGGCCGAGCCGTCCACGACCGCCAGCCGCAGCATCACGCCGATCTGGGGCGCCGCCAGGCCGACGCCGGGCATCGCCTCCATCGTGTCGATCATGTCGTCCCAGATGGCGCGGATCTCGTCGGTAATTTCAGTCACCGGTTCGGCCTTGGTACGCAGGCGCTTGTCGGGCCATGGCAGGCAGGGACGGACGGTCATGCGCGGGCCAGCTCACGCTTGAGCTTGACCATCTTGCGCGTGATCATCTGCCGTTTCAGCGGCTTGAGATAGTCGATGAACAGCTTGCCGTTCAGGTGGTCGATCTCGTGCTGCACGCAGGTGGCCCAGAGCCCGTCGAAGGTTTCGCGCTGCGCCTTGCCGTTCTTGTCCATCCAGGCAACCTCGACCTCGGTCGGGCGGGTGACCTCGGCGAACTGATCGGGGATCGACAGGCAGCCTTCCTCGTAGACGGTGGTTTCGTCCGAGGCCGAGATGATCTCGGGGTTGAACATCACCAGCGGGCGGGGGGTGGCGCCTTCCTCTTTGACGCAATCCAGAACGATCAGCCGTTCCAGCACGCCGATCTGGGGCGCGGCCAGCCCGATGCCCGGCGCATCATACATGGTTTCCAGCATGTCGTCGGCCAGCGCGCGCAGCTCGTCCGACAGGTCGTCCACGGGCGCACAGACCTTTTTCAGGCGGGGATCGGGATGGATCAGGATGTTGCGTTTCATGGGGCTGATTTAGGTCATCGCGCGCGTGGCCGCAACGCCCCCCTTGCGCCGGGCGAATTTCCCGATAGCTTTCAGGCCAACGAATGGAGCAGACATGACTTTCAACGACCTCATCGACCGCCGGGGCACCTTCAGCTCGAAATGGGACAAGATGGAGCAGCTGTTCGGCGTCTCGCCCGAGGACGGGCTGGCCATGTGGACCGCCGACTCCGACTATGCCACCGCGCCCTGCGTGATTGAGGCGGTGCGCCGTGCGGCCGATCACGGGGTGTTCGGCTATTCCTGGCAGCACCCGGCCTATCTGCAGGCGGTGCAGTGGTGGATGCAGAACCGCCACGACTGGACGATCGACACCGATTGGATCCTGACCTCGCAAGGTCTGGGCAACGCCATCGCGCTGAGCCTCGATGTCTGGACCGAGCCGGGGGACGGGGTAGTGATCTTCACGCCGGTCTACCACGAGTTTGCGCACAAAGTGAACAAGACCGGCCGCCGGGTGGTAGAATGCCCGCTGGTGCGGGCCGGCGATACCTATGAGATCGACCTGGACGACGCGCAGTCGCGGCTAGACGGGTCGGAAAAGCTGTTGCTGTGGTGCTCGCCACAGAACCCTTCGGGGCGGGTCTGGACACCGGACGAGCTGCGTGCGGTGGCGGCCTTTGCCGAACGCAACGGGCTGATCCTGATCTCGGACGAGATCCATCACGATCTGGTCTATCCCGGGCACAAATTCGTGCCGATGGACGTGGCCGCGCCGGATGCACGGCCCTGGACGGTGACGCTGACAGCGGCGTCCAAGACCTTCAATATCGCAGGCCAGCGCACCGGGAACATGATCATTCCCGACGACACGCTGCGGGCGCAGATGCGTCACCGGCTGAACACGTTGGACTATGACCCCAGCGCACTTGGCGTGGCGATGATCACCGCGGCCTACACGCCCGAAGGTGCGCAATGGGTGGATGCCCAGATCGACCACCTGAGGGGCAACCGCGCGATATTCGATGCAGCGATCTCCGAAATCCCCGGTCTGTGGTCGATGCCCTTGCAGGCAACCTACCTGGCCTGGGTCGATTTCTCGGGCACCGGCATGGATCACGCCGAATTCGTGCGCCGTCTGCGCGATGATGCGCGGATCGCAACGTCATCCGGCCCAGGTTTTGGAACGGGAGGCGAGACCTTCGAACGGTTCAATCTCGCTACTCAGCGGGCGCGGGTCGAGGACGCGTGCGCCCGTTTGAAACTTGCTTTTTCCGACCTTCAATAAGGCCGCGTGAACGATCTGCCCTAGTCGTCTTTGCCGAGAAGGGCGATTGGGGCATCCGGCGCGCGATAGAAATCCAGTGGCGCCTTGTCCGCCGCGACGGTGCTGCGCTTGAACTCATATCGCATCTGGCCGCCGTCTTCCTCGTCAGCGACGATCAGGCATTGATACAGGTGGTTGGCGCCATCAAAAATATCGACCAGTCCACGCAGACGCGGTGTTGTCTCGGCCTCGACGGCGAAACCATCCTTCCACAATTTGAGGATTCTGTAGGTATTGTCGCCCATTTCCACCCGCAGGCGGCTGGACTTCTTGAGCGATGCGATTCGGGCCGCATCCAATTCGGCGCTAATTTCCTTGGAAACATAAGTACTCATCAAAATTCCCCCCAAGCTATGCTATCTATTGTGGGGGTATCTTCGTAAAAATCCAGTGAAGTCCGACCGTTGACGCGGACCTGTGGGCGATTTGTTGCACAGACATCCCGGGCGGCACTGTGCGACTGCGCAGAGATGCTGCGCGCCGTCGGCGATGTGAACTGCGGCGCTGTCGCACTAAGCTTTGTCCGGACTCGGAAACGGAGGATCCAAGATGGGCCTGTTGGTCGACGGCACCTGGCACGACACCTGGTACGACACGAAATCCACCGGCGGAGCGTTCAAACGTTCGGCGGCCCAGTTTCGAAACTGGATAACGACCGATGGCAGTGCGGGTCCCTCGGGCAAGGATGGTTTCAAGGCTGAAGCCGGGCGATATCACCTGTATGTCAGCCTGGCCTGTCCATGGGCGCACCGGACGTTGATCTTCCGCCAACTCAAGGAACTTCAGGACCTGATCACCGTATCGGTGGTTCATCCGGACATGCTGGACCGCGGATGGACTTTCCAGACCGACGATCACGGCGCCACCGGCGATGCTTTGTATGGGCTGGACTATGCCTATCAGGTCTACACACGCGCCGACCCGAACTACTCGGGCCGGGTGACGGTGCCGATCTTGTGGGACAAGGTGCAAGAGACCATCGTGTCGAATGAAAGCTCGGAAATCATCCGCATGTTCAATTCGGCCTTCGACCAAATCACTGGCAACACCGACGACTACTGGCCCGCCGAGATGCGCGACGCGATCGAAGAGGTCAATGCGAGGGTCTACTCAAACGTGAACAACGGCGTCTACAAATCCGGCTTTGCCACCTCGCAGGAGGCCTATGACGCGGCCGTGCGCCCCCTGTTCGACACGCTGGATTGGCTGGAAGATCGGCTGTCCACGCACCGATACCTGATGGGGGATCGCCTGACCGAGGCCGACTGGCGCCTATTCACGACCCTGATCCGGTTCGACCCGGTCTATCACCTGCATTTCAAGTGCAACCGCAGGCGGCTGATCGACTATCCCAACCTGTGGGCCTACACGCGCGAACTGTATCAATGGCCGGGCGTGGCGGGCACGGTAAACATGCACCATATCGTGCGGCACTATCACTACAGTCACGACAGCATCAATCCGCACCGGATCATCCCGATCAACCCCACCCTGGACTATTGGGAGCCGCACGGACGCGATCAACGCCCCGCGGCGTAGTGTTCGACCATCGCCGCCAGATCCTCGGGCGGCGTTCCGCTCTGGACATAGGCGCAGGCGTTGGGGCTGTGCGCAAAGATCGATCCGTCGGAAAAGAACGTTGTGTTGGTGACGAAGATCACCCGGGCATCCGGGCGGCGATAGCTGGCGAAATCCGCGACCGCCAACGCGCTGCCTGAATCCAGAACCAGGTCCAAGATTATGATGTCGAAGGGCGTGCCGTAAAGTGCAAGGATCGCTGCTTCCTGGCTTTCGACCAGAGAAACCTCAGCCCCCTGCCGTTCCAGGTGCCGCTGCCAGACCCGACCCAGGTCGGGGTTACTCTCAACAATCAGAACTTTCATTTGCAACAACCTCGGCACTTGATAAGGTGAGTGGTGCCGACCCCCATAAGCTGTGATCACGTTATTTCGTTAACAAAGGGTTAACGGTCGCTTCAGCGCTCAACTATGAACCGGATTTGCTTGTAAAAACGGCGTAAATCCGCTTGAAGCGGGGTAATTTCGGCGTTTTGGACGATTCCGGCATGACTGACCGCACTGACGACTTGAACCCGCGCGGCAAGCGTGACCACGGCGGTGGGTTGGACGACGCCATTGCCCGTCATGGCGGCGAGCGAGGCGATTGGATCGACCTGTCGACCGGGATCAACCCGCAACCCTACCCTGTCGAGGGGCTTTCGTCTGACGACTGGACCGCCCTGCCGGATCACGGGGCATTTGCCCGGCTGAGCAATGCGGCCCGTCGCTTCTGGGGTGTGCCGGAGAGCGCGGCAATCCTACCCGCACCGGGGGCCTCGGCCCTGATCGCGCGGATCCCGGCGCTGGCCCCCGTTGGTGCGGTCCAGATCACCACGCCCACCTACAACGAACATGCCGCTGCCTTTGCCGCGCAGGGCTGGACGGTGCAGCCCGGCGGCCCGACGCAGGCGCGGGTGATCGTGCATCCCAACAACCCCGACGGCCGAATCTGGCAGGCTAAGGACGCCGATGCGCCGCTGACCGTGATCGACGAAAGCTTTTGCGACGTGACGCCCGATGCCTCGCTGATCAGCCTGTCCGAGCGCCCCGGCGTGATCGTCCTGAAAAGCTTTGGCAAGTTCTGGGGTCTTGCGGGCCTGCGGCTGGGCTTTGCCATCGGGCATCCCGACCTGATCGCGAGGCTGAACGATCTGACCGGTCCATGGGCGGTGTCCGGCCCGGCCCTGCGCATCGGCGCGCAGGCCCTGAATGACACGACTTGGGCTGAAACCACGCGCGCGCGACTGGCCCGTGATACGGAACGGCTGGATACGCTGATGACCGGCAAGGGCGCGCATTTGGTCGGCGGCACCACGCTGTTCCGCCTGTACGAAGTGGACGATGCCGCCGCCTGGCAGGACCGGCTGGCACAGGCCCATATCTGGAGCCGCATCTTCCCCTATTCCGATCGGTTCCTGCGGCTGGGCCTGCCGCCCGAGCATGGCTGGTCGCGGCTCGAGGCGGCGCTGTGAGCACCGCCCTGACGCTGGCCTTGGCGATGCTGCTGGACGCCGCATTGGGCGAGCCCGACTGGCTGTGGTCGCGCCTGCGGCACCCGGCGGTTTTGATGGGCAACGCTATCGCCTGGCTGGACCGCCGCCTGAATCACGGCAAGCATCGGCGGGCCAAGGGCGTGCTCGTCGCCCTTCTACTGGTCTTGGGCGGCTGGGTGGTCGGTGCGGCGCTGGCGTGGCTTGGCTGGGTGGTCGAGGTCGTGGTCTGCGCGATCCTGTTGGCACAGAATTCTCTGGTGGCGCATGTCCGCGCCGTGTGCGTCGCGCTGCGGCAATCCCTGCCCGAGGGGCGCGCGGCGGTGGCGATGATCGTGTCACGCGACACCTCGCAGATGGCCGAGGCACAGGTGGCGCGCTCGGCCATCGAGAGCGCCGCCGAGAACCTCAGCGACGGGGTGATCGCCCCGGCCTTCTGGTTCCTGCTGGGTGGCTTGCCGGGGCTGCTGGTCTACAAGGCGGTGAACACCGCCGACAGCATGATCGGGTATCGCAACGAAACGTACCGAGACTTCGGCTGGGCCGCCGCCCGGCTGGACGATCTGCTGAACTTGATCCCGGCGCGGCTGACTGGACTGATGATCCTGGCCCTGTCGGGGCAGTGGCGCCAATGGCGGGCCATCGTCGCAGACGCGCAGCGCCACATCTCGCCCAATGCCGGCTGGCCCGAGGCCGCCATGGCCCGCGCGCTGGACGTGGCACTGGCCGGGCCCCGCAGCTATGACGGGCAGTTGCGCGATCTGGCCTGGGTCAATGGTGAAGCCCGGCGCACGATCGGCGCAACGGAGGTTTTCCGCGCATGCGGAATGCTTTGGCAGGTTTGGGGGCTTGCGTTGGCGGGGCTGACGGTGTGGGTTGGTCTGAACACGGTTTTCTGAGGATGGTTTTCGTCATGCGCTTTGTCTCGGGCCTTGTGGCCGCTTGCCTGTTCGCTGCCCCGGCCCTTGCCCAATGCGGCGGCGGCTTCAACGCCTTCGTTCGCGGACTGAAGGCCGAAGCGGCACAGCAGGGGTTCGATACGGCCACGGTCGATGCGTTCTTCAACGGTGCGCAACAGGACCCCAAGGTGCTGAAGGCCGACCGCGCGCAGGGCGTATTCCAGAAACCGTTCATCGAATTCTCGCGCCGCCTGATCTCGCAGGATCGGATCAGGCGCGGCCAGGCGATGGCACAGAAATACGATGCCGTGTTCGACCGGATCGAGGCCGAATACGGCGTGTCGCGCGGGGTCCTGTTGGCCTTCTGGGCGTTCGAGACAGATTACGGCGCGTTCCAAGGCGATTTCAACACCCGCAATGCGTTGGTGACGTTGGCCCATGATTGCCGCCGCCCCGAGCTGTTCCGGCCGCAGATCTTCGCCGCGATCGAGCTGTTCCGGAACGGCGATTTCGACCCGAACCGCACCACGGGCGCATGGGCGGGCGAGATCGGCATGGTGCAGATGCTGCCCCGCGACATTCTGGAAAACGGCGTGGACGGTGATGGCGACGGGCATGTGCGGCTGAAAACCTCGGCCCCCGATGCGCTGATGTCGGGTGGCAAGATGCTGTCTCATCTGGGCTGGCAGCCCGGTCAGCCTTGGCTGCAGGAGGTCACCGTGCCCGCACAGATGGACTGGTCGCTGAGCGGGCCGGGCAAACCGCGCCCGGTGTCAGACTGGCAGGCGATGGGCGTGCAGGCGCGCAGCGGGACATTGGCCAACCTGCCGGCTTCGCTGATCCTGCCGCAGGGGCGCAACGGGCCAGCCTTTCTGGCCTATCCGAATTTCGATGTCTATTTCGAGTGGAACCAAAGCTTTGTCTATGTCCTGACCGCTGCCTATTTCGGAACGCGTCTCGAAGGCGCACAAGTCTATTCTGCGGGCAACCCCGATCCAGGCCTGACCGGTGCCCAGATGAAACAGCTGCAGGGGAAACTGCAGGCGCGCGGCCACGACGTGGGCAAGATCGACGGCATCTTGGGGGCCGGAACGCGCGCTGCAGTACAGGCTGAACAGGCCCGGCTGGGACTGCCTGCGGACGCATGGCCGACGGTTGACTTGCTGAACCGGCTCTAGCCGCTCAATCCGTTGGGTCGTGGAACACCAGCGTGAATCCCTCCTCAGGCGTCGGTTCGGCGTAATGCATGGAAAACCGGCGGAACTGTTCTTCGGTCGCGGCAAAGGCGTGGTCGCCCGCTGCGTTTCGTGCTTGCAGTCGGGCCAGACAGACGGCGTCGGGCGTGGTCAGCACATGCATCTGATGCGCGGCATCGGTCTGATCCAGAATTTCGCGCATCGAGGCGCGGGTTTCGACCGTGTTGGCCGGGAAATCCAGAACAACCGACATGCCCGCCTCAAGCAGAGTCGTGACATGCGGTCCCATCGCCGCGCGCAGACGCGTGGAACAGCGCAGATAGTCGGCACCTGTCACCATCTGATCGGCAAAAAGCGGCTTCAGCCAGGCGTCCTCGGAAATCAGAACTGTGCCGGGCTGCCTCGCGAGCTGGGCGGCAAGCGTCGATTTTCCCGCGGCGATCTTGCCGCAAAGCATGTGCAGGGTCGGAGCGGGTCGGGTCATCGGTCGATTCCTGGTTGGGCACGGCGGGTGAAGGAGAGGCCCCGATCACTCGGGTCGCACCGGGTAACGTTCACCTTTTTCGGTGATCAGGATCAACCGGCCATTGTTGCGCACGTACAGATCGCAGCGGTCGAACCCGTTGCGGTACTGCACACAGATGCTGCCATCAGCGGCGATTCTGTAGGTTCCGAAGGCCGTTCCGCCGCCATTGACCGCCGAATAGGTATAGGAATAGGCCCCACCGGCCGAGTATTTCGACTGCCCGTCGTCATAGAAAGTCAGCGTTCGCCCGGCCAGCGCGTTCAGTTCAGCGGGGCTCAGGGGGATATCACCGGGGCGTACAGCCCATTCGGCAGCCCAGAGCGGCGAGGCGGCGCAGGCCGCGGCGATCAGCAACAGGTGTTTCATGCAGCCAGCCTAGCCCGGCCCGGCCCGATCGCGGAATAACGTTGCAGTGAGCGGTCAGGCGACCATCTGCTCGGCCTTCTTCAGATCGACCGAGACCAGTTGGCTGACGCCCTGTTCCTGCATGGTCACGCCGAACAGACGGTCCATCCGTGCCATGGTCACCGCGTGGTGGGTGATGATCAGGAACCGCGTGTCGGTCTGGCGGCACATCTCGTCCAGCAGATCGCAGAACCGGGTCACGTTGGCATCGTCCAGCGGCGCATCAACCTCGTCCAGCACGCAGATCGGCGCGGGGTTGGCCAGGAACACGCCGAAGATCAGCGCGGTGGCAGTCAGGGTTTGTTCCCCGCCCGACAACAGGCTGAGGGTCGACAGCTTCTTGCCCGGCGGCTGGCACATGATCTCGAGCCCCGCATCCAGCGGGTCGTCGCTCTCGACCATCACCAGGTTGGCCTCGCCGCCACCGAACAGATGCTTGAACAGCATGGCGAAGTTCGCGTTGACCTGTTCGAATGCAGTCAGCAGGCGCTCGCGGCCCTCACGGTTGAGGCTGGCGATGCCGCTGCGCAGCGCCTTGATCGCCTCTTCCAGATCGGATTTCTCGCTGTTGAGCGTGTCGAACTCCTCCTGAACCTCCTTGGCGTCTTCCTCGGCCCGCAGGTTCACCGCACCCATCGCGTCGCGCTGGCGCTTGTGGCGGTTCACCTCAGCTTCCAGGGCATCGGCGGCGGGCATGTCGTCAGGGTTCACGTCCAATTGGTTCAACAACTGGTTCGGGGTCAGTTGCTGATCCTCGGCGATGCGCTCGGCAGCGGCGGCGACACTTTCCTTGGCCGCCTCGAACCGCGCCTCAGCCGCGGCGCGGGCTTCGCGCGCCTCCGAGGCCTTGCGCTCGGCCTCGCGCTCGGCAAGCACGGTCTCGCGTTGCAGCGCTTCGGCCTGGGTCAGCTTGTCGGCGGCTTCGGCGCGGCGGGCCTCGGCGGCCTCGATCATCTCGTTCAGCTCTTCGCGTGCCTCGGCGATCTCGGCGGGCGCGGCCATCGCTTCGGTCAGCTCTTCCTCGGAACTGGCTTTGCGCTCGGCCAATTCGGCGATGCGCTTCTCGGCTGTTTCCAGACGGTGTTTCCAGCCGCTCAGGTCCTTGGCCACCTCCTGTGCGCGGCGGGTGCGGGCCTCGCCCTCGCGGCGCAGCTCGTCATGGGTCGAACGGTGCGTCAGCATGGTGATCCGCGCGGCCTCGACCGTCTGCTTGATGTCCTCGACCCGGGCACGGGCGGTGTCCAGATCGCCCAGCTCGGCCAGCGCGGCCTCGGCCTCGCGCAGCTGGGCGCGGGCCGCCATCGCATCCTGCTTGTGGCGGTCGACCGCAAGCGTCAGGTTCTCCAGCTTGCCCTGCGCCAGGTTGCGGTCGGCCTCGGCCCGGCTGAGCGCGCGGGCCGCTTCGGCCATGCGCTGATCGGCGGCGCGGCGGGCCTCGCGGGCGCGACGGTCGGCCTCGGTCACCTCGGCCAGTTGCCGCGACAGGGCCTCGTGCGCGGCGCGGGCGCCGTCGGCCTGCGCTTCGACCTGCGCCAACTGCTGTTTCAGCGCCTCAAGCTTGTTGAGCTGCTCGAGCCGGAGCGCCGCGGCGCTTGGGGCATCCTCTGCCCAGGCGCGGAACCCGTCCCAGCGCCACAGATCGCCCGAGCGTGACACCAACCGCTGGCCGGGTTTCAACAAGGGTTGCAGCCGCGCACCCTGATCCGCGTCGATCAACCCGATCTGCGCGATGCGACGGCTGAGGCGGTCCGGCCCCGAGACGTGCAGCGCCAGCGGCTCGGCTCCGTCCGGCAACGGCTGATCGGCATCATAGCCCGGCACCTGCACCCAACCCGACGGCCCATCGCCTTCGACCAGCGGGGCGCGGAGGTCATCCGCCAACGCGGCACCCAACGCCTTTTCAAAGCCCGGCTCGACCCGCAGCAGGTCCAGCACCTGCCCGCCCTCGGCGGTGTCGCGCTCGACCAGCTTGGCCAGCGCGGTGGTCTCGGCCCGAATCGCGCCCAACTCGCCCTCGGCCTCGGAGCGTTGGGCGCGGGCCTCGGCCTCGCGCGCCTGCGTTTCACCGCGCAGCTCGTCGGCGGCGGCCAGCGCTTCTTCGGCGGCTTCGGCGGCCTCGCGCGCCTCTTCCTCGGCGGCTTGCGCGGCCTCGAACGCTTCGTCGGCGCGGGTCAGCGCGGCGCGGGCCTCGGCAACGGCCGCGCGTGCTTTTTCCTCTTCGGCCTCGGAGCGTGCCAGCGTCTTGCGGCTGTCCTCGACCAGGCGCTGCGCCGATTGGTGACGCGCGACCAGGCGGGCGGTGTCCTCGGTCTCCTGCGCCAGCAGATCCTCACGCTCCTGCAGAACCGCGGCGGCCTCTCGGGCAATTTCGGCGGCTTCGGCCAGCTTGTCGTCATGGCCCTCGGCGGCCTTGGCCAGTTCGCGGGCCTCCCATTCCAGCCGTTCGATCATCTCGCCGGCGTCGCGGTTCAAACCGGTTTCCCGCTCGATGTCGCGGCCCAGCTGCTGGATGCGGGCGGTCAGGGTTTCGATGGTCTGGCGCGCGCGGGTTTCCTGATCGGACAGCTGATCGCGCTGCACCTGCTGGCGCTGCAGCACGGCGGCGGCAATGGCCTCCTCCTCGCGCAGCGGCGGCAGGGTCTCTTCGATCTCGGCGCGTTTCGCGCTGGCGGCGCGGGCCTCGGCCTCGGCGCGCGCGGCTTCGGTGGTGCGGTCGCGCAGACGCTCTTCGGCCTGCTGGCGGGCCATGTCGGCCTCTTTCCATCGGCGATACAGCAACATTCCCTCGGCCTGGCGCAATTGCTCGCCGATCTCACGATACCGCGCGGCCTGACGGGCCTGCCGCGCCAACTGCGCCAGCTGGGTGCCCAACTGTTCCAGCACGTCATCCACGCGGGTCAGGTTGGCCTCGGTGCCCTTGAGCTTCAGTTCGGCCTCATGCCGGCGCTGATACAGGCCCGAGATACCGGCGGCCTCTTCCAGAATGCGGCGGCGGGCGCGGGGTTTGGCGTTAATCAGCTCGGCGATCCGGTTTTGCCCCACCAGAGCGGGTGAATGCGCGCCGGTCGAGGCGTCGGCGAACAGCATCTGCACGTCGCGGGCGCGCACGTCCTTGCCGTTGGCCTTGTAGGCGCTGCCCACGTCGCGGGTGATGCGGCGCACGATTTCGATCTGGTCGCTGTCATTGAACCCGGCCGGAGCCAGACGTTCCGAATTGTCCATGGTCAGGACGACCTCGGCGAAGTTGCGCGCCGGACGGGTGGCGGCACCGGCAAAGATCACGTCCTCCATCGCACCGCCGCGCATCGATTTGGGGCGGTTCTCGCCCATCACCCAACGCAGCGCCTCGAGCAGGTTGGACTTGCCGCAGCCGTTGGGCCCCACCACACCGGTCAACCCGTCCGCAATTATCAGATCGGTCGGGTCGACGAAGCTTTTGAAGCCGGTGAGTTTGAGTTTGGTGAAGCGCAAAGGCCGATTTCCATGATTCCCGTTCCCTGAAAGTCTGGACAAGGGAATGCCCGCGAGTCAACGAAGTTGCGCAGGATATGGGATATTGGGCCGAGTTATCCACAATATCTTGCTGATTTGGGCGGAATTGCGCAGAGTCAATAAGGCGAACACTCGAACACCTGGTATCCGGTGTCCGACCCACTGTCATAGGTTCCGAAGTCGATGCATTCATAGTTGATCGGCGTGACCGCAGCCAGCAACAGCCGGTCCGACGCCCTGCGGTCGCAGTCGAGGATGCCCACGGTCACCGCCGCATCGCCCAACACGTCGGCGACCGGACATCCCGAGACCTGCGCCATGGCCAATGCGGCCCGATCCCGGATCGGCCCCAGCCGCGGGGCATATTGGCTGTTGACGCGGACCGCCTCGGCCAGGTCACCGCGCAGGCGCACGTCGAACACGCTGCCGTTCACGGCCACGCGGGTTGCGGGCAGGTCGCGGAAATGGGGCGTGCCGGCCGAGCAGCCGGCCAGCACCAGCAAGGCGAGGAACCGGATCATGCCGCAGCTTTGCGGCAAAATGGTTAACGAAAACTTTCCGGAACTTACCCGCGCAGGACCGTGCCCAACCGGGCAATACCCTCGGCAATCGTAGCCTCGTCCGAGTTGGAGAAACTCAGCCGGATCGTGTTGGCGCCGCTGCCATCGGGGTGAAAGGCCTGGCCTGGCACAAAGGCGACCTTGACCGTCTCAAGCGCGCGGGCCAGCAGTTGCGCGCCATCCGAGCCGGGCGGCAGGGTCAGCCAGATGAACATGCCACCCTCGGGCCGGGTCCATTGCACGCCTTCGGGCATGTGCCGATCCAGCGCCGCCAGCATCGCGTCGCGGCGCGCACGGTAGGTTGCGCGCACTTTCGGGATGTGGCTGTCAAAACAGGTTTGGGCCACCTGGTGAACAGCCATCTGGTTGATGGTGGCCGAATGCAGGTCTGCGGCCTGTTTCATCAGCACAAGCTGCGCGATGACGGACCGCGCCGCCACGACCCAACCCACCCGCAACCCGGGCGACAGGGTCTTGGAAAAACTGCCGCAATAGATCGTCCGGCAGGCTTGCAGATCGCCCTTCCGCGCCAGTTCCAGCGCTAGGATCGGCGGTATCGCCTGCCCGTCATAGCGCAGAGCCTGATAGGCGCCGTCCTCGATCAGGGCGCAGTCCAACTCTTCGGCCAGATCCAGAAGGGCCTCGCGCCCTTGCCGATCGACGGTCTCGCCGGTCGGGTTGGCAAAGTCGGGCGAAAGATACGCGTATTTGACCGCCCCCGGCCCCGCCGCGCCCCGGTATTGCGCCGCGCCCGCGTTGCCGCCTGCGCGCAACCGGTCAAAGCGTGGCTCATAGGCGTTGAACGCCGCCAAAGCCCCCAGATAGGTCGGCCATCCGACCAACGCCGTGTCGCCCGGTGACAGAAACAGCTTGCCCAGATAGTCGAGCGCCTGCTGCGAGCCTGAAGTGATCAGAACGTCGTCGGTGCCGCAGTCGATGCCGATCTGGCGCATGTGGCCTGCGATCCATTCCCGCAGCGGCAGGTACCCTTCGGACACGGAATACTGCAGCGCCTGCGCCCGGCTGTCGGCGCCAAGCGCCTGTTGGAATGCGTGGGCAAACGCCTCGGCTGGAAACAGCGCCGGGTCGGGGATGCCGCCGGCAAAGGAAATGATGCCGGGTTGATCCAGCAGTTTCAGCAGCTCTCGGATTTCGGATGCCTTCATTCGCGCGGCGCGCGTTGCAAATAACTGGTGCATGGGCCGAGCCTCCTCCGCTGGGTCGGACTGACGCTATGACCTCTGCGCTTAAAGTCAACAATGCTGACCTAGTGTTTCAGCCAATGTGATCGCGGCCCGTTCTTGCGCGGGCCGGGCATGTGTGGTCATATGATTTGACCAATTTTCAGCGATGATCCGATGCCCTTTCAGAAAGTCCAGACCGAGAAACTGTCCCTGGCCGTGGTCAAACAGATCGAGTTGCTGATCCTGCGCGGGATCCTGCGCCCCGGTGAACGCCTGCCGTCCGAGCGCGAGTTGGCCGACCGGCTTGGCGTGTCGCGCCCGTCGCTGCGCGAGGCGATCTCGCAACTGCAGGAGCAGGGCCTGCTGACCGCCAAGGCCGGATCAGGCATCTATGTGGCCGAGGTTCTGGGCTCGGCCTTTTCTCCGGCGCTGATCCGCCTGTTCAGCAGCCATGACGAGGCCGTGTTCGATTACCTGTCGTTCCGGCGCGACATGGAAGGGCTGGCGGCCGAACGCGCCGCGCGGCTGGGCTCGGACAGCGACCTGAAGGTGATTCAGGCGATCTTCGACAAGATGGAGGCTGCCCATGCCCGCAACGCGACCGATGACGAGGCCCATCTGGACGCGCAGTTTCACATGGCGATCATCGAGGCCAGCCACAACGTGGTGATGCTGCACATGATGCGGTCGATGTTCGATCTGTTGCGGCAGGGCGTGTTCTACAACCGCCAGATCATGTTCCACCAGCGCACGACGCGCGACGCGATCCTGAACCAGCACAGGGCAATCAACGCAGCCCTTCAGGCCCGCGACCCCGAAGCCGCCCGGCAGGCGGTGGAACAGCACCTTAGCTTTGTCGAACGCTGCATGGAAGACCAGCAGAAGGCCCGGCGCAACGAACTGATCGCGCGGCAGCGGCTGGAACATGAGGTTGGCAACACGGACGGTTGAGGTCCTCCGCCTCTCACTGCGCCTTCAACCCCAGTGTTTCATAAAGGCGCCTGTACTGCTCGGCCACGATTGGCATCGCGTAGCTCTGCAGGGCATGTTTGCGCGCGGCATTCCCGTCGCGCTTCTGCCCTTGAACCTGGCAGGAACGCTGATCATCGATCACCCCCTTTAGGCAATCCGCCAAGCCCCGCGCATCAAACGGCTCGGCCAGCCGCCCGCACCCGGGGTTCGGGACCAGATCGGGCAATCCGCCGATCTTGAACCCGACGATCGGAATACCGCAAGAAAGCGCCTCAACGCCGGTGTTGGGCAGGTTGTCTTGTCGGGACGGCAACGCAAAAACGTCCGCGCACGCGTAAACAGACCGCAGTTCCTCGGGCACTGAATGTTGTCCAGTGAAATGAGCCGGAAAGGGCAGATCTACCTCATGCGCATCCGCGCCGAATATCAGAACGCGGATATCAGATCTTTCCTGTTTCAGAATCGACAAAGCTTCCTTGAGGTGCCGAAATCCTTTGCGCGGATCGCTGTCGCCCCCCATGGCCCCAAAACCGATGACAGCAGAATCGCGTGGCAGACCCAATCGGTCTCTGGCCGCGTCTCGGTCGGTGGGGCGCCAGACGTCGGTGTCGATTGCGTTGGGAATGACAGAGACGGGCCAGTCCTGTGTCAAGGCGCTTTGCCGGGCGCAATCCGCCAGCCAGCGGCTGGGTGCAACAAGATGGAACGGCCGCGTCCAAAACCGCTGTTTTGTTTTCCAAACACGGCGGTTCAGCCTGCTCGCTCGGCTATCCTGCTGGGTCGCGTAACCGTTTTTCCAGGCATCGCCCTCAGAGTAATGCTCCACCCCACATAACGGCCACATGTCATGCATGGTCCATACAACCGGATGAGACAGGTTTCCGATCTCGCGGATCGACATCAGATCCGAATTGACCCAGTGCAGGTTCAGAATTTGCGAGGGCTGTTTGTTCAGGTACTGCGCCAAACCCGAACGGACCTGACCTAGCGAAATCAAACCCGAGAAATCCGCTTCATGCCGGCGCCGGATACTGCGCGCTATTTCCCGTTGGATCATTCGTCCCAGACCCTTGGCCGGCTTGAACGTCGTGATGCCCGGCCCTTCCTGACCTCGCGCAACGGTCATGATCGAATTCACGCCGCTGGCGTTTAGGGCCATATGCAGCCTGTGCGCCGCAATTGCCGCGCCCCCCTCAGAACTACTGAAACTGATGTGATTTACGCGTTCCAACTCTTGCGCCTGAATTGATGCCCCAAATCTGGATTGATCCAACCGACAACGCCGTATTTGTGCGAATTCAGCGGGAACACTTGCAACACTGTCTACTGTGCCGCATAGCAGACACAACCCTTAAGGCGCCAAAATCACTGGATACATGCTCTCGTTTCTGAAACTCATCCGCCGCAAACTGTACATGGCTATCGCCCGTCCGATCGCCAAAAGGCTTCCCTATTCGGACAGAGGCGACAGGTGGTTCTACTGGCACCATTTCTTCACGCAGCACGACCGGTGGCCCGGCAAGCGCATGCTTTTCAACGATGTGCTCTACCGCATCAAGTCAGGGCCGGAAATCGTGTCGCCCTTGCGGTTAAAAACAACAGACAAGGAACTGGCAAAGGAATTCATCGCGGAACGTGCAGGAGCGAAATACAACGTCCCCACGATTGCCGTGCTGCGCAACAAGGAAGATATCGACAAATTCGACTTTCCCGAAGACTGCGTCATAAAGCCAACGCACGGTTGCGGCGGCGTGACGATCCTGCAAGGCGGGGCGCAGCCGGACCGGGCCGCGTTGGCAGAACAGCTTACCAGCAACTACTACTATGCTGCGCGGGAACGGAACTATCGCGACCTGACCGGGAAACTGATCGTTGAGCCTCTTCTGTTTCAGGGACATGACGTGCACGACTTCAAAGTCTTTTGCTGGAAGGGCAAGGCTCGCTGTATCCTTTACGTCAACGACCGCAACGTGGCCTTCTATCGTCAGCTCTACGACACCAATTGGTCGCTCCTTCCGATCGAGCTGTCCCCGTACGGGATAGAAAAACCTAACGTTGACCGCCCTCTCGTTCTGCAGGAAATGCTGGAGGTCGCGGAAAAGCTCTCGGCGCCATTCGACTTTGTGCGGATCGACTTCTACATCGACGGCAAAACCCTGCTGGTCGGTGAAATCACCCATTGCCACTGGGGGGCCAACGACAGATTTCTCAGCCTTGACGATGAGAAAGCGCTTTCACGACTGGTTTTCGACGAGACCTGACTGTCTATCGGTTCATTACCCAAACAGCTTGCGGGTAAGTTTTCCCAGCTTGCGGGCAAGACGCCGGTGCAACGGCGGCCTACGGGTATAATAGTCCTTCAACTGCCCCAGCGCCGCGGCGTCTTCAACAGTCGTGGCCGGCCATATCGGATCGATCGAGGTGTTCAGACCCGCTCGGCCATACGAGCTGTTGACCACGCCATGACTGCCAGAGCCGTCAAATCCGATGTTTTCGACGTAGGAGAAATGGGGGGATAAACACAGCCCCCCATTGCGGAAGATCGTGGCGTACCAGAACACGGCCCAAGTCTTCAGTTCCCCACTCTTATTGGCAAGAACCTGAGCCCAGAAGTCATTTGCTCCGTCCAGGTTGAAACGGTGGATGTCTTCATCCGAAAACACACGGGGCAACTCGTCCGGATCGCGCGAGTAATGGGTCCATCTATCAGCCCACGTCGCCCAGCCCCAGCAACTCATGAACCGCCACAGACTCGCATGGTTCGAGCCTCTGTTCTGCGGAATATCCTCATTGTACCCGGCTATGTGCCACACATCCGGAGTATCCCTGTAGTGCTCTAGGGCAAGGTTCATATAATGAAGAAAGGCTGGCGACGTGAGTATATCATCCTCGAGAATGATCGCGCGGCCATGCTCGGCCATCATCTGCGAAACACCCTCCTCGATCGAGACCGCCAGCCCTGCATTTTGGTCACGTCGGCGCAGCTCGATACTGGCGAAGCCCTGCTGCGTTTCGGCGACCTTCGCAACAGCGTCGACAATCGGCTTCTCGGCATCATTGCGGGGGCCGTCGATGAATACGGTCAAGGATGTCGACGCGGCCAAGGGCGATTGGGCCAGGGCATCCAACGTCCGCCGCGTGTGTTCGGGTCGGTTGAACGCGAACACGCACACAGGGGCGGGATCAACAATCTTGGTATGTCCGGATGTCATCGTACCTCACCGAAACGCCACAAGCTGACTGCCCTGAATCAACAGACAATGACACGGGCTACAAGCAAAAAACCCGAAAGCAGGTAGCCTTCGGGTTTTGGAAATTGAGATTGGCTCACGCCGAACAGCTCAGTGCAGCTTGTCACCGACCTCGGAGATCGCCGAGTCAATCAGCTTGTTGGCTTGCGCCGCAGTCATCTGCTTGGCCAGCACGGACTTGGCCGCCGCAACGGCCGCAGTCACAGCCTGGTCACGCACTTCCTTCACCGCCGAGGCCTCGGCCGATGCGATTTGATCCTGTGCGGCAGCCAGACGACGCGCGATGGATTTCTCCAGATCCGCCTTTGCCTGTTCGGCAGCCAGAACCGAATCTTCCTTCGCCGCGGCCACGATGGCTTCGGCCTGAGTCTGCACTTCGCGCTGCTTGCGCTCGTATGAGGCCAGCAGGCTGCGCGCTTCTTCATGCAGGGCACGGGCCTCGTCCAGCTCGGCCTTGATGCCTTCGGCGCGGTTGTCCAGCGCCCCGCCGATCATCGACGGAACCTTGAAATAGAACAGGACCGCGATGAAGACGATGAAGCCCAGCGTCACGACGAAGTCGGTGTTCGCCAGCGAGAAGAACGGGCCGCTTGCGGCCAGCGCCGGGCTGGCGAAGCCTGCGGTCAGGATAAGAGCAAGTGTATTCCGCATGTCACTTATCCTTTCATCTGTGCGCTGACGGCACTGCTGATGGCTTTGGCATCCGCCTCGCCGCCCAGCGCAGTCACCAGTTCGGCCGCCGTATCGTTGGCAACCTGTTGAATGCTTTCCAGCGCTCCGGCACGGATTTCGGCAATTGCCTTCTCCGATTCTGCCGCCTTGGCCGCGATTTCCGCATCTGCCTTGGCAATCGCGTCATCCAGATCCGCCTGGATTTCGGCGCGCGCTTCGGCTGCGATCCGCTGAGCCTCGGCACGGGCATCGGCCAGCGCCTTGTTGTAGGCCTCTTCGGCCTCGACCGCCTTGGCCTTCAGGTCTTCGGCCGCAGCCAGGTCATTTGTAATGGTCCCCTGACGCTCGGCCAGGATCGCCGCGATGCGCGGCAGGGCCACGCGGGACAGGACCAGAAAGATGACGACCAGCGTAATGACCAGCCAGAAGATCTGGTTGGGGAACCAATCGAAGCAGAGCTGCGGCATCCCGATGGCCGAGCCATGGGAATCGACGCATTTGCCGACTGCTTCTGCAGCTATGGGTTCTGTCGCCATGATGTCCTCCGTCGGAACGTTGTCTTTACAACAGGTGGGCCGCTATGGCTTGGGCCCACCTGCGCGTAAGGATCAGGTTCCGCAGATTATACGGCGAACATCAGCAGCAGCGAGACCAGGAATGCGAAGATCCCCAGGGCTTCTGCGAATGCGATACCGATGAACAGGGTTGCGGTCTGCGAAGCAGCCGCCGAAGGGTTGCGCAGAGCGCCGGCCAGGAAGTTGCCGGCCACGTTGCCCACCCCGATTGCGGCCGCGCCGGAACCGATTGCTGCCAGGCCTGCGCCGATGTGTGCGAGATCGCCTTCCATGATGTATCTCCTTACGAATTGGAAGTTTCGATTTTGGGTTATCGTTCCTGTGCTCAGGGTCGCCCCTGATCAGTGATGCGGATGCAGAGCGTCCTTCAGGTAAACACAGGTCAGAATGGTGAATACGTAGGCCTGGATGAAGGCCACCAGGACCTCGAGGCCGTACATTGCGGTGATCGCCAGAACCGATACGGGCGAGATCACGGCGACCGCGGCGAAGCCGGCGAAAACCTTGATCACAGCGTGGCCGGCCATGACGTTACCTGCAAGACGAATGGAGTGGCTGACCGGGCGCACGAAGTACGAGATCAGCTCGATGATCGCCAGGATCGGGCGCAGCGCCAGCGGCGCGCTGGACACCCAGAACAGGCTGAGGAACCCAGCTCCGTTCTTGACAAAGCCCAGAACGGTCACGGTCAGAAACACGGCCAGCGCCAGCGGAATGGTGACCGCGAAATGCGATGTCGTGGTAAACGAGGTCGGGATCAGGCCGAGGAAGTTCGCGGTGACGATGAACATAAACAGGGTCATGACATAGGGGAAGTATTTGACACCTTCCTTGCCACAGATGTCTTCCAGCATCTTGTAGATGAAGCCGTAGGCGAGCTCGGCGATCGACTGCATGCGGGTCGGGACGATTGCGCGCTTCGAGGTGCTCAGCACCAGCAGGCCGATGATGGCCAGAACCGCGAAGAACAGCCACAGGGTCACGTTGGTGGGCGTGTACCAAGCCATCTCACCGCCGAAAAGCGGCTTGACGATGAACTGGTCCATCGGATGGAAAACCAGGCTGCTGCCTTCTGCTGCGGTGGTCTCGGTCGCCACGTTCAGTCCCTCTCGTCCTTCTCGGCCTGTGTCGAGGCCGCTTGTTTCTCTTGAGCTTCTTGCGCGCTGCGGAGCATGACCTTCACGCCCGCGACAAGGCCCAGCAATGTGAACAGCACCAGGAAGATCGGGATCGTCCCGAACAGGCTGTCCAGCCCGTACCCGATGCCAAATCCGATCCCCAGACCGGAAACCATCTCGATGACCATCCGCCAGGCCAGTTCGCCCCCGGATATGTCAGCGTCCGCACGAGGTTTCGGCGCTTTGGCCTTTTTTGCCGCGTCGATCTTGGCCTCAAGCTGCGTCAGGCGCTGCTTTGGGTCGTCATCGGTCACGGGCGTTTCCCTCGCACAGTCTTGGCGCAGTTGCTATGCGGCCTCGCGCGCAGAGTCAACGCTGTTGATGGCTCCAATTGACGCAGCTTAAACCTTTGTTTTCTAATGTATATTAAGGGAGAACGTTGTCTGCCGATCGGGTCACTGGCAATCCATTCCGCTGGAAGCACCGGATTCCGCATATTCAACCAAATGGTTGACCAAACTTTCCGGCTGTGGTTCAGCGGGATCATGTCCGATGACCTCGATACCGTCTTTGCGGCCCTGGCCGACCCCACGCGGCGCGCCATTCTGGCGATGCTGCTCGAGGATGACATGGCCGTCACCGACGTGGCCGAGCCGTTCGAGATGTCACTGGCGGCGATCTCAAAACACTTGACGATCCTGACCCGGGCCGGGCTGATCAGCCAGGAAAAGCGCGGCCGGGTGAAATGGTGCAAGCTGGAACCCGACGCGTTGCGCGCGGCCTCGGTCTGGATGCAAGGGTTCGGGCAGTTCGAACCCGTGAATCTGGACGCGTTCGAGCGGTTCCTGGAAAACCAGCTTTCCGCGGGGGACGAGGTCTAGCGCACTACGAAGACCGACATGCTGGCATGTTTGGCCAGATATCCGGCATGACTGGACAGTATAAAGTCGGTAATCCGCGGCGCATGGGTGCCCACCACGATCAGGTCGGCACCGATCTCTTCAGCGGTGCGGGCCAGGTCACCATCCACTTCGACCGCCACATCCACCGAATGAATGTTGCGGAAATCAACTTGCGCTCCACTGGCTTGGGACAACTCGTCCGCCAGATCGGACAGATGGTCCTTGATCGCGGATTCGGTTTGCGTGGGGTCGCCGGGCTGATTGCTTGTCACGCTGACGATGGTTATCCGCGCCCCCTGCCACCGGGCGACTTGTGCCGCAACCTCGGCCGCCTTGCGCACTTCGGGTGGCAGATGCAGATCGACGGGAAACATTATGTGTTTGAACATCAGTCCCTCCTTTCACGCCGACAGCTTAGCGGGTTTGACACAACCGGCCCTTGATGTGGCTCAACCCAAGAGGATCAGCCTTGCTGGCTGTACTCGACCCCTGTGACCACGCCGCTGGGATCGGCGCGGCACAGCCAGGGTGCCTGAGCGCCGGCCACTGCGACCTGCGTGACGGTTCCCGCCGGTTCGGCAGTTGTAGACAGAGCCTGGACATCCGCGGGGCTCCGGTTTGCCTCAGCAGCCACCAATGCCTCGCAGCTGGCTTGAAGGGTTGAATTGTCGGCGGTGTCCTGCGTACATCCAAAAACCAACATTAGCGTGGCCGAGGCAATCAATCTGTGCATGTTCCGATCCTTTCGGAGTTTGCCCCACCCTGCCACGAACGGGCGCTTTGGCAAAGGTCAGTCCGGCGCGGTTTGTTGCCGAGCCATCCCCAGGTCATCCCCTTTCAGCAGCAACACAAGGGCAAGGATCGTCAGCCCGATCCCCACTAGAACCAGAAGGCCCGGCGCCGGCTGGCCCAGCGCGATCTGCCAGATGATCACCCAGCTGGGCGTCAGGTAGGTATAGGCCATGACCTTGGCCGACGGCAGCAGCAGCGTGGCGTATTGCAACAGAACGAAGGTGGCCGCGCTGGCGCAGATGGCGACGTAGAACAGGCCGATCCAGACGATCGCCGGCAGGTTGGCCCAGTCGGTCGCGCGGATGTCGCTCCAGCCGAACACCGTCAGCACCGCGCACCCAGCCACCAGAGTGCCGAAGGTGAAAACGACCGGCGGCTCGCCCCGGTTCAGCTTGCGCACCATGGGCGTATAGATCGCATGGGCCACGCAGCCCCAGAAATAGATGATCTCGCCCTGCCCGATCTCGAAGGCGCGAAAGGCCAGCCAGTCGGCGCGGAACACCACCCACAGCGCGCCAACCGCGCCCACGCTCAGCGCGAGGGCCATGTGCGGGGTGGTGATCTGGCGCAGCAACACCCACCCCGCCACCGCCGACAGGATCGGCGTCAAGGTGAACACCGCCGCCGCGCTGACTGGCGGCGCGGTTTTCAGCCCGTAGAACATCAGCACGAAATAGGCCGAGAACAGCCCGCCCAGCACCAGATAGCGCCACGGCGCGCGCGCCGCGCTGCGCGGCAAACCGGTCGTCATCAGCGCCGCGATGCCGATCACCACGCCGGCAATCGCGAAGCGCGCGGCGTTCAACGCCGCCGGCGCGATCTCGTTGGCAATCATCGAACCCAGCGAGAAACTGCCCGCCACCAGCGCCGAGAACACCAGCATGGCCAAGTGGCCACGCGCCTGCGGGCTCATGGCAGCCAGTCCTTGGCCTGCTCCTTGAGGAATTTGAGAAAGGTCTGCACCTTGTTGGTGCGGTGCAGATCCACATGGGTTACCAGCCACAGATTGCCGGCCCATTCCGGCAGCGGCTCCATCACTTCCTGCAGCTGCGGATGGCGGGCGGCCTCCCACCGGGCCATGAAGCCGATCCCCGCCCCGGCCAGTACCGCCTCGGCCACGGTGAAGTTGTTGGAACAACGGAAGGTGATCGCCTCGGCCGGAACATTGGCGCGCAGCCAGCGTGAAAAGGGCGCGCGGCTGTTTTCATCATCCGCCCCGACGAAGGCGTGGTTGGGGAAATCCTCGACGCCCGCGGGCAGGCCGCGCCGCGCGATGTAGTCCTGACTGGCATAAAGCCCCACCTCTTGCGTCATGAAGGGCTGCACCACGTTGTCCGGCTGGTCGGGGGCCGCACCGGCGCGGATCGCCACATGCGCCTCGCCATATTCCAGGCGGAACAGGCGGTCGCCGGTCAGATAGCGCACGATCAGGTCGGGATGGTCCTGCTGGAACGCGGTCAGGGTGGGTACCACCAGCGGCGCCAGCGAGGCCAGCGAGGTCACCACCAACTCGCCCGAGACATCGTCTCCACGCCCCTTCAGCCGCCCGACCAGCTGGTTGAACTGATCCTCGGTGGCCTGGGCCACGCGCAGCAGATCCTCGCCCGCCTCGGTCGGGGTGTAGCCGCGCGCGTGGCGCTGGAACAGCTTGACCTTCAGCCGGGCCTCGATCGCGTCGATATGGCGGATCACCGTGGCGTGGTGCACCCCCAGAACCTCGGCCGCGCCGCTGACCGTACCCATTCGCGCAACCTGATAGGCGGTGCGGACCTCGTCCCAATTGTCCATGACAAAACCAATTCTGTGCAATTTCCAACAATGCCTGTTGATTTATCCTAGTTTCGTTCGCTCACGCAATACTCATATTGGGCTCAGACGCAAAATCCGAACCCTGAGAAGGATCCACGCCATGACAAAGACCATCCTGCATATCGACGCCTCGGCCCGCCGCACCGGCTCGGCCACCCGCGACCTGTCGGCCCGCATCGTCCAACACCTGGGCGCCAGCCGCATCATCCGCCGCGACCTGGCCACACCCCTGCCCCTGCTGACCGAGGACTGGATCACCGCCAACTTCACCCCCGCCGATCAACGCGACGCCACCCAGCGCGACCTGCTGGCCCTGTCGGACGAGTTGGTCAAGGAACTGCAGCAGGCCGACACGGTGGTGATTGGGTTGCCGATCTACAATTTCTCGGTCCCGGCCGCCTTCAAGGCCTGGATCGACCTGGTCGCTCGTGCAGGCCTGACGTTCTCGTATACCGAGAATGGCCCCAAGGGCCTGCTGGAGGGCAAGCGCGCCATCCTCGCCATCGCTTCGGGCGGTACCGTGGTGGGGTCCGAGATCGACTTTGCAACCGGATACGCCCGCCATGTTCTGGGCTTCATCGGCATCCATGACGTGGATGTGGTGGCCGCTGACCGCATGGCGCTAGACCCGGAAGCAACTCTGAGCAACGCCCAGAAAGCCGTGGCCGAACTCGCCGCCTGATCCGGCCACTGGCCATCCCCGGTCAAACCGTCCAATCTGTCCCCGAGCGGGATCGGCAGATTGGACGGTTGTCATGAAGAAGATCGGAATTCTGGGCGGGGTCGGCTGGGCGTCGACAATAGACTATTACCGCGCCATCGCCGAGGGCGCCGGGCGCCATTTTGCAGAACGCGGGCACGGATCACCGCTGCCTGTTCCTCCGATGACCATCGAATCCGTCACCCAGGCCAAAACCCGCGCGCTGCGCGGAACCTCCGGCGACGAAGCAAGCTGGTCCGCGTTCGATTCCGTTTTCCGCGATGCACTGCTGACGCTTGAGCAGGCGGGATGTGATTTCGGCATCATCGCCTCGAACACACCTCACGCCCGTTTGCATGCGATCCGGCAGGGCGTGACCATGCCGATCCTGAGTATCTTTGATGCAACCGCCGTGGCCACCAAAACGACAGGCGCCAAAAGCGCGCTGGTGCTGGGAACCTCGGTCACGATGCAAGCGCGCCACTATGCGGAACGGCTGGCGGCTGAAGGCATCACAGCCAATGACCGACTTCCCGAGGACCAGATCGCGGAAATGCAGGCCATGATCGACACCGAGTTCTACGGCGGTGCCTCGGCCAATGCCCGCGGCCGTCTGCTGGCATTCTGCAATCGGCACGCCGCCCCCGGAACCGCGATCCTGCTGGCCTGCACGGAATTGCCGCTGGCCTTTCCCCAACATCTTGATGACCCGGTTTTTGAGGCCGACGGGCACCTGTTCGTCAATCCCTCGGCCGCCCATGTCGCCGCCGCGTTGAAAGAGGCGCTGAGCGAATGATCACGGCAGCCAGGTGACCTCGCACCCGATCCGGTCGAAGAAGGCCATCAGGTCGTCGCGCGCCATGGCCACCGTCCGGTCGTTGACCAAGGGATGCATATAGATCACGTCCGCGGGCTGCGCCGCGTCGTCCATGAAGAACCGTACACCGTTGCCAACGCCGTTTATCATGGCCAGCGGGCTGACCGCGCCGGGACGGATGCCGAGGTTCTGCATCAGCCGATCCGCCGACCCGAAGGACAGGTTGCCTACACCCAGTTCGGCGCCCAGCGCCTTGAGGTCGATCTCGCGGCTCTGTTCCAGCGTCACCAGGTAGTTCCGCTTTTTCTTGTCGCGCAGATACAGGTTCTTGAGCCGCAACGCGTTTTCGCCCGGCACCATGAACTGATCTTCGACCGCCTTCGACTCTTCGACCGTCCGCAGCGGGACGTGGCTGTGCAGACGATAGGGCAGCCCCCAATCGTCCAACTGCGCCAGCAAGGCGTCCGAACTGAGCGGCAATGAGTCCTGAAAGGCGGATGAGGCGTCCATGGTCTTCTCCCGAATATCGCGCCAGTGATGGCCGACGGGGCCAGACGATGCAACCCGGCAAGCGCGGATGGTTGACTCAGGCGGCTAATGGGCCTAAACGCCAACGCAACATCCGGAAGCGTCTGTTCTTCCGGTCCCTTGAGTCGTTCAGGGATCGCCCCCCACCAGCGAGTTTCGCCCGTGGGGGCGTTTGTGCATTGACCCGTCCGCCCCTATCTATGGGGCGCCAACCGACAACCGGCGAAGGAGGCCGAAGGCATGTTTGAAAATCTATCCGAACGCCTCTCTGGCGTCTTTGACCGGCTGACCAAACAGGGCGCCCTGTCCGAGGAAGACGTCAAAACCGCCCTGCGCGAAGTTCGCGTGGCGCTGCTTGAGGCCGACGTATCGCTGCCAGTGGCGCGTGCGTTCGTCAAAAAGGTTCAGGAACAGGCGACCGGCCAGGCGGTGACCAAGTCAATCACGCCGGGCCAGCAGGTCGTCAAGATCGTGCACGACGCGCTGGTCGATACGCTGCGCGGCGAGGACGACCCGGGCAAGCTGAAGATCGACAACCCGCCCGCGCCGATCCTGATGGTCGGCCTGCAGGGCTCGGGTAAGACGACGACCACCGGCAAGCTCGCCAAGCGCCTGAAAGAAAAAGAGGGCAAGAAGGTCCTGATGGCCTCGCTGGACGTTTACCGCCCGGCGGCGATGGACCAGCTGGCGGTGCTGGGCACCCAGATCGGGGTGGACACCCTGCCGATCGTGCCGGGCCAGAAACCGGTGGACATCGCCAAGCGCGCCAAACAGCAGGCCACGCTGGGCGGCTATGACGTCTACATGCTGGATACCGCGGGCCGTCTGCACATCGACGAGGTCCTGATGGACGAGGTCGAGCAGGTCCGCAACGTGGTCGACCCGCGCGAGACCCTGCTGGTGGTTGACGGCCTGACCGGTCAGGTCGCCGTCGAAGTGGCCGAGGAGTTCGATGCCAAGGTCGGCATCTCGGGCGTGGTCCTGACCCGGATGGACGGTGACGGCCGCGGCGGCGCGGCGCTGTCGATGCGCGCAGTGACCGGCAAGCCCATCCGCTTCGTCGGTCTGGGCGAGAAGATGGATGCGCTGGAAACCTTCGAGCCCGACCGCATCGCGGGCCGGATCCTGGGCATGGGCGACATCGTCTCACTGGTCGAAAAAGCCCAGGAGACCATGGAGCTCGAGCAGACCGAGCGCATGATGAAGCGCATGATGAAGGGTCAGTTCAACATGAACGACCTGAAGATGCAGCTGGAACAGATGATCCAGATGGGCGGCATGCAGGGCATGATGGGCATGATGCCGGGCATGGGCAAGATGGCCAAGCAGATGGATCAGGCCGGGCTGGACGACCGGATCCTGCGCCAGCAGATCGCCATGATCCAGTCGATGACCAAGAAAGAACGCGCCAACCCCGCGTTGCTGCAGGCCAGCCGCAAGAAACGCATCGCGGCCGGGTCGGGCATGGAAGTCAGCGACATCAACAAGCTGCTCAAGATGCACCGGCAGATGTCGGACATGATGAAGAAGATGGGCAAGATGGGCAAAGGCAAGATGCTGAAACAGGCCATGAAAGGCATGTTCGGCAGAGGCGGCCCCTCGCCCGAAGAAATGGCCGCGGGCATGGATCCCAAGGCGCTGGAAGCCGCGGCCAAGGCGATGGGCGGCAAGATGCCCGGCGGCATGCCCGGCATGGGCGGCGGCATGGCCCTGCCCCCCGGCCTGAGCGGATTCGGAAAGAAGAAGTAAGTGACCGCGCCCGTCGCATATCCCTGGGAGGCTCCGGCCACCGGCCCCGCCGCCGCGCTGTCGGCGCGGCTGGCTGCGGACTTGCCGCGGCTGGAGACCGCGCGGCTGGTGCTGCGCGCGCCGCGGATCGGGGATTTCGACACCTATGCCGACATCCTGATGTCGGACCGTGCCAAACACATGGAAGGCCCGTTTGACCGGCAGGCGGCCTGGCTGGATTTCTCGCAATACGTCGCGGGCTGGCTGCTGCGCGGGGCGGGAATGTGGGCCATCGAGGACCGTGCGGGCGGTCAGGTTCTGGGCTTCGTGACGATCGGCATGGAATTCGGTGACCGCGAACACGAGCTGGGCTATCTGCTGACCGAAGCCGCCGAAGGGCGTGGCATTGCAACCGAAGCGGCCGAAGCCGCCCGCGACTTTGCGCTGGGGTCGCAGGCTCTGCCGTCACTGGTCAGCTATGTGGACCCCGACAACGCAGCCTCGGCCCGCGTGGCCGAGCGCCTGGGCGCCCAGCGCGACCTGCAGGCCGAGGCCGGGTTCGACGAGCCGGTTCTGGTCTATCGCCACCTGCCCGGCGACGGCGATGGCGGGATGGAGGCCTACGCATGACGACCTTCACCATCCCGACCCTTGAGACCGAGCGCCTGATCCTTCGGGCACCGCATCCGGACGACCTGCCGGCCATGACGGCCTTCTACGCGACCGAGCGCAGCCACATGGTGGGCGGCCCCAGGGATGCGGCGGGCTGCTGGAACGGACTGGCCAACCGTCTGGGCCATTGGGCGCTGCGTGGCTATGGCCTGTGGCACCTGACCGAAAAGGCCAGCGGTACTTTCGTGGGCTGGACCGGCATGATCTATGTGCCGGGCTGGGACGAACCCGAGCTGGGCTGGACCCTGATGGAAAAGGCAGAGGGCAAGGGTCTGGGCTTCGAGGCTGCGCAGGCCGCCCGCGACCATGCCGCGCGCTATCAGGGGCTGAACGGCGTCATCAGCTACATCGCCCACGCCAATGACCGCTCGCGCGCTCTGGCACATCGTCTCGGCGCCACCTACGAGCGCGAGGGCGAAGTGCTGGGCAAGTCCGCGCAGATCTGGCGGCACCCGAAACTCGACACGTCAACGACCGATCTGACCACCGAAAGGACCGGCCAATGAACAATCCCGTGACGCGGGCCGCGGCCTTGCTGAAAGACCACCGCGAAAGCATCGACCGGCTGGACGCGATTCTGGTCTATACGCTGGCCGAGCGGTTCAAGCACACGCAGGCCGTTGGCAAGCTCAAGGCCGAACACGAACTTCCCCCGTCCGATCCCTCGCGCGAGGCCGCGCAGATCGCACGGCTTGAAGACCTGGCGAAAGAGGCGGATCTGGACCCCGATTTTGCCAAGGCTTTCCTGAATTTCATCATTCAGGAAGTCATCCGACACCACAAGAAACACCAGAAGTGAACCCGAGGTTCAACAAACACCAGAAATAGCCGGAACACTCCGGCCAACGCCATCCAAAGGAGATACCACAATGGCAATGAAAATTCGTCTGGCCCGTGGCGGCTCGAAAAAGCGCCCCTTCTACCGCATCGTTGCAGCGGACAGCCGCATGCCGCGTGACGGCCGCTTCATCGAGAAGCTGGGCACCTACAACCCGCTGCTGCCGAAAGACAGCGAAGAGCGCGTGAAGATGAACATGGAACGCATCCAGTACTGGCTGGACCAAGGCGCGCAGCCGACCGACCGGATCGCCCGCATGCTGGAAGCCGCCGGCGCCAAGGAAAAAGCCGAGCGCAACAACCCCAAGAAGGGCACCCCGGGCAAGAAGGCCCAGGAGCGCGCCGAAGAGAAAGCCGCCAAGGCTGCTGAAGCCGCAGAGGCTGCTGCCGCTCCGGCCGAAGAAGAAGCTGCTGCTGCAGAAGAGTAAACAGGCGGGCGCGTGCAGGATCAGGCTTTCACCGAAGATTTCCGCACGCAGTTCGATCTGTTGATGCGGCTCCGGCGCGATGTACGCCGGTTCCGCACAGACGCGGTGGACGAGGCAGTGCTGACGCGCTGCCTCGATGCGTTTCAGCTGGCCCCTTCGGTGGGGCTGAGCGAACCGTGGCGCGTGATCCGCGTCGAAAGCACTGCGGCCCGGACCGCGGCGCTGGAGAACTTCAAGGCGGCAAATGACGCGGCGCTGGCGGGCTACTCCGGTGACCGAGCGCAGTTGTACAGCCAGCTGAAACTGTCGGGCATGCAAGAGGCGCCGGTTCAGCTGGCGGTGTTCTGCGATGACGCCACCGACAAGGGCCAGGGGCTGGGCGCAGGCACCATGCCAGAGATGCGCCGCTATTCGGTGGTCTCGGCCGTCACTTTGTTCTGGCTGACGCTGCGCGCGCATGGCCTGGGACTGGGCTGGGTCTCGATCCTCGATCCCGACCGGCTGGCCCGCGACCTGTCGGTGCCCGAGGGCTGGCGGCTGATCGGCTATTTCTGCGTGGGCTGGTCCGAGGAAAGCTCGGACACGCCCGAACTGGAAACCCATGGCTGGGAGTGCCGCCGCGGCAGCCTGCCGGTGGAAACGCGGTAGGGTGGCATGTTTGGTTTGATACGCCTTCCCATCCTGCTGCTGATCGCCTTTATTGTGGGCGTGTTCTTTGAGCGCAACAATCAACGCGAAGCCTGCGACGAAATCGGTGTCTGGGAAAGTGGAATATGCGTGACAACGGAAATGCCCAATGACTGATCTGATCTGTGTCGGCAGCATCGCCGGGTCCTTCGGCGTACGCGGCGAGGTCCGCCTGAAAAGCTATTGCGCGGTACCCGAGGATATCGAGACCTACTCCCCTCTGACCGACGAGAGTGGCGCCCAGCGCTATCCGCTGATCATCACACGCGCGATCAAGAACGGATTTGCCGCGCGTCTGGGCGGGGTCGAAACCAAGGAACAGGCGGACGCCCTGAAGGGGCTGCGCCTTTATGCCCGGCGCGAGCAGTTGCCATCGCTGCCGGATGACGAATTCTATCACGCCGACCTTTTGGGGCTTGAGGTCTATGACACCGGGGGAACCCTGCTGGGGCGGGTCAAATCGGTGCAGAACCACGGCGCCGACGACCTGCTCGAACTGCACGGGCCCGGGTTGAAATCCACTGTATTTCTGCCATTCACCAAAGCGGCCGTACCCACGGTTGACCTTGAAGCCGGGCGTATCGTCGCCGACCCTCCCGAGGGCCTGCTGTGACGCGGCGCATCCTGCTGCATCTGGGCCTTCACAAGACCGGCACGACCGCCGCGCAATCCTTTCTGTTCGAGAACCGAGCGTTGATCTGGCCGCGCCACGCATTGGTTCTGCCCTATGTCACCCGCAAATCCGGGTTATCCGAAGCCGCCACGCGCCATTCGCTGTATGGGACATTCGGTACGCTGTCCGAATTCGGCAATCGCTGGCGCGAACTTCTGGCGACGCTGGATTTCGGGGAAAAGCGCGGCCTGATCCTGAGCGAGGAGAACTTCTCGGGGCTTCGCCCCAGCCGCAATCTGGTTATGGGATACGCCGAAGCCCCTGATCTGGCCGCCTGCCTGGTCGATACGCTGCGCAACCGGCTGGTCGGGTCGGAACTGGACATCACCGTATATCTCTCGCTGCGCCAGCGCGGCAGTTGGATCCGCAGTCTCTGGGCCCATGATCTTCAGCGCACGCGGCTGGTGCAGGATTTCGACACGTTCCGCGAGAGGCTCGAAGAGCTCCCTTCGCTGCAGCAGACTGCGGACGCCGTTCGTGATCGGCTACCCTCGGTTCGAGTGCGGACCGAATGGCTGGAAGACCTGCGTGAGCATAGCTTTGGCCCCGGCACACCTTTTGCCGAATTCCTGGACCTGCCGCCCGAGAAGGCCACCCTGCTGGTCAAGCCCACTCGGTCAAACCCGGCATTGCCGCAAGAAGCGCTGTCCGAAATGCTCGAGTTGAACCGATCGGGGCTGGACGAGGCGGCGCTGGTCCGACAGAAAGCCCGCATCGTCGAACGCGCTCAAATCAGTCTGACCACGAACACATGACGGACAAACCTGCAAAGTCACATGGCCGCAAGGCTATTCGCCCCACGCTGAAACCGCGTGAGCTGCTGACGCCCACGCCGGACCTGCATGGCGTGTGGAAGGCCAAGGTGATCACGCTGTTCCCATCTGCCTTTCCCGGCGTCTTGGGCGAAAGCCTGATCGGCAAGGCGCTGCAGGAGGGGCTGTGGCAACTGGAAACGGTCGATCTGCGGCAGTTCGGTGTCGGCAAGCATCGCAATGTCGACGACACGCCCGCAGGCGGCGGTGCCGGCATGGTGTTGCGGCCGGATGTACTGGGGGCCGCCATTGATCACACTATGGATGGGGTACAGGGCAACTGGCCGCTGATTTACCTCAGCCCGCGCGGGCGCCGGATGGATCAGCGCATGATGCAGAACTTGGCCCGTTGCGATGGCATGACCCTGTTGTGTGGCCGCTTTGAAGGCGTTGATGAACGGGTTTTGGAGCACTACGGCATCCAGGAAGTCTCGCTGGGCGATTTCGTCATGACCGGAGGCGAGATTGCCGCGCAGGCGCTGATCGACGCCACCGTGCGACTGCTGCCCGGGGTTCTGGGAAATCAGGCCTCGACCGAGGAAGAGAGCTTTTCGTCCGGCTTGCTGGAACACCCGCAATACACTCGGCCGGCCGAGTGGAACGGGCGCGAGATCCCTCCGATCCTGATGTCCGGACATCATGGGCGCATCGCCGAATGGCGTCACCAGATGGCGGAAGAGATTACCCGCACGCGCCGCCCGGACCTGTGGGATGCCTACCTGAAGGCGCGCGGGGAAACCGACGACTAGGGTGCGCCCGCCTTCCATCGCGCCCAGATATCAGGCGAGCCGTTGAAGGCGTTGATGTCCACCCGCCCCTGCACGCCGGGAACCAACCCGGTGCCCGTGTACTGCCAGAACCGCCAGACTGCCTTGGGATAGACATTGCGCGGATGCCCCGCGACCGAGCGCAGCCAGAACTCGGTCTTTGGCAGACGTCCGATACCTGTGTCCTCGTAGAAATCGACCGTGGTGTAGACGATCGGCCGGCGGCCATAATGTCGCTCCAATATGTCGAGGAACCTTTCCGCCTCGGCCCGCACCGTCTTGCCATCGGGACGCAGGGTGCAGGTTTTGGAATGGGGGGTCCATTCCATGTCCAGCACATGCGGCAGGTCGGCCCCTCGGGGAACGTTGCGAATGAACCAACGGGCCTGTTCGGCCGCGGGGCGGCAGAAGTAGTAATAGTGATATGCACCCCACGGAACCCCCGCCGCCCGGGCGCCCTGACTGTGATCCTGGAACATCGGATCGGCCACGTCGCCCCCTTCGGTCGCCTTAATGAACACGAAACTGACCCCCGAGGCCTTGGCCTGACGCCAGTCGATCGGTCCCTGCCAGCGCGAGACGTCGAGCCCATGCACGGGATAGTGCTCGGGCCGCCGCCGCTCCCAGTCATGCGGGTCGGCATCCGCAAAGGCTGGGTACAGAACCGAAGGTCCGGAAAGTCCCGCGACCACCGGTTGGTCTAAGATTTGGGGCGCCGGCGCACGACGCCCGCAAGACATCAGTGCCAGCGCAAGAACCACGCAGAAAATCGCTTTGCTCATCGTGTTGCTCTGCCTCTAAACCTGCCCTCAAATTATGACCCAGAATGCCCGATCCCCGGCACAAGGCAACGCCGCGGTAAAGGTGACGGCGGATTCCCACCAAATCTACCACGATTTGGCCTGAAATCCGGCGATTTGGGCTTGATATGCACGTCCGACTTCCCTAAACGGGCGCAATCCGGTGCCGCCTCTGGGGCGACTCCGGTGTTTTGGGTTGATCGCAGGAACGCACCTGCCCTTCTTCGGATCAGGGAAGCTGTGGAATAACCCGGACCAAAAGGAACATTCGACCTGACCTCTGGCGGGCTGCAGATCGCGGGACCCGGAGAAGACCAAGAGCTCTCAGATCGTGCCCAACTTCGTGGACCAACCACGAGCAGATAGGAGTAACTGCGATGGACCTGATCGCACAGCTTGAGGCGGAACAGATTGCCGCCCTGGGGAAAGACATCCCCGACTTCAAAGCCGGTGACACCATCCGTGTCGGCTACAAGGTGACCGAAGGCTCGCGCACCCGTGTGCAGAACTACGAAGGTGTCTGCATCGCGCGTAAAAACGGCGACGGCATCGCCGGATCGTTCACCGTTCGCAAGATTTCGTTTGGCGAAGGCGTGGAGCGTGTGTTCCCGCTGTATTCGACCAACATCGACAGCATCACCGTTGTCCGTCGTGGCCGCGTCCGTCGCGCCAAACTGTACTATCTGCGTACCCGTCGCGGTAAATCCGCCCGTATCGCAGAAGTCACCAACTACAAGCCCAAGGCTGGTGCCGAGGCGTAAGGAGCGGAAAGATGAAAAAAGACATCCATCCCGACTACCACATGATCGACGTCAAACTAACCGACGGCACCGTGATCCAGATGAAATCGACCTGGGGCGCCGAAGGCGATCAGCTGGCCCTGGAAATCGACCCCTCCTCGCACCCCGCGTGGACCGGTGGCTCGTCGCGCCTGATGGACGCCGGCGGTCGCGTGTCGAAGTTCAAGAAGAAGTACGAAGGCCTGGGTTTCTGAACCAGCGCCTTTGCGGAATTTCCAAGGCCGTCCCCCAGGGGGCGGCCTTTTTCGTTGGCCGCTTCTATTGCGCGTCCGGAACGTCGAGGTCAAAGACGATGATCCCGTCGGCACCATTCTGACACAGATCACACAGCTGACCGCCCAACCGGCGGTGTGTCGGGTGTTCGGCGTAAGCCTTCACGGCGGGTCGATCCGCAAAGCGGATCACGAACCCATCGCGATAGTCCTGCGACTTTCCTTCGAAATCGAGATTGGGGCCGCTTTCAAAGGCCAAGGCCCCGTCCAGATCAGCGCATAGCTCGGCCAAGCCGGTCAGAACGGTGCGGCGCGCGTCCTGCGGTGCATCTGATCGGAAAGTGAAGAACACGCAGTGCAATATCATGATGTCGGTTCCTGGTTGGGCAAAGTCAGATCCAGTAGGCCAAGGCGAGCGGCAGCACCAGGATCGTCGTCAGGGTTGAGACCATGATGTACCCGGCCACTTCCGGGCCATATTCCGGAACATGCTGGTCGATGAACAGGTATGTCGCAACCGAGGACGGCATCAGGCAGCACAGGATCAACACTCCGCGTTCGACCCCGGTAAAGCCGAACAGCCAGACAAGCGTGGTGGCGATCCCGGCTGCCAGAACGAGATGCAGACCTGTCAGAACGACTGCCCGGCCAAGGCTGCCCGTCCGAAGCGTGGCCAGCGTGTGACCAAGTGTCAGCAACATCAGCGGGATCGACAGCCCGCCCAGGATGTCAAAGGATTTGGCGATCGGTTGCGGCAGGGCAGAACCCGTAGCCATCAGCGTCAGCGCGATGGCAACCGCATAGATGATCGGAGATGTTGCAAGCTTCCGGGCCGAGAACTCTCCGGCCGGGATCCACATGCCTACCGTGAAAATGCTCACCAACACCACGACGACAAAAGCCATCGTATAGGCCATGCCCGCATCGCCCAGTGCCAGCAAAGTGACCGGCAATCCGATATTGCCCACATTGCCATGCATCAGCGGTGTCAGAAACGCCCGCACCGGCCAACGCAACAGCCGCAACGCCAAAAATCCGAGCACGCCGAATGCCGCAATGGCGAGGGCAGCAGCCGCCATCATGTCCAGAAACGTGGCAATCTGGATCTTGGTGGCGGACAGATGAGAGATGATCAATGTCGGATATCCCACCTTCGAGACAATCCCGCCGATCACCTTGTTGTCGAACGGTGCGCGCGCGACCGCCAGCCCGTACCCCACACCGGCACAGATCAGCACCGGCAGAACGATGTTCAATACGTTCAGGAATACGTGCTCCAAGCCGCGTCCTTGCGTCCAAGTCAGTTTGCAGACTGTGGCGGCGGACGCCCCGTTTGGCAACAACCAAGCGTCAAGCTGCGGGTATCGCGAAAAAAACCAATATAGACACTGATATTGTCCCGCAGACCCTACAGGACCGCTTTTCTTCGCGGATCACACAACATATAGTGGGTTCAAACAACGTGTAGGCAAACACGGCGCGACTTGGGAATACAGGTATGGCACATATCATCGTTGTGGGGAACGAAAAGGGCGGCGCAGGCAAGTCGACGGTTTCCATGCATGTTGCAACCGCGCTTGCGCGTTTGGGCAACAAGGTCAGCACCCTGGATCTGGACCTGCGGCAGCGCAGCCTGGGCCGCTATTTCGAGAACCGCCGCAATTTCCTTTCCACGGAAAAGCTGGAGCTGCCCAGCCCGCGCCACCATGACCTGCCCGAGATCGACGCAAGCAAGCTCAAACCCGGCGAGAACATCTATGACCACCGTCTGTCGGCCGCCGTGGCCGAGTTGGAAAGCGACAGCGATTTCATCCTGATCGACTGCCCTGGCTCACACACAAGGCTGAGCCAGGTGGCTCATTCGCTGGCCGACACGCTGATCACGCCGCTGAACGACAGTTTCATCGATTTCGACCTGCTGGCCCGGATCGACTCGAAGGGCGAAAAGATCCTCGGGCCCTCGGTCTATTCCGAGATGGTCTGGAACGCGCGGCAATTGCGGGCGCAGGCCGGGCTGAAACCGATCGATTGGGTGGTGGTGCGCAACCGCGTGGGCACCCAGCGCATGGTCAACAAGGAAAAGATGCAGCGCGCCATCGAGATGCTGTCGCAGCGCATCGGCTTCCGCGTCGCCTCGGGCTTTTCCGAGCGTGTGATCTTTCGCGAACTGTTCCCGCGCGGGCTGACGCTGCTGGACCTCAAGGATATCGGGGTGAAACAGCTCAATATCTCGAACATCGCAGCCCGTCAGGAGTTGCGCGACATGATGCGTGAGCTGAACCTGCCCGGGGTCGAGATCGACTTCTAGGCCGTCGGCGCGTAGATCGTGAACAGCTCTTTGGGTTCGGGCACGCCGCGCAGCATATAGCGCCCGACCGAGATCAGGTCCTGTTCGCAGGGCTGAGCGGCGCGGGCCACGTCATCCGAGATCAAGATACGCCGGTCCAGCGACCGGTGCATGCCTGCGATGCGCGCGGCCTGGTTCACCGCCGGTCCGATCACGGTGAAATCCAGCCGGCTTTCAGCACCGATATTGCCATAAAGGATCTCGCCCGAATGCAAGGCAAGGGTGAAATTGGCGACCGGCAGGCCGGCGGCGGCCCGTTCCGCGTTGAGCTCGGCCATACGCGTCTGCAGAACACCAACGGCGGCCAGCGCGGCGCGGGCGTCCTCGTCGATCTCGCCCACGTCGAACATGGCCATCAGGCCGTCGCCCATGAATTTCAGGATATTGCCGCCACAACCCTGAACGACCTCGACCGCCACGGCCAGATAGTCGTTCAGCATGGCGATGATGTCCGACCCGGGAAGGCGTTCGGCCAGGCCGGTAAAGCCCTCAAGGTCGAAATTCCAGATCACGGCATCGATCTGCTGCAACGATCCGCGCCGGATTTCCCCTGACAAAACGCGCCGACCCGCATCCCGTCCAAGATAAACGCGCAGCAGATCCTGCGCCATTTTCCGGTTCGAGGCCGATTTCAAGGCCAGCCCCAGATGCGGCAGAGCATATCGGATCAGATCCAGGTGAATGTCGTCGAACCCCTCGGCATGGTCCGTCGTCCACGACATCAGCACCCCCTCGGGCATCTGGTCCAGGGCGATCCGGTTTTCGGGATCGACCTTCTGCAGAACCAGACCGGATGCAAAGTAGTCGGTGGCACCTTTCTGGTGCAGTTCGTTCAGAAAGGGAAATCGGCTGGGTTCGTTCTGGTCTTTCAACATTTCACGCAGCTCCTTCGCGCCGGACTGCAGCATCGCGTAAAGCGGGCTGGAAACCCACTGATCGGGCAATTCCTCGCGGTGCTCGTAATTCTCGACACTGCCCCCTTCGTCCCGGTACCAGTTGAAGCCGGTGCCGCCGTAAGTGGGGTGATAGGCGCTCTGGGCGGCGTGAAACCGCATCAGTGGAACGCCCGCATCCACAAGCCGCAGGCAATAACCTTCGAGTATTTCCGACTGTTCGGCCCCTTCCAGCCCCCGGTCCAGCAACCATCCAATCAGATCATCGGCGCGGGATTTGGGGTCGGTGGATGGCATCTTGGGGCTCCGTTTGGTCTGCACCCCACTTGGGGGCTGCGAGGCCAGATTACCAGAGGTCAGTCCATCCCGGCCAGCCGCCGCAGCATCATCCTCAACAGCGCCGCCTCGCCCGTCGTGAACATGCCCGCCAGCCGGGCGTCATAGTCGCGGGCGATGTCGCGCAATTCGCGGTACACCGTCAGACCGGCGGGTGTCAGGGTCAGCCGCTCCATCCGGCGGTCGTTTTCGTCGCGGGTGCGCCGCAGGTATCGGCGCTGTTCCAGCTTGTGCACCGCGCGGCTGATCTTGGTCTTGTGCATCTTGGCACGTTCCCCGATCTGCTTAGCGGTCATCTCCCCGTAATTGCCAAGGTGGAACAACACGCGCCATTCGGTGCGCAGCATCCCATAGCGGTTCTTGTAGACCTTCTGGAAATCCAACGAGCTTTCCTCGGCCGCCTGGTTGAGCAGGAAGGGCAGGAAATTTCGCAGGTCGAAGTCATCTTTTTCGGCGGAATCTGGCTGTGTCATGGTTGTTAGTTACAAAATCAACTATTATCCGACAAGCAGCAAACGGAGGAACCCCGATGAATCGTCCGACTGACCCGCACGCTCTGACCCAAGCCAGCACGCCCGTTGGCACCCATGCAGGCTATATGCCCGGCTTTGGCAATGACTTTGAAACCGAGGCGCTGCCCGGCGCGCTGCCGCAGGGCATGAACAGCCCGCAGAAATGCAACTATGGCCTTTATGGCGAACAGCTCAGCGGTACCGCCTTCACCGCCAACCCGCCCGAGCGCACCTGGTGCTATCGCATCCGGCCGTCGGTCAAGCATTCGCACCGCTATGAAAAGATCGACCTGCCCTTTTGGAAAAGCGCCCCGAATGTCGATCCGGACGTGATCAGCCTGGGCCAGTACCGCTGGGACGCGGTGCCCCATTCCGACCAGCCGCTGACCTGGCTGACCGGCATGCGCACCATGACCACCGCCGGCGACGTGAACACCCAGGTCGGCATGGCCAGCCACATCTATCTGGTCACCGAATCGATGGTGGACGACTATTTCTTCTCGGCCGATTCCGAGCTTCTGGTGGTGCCGCAGGAAGGCCGGCTGCGTTTTGCGACCGAGCTGGGCATCATCGACCTGGAACCCAAGGAGATCGCCATCATCCCGCGCGGGCTGGTCTACCGCGTCGAGGTGCTGGAAGGCCCCTGCCGCGGTTTCGTCTGCGAGAACTACGGCCAGAAATTCGAGCTGCCGGGCCGCGGCCCGATCGGCGCCAACTGCATGGCCAACCCGCGCGACTTCAAGGCGCCGGTGGCCGCTTTCGAGGATCGCGAGGCGCCCTCGACCGTGACGATCAAGTGGTGCGGCCAGTTCCACACCACCAAGATCGGTCACAGCCCGCTGGACGTGGTGGCCTGGCACGGCAACTACGCGCCCTACAAATACGACCTGCGCACCTATTGCCCGGTCGGGGCCATTCTGTTCGACCACCCCGATCCGTCGATCTTTACCGTGCTGACCGCGCCTTCGGGCGTTCCGGGCACGGCCAATATCGACTTCGTCCTGTTCCGCGAACGCTGGATGGTGATGGAGGACACCTTCCGCCCGCCGTGGTACCACAAGAACATCATGTCCGAGCTGATGGGCAATATCTACGGCCAGTATGACGCCAAGCCGCAGGGCTTCGTACCGGGCGGCATGAGCCTGCACAACATGATGATCCCGCATGGCCCCGACAAGGAAGCCTTTGAAAAGGCGTCCAACGCCAATCTGGGGCCGGACAAGCTGGACAATACCATGTCCTTCATGTTCGAGACCCGCTTTCCGCAGCACCTGACCGCCTTTGCCGCGAACGAGGCGCCGCTGCAGGATGACTACATCGATTGCTGGACGGATCTAGAGAAGAAATTCGACGGCACGCCCGGCAAGAAATGACACCGGTGGCCCCACGGCCACCGCACCGCACAAGGAAACGCAATGCCTTTGATGAAATCCTGGGTGGCCTCGGCCAATGACGCGAACCACCCTTTTCCGCTGAACAACCTGCCTTATGGCGTCTTTTCGACCGAAGGCACCGAGCCACGCTGCGGCGTGGCCATCGGGGACATGATCCTTGACGTGTCCACCGCCGAGGCCGAAGGGCTGATCACGCTGGGCGACGAGCCGCTGTTCGACCTGCCCTTCTGGAACCCGCTGATGGAACAGGGACCGGCCGTCTGGGCCGCCCTGCGCGAGCGGCTGACCGCCCTGCTGGCGAAAGGGTCGAAAGAACAGGACAAGGTCGAACCGCTGCTGGTTCCGCAGGCCGAGGCCCAGCTGCACATGCCCTTCGCCGTCAGCGAATACACCGATTTCTACGCGGGCAAGCACCATGCCACCAATGTGGGCACCATGTTCCGCGGCCCGGAAAATGCGCTGCCGCCCAACTGGCTGCACATCCCCATCGGCTACAACGGACGGGCCTCGTCGGTGGTGGTTTCGGGCACCGATATCCGCCGCCCGTGGGGCCAGTTGAAATCGCCCGACCACGACCGCCCAGCCTTCCTGCCCAGCCGCCGTTTCGACATCGAGCTGGAGATGGGCGCCATCGTCGGCACCCCGTCCGACGGCCCGATCACCTTGCAGGAGGCCGACGACCACATCTTTGGCTATGTCCTGTTGAACGACTGGTCGGCGCGCGACATCCAAGCGTGGGAATACCAGCCGCTGGGCCCGTTCCAGGCCAAGGCCACCGCCACCTCGATTTCGCCCTGGATCGTGACCAAGGCCGCGCTGGACCCCTTCCGCTGCGACACGCCCCCGCGTGAAGTCGAGTTGCTGGACCACCTCAAGGACTGCGGCCCGATGCTCTATGACATCGAGCTTGAGGTGACGATGGCGCCCGAGGGCAAACCGGCGTCCACCATCGCCCGCACCAATTACAAGGAAATGTATTACTCCTCGGCGCAGCAACTGGCGCATCACACCACCTCGGGTTGCCCGATGAACGTGGGCGATCTGCTGGGCTCGGGCACGATCTCGGGGCCGACGAAAGACAGCCGCGGCTCGCTGCTGGAACTCAGCTGGGGCGGCAAGGAGCCGATCACGCTGGACACCGGCGAAACCCGCAGCTTTATCGAGGACGGCGACACGCTGACCCTCAAAGGCGCGGCCCGGGGCGACGGCTACACGATCGGGTTCGGCGACTGCACCGGCACGGTGCTGCCTGCCCTTGAAGACCCATACGCACGATAAGGAGCGCCAAATGGCAAAGGCATTCGCGTCCCAGGGGGACATGACCGAAAAGAAGATCTCGTTCACCGAGGTGGGCGAAGGGCTATATGCCTTCACCGCCGAAGGTGACCCGAACTCGGGCGTGATCATCGGCGATGACAGCGTGATGGTGGTCGAAGCCCAGGCCACTCCGCGCCTGGCGCAGAAGGTGATCGACTGCATCCGGTCCGTGACCGACAAGCCGATCACCCATGTGGCGCTGACCCATTACCACGCGGTCCGCGTGCTGGGCACCAGCGCCTTCGGCGCGCAGCAGATCATCATGTCGGACAGGGCCCGCGCCATGGTCGTCGAACGCGGGAAAGAGGACTGGGACAGCGAGTTCCAGCGCTTTCCGCGCCTGTTTGAAGGGCATGAAAGCATCCCCGGCCTGACCTGGCCCACCACCACTTTCAACGACACGATGACGGTCTATCTGGGCAACCGCCGGGTCGACCTGATGCATCTGGGCCGGGCCCATACGGCCGGCGACGTCGTGATCCATGTGCCCGACCAGAACGTGATGTTCACCGGCGACATCGTCGAATATCACTCGGCCTGCTATTGCGGTGACGGGCATTTCAGCGACTGGGGCGACACGCTGGATCAGATCCAGTGGTTCGACGTGGACGCCATCGCCCCGGGGCGCGGCGATGCGCTTGTCGGCAAGGAAATGGTGAACGCCGCCATCGAGAACACCCGCGATTTCGTCGAAAGCACCTATCGCCCGGCGGCCAAGGTGGCGGCACGCGGCGGCAGCCTGAAAGAGGCCTGGGACGCGGTGCGTGCGGAGTGCGATCCGAAATTCTCGGACTACGCCATCTATGAACACTGCCTGCCCTTCAACGTGGCCCGCGCCTATGACGAGGCGCGCGGCATCGACACCCCGCGCATCTGGACCGCCCAGCGCGACCTGGAGATGTGGGAGGCCCTGCAGGGCTGAGAAATAGCCCGGCAACTTGATCCAGATCGTGTTGCCGGCCTGAAAACGATGCAACCATGGAGGAGAGCCATCGGCGCCCCGCGCCGGTGGGCAGGGAATGTGCGCCCGGCGCACAGAACTTGGGGAGAGAGCCCATGAACAAGATTTTTGAACAGCCGCTCTATGCCTATGCCCGCAGCCCCGATCAGGATGCCCCCGCCCCGGTGCGGCATCAGGTGATCGTGATCGGTGCGGGCCCGGTCGGGCTGGCCGCCGCCATCGACCTGGCCCAGCAAGGCGTCGAAGTGGTGGTGCTGGACGACAACGACAAGGTCAGTTTCGGCAGCCGCGCCATCTGTTTCGCCCAGCGCACGCTGGAAATCGCCGACCGGCTGGGATGTGCCCGGCCTATGGTGGACAAGGGCGTGCTGTGGAACACCGGCAAGGTGTTTTTCGACGACCGCAAGGTCTATGAATTTAACCTGCAACCCGATGAGGGCTATGCCCATCCGGCCTTCATCAACCTTCAGCAATACTACTTTGAGCAGTTCATGGTCGAACGGGTCCGCGCGTTGCAGGCCCAGGGCGCGCCGATCGAGATCCGTGGCCGCAACAAAGTCGAGGCGATCGGTACCCATGACGACCACGTCAAACTCGAGGTGGAAACGCCCGAGGGGTCGTACACCGTCGAAGCCGACTGGCTGATCGCCTGCGACGGGGCCAATTCGCCCACCCGCCGGATGCTGGGGCTGGATTTCGTGGGCCGGGTGTTCGAGGACAACTTCCTGATCGCCGACGTGATCATGGAGGCCGATTTCCCGTCCGAGCGCTGGTTCTGGTTCGACCCGCCCTTCAACCGCGGCCAGTCGGCGCTGCTGCACAAACAGCCCGACAATGTCTGGCGCATCGACCTGCAACTGGGCTGGGACATCGACAAGGAACGGGAAAAGCGCCCCGAAAACGTGATCCCGCGCCTCAAGGCGATGCTGGGCGAGGATGTCCAGTTCGAGCTGGAATGGGTCAGCATCTATACCTTCCAGTGCCGCCGGATGGAGAAATTCCGCCACGGCCGCGTCCTGTTTGCCGGCGACAGCGCCCATCAGGTCAGCCCCTTCGGCGCGCGCGGGGCCAATTCGGGCCTGCAGGACACCGACAACCTGTGTTGGAAGCTGAAGATGGTCCTGGACGGTACCGCGCCCGACAGCCTGCTGGACAGCTATGACTTCGAGCGCATCCATGGTGCGGACGAGAACATCCTGAACTCGACCCGCTCGACCGATTTCATCACGCCGAAATCGGAAATGTCACGCATCCTGCGTGACGCAGTTCTGGACCTGAGTGAGCACTACGAGTTCGCCCGCCCGCTGGTGAACTCGGGTCGGCTGAGCGTGCCCTGCACCTATGGCGGATCGCCGCTGAATTCGGCGGATGCGCTGGGCGGCCCGGCCGAAACGCGCCCCGGTTCGCCCTGCCCCGATGCGCCGCTGGGGGATGAATTCCTGTTGCCCAAGCTGGCAGGCAAGTTCACCCTGCTGACCATCGACGCCGACGCCCCGGAGACGATCGAGGAAGAGGGCGTGACGGTCGAGCGACTGGCGCTGTCGGTCAAGGATGACCGCACGCTGGCGCTGAAGCGGCGGTATCTGGGCGACGCGGAAGGTGCGGTCTATCTGATCCGGCCCGACCAGCACGTGGCGGCGCGGCGCGACAGCTATGAAGATAACGCGTTCCGGCATGCGATCCGCCGGGCCATCGGCAAGGAGTAGGCACAATGGATGAACTGATCCTCACCCCGAATATCGACGGCGCGGATGATTTCTATGCCGATCTGCTGGCCGCGCACGACGGTCTGGACAAGGCCGAAAGCGATGCGCTGAATGCGCGGCTGGTACTGGTGCTGGCCAACCACATCGGCGACCGGACCATCCTGAAACAGGCGATCGACGCGGCCAAAGCCCGATGAGCGACGTCGTCCTGTATGACTATTGGCGATCCTCGGCCAGCTATCGGGTGCGCATCGCGCTGAACCTGGCCGGGATCGCCTATCGCGCGCAGACCGTCGATCTGGTCAAGGGCGAGCAGACCGCGCCCGCGCATCTGGCGCGCAATCCGCAGGGCTTTGTGCCCGTGCTCGAGATCGACGGCGTGCAACTGACACAGTCGCTGGCCATTCTGGACTATCTCGACCGGACGCGAGGGCTGAACCTGCTGCCGGACGAGCTGCTTGCGCGGGCCAGGGCGCAGGCGCTGGCCCATGCCATCGCGGTGGATCTGCACCCGGTCTGCAACCTGAAGGTCGCCCGCCACGCCACGCAGTTGAGCGGCGGAAAGGGCGACATGCCCGGCGACTGGATGCGCCATTTCATCCGCCCCGGTCTGCTGGCCTTCGAGGCAATGCTGGACGGGTTCGAGCAAGCCCCCTATTGCACGGGATCGGCGCCCGGTTTGGCCGATCTGTGCCTGATCCCACAGATGTACAACGCCCGGCGCTGGCAGGTCGATCTGTCGGACATGCCGCGCATTCTGGCGGTCGAGGCGGCCTGCGCCGACCACCCTGCCTTTGCAGCGGCCCACCCGGACACCCACGCGCCGGGCTGAGCCGCGCACAGGGTCTGTGTGCCGATGCGTCTGTGCACCGGCGCCGATCCGGCCTAGCCTTGTGCCGGAAATCACCGCACGAGGCCCCCGATGCCACAGATCACCGGCTATCACGCCCATGTCTATTTCGACGCCGAAACGCAGGAGACCGCCCGCCGTGTCTGCGAAGAGGCTGCCCGCCTGTTCCCCGTCCAGATGGGCCACATGCACAGCCGTAATGTCGGCCCCCACCCGCGCTGGAGCTGCCAGCTGAGCTTTGCCGCCGATGCCTTCGACAAGGTGATCCCATGGCTGATGCTGAACCGGCAGGGACTGACTGTGTTCACCCACCCCGAAACCGGCGAGCACCTGCCCGACCACCGCGACCGGGCGATCTGGATGGGCGAGATGCTGGAATTGGACCTGTCGATCTTTGACCGGCTGGGCGCCTAGCCCAGCGCCCGGGCCTGATCTCTGAGCTTGAATTTCTGGATTTTGCCCGTCGAAGTCTTGGGCAATGGCCCGAAAACGACCGTTCTTGGTGCCTTGAAATGGGCCATGTGATCGCGGCAGAACGCGATCAGATCGGCCTCGGTCGCCTCGGCGCCCGACTTCAGCTCGACAAAGGCGCAGGGCGTCTCGCCCCATTTCTCGTCCGGTTTGGCGACCACGGCGGCCTCCATCACCGCCGGGTGCTTGTAGAGGATATCCTCGACCTCGACCGACGAGATGTTCTCGCCCCCCGAAATGATGATGTCCTTTGACCGGTCCTTCAGCGCGACATAGCCGTCGGGATGCATCACCCCCAGATCGCCCGAGGCGAACCAGCCGCCGCGGAACGCTTTCTGCGTGGCCTCGGGGTTCTTGAGATACCCTTTCATCACGATGTTGCCCTGCATGAAGATCTCGCCCATGGTCTCGCCATCGGCCGGCACCGGTTCGAGCGTTTCGGGATCAGCCACCATCAGCCCCGACAGCGCGACGTATTTCACCCCCTGCCGCACCTTGAGCGCGGCGCGTTCCTCGGCGGGCTTGTCGTTCCATTCGTCCTTCCAGGCGCACACGACCGACGGCCCGTAGGTCTCGGTCAGGCCATAGACATGGGTGACCTCGATGCCCATTCCCTCCATCGCGGCGATCACCGCGGCAGGCGGCGGGGCGCCTGCGGTCATCACCTTGATTTCATGATCGAAATCTCTGAGGTGATCGGGCGCGTTGGCCAGCATGTTCAGAACGATGGGCGCGCCGCAGAAATGGGTGACCTTCTCGTCCCGGAAGGCCTTGTAGATCGGCTCGTCCCGCACCGCCCGCAGGCAGACGGACGTGCCAGCATTCGCGGCCATGGTCCAGGGGAAACACCAGCCGTTGCAGTGGAACATCGGCAGCGTCCACAGATAGACCGAATGCTGCGGCATGCCCCATGTCAGGATGTTCGACGTGGCGTTCAGCGCCGCGCCGCGGTGGTGATAGACCACCCCCTTGGGGTTGCCCGTGGTGCCAGAAGTGTAGTTCAGCGTGATCGCGTCCCATTCATCGGCGGGCAGAGACCAAGAAAATTCCGGGTCGCCTTCGGCCAGCAGGTCGTCATACGTCAGCGCGCCCAGTTTCTCGCCACCGTCGAAACTGGGATCCTCGATGTCGATCACCAGAATGTCGTGATCCACCTGCTCCAGCGCCTGCTTCACCACGCCCGAAAACTCGGGATCGACCAGCAGCACCTTGGATTCGGCGTGGTTCAGGATGAAGGCGATGATCGGGGCATCGAGCCTTGTGTTGATGGTGTTCAGCACCGCGCCTGACATGGGCACGCCGAAATGCGCCTCGTACATTTCGGGGATGTTGGCGGCGATGATCGATACCGTGTCGCCCGTGCTCACCCCACGCGCAGCCAACGCGCTGGCCAACCGGCGGCAGCGCGCATAGGTCTGCGCCCAGCTATGGCGCCGGTCGCCATAGACCACGGCCGGATAGTCAGGGTAAACGGCCGCCGTCCGCTCGATATAACTAAGCGGGGACAGGGCCGTGAAATTGGCCCGGCCTTTGTCCAGATCGCGCTGATAAATGCTGTGGGTCGCCATCCGCCTCTCCTCCCCAATTCGTCGGATTTTTCGTATTGAGCACAAAGGTTGCCGCAAAACAAACCCGTAAAAAAACCCGAGACGAATATACTGGAGCTACGCGATCGGGTAATCTGGCCCTACTGCGTACCGGGCTTTCGGGCTGATCTGCGGTATCTGGTTCATCCGCGCCTGCCGGGCATCGTGATTCCCGCGCGTCGCGTCTTACTGAAAGGACATGTCATGGACGGCACGTTCAACGAAAACGATCTTTCCCGCGTGGTCGAGGCCGACCGCGCCCATATCTGGCACCATCTGATCCAGCACAAGCCGTTTGAGACGAACGATCCGCGCATCATCGTCGAAGGCAAGGGCATGCGCGTCTGGGATCAAAAGGGCAAGGAACACCTGGATGCCGTCTCGGGCGGTGTATGGACGGTGAACGTGGGCTATGGCCGCGAATCCATCTGCAAGGCCGTCTACGACCAGTTGATGAAGCTGTGCTACTTTGCAAACTCGGCGGGCTCGATCCCCGGGGCGCTGTTTGCCGAAAAGCTGATCGAGAAGATGCCGGGCATGAGCCGGGTCTACTACACCAACTCGGGGAGCGAGGCGAACGAGAAGGCGTTCAAGATGGTCCGCCAGATCGCCCACAAGAAGTACGGCGGCAAGAAGACCAAGATCCTGTATCGCGACCGCGACTATCATGGCTCGACTCTGGCTGCGATGTCGGCGGGCGGTCAGGATGAGCGCAACGCGCAATACGGCCCCTTTGCGCCGGATTTCGTGCGCGTGCCGCACTGCATGGAATACCGCAAGCACGAACTGGACGGCGCGCCCGACGAGAACTTTGGCGAGTGGGCCGCAGATCAGATCGAACGGGTCATCCTGCGCGAAGGCCCCGACACTGTGGGCGCGCTGTGCCTTGAGCCGGTGACCGCCGGCGGCGGCGTGATCGAAGCGCCCGAGGGCTATTGGCAGCGCGTGCAGGAGATCTGCAAGAAGTACGACATCCTGCTGCATATCGACGAGGTCGTCTGCGGCGTGGGTCGCACCGGCACCTGGTTCGGGTACCAGCAATACGGGGTGAAACCCGACTTCGTGACCATGGCCAAAGGCGTGGCCTCGGGCTATGCCGCGATTGCCTGCATGGTGACCACCGAGGAAGTCTTTGACATGTTCAAAGACGATGCCGCGGACCCGATGAACTATTTCCGCGACATCTCGACCTTTGGCGGCTGCACCGCCGGGCCGGCCGCGGCGATCGAGAATATGCGCATCATCGAAGACGAGAACCTGCTAGGCAATTGCGCCGCCATGGGGGACCGCATGATGGGCAACCTGCAGGCACTGATGGACAAGCACAAGGTCATCGGCGACGTGCGCGGCAAGGGCCTGTTCCTGGGTGCCGAACTGGTCGCGGATCGCGCGTCCAAAGAACCGGTGGACGAAAAGCTTGCCCAAGCGGTCGTGGCCGATTGCATGGCGCAAGGGGTAATCATTGGCGTGACCAACCGCTCGGTCCCCGGGCGCAACAACACGCTGTGCTTCTCTCCGGCTTTGATCGCCACGGCGGACGACATCGACCAAATCACCGATGCGGTTGATGGCGCACTGGGGCGTGTGTTCGGGTAAACTCAGCGCAGGATAAAAGACCAAGTGAAACCGGCGTTCTTCGCGCCGGTTTCTTTTTTGAGCTCCATTCGCTCAGGCAATAGCCTTTGTTTGAGTCAATCAGCGCATCCAGACCAAAGTCTAGGATTTGCGCCCGCTGATGACAAAATGGGTTAGCGAAAAGAAAAACCGGCCCTTCGCGGCCAAGGATCTCTGCTCATCCGCCCATTCCTTGGCTTCCTGATCCGGAACGAGCTTGTTGGACTCGGCAAACCTTTTCATCAGGGTGATCATCATATTGGCCAGCCCATCTGGCCGGAGTTCGTTATCGCAAATCGTGATCGGCGTGATGCTTTCCACAGTGAAACCCGCGTCTCTCAATATCGGTGGCAGTCGTGCGGGCACGTCTCTCCCGACAAAGTGCTCGTCCCAGGCTTTTATCATCTGATCCATTCTTGCCGGATCATCACTGTACCAAACCAGACTGTCGAAATGGATGTCGCCCACGACAAGCAGACCAGCCGTCCTGAGACAGCGATGGGCCTCCGCCACCGCGGCGGCAATGTCGTCTAAATACTCGTAAACCTGAACCGATACCGCCTTGTCGAGTGACGCATCCTCGACCGGAAGTTGGCCTGCCTCACCCTCCATGATCTGGACCCAGTCATATTCATGGCAGCGGTTTTTGGCGGAACTCCGCATCGCCTCACTTGGATCGATCCCCAAAACACGCCCGGTCGGACCAACCGCCCGCGCGAGCTCTGCTGTCAAAAGACCGTTGCCGCATCCAACGTCCGCAATGGTATCACCCGGGGCTGGTCGCAACGCGTCAAAAGACCCTCGCCGCCGCCGGGTGACATCGGCACCTTGATACACGCTATCGAGTAGACGCGTTGTTGCTGCATCAAATTCAAGCATGGCACTCGCAAAACCAATGTTGGTCAATTCAGCACGTGCAAGCCTAGCGGTTTTTGGTCTAATTGTCTGCCTGCGCAAAAAAGCAGGCACTCAGGCATCAAAAAAAGCCGCCCCTTGTAGCGCGGCCTTTCTTTCACTGTTTACTGAATGAGGAGGCCAGAGGGGCAAGTACCCTAGAAACCACCCCACCAAGCAGCTCCAGTTCGTGCAACCTGCGTTTTTGTGCGTCAGTTCGCCCTTTTGATTTCGACTTCATCAAATTCGAAACGGCCAGTTCCAAAGGCTGCCAGGCCTATCCCCGCACGAGCGCCCTGGCTGGAGTTCGTGGACGTTCGCTTTGAGAACAGCGTTTGAACGACCTTGGTCCCGTTGGCAAAGAAAACCACATGCGCCCCTCGGACCTGGAAGGTCAGCTTGTTCGGGGCGCCGACACGTATCGCGTCATGTCTGTCCGCGTGTACCAGCCGCAATTGGCGACCGTCCTTTTGCTGTACGTGATAGCGCCCTTTGTCGTCCACAGTGAACGCCACATACTTCCCGGACTTTCCGCTGCCAACCAGAATGCCCACACCGCTTTTGCCGCTGAACTCTCCGTCCACCACGGCAGAGATTACCATGTCCTGCGTGCTCTCCAACGAATCCGAGCCGGGAAACTTCACCCACGCCACATCGTTGAACTGAAGGCTACGCGCATCCTGTCTGTTCTCCATGACGAATTTTTTATCGGCCACATAAACAGCCCAGGGCGGCTTGGCCGTTTGAAAGTCGATCTGCCCACCCAGCATGAGCGTCGTGTCGTCGCCATCAAAGGTTTCAACCAAAACGTCAGGAAGGTCAGGTTCGGTGATCGTGTCCTGTGATCTTGCCACTGTCGGGTGGCAAATCGCCACTGCCGTCAAGACAAGAAGGGCTTGTGTAAGTCTTTGGCAAATAGGCATTTCAGTATTCCGCATTCAATTCATCAGTGAAACTCAGTAGATGACTACATCAAATGCGTGTAGTGACCATGACGGAATCCCATACTTGGTTTATGCGAAATCCAATCTGGTCGATCCAAAGAAAAAAGCCGCCCCGAACGGGACGGCCTTTCTTTCACTGTCTCTCTAAAAGAGGATCAGGCAGTCAGAGCGGCCTGAGCTTTGGCGACGATCGCGCCGAACGCTTCCGGTTCGTGCACGGCCAGGTCGGCCAGAACTTTGCGGTCCACTTCGATACCGGCCAGGTTCAGGCCGTTGATGAAGCGGGAATAGGTCAGAGCTTCGTCATGCGAACGAACAGCGGCGTTGATGCGCTGGATCCACAGGGCGCGGAAGTTGCGCTTGCGGTTCTTGCGGTCGCGGGTTGCGTACTGGTTGGCCTTGTCGACGGCCTGACGGGCAACCTTGAAGGTGTTCTTGCGGCGGCCATAGTAACCTTTGGCGGCCTTGATGACCTTCTTGTGACGGGCGTGAGTTACGGTTCCACCTTTAACGCGGGACATATCGGTATCTCCTCTTAGCGGTCGTAGGGCATGTAGCCCTTGACGATCTTGGCGTCGGGGGCGGACAGGGTGGTGGTGCCACGGGCGTCGCGGATGAACTTTTTGGTCCGCTTGATCATGCCGTGCCGCTTGCCGGCCTGAGCCGACATGACCTTACCGGTCGCGGTCACCTTGAAGCGCTTCTTGGCGCTCGATTTTGTCTTCATCTTGGGCATTTCCGTCTCCTTTCAGGGTTCGGTCCGAAACGCGACTCGGCATGCCACATCGGCCGGTCGCGCGATCAGATGCGCCGTTTACGCAAGTTCGGTCATGCTGGCAAGGGGTTTTTGACCTGTTCGGGTGCTTTTTGCACCGGGGTCGGGAACCGGGGCAGCAAGGCCGCCCCGGTTGGTGTCATCAGTCGGCAAACTTGCGGATTTCGCCGCTTTTCAGTCGCGCGCTGTACGAGGCCAGCTCCTGACGCACCACTTTCATCAGGAAGTAGAGCGCAAAGACGTTGACCACGGCCATGGCAAAGATCGCCGCGTCCGAGAAGTCGATGACCGGGCCCAGGTTGGCCGCAGCCCCGATCACCACGAAGATGCAGAAGATCAGCTTGAACGCCAGCTCCTTGGTGTGGCCCTCGCCGAACAGATAGGTCCAGGCCTTCAGGCCATAGTAGGACCAGCTGATCATGGTCGAGAAGGCGAACAGGATCACCGCGATGGCCAGGATGTAGGGGAACCAGCTGAAGGCGCTGCCGAAGGCGGCCGAAGTCAGGCTGACGCCCGAGTTGCCATCCACGGTTGCGATCGCCGTGCCGGCTTCGTTCAGCACGTACAGGCCGGTTGCCGGGTCGATCACCAGCTGCTGGGTGATGATGATCACCAGCGCGGTCATGGTGCAGATCACCACGGTGTCGATGAACGGCTCAAGCAGCGAAACAAAGCCCTCGGTGATCGGTTCCTTGGTGCGGACGGCCGAGTGCGCAATGGCAGCCGAGCCAACGCCCGCCTCGTTCGAGAATGCGGCGCGCTTGAAGCCCTGAATCAGAGCACCGACCATGCCGCCGGCGACACCCAGACCGGTGAAGGCACCAGCGAAGATCTGACCGAAGGCCCAGCCGATCATGTCGGCGTTCATGATGATGATGACCAGAGCAGTGGCGACATACAGGATGCCCATGAACGGCACGACCTTCTCGGTCACGCGGGCGATCGACTTCAGGCCGCCCACGATGACCATGAACACCACGGCCGCGAAGACCAGGCCGGTGATCCAACCGGGATAGTCACCGACGATACCCGCGATCTGCTGGTGCGCCTGGTTGGCCTGGAACATGTTGCCCCCGCCCAGCGCGCCAAGGATACAGAAGATCGAGAACAGGACCGCCAGGATCTTGCCGCCGGGCAGACCCAGCTCGGCAAAGCCCTTGGACATGTAGTACATCGGGCCGCCCGAAACGGTGCCGTCTTCATACTCGTTGCGGTACTTCACGCCCAGCGTACATTCGGTGAATTTCGATGCCATGCCCAGAAGGCCGGCAAGGATCATCCAGAAGGTCGCACCGGGTCCGCCGATGCCGACCGCCACCGCGACGCCCGCGATGTTGCCGAGGCCGACCGTACCGGACAGCGCCGTTGCCAGCGCCTGGAAGTGACTGACCTCGCCCGCATCGTTGGGGTCGGAATAGTCACCTTTGACCAGGCTAATCGCATGGCTGAAGAACCGCATCTGCACAAAGGCGAAATACAGCGTGAACACCGTCGCGGCCACGACCAGCCACATCACGATCCAGGGAAAGCTCGTCCCCGGAAAAGGTGCGAAGATGAAGCTGACGAAGGGGCCCGTCAGATTCGCGAAAGTCTGGTTGATCTTTTCATCCAGACCGGGGGCCTCCTGCGCAAATGCGGGGTTAGCCAGCAGGGCCGCGGCCGCACCCGACAGACCCAGGGTTTTGATCGATTTCATGTCTGCTCCTCCCGTCAGTTCACGACTGTGACCGGAACGTCGGCATGCATGACCAAATTCTGGGTCGAACTGCCGAAGATTCGCTTTTTGATGCCGTCAGCCGAGGATCGTCCCACGACGATCTGCGATCCGCCGTTTTCGACCGTGATCGCGTTCAGCGTTTCGGCCACATCGCCATGGCGGACAATACCGCGGGCGCTGAAGCCTGCGGCCTTCAGGGCCTCGACGGCGGGTTCCACCACGCGGCTGGTGGCAAGCGCGATTTCCTCCTCGCGCCGCTTGTGCCGCAGGGCGTTTTCCTCGGGAGTTTGGAAAGTATAGGGCGACCATTCGATGACATAGGCAACCAGCAGTTCACACGATCCAATCCGACTTGCCAGATCCTTGGCAAAGCCGACCGCGCGATCCCCGGTCTCTGTCCCGTCCAGTCCTATGACAATTTTCGTTGTCATCTCGTTCCTCCGTTTTTGTTGATTTGGCCGGGGCCCGTGCCCCCGGCAGGGCAGCCGGAACCTGGAACTCGTTTTACAAGACTGCCCTTCGGTCAAGTATCAGGAAAAATCACTAGGAAAAGGAGATTTTTTCGGTCTATTTTCAGGAAAATATGCCGCCAGACCTCAAAAACGCAGGGAAATTGCCTGATGGACAGGGATTTGGATAAGATCGATCAACGGATATTGGCCGAGCTCGAGGCCAATGGACGCCTGCCAATAGTCGAACTGGCGGCCCGAGTAAACCTGACCAACACGCCGTGTTCCGAGCGGGTGAAACGGCTGGAAAAGAGCGGGTACATCACCGGCTACAGCGCGGTGATCGACAAGGAGAGGCTGGGACTGGGGCACTTGACGGTGGTGCAGGTTTCGCTGACGGCCACAGCCGAACACTCGCTGGATCGTTTCAACGAGGCCGTGCGACGGGTACCTGAAATCGAAACCTGCCTGATGGTCGCCGGATCATTCGACTACATGCTGACCGTGCGGACACGCGACATCGCGCATTTCCGAACGGTTTTGGGCGACAAGATCAACAAGCTTCCGGGGATACACCAGACAAGCTCTTTCACGGTGATGGAAACCGTAAAAGAACCTGTCGGCGCCAAAGCAAGACCCGGCGGACCGGGTGGCTGATCCTATTCGGGATCCGTCGAGTAGATCAGGCGCTCGTCGCAGGGGGCGACGCGCAGGATGTTTGTCGAGCCTGGCACGTTGAACGGAACACCGGCGGTCACCACGATCTGATCCGAGGCGCCGGCAAATCCGCTGGCACGCGCGGCGCGCGCCGCATTGACCACGGCGCTTTTGAACCGCTCGAGCTCGGGCGTCATCACGCAGTGACAGCCCCAGCTGAGGCACAGACGCCGCGCGGTGCCCCGCAGCGACGTCATGGCGATGATCGGGACACCGGGACGCTCGCGGGCGGTGAGCAGTGCGGTGGTACCGCTTTGGGTAAAGCAGCAGATCGCCTTGATGTCGGTCTTTTCGGCAATTTCACGGGCCGCGGCCACGATACCGTCGGCAACGGTCGTTCCCTTGGTCTGGCGCGAGGCGTCGATGATCTGTTTGTATGTTGGGTCGGCTTCGACCTCGATCGCGACCTTGTTCATGGTCTGAACGGCCTCGATCGGATACGAGCCCGCGGCCGACTCGGCGCTCAGCATGATGGCGTCGGTTCCCTCATAGATGGCGGTGGCGACGTCCGACACCTCGGCGCGGGTGGGCATCGGGCTTTCGATCATGCTTTCCAGCATCTGGGTGGCAACGATCACCGGCTTGGCGGCGGCGCGGCACTTGCGGACCAGTCGCTTTTGAATCGGAGGCACGGCCGAGACCGGGAGTTCGACCCCCAGATCGCCACGGGCGACCATGATGCCGTCCGATGCGTCGAGAATTTCGTCGAACGCCTCGACCGCGGCGGGTTTTTCAATCTTGGACAGGATGGCGGCACGGCCATCGGCCAGGGCGCGCGCTTCGTAGACGTCCTTGGCACGCTGCACGAAGCTCAGCGCAAGCCAGTCGACACCCAGCTGGCAAACGAACTCCAGATCGTCCCGGTCCTTTTCGGACAGGGCTGCCAGCGGCAGCACCACGTCCGGCACGTTCACACCCTTGCGGTTCGAGATGGTTCCGCCGATTTCAACTTTGCAATCCGCGAAATCGGGGCCGCATTTCTCAACCACAAGCCGGATCTTGCCGTCGTTGACCAGCAGATGCGCCCCCGCTTCCAACGCCTGAAAAATCTCGGGATGCGGCAGGCAGACCCGGCTGACATCGCCCGGAGTTTCATCCAGATCCAGACGGAACGCGGCACCTTCGACCAACTCTTCTGCATCATTCGCAAACACACCGACCCGCAGTTTCGGGCCTTGAAGGTCAGCCAGAATGGCGATCGGACTGTCGAGATCCTTTTCGATCTGACGGATGATCCGGTGGCGCTCACGGATTTCGTCGTGGCTGCCATGGCTCATGTTCAGGCGGAAAACATCGGCGCCGGCCTCGTGCAGAGCACGGATCATATCATAGTCGTTGGACGCCGGGCCCAGCGTCGCCACGATTTTCACATTTCTCAGGCGTCGCATCGCGCTTGCTCTCCTTGATGGCCGAATGTTACCGCAAACAGTGTTCGGGTCGCTTATTGCGCAATTCCCTTTCCGTGGCAACTGTCCTACACCTGCGGCAAACTAGATGACAGGCTCATGACATACACTCCGTTTTATGTGCACGGGGCGGATCGCCCGTCCCGCTGGCTGATCACGTGTGACCATGCCACCAACACCGTACCGCCGCAGATCAACGGCGGCGACCTTGGCCTTCCGCGTGAGGACATGGAGCGCCACATCGCCTATGACGTGGGCGCCTACGAGGTGTCGAAACATCTGGGCGAGATCCTGAACGCGCCGGTGATCGCGGCCAATTTCTCGCGGCTGGTGATCGACCCGAACCGAGGCGAGGACGACCCGACGCTGCTGATGAAACTGTACGACGGGTCGATCATCCCGGCCAACCGTCATGCCGACGCCGCCGAGCGCGAACGGCGCCTGAACCTGTGCTATCGCCCCTATCACGAGGCGCTGGCCAAGATGGCCGCCCTGCCCCACGCCGTTGTCGTGTCGATGCATTCCTTCACGCGCCAGTTGCGGGGCCGTCCGCCGCGCCCCTGGCATGTCGGCATCCTGCACACTGCGGACGAACGGTTCTCGGCCCCTCTGATCGACCGGCTTCGGGCCGAGGAGGATCTGTGCGTCGGCGTCAACGAACCCTACACCGGCGTGTTGCCGGGGGATGCGATCGACCGGCACGCCACCGCCTTTGGCCGCCCCAACGCCCTGATCGAGCTGCGCAACGACCTGATCGCCGATCATGCCGGGCAGCGTGCCTGGGCCGAGCGGCTGGCGCCGATCCTGCAGGACGCGCTGGCCGCAAGCGGGCTGTAACGCTGGAAAAATCCGCGACCAAACGACGCCCGTACTCTTGCACGGCGCACGGGCGGACCCCATTTTTTGGGGTGAAAGGAGGCCGTCATGACACCTGAAACCCTGACAGCCTTTTTCGGCTGGATGACCGTTTTGAACTTTGCGGTCCTGCTGCTGTCGACCCTGATGGTGGTGGCCCTGCAGGACCGCATCGCTGCCATTCACGGCCGCATGTTCCAGATGGAAAAGGCCGAGGTCAGAAAGGCCTATTTCAAGTATCTTGCGAACTATAAGATACTGACCCTGATCTTCTGCCTGATGCCCTGGATTGCCCTCAAGCTGGTCTGAACCGGCGCGCGTTGTGCAATGGCCTCGGGCTTGCTAGGTCTGGATCAAATCCCTTCAAACCGGAGCCCGACCATGGACCCCCAGACCGAGATCGAACTTCAGGCCGCCGCTTTCCGCCGTCTGCAGAAACACCTGATGCAGGACCGCACCGACGTTCAGAACATTGACATGATGAACTTGGCCGGGTTCTGCCGAAACTGCCTGGCACGGTGGTATCAAGAGGCGGCCAATGAAAAAGGCATCGAAATGGGCAAGGGCGAAGCCCGCGAAATTTTCTATGGCATGACCATGGATGAGTGGAAATCCACATACCAGACCGCGGCCAGCCCCGAAAAACAGGCCGCCTTCAAGGTCGCGTTCGAAGAGAACGTGGGCAAAAAAGACTGACACCATAACGAAAGGGCCCGCCAGATCGGCGGGCCTTTGAATTCAGATCGCTGCCTTCAGGCTTTCGTCCAGATAGATCTCGCGCAGGCGCGTGGCGATCGGGCCCGGCGTGCCGTCGCCCAGCGCTACGCCGTCGATCTCGACCACCGGCATCACGAAAGCGCTGGCCGAGGTGGTGAAGGCCTCGTCGGCCTCTTTTGCTTCGTCGATCGTGAACAGGCGCTCCTCGACTTCCATCTGCGCCTCGGTCGCCATGCGCAGCACCGCCTTGCGGGTGATCCCGTGCAGAATGTCGTTTGACAGCGGGCGGGTAACGATCTTGCCGTTCTTGACGATATAGGCGTTGTTGCTGGTGCCCTCGGTCACGTACCCGTCTTCGATCATCCAGGCATCATCGCACCCTGCGGCCTTGGCCATCATCTTGCCCATGGACGGGTACAACAGTTGCACCGTCTTGATGTCGCGGCGGCCCCAGCGGATATCCTCGATCGAGATGATCTTGGCCCCTTTCTTCGCCGCCGGGTTGTCAGCCAGCCCGGGCTTGTTCTGGGTGAACAGCACCAGCGTCGGCTTGGTGTCGACCGAGGGGAAGACGAAATCGCGGTCGCCGTCGCTGCCGCGGGTGACCTGCAGATAGACCAGCCCCTCGGTGATGCCGTTCAGCTCGACCAGCTTGCGGTGGATTTCGAGCAGCTCGTCCTTGCTGCAGGGTTCGGCCATCTGCAATTCGTCCAGAGACCGCTTCAGGCGCACCGCGTGACCCTCGAAATCGATCAGCATGCCGTCCAGCACGCTGGTCACCTCATAAACGGCATCCGCCATCAGAAAGCCTCGGTCGAAGATCGAGACCTTGGCTTCGGTCTCGGGCAGGTATTCGCCGTTCACGTAAACGGTGCGGGTCATGTCATATCCTTCTCGTCCTTGGGCTGCGCCCATTCCTTGCCTCAGCGCGTCACCCCCAGAGCGCCGCCTGCGGCGGGTGTACTCCGGCCGCGTCGAAAACCAGCGGGGTGTCGCGGTCTTCGGCCAACAGAAGCGGGCCGTCAAGGTCCGTCACCAGCGCGCCCTGCGCCACCAGTGTCGCAGGCGCCATCGCCAAAGAGCTGCCGACCATGCAACCCACCATGATGCCATAGCCCGCGGCCTGCGCCCCGCGGCGCAGTTCCAGCGCCTCGGTCAGGCCGCCGGTCTTGTCCAGCTTGATGTTGATCACGTCATATTTGCCCTTCAACCCGGGCAGGCTGGCACGATCGTGGCAGCTCTCGTCGGCGCAGACCGGCACCGGGCGCTCCAGCCCGATCAGCGCCTCGTCATCCCCGGCGGGCAGCGGCTGTTCGACCAGCGCGACGCCCAGCCGCACCAGATGCGGCGCCAGATCAGCATAGACCTCGGCCGTCCAGCCCTCGTTGGCATCCACGATGATTCTGGCGTCGGGCGCTCCAGCCCGCACGGCCTCGAGCCGCGGCATGTCGTCGGGCGTGCCCAGCTTGATCTTCAACAGCGGACGATGCGCGTTCTTCGCCGCCTGCGCCCGCATGGCGTCGGGCGTGTCCAGCGACAGGGTATAGGCGGTGATCTCGGGCTTGGGCGCGGGCAGGCCGGCCAGTTCCCAGGCGCGCTTGCCCGCCCGCTTGGCCTCAAGGTCCCACAGGGCGCAATCCACCGCATTGCGCGCGGCACCGGCGGGCAGCAGGTCCATCAGCGACTGGCGCGTGAACGTGTTGGGCAAACCGCGGATCTCGGCTTCGACCGATTCCAGCGATTCGTCATACCGGGCATAAGGCACACATTCGCCCCAGCCCTGATGCGCCCCATCCGTCAGGCGCACCGTCAGTACCTTGGCCTCGGTCCGCGACCCGCGCGAGATGGTGAACACCTGCGCCAGCCGGAACACATCACGAGAGACGTCGATCTGCACGCGCCCACTCCTCTGTCTTTGCAGTTTCCAGCGCCGGAGGCAGGTATCCCCGCCATCGGCGCCCCGGTTGGATCACATCGCGGCCAGCGCGTCCACCAGCTTGCCCGCGCCGAACCGGTACGGATCGGTCGCCGGTAGGCCCATCTCGGCCTCGACCTTGGCGATGTAGGCTTTCGCGTCCTCCTCGCTCAGGTGCTGGGTGTTGATCGAAACACCCGCAACCTGGCAGGCGGGGTTGGCGACGCGCGCCAAAGGCAGGGCCGTGTCGCGCAGCTGCTCCAGCGACGGCAGGGAATATTCCGGCAGACCGCGCATATGGGTGCGGGTCGGCTCGTGGCACAGAACCAGAGCATCCGGCTGACCGCCATGGATCAAAGCCATGGTCACGCCGGAATACGAGACATGGAACAGCGATCCCTGCCCCTCGATGTGATCCCAGTGATCGGGATCGTTCTCGGGCGTCAGGTATTCAACGGAACCGGCCATGAAATCGGCCACCACGGCGTCCAGCGGAACGCCCTGCCCGGTGATCAGAATGCCGGTCTGGCCGGTGGCGCGGAAGGTCGATTTCATGCCGCGCTTGCGCATCTCGGCATCCATCGACATGGCCGTGTACATCTTGCCTACCGAACAATCGGTGCCCACCGCCAGACAGCGCTTGCCGCTGCGCTTGCGCCCGTTGGCGATCGGATAACCCACCGTGGGCACACGAACGTCATGCAGGGTGCAGCCATGGGTCTGGGCCGCGGCCACCAGATCGCCTTCGTCGCGCAGAAGGTTGTGCAGGCCCGAGGCCAGGTCATAGCCCATTTCCAGCGCGGCGATCAGGACCTCTTTCCAGGCCTGGCTGATGACGCCACCGCGGTTCGCGACACCGATCACCAGCGTCTTGGCGCCGGCGGCCTTGCCTTCGGCCAGGGTCATGTCTGTCAGGCCCAGATCGGCCTTGCAGCCCTCCATCCGCAGCTGACCCACGGCGTTTTCCGGGCGCCAGTCCCGAATGCCGATCGCGACCTTGGCGGCCAGTTGGTCGGGGGCATCGCCCAAAAACAGCAGATACGGTGTCTCGATCATCGCGCGCTCTCCTTTTCTTCCGCCCCAACCTATTAAAGGCCGTCAACGAGCGTTTCTCGTTTTCCTCCGACCTCCCGCACCTCGGCCGGAGAATTTTGCAAGATTCCCCCGCGCGGCGCAAAAAGCTTCGAAATTTTCAAAACGATGAAACTTTGACCGCCGCGTTCCGGGGGTTGCGCACAGCTTTCTGCAACAGCATTGCCGCAGTTGCACAATCAGGCTTGCGCAGGGTCGCGCAATTTAATACCCAATTGCCAACTGAAATCGCAATTTCATTACCCAACGAGGTGCCGATGAGCTTTCGTATCCAACCCGCCGCCCCGGCGCGACCAAACCGCTGTCAGCTGTTCGGCCCCGGTTCCAACACCAAGCTGTTCCCCAAGATGGCCGCCTCGGCCGCGGACGTGATCAACCTCGACCTCGAAGATTCGGTGGCCCCGTCCGACAAGGACACCGCCCGCGCCAACGTGATCGAGGCGCTGAACACCGTGGACTGGGGAAACAAGTACATGTCGGTGCGCATCAACGGGCTGGATACGCCCTATTGGTACCGCGATGTCGTTGACCTGCTGGAACAGGCCGGCGACCGGCTGGATCAGATCATGATCCCCAAGGTGGGCTGCGCCGAAGATGTCTATGCGGTTGACGCTCTGGTCACTGCGATCGAACGCGCGAAGGGCCGCACCAAGCCCATCAGCTTTGAAGTCATCATCGAATCCGCCGCCGGCATCGCCCATGTCGAGGAAATCGCGGCCTCCTCTCCACGCCTGCAGGCCATGAGCCTGGGCGCGGCCGATTTCGCCGCCTCGATGGGGATGCAGACCACGGGAATCGGCGGCACGCAGGAAAACTATTACATGCTGCGCGAGGGTCAGAAATACTGGTCGGACCCGTGGCACTGGGCCCAGGCTGCCATCGTGGCTGCCTGCCGCACCCATGGGGTGCTGCCGGTCGACGGGCCGTTCGGCGACTTCTCGGACGACGAAGGCTATATCGCGCAGGCGCGCCGTTCGGCGACGCTGGGCATGGTCGGCAAATGGGCGATCCACCCCAAGCAGATCGCGCTGGCCAATCAAGTCTTCACCCCGTCGGACGAGGCGGTGGCCGAAGCGCGCGAGATTCTGGCCGCGATGGAGCAAGCCAAGGCCAAGGGCGAAGGCGCTACCGTCTACAAGGGGCGGTTGGTCGACATCGCCTCGATCAAGCAGGCCGAGGTGATCGTAGCACAGGCCGAGCTGATCGCCGCAAACGGCTGACAGGGACTTACGAAAAAAGGCGCTCGTTCCGAGCGCCTTTTCCTGACTTCGGTTGGCCTCAGCGGCCGAACACGTTGTTTGGGGTCCAGGTAAACTTCTCACCCTGCTTGCCGGATTTCATCATCAGGCAGGACGTTCCCAGCTTCTGGAAATAGATGATCTTCAGAGGGTACCAGCCCGCCTTTGGAACTTCGACCTCGGTGCGCTGGTTGGCTTCACACCCCTGGATCCCGGTGACACGGCCGATCTGCTGACCACCGACATAGGCCTCGATCCCGTCATTGGACCATGTTTCAAGCTCGTAAATGCCCGGAGAATCAAAGCGCATGTACCCGGTGATTTCAGCGGCAACATTGTAGGGGTCCGTGAATGTCAAAACCGGCTCGCCCTTGTTGGTGTCGGCGTAGTCCAGCCCGCGCAGTGGCTTGCCCGGCTTGGCCTTGGACAACACGCTTTTGGCCTGGCTCAGATCGCGGATCTTTCTCTGAGTACCCTGCCCCACATATTTCACGTTCAACCCCGCCTTGGGATTGGGCTGCGGGTTGGCGGGCTGCAATTTCAAAGGCGCGGCAAATGCGGCACCGGCGACAATCGCCATCACGGCCGCCAGTACGCCTGTCCGAACAAAACTCATGATCGTGTCTCCCTGACATCGCGCCCTGTTCGATCTGATGCCGAGTTTCTGGCGCTTTCAGGCTGACGATATTCCGGGATACATATGCCTGCAAGGTCCTTGCGGCAGTGGGTTCAAGCTCAGGCCCTCAGGTCTTTCGGGGATCCCATGACCACGTAGGACGTGATCGAGGTGACATGGGGCAACGTGCCCAATACGTCGGTATGGAAGGTCTTGTAGGCCGACAGGTCGGCGCATTCCACCCGCAACAAGTATTCGATCGTACCGGTGATGTTGTGGCATTCGACCACTTCGGGCGCCAATTGCACCGCTTTTTCAAAACCTTCCTGGGCGGTCTTTGTATGCTCACCCAGTCCGACGCCGATATAGGCGACAAAACCGACACCCATCGCCGCAGGGTTCAAAACGGCGCGATACCCGCTGATAATGCCCGACCGCTCAAGCTCTTGAACCCGGCGCAGACAGGCTGACGGCGAAAGCCCTACGCGGTCCGCCAGTTCAAGGTTGCTGATCCGGCCATTCCGGGCCAGCTCTTGCAATATTTGCTGATTCTTGAGGTCAATATTCGCCATTTGTTGCAAGCTTTATGTAATCGAGCGCGAAATCGCAATTTCATTTGACCAAACCTGGGCGATCTTTGCGCCATGACTTACGACATTCTACTTGCGCTGGTCGCCTTTGCCTTTGTCTCGTCCATCACGCCGGGACCGAACAATCTGATGCTCATGGCCTCAGGGGCGAATTTCGGGTTCCGGCGGACAATCCCGCATATGCTGGGTATCGGCCTGGGTTTCATGCTGATGGTTTTGTTGGTCGGCGCAGGGTTGGTGCAGGTGTTCGAAGCCTATCCCGTCAGCCACGTGACCCTCAAAATCGCGTCGGTGGCCTATCTGCTATTCCTCGCGTGGCGAATTGCCAATGCGGCTCCTGCCAAGGGCCCGGGACACGCCGGACGACCCATGACGTTTCTGCAGGCGGCGGCGTTTCAATGGGTGAACCCCAAAGCCTGGACCATGGCGTTGACGGCGACGACCGCCTATGCCCCGGGCCAGACCCTGCAAGCCATTGCGCTGGTTGCCATTATATTCGGCTGCGTGAATCTGCCATCTGTCAGCACCTGGACGGTTCTGGGCCAGCAGATGGCGCGCGTGCTGACCAACCGGCGACGTCTGACCGTGTTCAACTGGTCGATGGCGGTTCTTCTGGTGATTTCGTTGTACCCGGTGCTGTGGCCGGGCTGAAGTCGCCGGCCCGCCTACCTTGCCGCCCCGCGCGGGAAACGCACCCCGACATGCGGTGCCGAGTTGCATCCGGGGCGACCTCGGGTCATATAGCGGAGAACTTTCGCGTTGAGAGGCGTCATGACCCAGTATCTGGATTTCGAAAAACCGCTGGCCGAGATTGAAGGCAAAGCCGAAGAGCTGCGCGCCCTGGCCCGCGCCAACGAAGAGATGGACGTAGCGGACGAAGCCGCCGCGCTGGACGCCAAGGCGGCCAAGCTGCTGGACGAGTTGTACAAGGACCTGACGCCCTGGCGGAAATGCCAGGTGGCCCGCCATCCCCAACGTCCGCACTGCAAGGATTATGTCGAGGCCCTGTTCACCGAATTCACCCCGCTGGCTGGCGACCGCAATTTTGCCGACGATCTGGCGGTCATCGGCGGCCTGGCACGGTTCAACGACCAGCCGGTGATGGTGATCGGCCATGAAAAAGGCTCGGACACCAAATCGCGGATCGAGCGCAACTTCGGCATGGCTCGCCCCGAAGGCTATCGCAAAGCCGTGCGCCTTATGGAAATGGCTGGTCGGTTTGGTCTGCCGGTGATCACCTTGGTAGATACTGCCGGCGCGTATCCGGGTAAGGGCGCGGAAGAGCGCGGGCAATCCGAAGCGATCGCCCGTTCAACCGAGATGTGTCTGAAAATCGGTGTGCCGCTGGTGTCTGTCATCATAGGCGAAGGCGGCTCGGGCGGCGCGGTGGCTTTTGCCACGGCCAACCGGGTGGCGATGCTGGAGCACTCGATCTATTCGGTGATTTCGCCCGAGGGCTGCGCGTCGATCCTGTGGAAAGATGCAGAAAAAATGCGCGAGGCCGCCGAGGCGCTGCGCCTGACCGCGCAGGACCTTCAAAAGTTGGGCGTCTGCGACCTGATCATCCCCGAACCCAAAGGTGGCGCGCATCGCGACCGCCCGGCCACGATCGAATCCGTGGGCAAGGCGATCGCCAAGATGCTGAAGGATCTGAACGGCAAGGATGCCGCCGCGCTGATCAAGGACCGGCGTCAGAAGTTCCTGGACCTCGGATCCAAAGGACTGGCGGCCTGATCCGTCAGCCACCCAATGAGCGCAACAAGCTGACCGAGGGCACGCCTGTAACGGGCAGGCCCTTGGCTTGCTGATACGCGGTGATGGCCGCGGTGGTGTTCTTGCCGATCACCCCATCAGCGCCTTGCGTGTCATACCCGGCAGCCGTCAGACGCCGCTGCAACTCTTTGCGATCTTCCAGCGTCAGGCCGGTTTCGTCCGGCCCGAATGACGCCTGAAAGGGTGCGCCACCGGCGATCCGATCGGACAGGTGCCCGACCCCGATCGCGTAGCTGTCCGAGTTGTTGTAGCGTTTGATCACCTGGAAATTGCGGAACACCGCTATGCGCGGCCCGGGTTTCTGCGGCTGCAGAATTGCAACCGGTGTGCCCGAATTCGCCGCTGCAGATCCGACCTCACCCCCCCAAGGCTGGCCCCGCACCCAACCCGCCCGTGACAGGTAGGCAGCTGTCGAAGCCAGCGAGTCCGTCGGATCGTCGGACCAGATGTCGCGTCGGCCGTCTCCGGTGAAATCCACTGCGTAAGCCAGATACGAGGTCGGGATGAATTGCGTATGCCCCATGGCGCCGGCCCAGCTGCCGGTCATGTTCGCCGGCGACGTGTCACCGTTCTGAAGGATCTTCAACGCCGCAATCAGCTGGCTTTCGAAGAACGCCCCGCGACGCCCGTCATAGGCCAGCGTGGAAAGGGCCGAAATCACGGGCACATCGCCCCGCCGCTGCCCATAGCGGCTTTCCAGCCCCCAGACCGCCACCACAACCTCTTTGTCCACGCCATAGCGCGACTCAATCTGCGTGAGGGTGGCGTTGTGGCGTTGCAGCATCTGCTTGCCGGTACTGATCCGCTCGTCTGACGCGGCAATGGCCAGATAGTCTTCGAGCGAGCGCTTGAATTCGACCTGGTTGCGGTCGCGTTCGATCACATCTGGCAGGTAACCGGCCCCCTGAAACGCCCTGTCGATCGTCGCTTGCGAAATACCCTGCCCGGCCGCGCGCGCCTTGAAACTTGCAACCCAAGAATCCCAGCCGGCATTGGGCACTGCCCGCATTCGCGACGCGGTTGTTCCGGTAGGCGCGGACCCGCCCGCGCAGGCGCTCAGGAAACCTGCACCGAGGCCCAGTGAGAATGTCCGTCGATTGATCATGGCTGAAATCTGCTCTTGTTTGTTGTTGGCAGCAGCGTAGCGCAGCAAATGCCTTGAGGCCAGCTTCGCAACCGCCGCCCGTTTGGATTTCACACTTTGAGCAAAGGCCCGCTCAGCTGACCAGCAGGCGCAGACCCTGGGTCACATCCGATCGCACCGCCAACCGCAAACCCGGTTCGTCCCCCGCCTTCAGAGCGGCGATGATCAGCTTGTGGTAATGCGGCGGCTCGGTCCGTCGCAGGCGGCCATAAAGAGCCCGCATGGTCGGACCAAGCTGCAGCCAGACTGTTTCGGCCATCGCAAGCATGGCCGGAGCCTGCGCCCGCAGATAAAGCGTGCGGTGAAACTCGAGGTTCGTTCGGATGTAGCCGACCGCATCGCGCTTGGTCACCATTTCGGCCACGGTCATGTTGATGCTCTGCAACCGGTCGATCAGAGCCATATGCGCCCGAGGCAGCGCACGGCTGGCCAGCTCGACCTCCAGCAGGGCCCGCAGCGCGGCCAATTCTTCGATCCGGTCGTTGCTGAGTTCGGGCGTAGAGACCCGACCCGAGTTGGACAGAAACAGCGCCCCTTCGGCGGCCAGACGGCGAACGGCTTCGCGCGCCGGCGTCATGGACACACCGAACTCCTTGCCGATGCCGCGCAACGTCAGCGCCTGACCGGGCGGGATTTCTCCATGCATGATTCGAGACCGCAAGGCGCGGTATACCTGATCATGGGTCGCGATCTGGGAGTCGGAGCTGCGGGTGGTCAACATGCCCTCATGTGATCACAAATCCACGTGACGTCAACCGGCGGGCGCATCGAACCTGTAACGGTGCAGTTCGGCCCCATTGTCGCGCAGCCAGTGCCGGGCCGCTTTGTACGGCCCAAAAAGCCGCTCGACCTGCGCCCAGAACGCCGCCGAATGGTTCATCTCGGCCAGATGCGCGACCTCATGAGCCGCGACATAGTGCAGGATTTCGGGGGGCGCCAGAATCAGCCGCCACGAAAACATCAACCCTCCCGCTGCACTGCACGACCCCCACCGCGACCGTGTATCGCGCATCGTCAGACTGGAGTAGCCCCGCCCCAGCATGGCCGCATAGTCGTCGCAGGCTTCGGTCAAGCGATCACGCGCCAGCTCTTTCAAAAAGCGGGCGAGGCGCCGCGCTTCGGCCCCTTCGGGCACCGCAACCTGATCGGCGTGCAAACTGACCCGGCGCCCCTCCGCCGGCACGATTCGCCTTGGCACACCTTCGACCGGCAGGGTTTCCCCGAAGCCGACCGACGCCGGAACGGGCCGCGCACCCAGATGCTGGCGGATCCAGTCCTCCTTTGAGCGCGCAAAGCCGATCGCCTCGGATTCGGACACAGCCTGCGGATAAGTCAACGTAACCCGGCCATCCAACTGGGAAATCCGCAAGCTTATGCGGCGTGCCCGCGCCGATTTGCGCAAGGTCAGCGCAACGGGAGGCTGTCCGGGCAATGAATGTCGCCCCATGGTGCGATCTCCTTGGCGCAAAGGCTTTGACAGTACCCGCCGCATGTGGCAGGTGACCTGAATCGTTGATACGACTCACCTGATATCAAGGGGAATTGACATGCCCAAGGAAGAATGGGGCGTAAAGCGCGTTTGTCCGACCACTGGCAAGCGGTTTTATGACCTGAACAAGGACCCGATCATCAGCCCCTATACCGGCGAGATCGTGGAATTGGAAACCGGCAAAAGCCGGATGATCGCAGCCGACGCCGAAGATGCAGCGTCGGTCAAGGCGCGCGAAGCCTCGTCCGATGACGAACTGCTGGACGATGATGACGCAGTCGATGTCGATCTGGACGACGATCTGCTTGAGGACGACGACGAGGACAACGTCTCGTTGGACGACATCACCGACGTCGCGTCGGAAGACGAAGACTCGTGATCCGGCCGGGGCGGCGCAGGCTGCCCCGCGCCCCGATGCGCCCCGTGCGCCGCGCATCTTTTTTCACCGAATCCGATTTTTTGGTCTTGCACTCGCGCACGTCGTTTCATAAACGTCCGTCCACCGCACAGGCGGTACCGGAAAGGGGCCTTAGCTCAGTTGGGAGAGCGCTTGCATGGCATGCAAGAGGTCAGGGGTTCGACTCCCCTAGGCTCCACCAAATCCCCTTCCATCGCATCCAGATCGCCCCCCCGGGCTAAATCTGCGCCGTTCCGATGCCCGTGGTTCTTTCCAGTATGTCCACGCCCTGCTGTTTCCAGAAATGCAAAAGGTCGATGAAAATCCAGTTCTCGGCCAGTTTCTCGCCTGCGCGGCGGTAGATGTCGATAACCCGAAACTCACCGGGCGTTTGGGTCGCGGGCATGCCCATGAACCCTCCGGTCGGAACAGCCGTGAAGTTCGGCCAGCCGAAAAACCCGCCGTAGTGACCTTCGGCCAGCCGGCAGACATGTTTGGTCTTTGACCGCTCGGCGAATGCCGCGCGGAAGGGACCGGCGTGTTGCTTGCCATACCGTTCAATCGTGTAGGTGGCGCCAATTCCCTCGGGCCCCCACCAGATCATGTCGTCATGCCAGGTGCGGCTTAGCTCTTCGCTCAGGGTCAGGCCACATTTCCACTGGCCCAGATCGGAAATCATGGCGTTGATCAGCGCCAGAGTCTGCTCCCCTTCTTCGGCGGGTTGATCCGTGCCAAGGACACCGTCGTGTGTCTGGGGCCCGGGCTGTACAAGATGGGCTGCGGTTTGGGGCGGAAACGGGTTCTGACCAGCCTGCACCATCAGATGCGGGATATCGAAATACATCGCGGTCTCAACGATCTTGCCGTCTTGCACCTTGTTGAACTCGCAATAGCGCAGGAATGCCATTTTGCCTGTCGGTCGAATGCCCAACCAGGAGTGGTCGAACAGACCCATCAGATGGCCCATGGAAACCACCCAGACCTCGCACTCGTCGGTCAGCGAGTTGCACCCCGCGAAGAATATGTCCTGACGCCGCTGCATGCGTTTGAGGCTGGTTCGCAGCGGGCCCCAGAAGTTTTCCGCTACGTCGTGGACCCCCGAAATCTGACCGAACGGATGAAAGCCGCGCCACAGCAGATTCGGCGCACAGAATCGCCCCATGACATCTGACAGTTTGTCGTTGGTGGCCAACTGCAGGTCCTCATAGAACGCCTTCACCAGATCTTTCTCTTTTTGAAAGCTCATCTGTTTTCCATTGTTTTGCAGCATCTTGCGCCTGTCATTGCCTGGGGGTGAATCACTGATTTCCGGCATATTTGCATACGTATGCAAAAATGTCTTGCCAGAATTGGTAAGCCAAGAATACCCTTTTGCAAACGTATGCAAAACGATTCCTTCCCGGGGGGCTTCATGGCGGAAATTCAACTGCGCAATGTCGGCAAGCGATGGGGATCGTTTGTTGGGGTTCACAACTTCGATCTGACGATTGCCGATCGCGAGTTTCTGGTTCTGCTTGGCCCGTCCGGCTGCGGCAAGACCACGACAATGCGCATGATCGCGGGGCTTGAGGACGTGACCGAGGGCGACATCCTGATCGACGGCAAGGTGGTCAACGATCTTGAACCCAAGGACCGCGACGTGGCGATGGTGTTCCAGAGCTATGCCCTCTACCCCAACATGAACGTCTATGAAAACATCCGCTTCCCGCTGAAGGTCCGCGGGATCGACCCCGCGACCCATGACGAGAAGGTGCGCCGCGCCAGCGCCATGGTCGAGCTGGACGATTTTCTCCATCGCAAGCCGGCTGAACTGTCGGGCGGTCAGCGTCAGCGTGTCGCTCTGGCCCGCGCGATCGTGCGCGAACCGAACGTGTTCCTGATGGACGAGCCGCTGTCCAACCTCGACGCCAAGCTGCGTGTATCCACCCGCGCGCAGATCAAGAATCTCAGCCACGAACTGGCCGTCACCACGATCTATGTCACCCATGACCAGATCGAGGCGATGACCTTGGCCGACCGTGTCGTGGTGATGAAAAAGGGCATCGTGCAACAGGTCGGCAGCCCGACCGAGATTTACGACCGCCCGGCCAACACTTTCGTCGCCAGTTTCATCGGCTCGCCCGCCATGAACCTGATGGATGGTCAGGTCGAGGGCGGCGTTTTCCGGACCACGGGTGTCGAAATCCCGGGGGTGGACGTTGCTGATGGCCCGCTGACCTTGGGGTTCCGCGCCGAGGATGCGACACTGGCCGAAGGTCAGGGCCAGATCACTGCACCGATCTACACGCTCGAGCTGCTGGGTGACGCCACCATGATTTCGGTCCGGGTCGGCGGTGCACTGGTCTCGGTCAAAGCCGACAAAGCATTCCGCGCCGAAATAGGCGAGATGGTCTCGTTCTCGGTGCCTAAAGAAATCTGTCACCTGTTCGAAGCAGAGAGCGGTGCGCGGATCGGGGGCTGACCCCAACCAAAGCCCGAAAGGGCCAACCAACGGTCCGGACGTCGACGACGGACCGATCCTGACAGGGAGAAACGCATGAAACTCAAGACAATTCTGATGGCAGGCGCCATGACCATGGTGACCAGCACTGCATGGGCGGAGTGTTCGTTCGAGAACACCGTTCCGCTCAAATCACTGTCCGCCGGGTTCGAAGCCTGGAAGGCCGTCACCGACGCGATGGCCGAGTGCGGCAATTTCGGCGCATCGCTGGACCAGGAGTTCCGCGAGAAGCAGCCCGAAGCCTTCGCGGCGGATCCGGCTCTGTACCAGATCGGCGGCGTGTCGAACGCAACGCTGGTGCCATTGCTGAACGCGGGCACCATTCGTCCGCTGGATGATCTGGTCGCGAAATATGGCCAGGACCTGCTGCCGAACCAGCTGATCAAGGTGGACGGGCAAACCATGGCCATCGCCATGATGGTGAACGCCCAGCACCTGATGTACCGCAGCGACGTTCTGGCCGATCTGGGGATCGAAGAGCCCAAGACCTATGACGATGTTCTGGCCGCTGCAGCCAAGATCAAAGAGGCCGGCGTCATGGATTACCCCATCGGCGGCACCTTCAAGACCGGCTGGAACCTGGGTCAGGAATTCGTGAACATGTATCTGGGCGAAGGCGGTGAGTTCTTTGCTGACGGCAACATGCCTGCGATCAACAACGATCAGGGCGTGAAGGCTCTGGAGACGCTCAAGGCCATGACCGAATACATGGACCCCGAGTATCTGGTGTCGGATTCCACATACGTTCAGCAGCAGTTCCAACAAGGCAAGATCGCCATGGCCAACCTGTGGGCCAGCCGCGCGGCCGCAATGAACGATGAGGCCGAAAGCCAGGTCGTCGGCAAGGTCGTCATGGCGGCCGCTCCGATGGGCTCGGCCGCTCCGGCAACCACGATCTGGTGGGACGGCATCGTTCTTGCCTCGAACATGAGCGACGAAGAAGCCGATGCCGCGTTCCGCGTGGCGCTGGAAGGCATGGATGCGGAAATGGTCGAGGCCAACAACAACGCCGCCGTCTGGCTGAACCCGGCCTACAAGCCCGGTGATCTGGCCGCAGGTGCAGCCGCTTCGGCAGAAGCCGGCGCCAAAGCCTATCCCGCATCTGGCCCGATGGGGATCATGCACACCGCGCTTGGCAATGGCCTGGCCGATTATCTGACCGGCGCCAAGGACGCACAGACCACGCTGGCAGACATCGAGGCGGACTATCTGACCGCCGCGAAAGAGGCCGGACTGGTCAACAACTGATCCTGCCGCGGGAGGGCCTCGACCCTCCCGCACCCAATCCAACGAGAACCATGAGAAAGGCAGAGCCATGAATTTCCGGACATTTGCCGCCTTTGTCGGCCCCTCTGTCTTTATGATGCTTCTCTTTATCGCTTTCCCGCTGGTCAGCGTGTTCAAGCAGAGTTTCTACGTCACCCAGCCCATCTATGAGACGGTCGAGGTCGAGACCTGCACGCCGGGCTTCCTGACCCAGACCTGCGTGACCGAGGAAAAGTCCATTCCGAGGCTGGACGAAGAGGGCGAGATCATCACGCAGACCCAGTTTGTCGGGCTGGAAAGCTATCGCAACGTGCTGGAGCCTGAACGCGCCTGGCGCGCTATCAGCGAAGGCAGCTGGAGCGTGCTGTCCACGATCAATTTCTGGAAGGCGCTGCGCTTTACGTTGACCTTTACCTTGATCACTCTGCCCTTGGTGATCGGTACCGGGCTGCTGATCGCCATCGTGATCAACAATGCTGCATCGGCAATACGTGGTCCGGTGATCTTTGTGTCGCTCCTGCCCTTCATCATCACGCCGGTCATCGGGGCCCTTTCGATCAACTGGCTGTTTCGCGGTGACGGTATCCTCACGGCCCTGCTGGAATGGTGGCTGAACCGCGACATCGCGCTGTTCGCGCAGGCCTGGACGATCGAGTTGCTGATGATGCTGTACCGCGTCTGGCATGTCGCACCTTTTGCCGCGATCGTGTTCTACGCCGGTCTTCAGACCGTGAACCAGGACAGCCTTGAAAGCGCGGTGATCGACGGCGCAAGCCGCTGGCAGCGCCTGAAATACATCGTCATCCCACACCTGATGCCGCTGATTATCTTCGTGTCGATGATCCATCTGATGGACTCCTACCGGGTGTTCGAAGAAATCGTCGGCTTCTCAAGCCAGGGCTACGTCATCTCGCTGCAATGGCTGACCTATGACTTCCTCGTGCCGGATCAGGCGGGCAACCGTTCGATCAGTCGGGCTTCGGCCAGCGCCATGCTGACCATGGTCGGCATCGTCATCCTTCTCATCGCACCGCTGCGCCGGACATGGCGCGACCACAAAGGAGGTCACTGATATGTCCTCGCGCGCCCTTCGCCAACCGCTCGGCCTGCGCCTGTCGTCGAACCTGTTTCTGGCGTTCTGGTGCCTCGTGGCGGCCTTCCCGATCTTCTGGATCGCGGTGATGAGCTTCAAATCACCCGTGGACGCATTCGACAGCAACGCGCTGAACGTGATCTTCGGTCCAGCGACTCTTGCGACCGGGGAAGGCCTTTCCATCCTCGACATCATCCTCGGCATCGTCACCATCTGGGTCGCGGTGATTGCGACGACCAAGACACTGCCCTCGATGGTCAGAACCTACACCAAGCCGGGTCAGGCCTGGTTCGGCTGGATCATCGGCGGTTTGGCCTTGGTGATGGGTTTTCTGTTGGTGTTTTTCGTGATCTTGCCGGCCGTTCTGAACGTGTTGAACCCACTGTTCGGCCCGCTGGGGCGGGACGTGGTTGGTCTGACGACCGAGCACTACAAGACCGTCTGGATCGACCGCGGCTTTTCCAACAACTTCAAGAACTCGCTGATCGTTACCGCGGGCGTCGTGACCGTGTCGCTGACCGTGGGCACGCTGGCGGGTTATGGGCTGGCGCGGTCGGGCTCGACGCTAGCGTTCTGGATCCTGATTGTCGCGTTGGTGTTTCGCGCGCTGCCGCACTCGGTTCTGGTGGCGGGCTATCTGCCCGTCTTCATCAACTCGGCCGAATGGCTGCGCCCGATCCTGGGGGAAAACGCGCCCACGCTGTACGGCAAGCCCTTTGCCGTGATCGCGGTTCTGGTGGCGATCAACCAGCCCTTTACCATCTGGATGCTGCGGTCGTTCTTCCAAAACATCCCGGCCGAGCTGGACGAAGCCGCGCGCGTGGATGGCTGCAACCACTTCCAGGCCTTCCGTCGGGTGATCATGCCCGTGATGTGGCCGGGCGTCATCACCACCGGTCTGTTCAGCTTCCTGCTGGCCTACAACGACTTTCTGGTGACCTCGCTGCTGCTGGACGCGCAGAACCAGACCATGGTTCCGGCCATCGCCGGCATGTTCAACCGCGAAACCACCACCACCGACCAGGTCGTCGCCGTGGCCGCCGCCGTGTCGATCACCGCGCCGCTGTTCTTCCTGGTCATGATCTTCCAGCGCCAGATCGTCAGCGGCCTGACCGCCGGCGCGGTCAAAGGCTGATGAGCCGCCGGTTCCGCCATAACGCCCTGACGCGCCATCCGGCGCTGAACAGGTTGCCCAGGGATTTTCCCGGATTTGGGGGCATGTCCCCCCGATCCCCAATCCCTGACAACCTGACAAGGACAAGACGATGAAAGGTTCCCGACCTGAACAAGCGGTTCTGACCCGCGACACTGACCTGACCAAGACCGAAGACACGCGCCGCGTGATCGAATCCATGGTCGACGGCCTGAATGACCACCGCATCAACGACATTGGCGAGTTCTTCGCCGAAGGATTCCGCTGGATGGGCAACCAGGGCTGCGGCACGAAGAACGGTCTGCAAGAGTTTCAGGACAACTGGCAGCGCCCCTTCCAAGCCGCGTTTTCCGACAAGGTCTGCATCGACGAGGCGCGGCTTTACATGGGTGAATGGGCCGCGGCCTTCGGCCGGCAGGAGGCGACCCATTCGGGCGAATTCCTGGGCATCCCGCCCACCGGCAAGCGGGTCGAGATCCGCTACATGGATTTCTGGAAAGTGGTCGACGGCAAGATCGTCGACAACTGGGTGAACGTTGATTTCGCCCATGTCGCCGCGCAGCTGGGCGTCGACCTGTTCCAGGGCCACGGCTGGGAAGCATATGACCGGGGAGAGAAAACTCCGCCCCGCCCCGACAACTGAGGATCAAGACAATGGCAATCGAGTATCTCAAACGCGGCAAGTCCGACGCAGACCGGGCCGAGGATGACGCCAAGACCCGCGCCGTGGTCGAGGCGACCCTGAAGGATATCGAAACCCGTGGCGACGCCGCGGTGCGCGAGCTGAGCGAGAAGTTTGACAACTATTCGCCCGCCTCGTTCCGCCTGTCGCAACAGGAGATCGACGCCCTGATCGCTCAGCTGTCAGACCGCGAACTGGCCGACATCAAGTTCGCGCAGGAGCAGGTGATGAACTTTGCCCGCGCGCAACGTGCCTCGATGACCGATATCGAGGTCGAGACCCTGCCGGGCGTGATCCTGGGCCACAAGAACATCCCCGTGCAGTCGGTGGGCTGCTATGTGCCCGGCGGCAAGTTCCCGATGGTGGCCTCGGCCCATATGTCCGTGGCCACGGCCAGCGTTGCGGGTGTGCCGCGCATCATCGCCTGCACCCCTCCGTTCCAGGGCAAGCCGAATCCGGCGGTGATCGCCGCCATGCATCTGGGCGGCGCGCATGAGATCTATGTCATGGGTGGCATCCAAGCCATCGGCGCCATGGCTCTGGGGACCGAAACGATCAACCCGGTGCACATGCTGGTCGGCCCCGGCAATGCCTTCGTGGCCGAGGCCAAGCGCCAGCTGTTCGGCCGCGTCGGCATCGACCTGTTCGCCGGCCCGACCGAGACCATGGTGATCGCCGACGAAACCGTCGACGCCGAGATCTGCGCCACCGACCTGCTGGGGCAGGCCGAACACGGCTACAACTCGCCCGCGGTTCTGGTCACCAATTCGCGCAAGCTGGCCGAAGAGACCCTGTCCGAGATCGACCGCCTTCTGGGCATCCTGCCGACGGCCGACACCGCGCGGGTCAGCTGGCAGGATTATGGCGAGGTGATCCTGTGCGACAGCTATGACGAGATGCTGCAGGTCGCCGACGAGATCGCCTCGGAGCATGTTCAGGTCATGACCGACCGCGATGACTGGTTCCTGGAGAACATGACGTGCTATGGCGCGCTGTTCCTGGGGCCGCGCACCAACGTATCGAACGGTGACAAGGTGATCGGCACCAACCACACGCTGCCCACCAAGAAGGCCGGGCGTTACACCGGCGGTTTGTGGGTGGGCAAATTCCTGAAGACCCACAGCTATCAGAAGATTCTGACCGACGAGGCGGCAACTCTGATCGGCGAGTACGGCTCGCGCCTGTGTCTGCTGGAAGGGTTCGTGGGCCATGCTGAACAATGCAACGTGCGGGTGCGCCGCTATGGCGGCATCAACGTGCCTTATGGCGCACCGGCCCCATACCGGGATGCGGCCGAATGAGTGACAGGCATACGCAGCACAAGGCGCTGATCGCGCCGCTTCGGGCGGCGATGTATGATTTCGGCGAACCCGGCGTGCGGGAAGCACTGGCGCAGGTGACCGCGCCCGACGCCCTGTTCCGCCTGTGCCACCCCTTCGGTGACAGCACCGGCAGCGAGGCGTTTTACGATCGGGCCTACAAAGGCCTGCTGGATGCCTGGCCGGACCTCGAGCGGCGCGACTATATCGTGATGGCCGGGCCGGACGAGTTCGACGCCGACTGGGTCGGCTGCGGCGGCTACTACACCGGCACCTTCACCGGTCCGTGGCTGGACATCCCGCCCACCGGCCATCAGGTCACCATGCGGTTTCACGAGTTCTACCGGTTCGAAAACGGCCGGATCGTCGAGATGCAGGCCCTGTGGGACATCCCCGAGGTGATGATGCAGGCCCGTGCCTGGCCGATGGCGCCCAGCCTGGGCCGCGAATGGCATGTGCCGGGCCCGGCCACGCAGGACGGTCTGGTGCCGGGGCCCTACGACGCCGACAAGGGCCGCGCCACCTGCCAGCACATCGTCGACATGCTGGAACATCTGAAAAAGCACCCCTCGCAGGGCGGCCCCGAAGTGATGGAGATGGAGCGGTTCTGGCATCCGCGCATGAACTGGTACGGGCCTTCGGGCATCGGCACCGGGCGCGGCTATGCCGGGTTCCGCAACTGGCACCAGATCCCGTTCCTGAACGGAATGCCGGATCGCGGGCAATATGTCGATGACATCACCTATCATTTCTTCGGCGATGGCGAATACGCGGCAGTGACCGGCTGGCCCAACATGATCCAGACCGTCACCCATGACGGGTGGATGGGCATCGCGCCTTCGGGCAAGCGGATCACCATGCGCAGCCTCGATTTCTGGCGGCTGGAGAACGGACGGATCCGCGAAAACTGGGTTCTGGTCGATCTTTTGGACGCCTATGCGCAGCTTGGCGTTGACGTCTTTGCCCGCCTGCGGGAATTCAACAAGGCCCGGAACCTGGGCCGCATTGAAATCCCGGATGGAATGAGCTGATGACCCAACTGCCCCGCACCCCTTCGTTCTCGCTGAGCGGCAAGACCGCGTTGGTCACCGGCGCGTCTTCGGGTATCGGATTGGGCTGTGCTGTCGCCCTGGCCGAGGCCGGGGCGCATGTGGTCTGCGCCGCGCGCGGGGCCGAGCGGCTGACCGAAGCGGTGTCCGCCCTGCAGGCGCAGGGCTGGTCGGCCGAGGGGCGGGTTCTGGATCAGGGCAACCTGACCGCGTTGCAGGCGCTGTTCGACGCGCAAGCCTTTGACGTGGTGGTGAACTCGGCCGGGACCGCGCGGCACGGGCCGGCGGTCGAAACCACGCCCGAGGATTTCGACGCGGTCACCAGTGTCAACCTGCGCTCGGCCTACTTCCTTTCGGCCTACGCGGCCAAGGCGCTGATGGCGGCCGGGCGGCCCGGGTCGATCATCCATATCTCCAGCCAGATGGGCCATGTCGGCGGCATCGACCGGGCGCTTTATTGCGCGACCAAGCACGGGCTGGAAGGCATGGTCAAGGCGATGGCGATCGAATGGGGCAAGCAGGGCGTCCGCATCAACACGGTCTGCCCGACCTTCATCCGAACCCCGCTGACGCAATCGACCTTCGACAACCCCGAACGCGCGGCCTGGATCATGGACAAGATCAAGCTGAACCGCGTGGGCGAGGTCGAGGACATCATGGGCGCGGTTCTCTACCTTGCGTCCGACGCCTCGGGGCTGGTCACCGGCACGTCGATGCTGATCGACGGCGGATGGACGGCGGACTGATGGCGGACAAGGTCACATCGCTTCAGGTCGCGCAACTGGCCGGCGTCAGCCAGTCGGCGGTCAGTCGGGTGTTCACGCCCGGCGCCTCGGTCAGCAAGAAGACCGAGGAAAAGGTACGCAAGGCGGCGGCCGAACTGGGCTATCGTCCCAACGTGCTGGCGCGGGCGATGGTGTCGGGCAAAAGCCGGATCATCGGCCTGGTGGTCGGCTATCTGGACAACTACTTCTATCCCGAAGCGTTGGAGAAACTGTCCAACCGCCTGCAGGAGCATGGCTATCACGTGCTGATCTTCATGGCTTCGCGCTCGGCCGGAAACATCGACGACGTGATGGAGGAAATCCTCGACTATCAGGTGGACGGGGTCATTCTGGCCTCGGTGCCGATGTCGTCGGACATCGCCACGCGCTGCCAGCAGGCGGGCGTTCCGGTGGTGCTGTTCAACCGCAGTCAGGATATCGAGGGCATTACCACAGTAACCTCGGACAACTATGCCGGCGGCCGCAAGGTAGCCGAGTTTTTGCTGGCGGGCGGGCACCAGCGCATCGGCTACATCGCAGGCTGGCAGGGCGCCTCGACCCAGCGCGACCGCGAGGCTGGTTTCCTTGCCGCACTGCGCGATGCCGGAAGCGATCTTTTTGCACATGGGATCGGCGAGTTTCACACCGAAAATGCCCGTGCGGCGGCCCGAACCATGTTCGACGTGGCACCGGAGCGCCGACCTGACGCGGTTTTCGTCGCCAACGATCACATGGCTTTGGCGGTCATGGATGTTCTACGCTTTGAGCTGGGCCTGCGCATCCCCGAAGATGTCTCGGTCGTGGGGTATGACGATGTGCCCCCTGCCGGATGGCCCGCATACAATCTGACGACGATTCGGCAGCGGGCGAACCTGATGGTCGCGGAAACGGTTGCCGCGCTGCTGGATCACATCGAAGAGCCCAAGACTTCTGAACCCCGCAAGGTGGCAATTGACGGACCGCTGATCGTACGAACCTCGGCCCGGTTGCCCAAGGGATGGAACCCGAAAAGGACGAACACATGAAGGGATTTGACCCCAAATTCCGGGATTTTCCCGACTATATCATCGGCATCACCAAGGAAATCTGGGAAGATCGCGGGATCGCCACGCTGCATGAATATTACAGCGACGACATCGTTGTCCGTTCACCGGGTTCGGTCGTGCTGGGCAATCAAAACGTCATTGGCGCGACGATGGCGACCCTCGCCGAGTTTCCCGACCGGCAGCTTCTGGGCGAAGACGTGATCTGGTCAGGCACGCCCGAAGAGGGGATGCTGAGTTCCCACCGCATTATCTCGACCGCCACGCACCTTGCCGAAGGTGTCTATGGCAAACCAACCGGAACCAAGCTGCGGTACCGGATTCTGGCCGATTGCCATGCGGTCGACAATCAGATCAACGATGAATGGCTGATCCGCGATCAGGGGGCTATCGTGCGCCAGATGGGCTGGGACCCCAAGGAATACGCAGCCGATCTGATCGCTCGCGAGGGCGGGCCGAAAAACTGCGTGAAACCTCTGACGCCCGAGATCGACCAGCCCGGCCCTTACAAGGGTCGAGGCAACGACAATGAATGGGGCCAGCGCTATGCCGATATTCTGACCCGGATCATGAACGCCGACATGGGAGCGATCGGGGCTGAATACGACCGCGCGGTGCAGTCGGAATATGTCGGCGGGGTCACCGGACACGGTTGGGACCCGGTCGACCGGTTCTGGATGGGATTGCGGGCCAGCTTCCCCAACGCCGAGTTCCGCATCGAGCACCAGATCGGCCGCGACGATCCCAACATGCCACCCCGTGCCGCACTGCGCTGGAGCCTGTGGGGCAAGCATGACGGCTGGGGGGTGTTTGGAGCCCCCACCGGAGCGCAGGTCTATGTTCTGGGCATCAGCCATGCCGAATTCGGTGAACTGATCAGTGGCCAGCCCAAGCTGCGCCGCGAATACACCCTGTTTGATGAAACCTCGGTCTGGAAGCAGATCCTTCTGCAGGGCACAGAGGTCTGAATGCTCGCTCCGGTCGAATATCGTGTTCTGGCCTGTGGCCTGCGCGAGACCGGTGCAAGCCGGCGCTTTCACCTATTCCGGCAAAGCCTTCGAGCGCGCCGCCTGAATTTGCGGCCTCCGGGAACGTGATCGAGCATCTGCCGACCATTCCCTCAAACGCATAATCCGGAACCAGTACCATGACACAATCAACCATCGCATCACGCATCGTCCGTTATGGAGAGCTCAAGCCGTGCAAGACGGCATTCATTGATGCCCACACGCCGGGCAGCGATCAGAAAGAGAACTTTACCATCATCGGCGGCGGTGTTTCGGAGTCGCCGGATCAGCACGTTCATATTACCGACAAGATCGGCTTCAATATCGGGGCCGCCGGCCAGCCGCCCAAATGCCGCAACTCGCTGCACAGCCATACGACGGCCGAGGTCTTTTTTGTCGCCAAGGGCCGCTGGCGGTTTTTCTGGGGTCGCTATGGCACGGCGGGCGAGTTCATTGCCGAGGAAGGTGACATCTTCAACATTCCTACCGGCATTTTCCGCGGGTTCGAGAACGTGGGCGACGACTACGGGATGATCATGTCCATTCTGGGCGGTGACGATGCCGGCGGCGGCGTAACCTGGGCACCTCAGGTCATTGAAGACGCCCGGGCGCATGGGTTGATGCTGGGTGACAACGGCGTGCTCTACGATAGCAAGAAGGGCCAGGACCTCCCGCACAACGTCCGGCCTATGCCCTTGCTGACCGAGGAGCAGCTGAAATCCTATCCCGAAGTGCCGGTCGAGGCCGTGATCGGCAAATACGTGGCCCGCTACTGGGACCTGATGGCGCTGGCGGCCGACAAACCCGCCAAGGTGATCGGTGAAAACGGTCTGATCAAGGACAAGCCCGGCTTTGAGGTCGACTTCCTGACCCGTGGCTCTGGTGTTCAAGACCCCACCAAATCGGCCAAGCCCGTCGTGCTGATGCCGGCAAGCGGCCATTGGCGGGTCACCGTCGAGGATGTCGAAACCACGATTTCGGGCGGGGATACTGTGCTGGTGCTGCCCGGCGAAGCCTATACCATCACTCCATCCATGACCGGAACGGCCGGGTTGTACCGCATCACCGCGACCGACGATCCTGCTGGCGCAACCTGGACCGGCAACTGATCAAGAAAGGACCCCGCATGACAAAGATACTTACCACCCATGTGGGGTCTCTGCCCCGATCCCAGGAAGTTGTCGACTTCATCTTTACGCGCGAGCGGCACGAGCCCTATGACGCCGATGCGTTCGACAGTTGCATGACCAAGGCCGTGTCTGAAACGGTTCGGCGTCAGGTCGAGGCCGGTGTGGACATCGTCAGCGACGGAGAGACCTCAAAAATCTCGTACGCGACATACGTAAAGGACCGCTACACAGGTTTCTCGGGGGACAGTCCACGGAATGCCCCCGCGGACCTGAAGATGTTTCCCAGTTTTTTGCAACGTCTTGCCAACGAAGGGGGCACACCCCAATACGCCCGGCCGCAATGCACGGGCGACGTTCGCTCGAAAGGCCAAGACGAACTGAACAAGGATATCCGCAACCTCAAGCAGGCAATGGCTGAGCACGGAGTCGATCGTGGCTTCATGAACGCCGCCTCGCCCGGGGTGATTTCTCTGTTTCTGCAGAACGCCCACTACCCCAGCCGTGAAGCCTATTTGGCCGCGCTCGCGGATGCGATGAAGCAGGAATATGAAACGATCGTCGCAGCGGGACTGGATCTTCAGTTGGACTGCCCCGATCTGGCCCTTTCCCGGCACATGCTGTTCGCTGACCTTTCCGATGCCGAATTCATCGCGATCGCCGAGATGCATGTCGAAGCCCTGAACCACGCGCTGCAGAATGTCCCGCAGGATCGGGTCCGGGTGCATATCTGCTGGGGGAACTACGAAGGCCCGCATTGCTGCGACATTGCGATGGATCAGGTGTTCACGACCCTGATGGCAACCAAATCCCGCTATGTTCTGTTCGAAACGTCGAACCCGCGCCACGCCCATGAGTGGACCGTCTTCCGGGATCGCAAGAGCGAAATCCCGGACGACAAGATCCTTGTGCCCGGCGTCGTAGACACGACAACGAATTTCATCGAACACCCCGAGCTGGTGCGGCAACGCATCGAGCGGTTCACCAACATCGTCGGGCCGGATCGGGTCATCGCCGGGAGTGACTGCGGGTTTGGTACATTTGCCGGCTTCGGTGCGGTCGACCCGGACATCGCCTATGCCAAGCTGGCCTCCCTGGCCGAAGGTGCCAGATTGGCATCGGCATGACGCCCCTGGTTCTTCTTCCCGGAATGATGTGCGATGCCCGACTGTTCGGGCCGCAAATCGAGGCCCTGTCCGGACGGGTGCCGTTGATGACCCATCCGCTGAGCGCCCAGGACAGCGTCGAGGCAATGGCCGCCGATGTACTGAGCCACGCGCCGCCGATGTTTGCCCTTGCGGGACTTTCCATGGGCGGGATCGTTGCCATGGAGGTCCTGCGCCAGGCGCCAGAACGTGTTGAACGGCTGGCACTCCTGGACACGAACCCTCTGGCCGAAGCAAACGAGGTCAAAGCCCGGCGCGGTCCGCAGATGGAGGCCGTGCGCCAAGGTGGATTGCGGCAGGTCATGCGTGACGAGTTGAAGCCGAACTATCTGGCCGATGGCCCTCGGCAGGGCGCAATTCTTGACCTTTGCATGGCCATGGCAGCCGATCTGGGCCCCGAGGTCTTTCTTCGCCAGTCCATCGCACTCATGGGCCGCCCGGATCAAACGGACACCTTGTCCGCTTATCAAGGTCCAAGCCTCGTTCTATGCGGCGAGGATGACAGACTATGTCCGTTGGAGCGGCACGAACTGATGCACAAGCTTCTCGGAAACAGCACGCTGGAGGTCGTAATCGGTGCGGGGCACCTACCCACCCTCGAGCGACCCCAGGAAACCACAGCGGCGTTGCGCCGTTGGTTGGAGGTTCCATGACACCGTCCCTACTTGCCTTGCTACGCAAGGTCGACACACCCACAGTCTGCAACGCCATCGAGATGGCACAAGGCAAGCGCGGGTTTGACCAATTCACGCGTGGTACGATGTTCTGCTCGGCCCCGTCCGAGGGCGCAATCGTCGGATTTGCCCGTACAGCCAAGATCGCTGCGGTGCAGCCGCCCTCCGAAGCGCCAGAAGTCATCAGGCAGCGGCGAATGGACTATTACAGATACATGGCCGAGGCCCCGGCTCCCTCTGTTGCAGTGGTTGAGGATGTCGATTTCCCCTCTTGCATCGGCGCCTATTGGGGCGAAATCAATACGTCTGTGCACAAAGGGTTCGGAATGGCCGGCGCACTCACCAACGGGGTCATGCGGGACCTTGGTGACATGCAGCAAGGATTCCCGGTCATCGCCGGCTCTATCGGGCCCAGCCATGGTTTCGTTCACGTCCGAGAAATCGACACGTCTGTTTCGATCTTCGGCCTGACGGTCAATCCATCTGATCTCATCCATGCGGACCGGCATGGTGCTGTTGTCGTACCTGCTGATCTGATTGATCGGATCGAACACGCCATTCTGAAACTCTTTGAAACCGAACGAATAATTCTGAATGCGGCTTCTGAACCCGGCTTCAACTTCGAGAAATTTGAAGTCGCTTGGGCCGCATTTGAAAAAGCGCGCGTGTAAGGGTGTACGCAGTCTGACTGATCCCTGACGTGGCTCGGCAGTTCGTTTGTCGGTCGTAGCCTACGTCTTGGGAGATCCGATCGCGCATTTTGCGTGTTTCTTTCCTTTTGTATGCCTTTTGTATGTCGGCGATTGTTGGGTTGGCGCGAAACGGGCGGTGGAGAACGAGCAAAGCCGCCCTTGGGCGGCTCGT
>NZ_JBXWRU010000008.1:0-94361 GCF_059613085.1 Ruegeria sp. BHSC029
CGTTGAGCTGATCGCCCCGATCGCCATGGAAAACGGTCTGCGCTTCGCCATCCGCGAAGGCGGCCGCACCGTCGGCGCAGGCGTCGTGTCCAAAATCATCGAGTAAGGCGCGCTTGTCGCGCCCGGTTGCGGCAGGCGGTTTTCCAAAGCGAAGCCAGCTGAAAGCAACTTGGTGAGAAACCAAAGAAGGCCGTCCCAAACCGGGGCGGCCTTTTTCGTTAAGTTCCCAAAACATTGGTTGCGCCGATCTTGGTGTTGCACGCGAATACGCCAAGCTTGCGTTGAGCGGCGCCCCTCGACACAATTGCAGTCAGAATTGTCCAGTAGGGGAGGATGGTGGGATGACCAAGCATGTTGAAATCGGCCGGACTGGGGTCAGGTTGCCGCAAATAGGGTTCGGTTCAACAGGGCTGGGAAGCATTCCACAGATATATGGATACGAAGTAGACGAAAGCCGTGCACTGGATACCATCAGGGCAATTCTACAGCGTCCGGACGGCTTCATTGATACAGCGCGCGGGTATGCGTTGGGCCGAAGCGAAGAACGTATCGGGCAAGTCATTCGCGAATTGGGCGGGTGGCCCGAGGGTAGGGTTCTGTCCACGAAACTGGACCGGGATATGGAGAGCAACAGGTTTGATGCGACACAAGCGCGAAGGTCGCTTGAAGCAAGCCTTGAAGCCCTTGGCGTTGACCAGGTGGATATTCTTCACCTTCATGACCCTGAATACGCCGCAGATCTTTCCAAAGTGACCGGCACGGGCGGCGCGCTTGATGAGCTGTTTCGGATGAAGGAAGAAGGCCTGGCCAAAGCTGTGGGGCTTGCCGGTGGTCGAATTGACGTCCTGATGCCTATGCTACGCGATCGTGAGTTCGACGTCCTTCTGACGCACAACAGGCATACAGTCGTCAACGTGAATTCCGCTCCGCTGATTGAACTCGCGCGTTCCAAGGGAGTGACCGTTCTGAATGCGGCGCCCTATTCCGGAGGAATATTGGCCAAGGGAAGTTCCGCGCATCATTTCTATGTCTATCAGCCGGCGACCGAAGCTGTTCTGGGTCCGGTTCGTGCGGTCGAGAGTATCTGTTCCCGCTACGATGTCCCGTTGGGGGCGCTTGCGTTGCAATTCTCGGTCAAAAACGCAGATATAGCTTCGACAATCTGCGGCGCGACATGGCCGCAGCACGTGGACCAGACATTCGAATGGGCCGACTGGTCTATCCCGGGTGCGGTCTGGACAGAGCTGGCGGAATTGGGGCAATCCCAAATGGATCCTGAAGCCGGGTAGGGTCTTCAAGATTCAGCGCGGCGGCCTATCACTTGTTGGACAATCCGCATTTGGGGCTTGGTGGCATTTCCCCCTTGCCAAACAGCGCCAACCCCACTAAACCGCGCGAGTTCTCGGTGAGAACGTGAAGGCGGGGTGATTCCCGCCTTTTGGGTTCGATGAGGGTTGGCGATGAGCGCCCGTCCTCCTCTCAACTCCAACGCCTGAAAAAAGGCTGTTAATATGCAAAGCCAAAACATCCGTATTCGGCTGAAGGCATTTGACTATCGCGTCCTGGATGCCAGCACGCAAGAGATCGTCAACACTGCAAAGCGGACCGGCGCGAACGTGCGCGGCCCGATCCCGCTGCCGAACAAGATCGAGAAGTTCACGGTTCTCCGTGGCCCTCACGTTGACAAGAAATCCCGCGATCAGTTCGAGATCCGTACGCACAAGCGTCTTCTCGACATCGTAGATCCGACCCCCCAGACCGTGGACGCGCTGATGAAGCTCGACCTGGCCGCTGGTGTGGACGTCGAGATCAAGCTGCAGTCGTAAGATCGGAGGGTATTGATGATGCGCTCTGGTATTATCGCAAAAAAAGTCGGCATGACCCGCCTGTTCATGGAAGACGGCAAGCAGATCCCTGTGACCGTTCTTCACCTGGACAACCTGCAGGTCGTTGCACAGCGCACAGCTGACAAAGACGGCTACACCGCCGTTCAGCTGGGCGCCGGTGCCGCCAAGGCAAAACGCACCTCGAAGGCCATGCGCGGCCACTTCGCCGCCGCCAAGGTCGAGCCCAAGCGCAAGCTGGCCGAGTTCCGCGTGTCTGAAGACGCGCTGATCGAAGTGGGCGCCGAGATCTCGGCAGATCACTTCCTGGCTGGTCAGAAAGTTGACGTTTCGGGCACCTCGATCGGTAAAGGCTTTGCCGGTGCAATGAAGCGCCACAACTTCGGTGGTCTGCGCGCCTCGCACGGTGTTTCGATCAGCCACCGTTCGCACGGTTCGACCGGTCAGTGTCAGGACCCGGGCAAGGTGTTCAAAGGCAAGAAGATGGCCGGTCACATGGGTGCTGCCCGTGTTACCACCCAGAACCTGGAGGTCGTCAAAACCGACGCCGACCGTGGTCTGGTCTTCATCAAAGGCGCCGTTCCCGGACCGAAATCGGGCTGGGTTACCGTCAAGGACGCCGTCAAGAAGAAAGCACCGGAAGGCCTGCCTTTCCCGGCTGCTGTGAAATCGGCTGCAACCGAAGCACCTGCGGAAGAAGCACCCGCGGAAGGTGGTGAAGCATGAAACTTGATGTAATCAAACTGGACGGCAAGAAAGCCGGCAACATCGAGCTGGATGCGGACCTGTTCGGTCTGGAGCCGCGCGCGGACATCCTGCACCGTGTGGTCCGTTGGCAGCGCAACAACGCGCAGGCTGGAACCCACAAGGTGAAGACCCGCTCGGAAACCAGCTACTCGACCAAGAAGATCTATCGCCAGAAGGGCACCGGTGGCGCACGTCACGGTGACCGCAACGCGCCGATCTTCCGCAAGGGTGGCATCTACAAGGGTCCGACCCCGCGTTCGCACGGCCACGACCTGCCGAAGAAGTTCCGCAAGCTGGGCCTGCGCCACGCACTGTCGGCCAAGGCCAAAGCCGGTGAGCTGGTCGTGATCGAAAGCGCCGAAGCCGAAGGCAAGACCGCCGCACTGGCCAAACAGGTTGCAAACCTGGGCTGGAAGCGCGCTCTGGTCATCGACGGCGCCACCGTGAACGAAGGGTTCGCCCGCGCAGCCCGCAACATCGAAGGTCTGGATATCCTGCCGTCGATGGGCGCAAACGTCTATGACATCCTCAAGCGTGACACCCTGGTGCTCACCAAGGCGGGTGTCGAAGCACTGGAGGCTCGACTGAAATGAGCGCGAAGGCAGAACACTACGACGTGATCCGCAAGCCGATCATCACCGAGAAAACGACCATGGCCTCTGAGAACGGCGCGGTTGTCTTTGAAGTGGCGATCGACAGCAACAAGCCGCAGATCAAAGAGGCCGTCGAGGCGCTGTTTGGTGTGAAGGTCAAGGCGGTGAACACCACCGTGACCAAAGGCAAGGTCAAGCGGTTCCGCGGCCAGCTGGGCAAGCGGAAAGACGTCAAAAAGGCCTATGTGACCCTGGAAGAGGGCAACACCATCGACGTGACCACCGGTCTCTGATCGGACCCGTCTTTGGAAGGAGATAAAGGCCCCCGCCGAAAGGCGGGGGTTTTTTGTTGGGGTTAGTAAGACAGACGCCGAACTGAGGGGCAATTTTTTGGTGTTGTATTGGGCAGTTAAGTTCCTCAGAAAAAGTCGATTTTGCGCCCGGTTGAGTCGACAAGCCTGGTGAACGAGGCTGATCCACTGGGGTCGACCAGTACATCCCATCGCGGCACGTTATACAGTTTGAAAAAATGAGCCAAATCTTTGTCAGACCAATCTCGAAAGATCCGATCGCTACCATCTGCAAGTTTATTCTTTGAATACGGAATTACTTCCATTTGCTGAAATCTCAAAGAGGTAGCGTCTTCTGCGTGGAAGTACGAGTGTGTAGCATTACGCAACGACGCTTTGTAGTGGACCCTTGCGGCGATTTCATCAAATTGGACCGGATGTATTTTTTGGAAAGCTAGCCGGAAAGGGCCACCATTTCCGGCTTCATGTTGCAACCCCCCGTCACCAACAAATGCGAAGCCCAGAGTTCCAAACCGTATGCACACAGATTTTCCGGGAATATTTGTCGAGAAATTGAAGGACCCAAAATCAGTGTCCTCTTCGATTTCGTAGACATACAACGTGAACGGATGTTCGGTGTGTACCGCTCGGAACAAGATTACTTTGCGCCAAGACTGAATTAACAGATGCAGAAGATATAGCTCGCCAGTCGCTTCAACAGGGAAAATTGAGCCGAATTCCGGCTTCCTTCTATCTAGCGATACAGTTGCCTCTTTCATAAGAATTCCAACAAAGATTTTGGCTAGCCACCGCCCAACTTCAAAACTATCGGCCAGTGTCCAATTTGAAACCGATTTACCATCGAGCTTAGACACATAATGTTCGGTTTTTCCCAACACCAAGTTGTTGCAGTGTTTGCACGCTGGAACGCGAACACTTCGATACGGCATCAATGAACCGTTCAACAGCTGTAGTCTGCAGTCCCACAGGTTAAATTGCCGTTGCAGCCACCGCGGGAACACATGCTCTCCCTTTCCACTGGTGGCAACACTCCCGCACAGAAAACATCTCCCGCAGACAATGTTCTCGGGTTTCAGAGCGTTCTCCGTTAGTTGAAGAATGTATCCCGCAAATTCTGGCGAAATGGCGGAAGCTCCTTGTGTGTTGTTGCAAGCTGCAGTGAATGGAATGGCTAAGAAACTGCAAGTCAAGATGATGAGTGCACGTGTCCAACCGAGGCTTTGCCTTCAGAAGAGAAGAAAAAAATGTTTCTTTGTATTGCTCGCCACCCCCAACCCTGCTAAACGCACCCAATCTTGCGGCCTCGGATTCGTTCCGGGGCCTCTGATATTTGAAACCGGGGACCTTCGGGGCCCTATAACCTGGGCACCTACGGGGGCCTCTCACATAGCGGGGATTGATCCTCGCGCTTGCTAAACGGAAGACAGAAAGCATGGCACTCAAGTCGTACAAACCGACGACGCCGGGCCAGCGCGGGCTGGTGCTGATCGACCGTTCGGAGCTTTGGAAAGGACGTCCGGTCAAGTCTCTCACTGAGGGTTTGACCAAATCGGGCGGCCGGAACAACACCGGACGGATCACTTCACGCCGCCGTGGCGGTGGCGCAAAGCGTCTCTACCGGATCGTTGACTTCAAACGGAACAAACTGGATGTGGCGGCAACCGTCGAGCGGATCGAATACGACCCGAACCGGACCGCGTTCATCGCACTGATCAAATATGACGATGGCGAGCAGGCCTATATCCTGGCGCCGCAGCGTCTGGCGGTTGGCGACAAGGTCATCGCTTCGGCCAAGGCCGACATCAAGCCCGGCAACGCGATGCCGTTCTCGGGTATGCCGATCGGTACCATCGTGCACAACATCGAGATGAAGCCCGGCAAGGGCGGTCAGATCGCACGTGCCGCGGGCACCTACGCTCAGTTCGTTGGTCGCGATGGCGGCTACGCCCAGATCCGTCTGAGCTCGGGCGAGCTGCGTATGGTGCGCCAGGAATGCATGGCCACCGTCGGTGCCGTGTCGAACCCCGACAACAGCAACCAGAACCTCGGCAAAGCCGGTCGTATGCGCCACAAGGGCGTGCGTCCGTCGGTCCGTGGTGTTGCCATGAACCCGATCGATCACCCCCACGGTGGTGGTGAAGGCCGGACCTCGGGTGGCCGTACGCCGGTTACGCCTTGGGGTAAGGACACCAAGGGTAAGCGTACCCGCAACAAGAACAAAGCGTCCCAGAAGCTGATCATCCGCTCGCGGCACGCCAAGAAGAAAGGGCGTTAAGACATGTCTCGCTCTGTTTGGAAGGGTCCTTTCGTCGACGCTTACGTGCTGAAAAAAGCCGAAGCTGCGCGCGAGTCGGGCCGCAACGAAGTCATCAAGATCTGGTCGCGTCGTTCCACCATTCTGCCCCAGTTCGTGGGTCTGACCTTTGGTGTGTACAACGGCCAGAAGCATATCCCGGTAAACGTCTCGGAAGACATGATCGGTCAGAAGTTCGGTGAGTACTCGCCGACCCGGACCTATTATGGCCATGCCGCAGACAAAAAAGCGAAGCGGAAGTAAGTCATGGGCAAGGAAAAGAACCCCCGCCGCGTGGCTGAAAACGAAGCAATGGCAAAAACCCGTATGCTTCGCACCAGCCCGCAGAAACTGAACCTGGTTGCGCAAATGATCCGCGGCAAGAAAGTCGAGAAGGCTCTGACCGACCTGACTTTCTCGAACAAGCGTGTCGCGCAGGACGTCAAAAAGTGCCTGCAGTCCGCAATCGCGAACGCCGAAAACAACCACAACCTGGACGTGGACGAGCTGATCGTCGCCGAAGCATGGGTTGGTAAGAACCTGGTCATGAAGCGCGGCCGTCCGCGTGCCCGTGGCCGTTTCGGCAAGATCATGAAGCCGTTCTCGGAGATCACCATCAAGGTGCGTCAAGTTGAGGAGCAAGCCTAATGGGACATAAAGTCAATCCGATCGGCATGCGCCTTCAGGTCAACCGTACCTGGGACAGCCGTTGGTACGCAGATACCAAGGACTACGGTGATCTTCTGCTGGAAGACCTCAAGATCCGTGAGTTCATCAAGAAAGAGTGCAAGCAAGCCGGCATCGCCCGTGTGATCATCGAACGTCCGCACAAGAAGTGCCGCGTCACGATCCACACCGCGCGTCCCGGTGTCATCATCGGCAAGAAAGGCGCGGACATCGAAGTTCTGCGCAAGAAAATCGCGCAGATGACCGACAGCGAACTGCACCTGAACATCGTCGAAGTGCGCAAGCCGGAACTCGACGCGCAGCTGGTTGCCGAGTCGATCGCTCAGCAGCTGGAGCGCCGCGTTTCGTTCCGCCGCGCGATGAAGCGGTCGGTTCAGAACGCCATGCGCATGGGCGCCCTGGGTATCCGGGTGAACGTCGCTGGACGTCTGGGCGGCGCCGAAATCGCACGGACCGAATGGTACCGCGAAGGCCGCGTGCCTCTGCACACCCTGCGTGCCGACATCGATTACGCACATGCCGAAGCGATGACCCCCTACGGGATCATCGGGATCAAGGTCTGGATCTTCAAAGGTGAGATCATGGAGCACGATCCGCAGGCACGTGACCGTAAAGCACAGGAACTCCAGGACGGCCCTGCACCTCGTGGTGCTGGTGGCGGTCGTCGCTAAGGAGGGAAAGATATGCTTCAACCAAAGCGTACAAAATTCCGCAAGATGCACAAAGGTCGGATCAAGGGCGAAGCCAAAGGCGGCTCTGATCTGAACTTTGGCACCTACGGTCTGAAGGCCCTGCAGCCCGAGCGCGTCACTGCACGCCAGATCGAAGCTGCTCGTCGTGCCATGACCCGTCACATGAAGCGTCAAGGTCGCGTCTGGATCCGGATCTTCCCGGATACCCCCGTGACCTCGAAGCCTACCGAAGTCCGTATGGGTAAAGGTAAAGGCTCGGTCGACTATTGGGCAGCCAAAGTGAAGCCCGGTCGCGTGATGTTCGAGATCGACGGCGTCAACGATGAAATCGCGCGCGAGGCTCTGCGCCTGGCGGCGATGAAGCTGCCGATCAAGACCCGTGTGGTGGTCCGCGAGGACTGGTAAACCGGTCTTGCCAAGACTTCAGAAAACCCCGCCGAACCGGCGGGGTTTTTTGTTTTTCGGATGGTTTGGGTTAGGCTCAGCTTCAGCTTTTGATACTTCGGAAAAGCCTAGAACAAGGGGGCCTCAAATGGTTTCGACGTCAGAGATTGAAAAGATTGACGACGGCTTCTTTGCCGCACTGAACGCTATGTTCGAGGGTGACGTTGTAACGATGGAGGCGCTGTGGTCGCATGCGGACGATGTCATCTATATGGGGCCGTCACCCGATCTGTTCCACGTCGGGTGGAAAGTCACGGATCAGGATTGGGTCGCGCAGGGTCGGGCGCATCTGGGCGGGTCGATCAAAGTGCTGAACCGGCATGTTGTGGTTGGGGATACGCTTGCCACTGTGCACCATGTCGCCGAGGCATCGGGGCAGGGCGATGGGGCCGGTATCCGGATGCGCGGCACGAATGTCTATCGCCTTGAAGGTGGAGCGTGGAAGCTGATCGCGCATCACAGCGACCCGTTGCTCTATATTGACTTGTGACAGCAGCAGGGGTTTTCCAAATTCGAAGAAAGTTCCTCTATCGCGCCTGGGCGTCGAATAGGGTAATGGACGCCCATGGCACAGATTGAATCACTCTTCGTTACCCGTCTCTACCGCGCCGCTCTGTCTGAGTTCGATCCAAGGATCGATCCGGAGGAGCTGGAGAACTCGTGCCTTGTCATCGCTGAGGATGACGAGGCCGGGCAGGAGTGGTGCGAAAAAAACGGCTATCCGGGTTACACCAGCTATGCCTCGTTGACTGACCTGCCCTGGCGGTTTCCGATCTTTCAGGACTTGGTGAAGACTTTGGATCAGCACGTGGCTGCATTCGCGAAAGACCTTGAGTTTGATCTCGATGACCGGGAATTGAAGCTGGAGGATCTTTGGATCAACATCCTGCCCGAGGGTGGAATGCATGCCAGCCACATCCATCCGCACAGTGTGATTTCTGGAACGACCTATGTGTCAATGCCGGAAGGCGCCAGCGCGCTGAAGCTGGAGGACCCCCGCTCAGGCCGCATGATGGCCGCGCCGGTGCGCCACAAGGGCGCCCGACGCGAATTGCAGCCCTTCATTTATATGAAGCCGAAGGTCGGCGACGTTCTGCTGTGGGAAAGCTGGCTGCGCCACGAGGTGCCCATGAACATGGCCGAAGAAGAACGGATTTCGGTGAGTTTTAACTATAAGTGGGAGTGAACTCCTTGGGTCGTATTCAACTGCCGGCATTGTGCCGGTTTGATCTGCGCCCATAGGCGACGACTGTCGTCGTCCTGCGAACCGAAATCGATGCGTGACCGAAAGCCCCATTCCGCAGTCGTTCTCTGGCGCCGGTCGGTTCGAGATGCCTATACCTTCCCTGTGAAAAGAAAGGCAGGTCCAGCGCAAGCCCCCTTTTGATCAGCTCCGCGCCGATGTCCTGCCCATTGGGTAGGTATGCAATTCCAACTAACCGGTCATAGGATGTTTCGCCGTTCAGCTTGACGGTAATCTCCTGACCCTTGCAGATTTCGACCATCGTCCACTTTGCCTTTAGGCCCCATGGCATGTCCAGCTCGGGCGCATCAATGCCGGCTAGACGGATCTTTGTTCCACGGACAATGATTGTGTCGCCATCGATCACATAAGCGCGCCCCGTCAGAACGCGGTTGGAGGGAACAACACTCGGCTGTTGTCGCGGGATTGCGCGGTTCCGTGTGGAGGCTTGCGGAGGTTTTTGATGGCCTCTATGACGGGCGACAAGGCGTGGCTTTCTTGATATTAAAACAACTAGAAGTGCCGCAAACCCAATTAGGACAACCAGTTCCATTTTTTTCCACCGTTCCTAAGTCAGCGGGATAAAGATACTTCAAGGGTTTCACGTGTCTTTTGAGTTTCGGCCAAACCCGTTTCCACAGAAGACAACGCGCAAGTGGTCAGGTTCTGACGTGACCCGTTGGTTGCCCGGTTCTGGTTGCAAAACTTCCTCTTGCCACCAACCCACCAAACCCTTATACGGCGGCATCCTGCGGTCTCCCGGCGTTGTCGGGCGATTCGCATGTCTATCATTCATCCACCAGGTCCAAGGTGACCCGTGTACGGGGCCTTCTGGTGTTTTGAGCAAAGGAAAAGGCGATGAACGCCCAAGAACTGCGTGAAAAGACCCCGGACCAGCTCCGCGAGGAACTGGCCAACCTGAAGAAAGAAAGCTTCAACCTGCGCTTTCAACAGGCCACCGGTCAGCTGGAAAACACTGCTGGTATCAAAGCGGCCCGCCGCAATGCTGCCCGCGTCAAAACCATTCTGAACGAAAAGGCCGCTGCCGCGGCATCCGAGGAGTAATCAGATGCCCAAGCGTATCCTGCAAGGCACCGTGACCAGCGACGCCAACGAACAGACCATTACCGTTCTGGTCGAGCGCCGTTTCAAGCACCCACTACTGCAGAAAACCGTTCGTAAGTCCAAGAAATACCGGGCTCACGACGAAAAGAACGCCTTCAAGGTCGGCGACACCGTGCGCATCATCGAATGCGCGCCGAAATCGAAGACGAAACGTTGGGAGGTTCTGGAGGCCTAAGCCTCCGGGATTTTTCCATTTGTCGAAACCCTGGGGGATTTAACAAGACCAGCCCCCACAGGTCGGGAGAAACCACATGATCCAGATGCAGACCAATCTGGATGTCGCTGACAACTCCGGCGCCCGCCGAGTTCAGTGCATCAAGGTCCTGGGTGGTTCCAAGCGTAAATACGCCTCCGTCGGCGACATCATTGTCGTCTCGGTGAAGGAAGCCATCCCGCGCGGCCGCGTGAAGAAAGGTGATGTCCGCAAGGCCGTCGTCGTGCGCACCGCCAAAGAAGTCCGTCGCGAAGACGGCACCGCGATCCGCTTCGATCGCAACGCCGCCGTCATCCTGAACAACAACAACGAGCCCGTCGGTACCCGTATCTTCGGCCCCGTTGTTCGTGAACTGCGCGCGAAGAACTTCATGAAGATCATCTCGCTGGCTCCGGAGGTGCTGTAATCATGGCTGCTAAACTCCGCAAAGGCGACAAGGTCGTCGTGCTGGCCGGCAAGGACAAGGGCAAAGAGGGGACTATCACCTCGGTCGACCCCAAAGCCGGCAAAGCTGTCGTTGATGGCGTGAACATCGCCATTCGCCACACCCGCCAGTCGCAAACGTCGCAAGGTGGCCGCCTGCCCAAAGCTCTGCCGATCGACCTGTCGAACCTGGCCCTGCTGGACAAGAACGGCAAGGCAACCCGCGTCGGCTTCCGCATGGAAGGTGACAAGAAGGTTCGTTACGCCAAGACCACGGGGGACGTGATCGATGCTTGATGCTGCAACCTACACCCCGCGTCTGAAAGCTCAGTACGCTGAAACCATCCGTGCCGCTCTGAAAGAAGAGTTCGGCTACAAGAACGATATGCAGATCCCCAAGCTGGAGAAGATCGTTCTGAACATCGGCTGTGGTGCCGAGGCGGTGAAGGACTCGAAGAAGGCGAAAGCCGCGGTCGAGGATCTGACGGCGATCGCCGGTCAGAAGGCCGTTTCGACCAAGGCGAAGAAGTCGATCGCGGGTTTCCGCGTCCGTGAAGACATGCCGCTGGGCGCCAAGGTGACCCTGCGCGGCGACCGGATGTACGAATTCCTGGACCGTCTGATCACCATCGCGATGCCTCGCGTACGTGACTTCCGCGGTGTGAAACCGTCCTTCGATGGCCGTGGCAACTTTGCCATGGGCATGAAAGAGCACATCGTGTTCCCGGAAATCGACTTCGACAAGGTCGACGAGGTCTGGGGCATGGACATCGTAATTGCCACCACAGCGAAAACCGACGCTGAAGCAAAGGCACTGTTGAAAGCTTTCAACATGCCGTTCAACGCGTAAGCGCCGGGAGGATTGAGACATGGCTAAAAAAGCAATGATCGAACGCGAGAAGAAGCGCGCACGCCTGGTGGCACAGTATGCCGAAAAGCGTGCGGCTCTGAAAGAGATCGCGAATGACGAGAGCAAGCCGATGGAAGAGCGCTTCAAAGCGCGTCTGAAACTGGCGAAACTGCCGCGCAACAGCTCGGCTACCCGTCTGCACAACCGTTGTCAGCTGACCGGTCGTCCCCACGCTTACTACCGTAAGCTGAAGGTCAGCCGTATCGCGCTGCGCGAGCTGGGTTCTGCTGGTCAGATCCCCGGCATGGTGAAATCGAGCTGGTAAGGGAGAGACAGATATGAACGATCCTATCGGCGATATGCTCACCCGCATCCGCAACGCGCAAATGCGCGGCAAGTCCACCGTGATCACTCCGGCGTCGAAACTGCGCGCCTGGGTTCTGGACGTGCTGGCGGACGAAGGCTATATCCGCGGCTATGAAAAGACGACCGGTGAAAACGGTCATCCGGCTCTGGAAATCAGCCTGAAATACTACGAAGGCACCCCTGTCATTCGCGAACTGAAGCGGGTCTCGAAGCCCGGCCGTCGCGTATACATGGGCGTCAATGACATCCCGCAGGTTCGTCAGGGCCTGGGCGTGTCGATTGTCAGCACTCCGAAAGGTGTGATGTCGGACGCAAACGCTCGCTCCAACAATGTTGGCGGCGAAGTGCTCTGCACCGTCTTCTAAGGAGGTCTGCAATGTCTCGTATTGGTAAGAAACCGGTCGAGCTGCCCAGCGGCGTTACCGCCTCTGTGTCGGGTCAGACCATCGAAGTCAAAGGTCCGAAAGGCACCCGCAGCTTCACCGCAACCGATGACGTCACCCTGACGGTCGAAGACAACGTGGTCAAAATCGACCCGCGTGGTTCGTCCAAGCGTGCTCGTCAGCAGTGGGGCATGAGCCGCACCATGGTCGCCAACTTGGTGACCGGTGTGACCGAAGGCTTCAAGAAGGAACTGGAAATCCAGGGTGTGGGTTACCGCGCTCAGATGCAGGGCAACACCCTGAAGCTGAACCTGGGCTACAGCCACGATGTTGATTTCGTTGCTCCGGAAGGTGTCACCATCACCGCGCCAAAGCAGACCGAGATCGTTGTGGAAGGCATCGACCAGCAGCTGGTGGGCGAAACCGCGGCGAAAATCCGCGAGTGGCGCCGTCCCGAGCCGTACAAAGGCAAAGGCATCCGCTACAAGGGCGAGTTCATCTTCCGCAAGGAAGGCAAGAAGAAGTAAGGACGAACACAATGGCAAACAGCAAAAGAACCCTGTTTCTGAAGCGCCGCCTGCGCGTTCGGAACAAACTTCGCAAGGTCAACGCGGGTCGTCCGCGTCTGTCCGTACACCGTTCGAACAAGAACATCTCTGTTCAGCTGATCGACGACGTACGTGGCGTGACCCTGGCCTCGGCCTCGACCCTGGAAAAGGATCTGGGCGTTGTCGGCAAGAACAACATCGAAGCGGCCACCAAAGTGGGCGCAGCCATCGCCGAGCGGGCCAAGAAGGCCGGCGTCGAAGAGGCTTATTTCGATCGTGGTGGCTTCCTGTTCCACGGCAGGGTGAAGGCAGTTGCCGACGCCGCGCGTGAAGGTGGCCTGAAAATCTAAGACCTGTGGGCGGGTTTCGATCCGCCCCGATGATCCGGGGGCCTCGGCGTCAGTCGAGGCTCACTTGGATTGAAGAAAACGGCGCCAAGCGCCACATGAGAAAAGGGATGCCAAATGGCAGAACGTGAAAACCGTCGAGGCCGTGGCCGCGACCGTGAAGAAGCACCGGAATTTGCCGATCGTCTGGTCGCAATCAACCGCGTGTCGAAAACCGTAAAAGGTGGTAAGCGCTTTGGCTTCGCCGCTCTGGTGGTTGTTGGCGATCAGAAAGGCCGCGTGGGCTTTGGCAAAGGTAAAGCGAAAGAAGTACCTGAAGCCATCCGCAAGGCGACCGAGCAAGCGAAGCGTCAGATGATCCGCGTGCAGCTGCGCGAAGGCCGGACCCTGCACCACGACATCGAGGGCCGTCACGGCGCCGGTAAAGTGGTCATGCGCACCGCGCCGGAAGGTACCGGTATCATCGCCGGTGGTCCGATGCGTGCTGTGTTCGAAATGCTGGGCGTGAAGGACGTTGTGTCCAAGTCGCTGGGCTCGCAGAACCCGTACAACATGATCCGCGCCACCATCGACGGCCTGAAGAAAGAACAGAGCCCGCGTTCGGTTGCCGCGCGTCGTGGCAAGAAGGTCGCCGATATCCTGCCCAAGCGGGATGAAGCACCGGCTGAAGCCGAAGCGTAAGGAGAGCGAGCAATGGCAAAAACCATCGTCGTCAAGCAGATCGGTTCCCCGATCCGTCGCCCCGCCGAACAGCGCGCAACCCTGATCGGTCTGGGCCTGAACAAGATGCACAAGACCCGCGAATTGGAAGACACTCCGTCGATCCGCGGCATGGTCAACAAGATCCCGCATCTGGTTGAGATCATCGAAGAGCGCGGCTAAGCGCCAACTTCGAAAGCCTAATGAACGCCTCCGATCTGATCGGGGGCGTTTTCATTTTTGGCCGTCGCTTGTGCGGAATTTCGGAAGACCGCCTTTTGCGGTGAACTTGGCCAAGGCCTGGTCAGGAACTCGCAGGTAGACACCTTTTTGCCCTCTGTCCTGACCTAAAAAATTAAAACATAGCCAAACGGCTAACTTTTTCTTGACGTGGGCGGTGCGTTGAAATACTTAGCCTTATGGCTAACAAACTCGATACATTTTTTTCTGCGCTGGCCGATCCGACCCGGCGTGCTGTGATCGAACGGCTGATCACTGGCCCAGCGGCCGTGTCAGAGCTGCACGAAGCGCACGACATGGCTCTTCCTTCGTTTCTGAAGCATCTCGGCAAACTGGAATCCGCGGGAATGATCCGTTCGGAGAAGATCGGTCGGGTTCGCATGTTGCATATCGAAGCCGCCCCGATCGCCGAGGCGGAAGGTTGGTTGAAACAACAACGTCACCTCTGGGAAGGCCGGCTGGATCGCCTGTCTGCACTTGCCGAGCAAATTGAGAAGGAATCCGATGATGGCTGATTACGAAACTTTGATCCTGGAACGCGAGATTGCCTGCGCTCCCGACCGGCTGTTTCAGGTGTTGACCGACCGCGAGTTACGCCAGAAATGGGCCGCACCAGACGATGAAAGCGTAGTTCTGATTGATGTTTTTGACTGTCGACCCGGAGGCCGTGAGGAAACGCGGTGTGGACCGAAAGAGGCGCCAGAGTTCAATACGACCAGCCTGTTCCACGTGGTCTCGCCGGAGTTTCTTTCATTGACCGAAACACTGGTCATTCAGGGAGAGTTGGTCTCGGTCTCGCTGTGCGGACACGAAATCATGCCGAATGGCCAAGGCAGTACGCTGCGCGTCACGTTGCAGATCACAAGCCTGGCCGGGCCAGAACTATTTCAGGACTACAAAGGTGGCTGGTCTGCTGCTTTGGACAACCTGTCCCGGCTTGCGGCCGGTAGCGGTCACTCCTGATTTGCGCCGCTATGCCAAAAATGCATAGCGGCCAGTCCAAAACCATCGTTGTTAGCGATAACTGAACTCCCTATCTCAACCCTGTCCAAGACAGGAACCAAGTAAGTGACATCGGGGAATACGCCCCGACATTCGAAAGGAAATGAGATAATGGCACACACAGCGACTCTGTCACATGGCGGCTTCAACCTGACCGCCCGTATCGCAAACCTGATCGAGCGCGTGAAAGAAAACCGCGCCCGGGCCAGCGAATACACCCGCACGTATACCGAGCTACAGCGTCTGAGCGACCGCGAGTTGAACGACATCGGCATCCGCCGGTGCGACATCGCCGACATCGCCCGCGAGCACGCCTACTGCTCGTAAGATACGGGACGAAAACATATGAAGCAGAGGCGCCCAAGTGGCGCCTCTTTTGTGTTTACGGATCCCACACGGGCAGGAAAATAGTTGCTACCACAACTGCGACGTTGCGCGGCGCCGGGAATTGGGTCACTCCAATGCAGGCAAGCCGTCAAGGCATGAACACATTGGGCAGAGAGGGCAGAACATGGCACGGGACTTCCAGATTGCAATGCTGTGGGTCGAGGGGCCGCTCAGCTTTTTGGAACTGTTGTGCATCCAGTCTTACTTGGATATGGGCCACAGCGTGCGGCTTTATACCTATAGCAATGTGACGAACATCCCCGAGGGTGTCGAGCACCGTGATGCCCGCGAGATCCTGCCGGATTCCGAATTTATCACTCATGAGCGTACCAATAGCCCCGCGCCGCATTCCGACAAGTTCCGCTACCGGATGCTGGCTCAGGAGCCCGACCTGATCTGGGCCGACACCGATGCCTATTGCCTGAAACCCTATTCAACGGCGAATGGTCATTACTATGGGTATCTCGAGGGTGAGGTGGCGATTGGGGTTCTGGGCCTGCCGCAGGACAGTGAAACTCTGGCCAAGCTGATCGAGTACACGAATGATCCCTACCTTATTCCTCCTTGGTTACCGCCGCGCCACCGCCGACCGCTGGAAGAGGCGCGGGACGCCGGGAACCCGACCAACGTTCCCGAGGTGTTGTGGGGCGTGTGGGGGCCAAAGGCATTCACCTGGGCGCTGAAGGAAACAGGCGAGATAAAATACGCCCTGCCAGAGCATGTTTTTTACCCGATCAACTTTTCGCGGCGCCGGGCCCTTGCCCGGCCGAACGAAAATCTTGACCGGTTTTTTCACGAGGATACCGTCTCGATCCATCTATACGGGCGCCGGATGCGGGCGATCATGCGCAAGAACCACGGTGGAATACCACATCCCGACAGCCTGGTCGGGCGACTTGTGGCCAAACATGGAATTGTGCCCCAAGATGCGCCCATTGCTGGCCGCGACGACTGAGCCGCTGCTGCCGGGCAATCAAAACTTGCAACTCGGGGCGCGAGGCTGTACTGCGCTCCGGTGGCGTGTTTGCCACGAGAATCAAAACCAAGAAATGCCGTGTTTGGCCCATCACGCTTCGGGGTCATATCCGGCTTAGGAGAAGCGACATGAAACTGCACGAATTGCGCGACAATCCCGGCGCCGTCAAGAAACGCACCCGCGTTGGCCGTGGTCCCGGCTCTGGCAAGGGTAAAATGGGTGGCCGCGGTATCAAAGGCCAGAAATCTCGTTCGGGTGTGGCCATCAACGGCTACGAAGGCGGCCAGATGCCGCTGTATCAGCGCCTGCCCAAGCGCGGCTTCAACAAGCCGAACCGCAAGGAATTTGCCGTCATCAACCTGGGCCTGATCCAGAAATTCGTCGACGCCGGCAAACTGGACGTTAAATCGGCCATCACCGAGGACGCATTGGTCGCCTCGGGTCTGGTGCGCCGCAAGCTGGACGGTATCCGCGTTCTGGCCAAAGGCGAAATCAGCGCCAAGCTGAACCTGGAAGTGACCGGCGCCTCGAAAGCGGCGATCGAAGCCGTGGAAAAAGCGGGCGGTTCACTGAAGGTCACAAAAGCCGCTGCGGCAGAGTAAGCGCTTGTGAGCGGGCGCCGACCCGCTTACATAGACCTCAGAGTTTTCCAAGACGCCGCCCGAGCCGGAAAACGGTTCCGGGCGGCGTTTTCATAAGAGAGACCGATTTATGGTATCAGCAGCAGAACAAATGGCAGCCAACACAAGCTGGGCTGCTCTGGGCAAGGCCACCGATCTGCGCAACCGCATCCTGTTCACGCTGGGTTTGCTGATCGTCTATCGTCTGGGCACCTTCATTCCGGTGCCGGGGATCGACGGTCAGGCGCTGCGCGAGTTCATGGAACAAGCGGGGCAGGGCATCGGTGGGATGGTTTCGATGTTCACCGGCGGGGCGCTTGGGCGGATGGGTATCTTTGCCCTCGGCATCATGCCCTATATCTCGGCATCGATCATCGTACAGCTGCTGACCTCGATGGTGCCCGCGCTCGAACAGCTCAAGAAAGAGGGCGAGCAGGGCCGCAAGAAGATCAACCAGTACACCCGTTTCGGAACCGTCGCGCTGGCCACCGTTCAGGCCTATGGCTTGGCGGTTTCGCTGGAATCGGGCGATTTGGCTACCGATCCGGGTCTGTATTTCCGCCTGTCCACGATGATCACTCTGGTCGGTGGCACCATGTTCCTGATGTGGCTGGGTGAACAGATCACCGCGCGCGGCATCGGCAACGGCATCTCGCTGATCATTTTCGTCGGCATCATCGCCGAGGTTCCGGCCGCGCTGGCCCAGTTCCTTGCCTCGGGCCGTTCGGGCGCGATCAGCCCGGCCGTGATCGTCGGCGTGATCGTGATGGTGATCGCCGTTATCACCTTCGTGGTGTTCATGGAACGCGCGCTGCGCAAGATCCACATCCAGTACCCGCGCCGCAATGTCGGCATGAAAGTCTATGAAGGCGGTTCGAGCCACCTGCCGGTCAAGGTCAACCCGGCGGGCGTGATTCCGGCGATCTTCGCCAGTTCGCTGCTGTTGCTGCCGGTCACGATCTCGACCTTTTCGTCGGGCGCTGCAAACGGACCGATCATGTCGTGGCTGCTGGCCAATTTCGGACCGGGACAGCCGCTTTATCTGCTGTTCTTTGCGTCGATGATCGTGTTCTTTGCCTACTTCTACACGTTCAACGTGTCGTTCAAACCGGATGACGTGGCGGACAACCTGAAAAAACAGAACGGCTTTGTGCCCGGCATTCGCCCTGGCAAAAAGACCGCCGAATATCTGGAATACGTCGTCAACCGCGTGCTGGTGCTGGGTTCGGCCTATCTTGCGGCGGTCTGCCTGCTTCCTGAAATTCTGCGCGGCCAGTTCGCCATTCCATTCTATTTCGGCGGCACCTCGGTTCTGATCATCGTCTCTGTGACCATGGACACGATCCAACAGGTTCAGAGCCACCTGCTGGCGCATCAATACGAAGGGCTGATCGAAAAGTCTCAGTTGCGCGGTAAAGGCAAGAAACGCGGCAGGAAGGGACCCGCTCGTCGATGAATATCATTCTTCTGGGCCCCCCGGGGGCAGGCAAGGGTACGCAAGCACGTCACCTGGTTGAAACGCGGGGCATGATTCAGCTCAGCACCGGTGACATGCTGCGCGAGGCCCGCAGCTCGGGAACCGAGATGGGCAAGAAGGTGGCCGCGATCATGGACGCGGGCAAGCTTGTCACCGACGAGATCGTGATTGGCCTGATCGAAGAGAAACTGACCACCGAAAAGGGCGCTGGCTTCATCTTCGACGGCTTCCCGCGCACCCTGGCCCAGGCTGACGCCTTGTCGGCCCTTCTGACCAAGCTGGGCCAGTCGCTGCACACCGTGATCGAAATGCGCGTGGATGACGAGGCCTTGGTTGATCGGATCACTGCCCGGTCGACCTGTGGCGGTTGCGGCGAGGTCTACAATGACAAGACCAAACCGATCCCGGCCGATGGTAAATGTACTAATTGCGGCAAGGAAAACGATTTCGTCCGTCGTGCCGACGACAACGAGGAAAGCCTCCGGACCCGGCTTATGGAGTATTACAAGAAGACCTCGCCGTTGATTGGCTATTACTATGCCAAGGGCGATCTTCGACCGGTGAACGGGCTGGCGGACATCAAGGAAGTCCGGGCCTCGATCGCAGCCATATTGGGTTAAGCTTGCAAAGGGCTTGACGCCAAGCCCAAAAGCCCATATCGACCCCCATCCCTTTGGGGAATCAATCGCGCACGCGGGATTCGTTCCGCATGTATAGACCACCTCGAATAATGCTGAACCCTCTGGCCACACTGCCACGGTTAGGCGTTGTGAAAAAAGGTTCTGGAACTACGGAACCGCAACGAAAGGAAAGTGACACGTGGCACGTATTGCCGGCGTAAACATCCCGACTGCAAAGCGGGTACCAATCGCCCTCACATATATCACCGGTATCGGCAACACCTCGGCCAAAGCGATCTGCGAAGCCGTTGGCATCGACACGACCCGTCGCGTCAATGAACTGTCGGATGCCGAAGTTCTGGCCATCCGCGAATACATCGACGCCAACTTCACCGTCGAAGGTGACCTGCGTCGCGAAGTTCAGATGAACATCAAGCGTCTGATGGACCTGGGCTGCTATCGCGGTCTGCGTCACCGCCGCAACCTGCCGGTTCGCGGTCAGCGTACCCACACCAACGCTCGTACCCGCAAAGGCCCCGCAAAGGCCATTGCTGGTAAGAAGAAATAAGGGAGGGTCTGACTGATGGCACGTGACAAGACTCGCGTTAAGCGCAAAGAGCGTAAGAACATCGCATCGGGCGTCGCCCATGTGAATTCGACCTTCAACAACACCAAGATCCTGATCTCGGACGTGCAGGGCAACGCCATTTCGTGGTCGTCGGCCGGTACCATGGGCTTCAAGGGATCGCGGAAATCGACCCCCTACGCCGCTCAGATGGCTGCGGAAGACGCAGGCAAGAAGGCGCAGGAACATGGCGTCAAGACGCTGGAAGTCGAAGTTCAAGGCCCCGGTTCGGGTCGTGAATCGGCTCTGCGTGCGCTGGCTGCCGTGGGCTTCAACATCACGTCGATCCGCGATGTGACCCCGATCGCCCACAATGGCTGCCGCCCGCCGAAGCGCCGCCGCGTCTAACCGATCGAATTACCAGGCTGGGGCCGTGTTTTTACACGGCCCCGGTTCGCCGTTTTGAAACCTCGGGCGTCTGCACCTGATTGGTCATGGGGCGCAGACAGGAATGGAGGGATTACATGATCCACAAGAATTGGGCAGAATTGATCAAGCCGACCCAACTGGAAGGCAAGCCGGGCAACGATCCCGCGCGGCAGGCAACCCTGGTTGCGGAGCCGCTTGAGCGTGGCTTTGGTCTGACCCTGGGCAACGCGCTGCGCCGTGTTCTGATGAGCTCGCTGCAAGGCGCGGCCATCACCAGCGTCCAAATCGACAACGTCCTGCACGAGTTCAGCTCGGTGGCAGGCGTTCGTGAAGACGTCACCGACATCATCCTGAACCTCAAGCAGGTCGCTCTGCGCATGGAAGTCGAAGGGCCCAAGCGCCTGTCGATCAATGCCAAAGGCCCCGCAGTTGTCACCGCCGGTGATATCAGCGAAAGCGCCGGCATCGAGGTTCTGAACCGTGATCACGTCATCTGCCACCTGGACGATGGCGCCGAGCTGTTCATGGAACTGACCGTCAACACCGGCAAAGGCTATGTCTCGGCCGAGAAGAACAAGCCCGAAGATGCACCCATCGGCCTGATCCCGATCGACGCGATCTACTCGCCGGTCAAGAAAGTCGCCTATGACGTTCAGCCGACCCGTGAAGGCCAGGTTCTGGACTATGACAAGCTGACCATGAAGATCGAGACCGACGGCTCGATCACGCCCGAGGACGCGCTGGCCTTCGCCGCCCGCATCCTGCAGGATCAGCTGTCGATCTTCGTCAACTTCGACGAGCCGGAATCGGCCGGTCGCCAGGACGAGGACGATGGTCTGGAGTTCAACCCGCTGCTGCTGAAGAAAGTGGACGAGCTGGAACTGTCGGTCCGTTCGGCAAACTGCCTGAAGAACGACAACATCGTCTACATCGGCGACCTGATCCAGAAGACCGAAGCCGAGATGCTGCGCACCCCGAACTTCGGCCGCAAGTCGCTGAACGAGATCAAGGAAGTGTTGTCCGGCATGGGTCTGCACCTCGGCATGGATGTCGAGGATTGGCCGCCCGACAACATCGAAGATCTGGCCAAGAAATTCGAAGACGCGTTCTAAACGGGTCTTCGCCAATGCCCGCGCTGCCGGGGACCGTATGGGCATTTCCGCCCCAAGGAGAGCCGGTGACACGCATCGCCGGCCAGACAAAGCAAAACGCGAAAGAAGGAATTGAAAAATGCGTCACGCACGTGGTTACCGCCGCCTGAACCGTACTCATGAGCACCGCAAGGCCCTGTTCTCGAACATGGCCGGCTCACTGATCGAGCACGAACAGATCAAGACGACTCTGCCCAAGGCAAAAGAACTGCGCCCGATCGTTGAAAAACTGATCACCCTGGGCAAGCGCGGCGACCTGCACGCCCGCCGTCAGGCCGCAGCTCAGCTGAAGGAAGACAAGGACGTCGCCAAGCTGTTCGAGGTTCTGGGCCCGCGCTACAAGGACCGTCAGGGCGGCTATGTCCGTATCCTGAAAGCTGGCTTCCGCTATGGCGACATGGCTCCGATGGCGATCATCGAATTCGTTGATCGTGACATCGACGCCAAAGGCGCAGCCGACAAGGCCCGCGTCGCCGCTGAAGAAGTGGACGTTGACGAAGAATAAGAACCGGCTGCATTGCCGTTTCATGGCCCCTGTCCGGATATCCCGGTCAGGGGCTTTTTCTTATGGATCGCCACGCTTGCGGCGGACATGGCAGCGGTAAGGTTTCGCGTGCTCTATTGCATTCGCGTGCCGACCTCCGCATATCTTCGGCGGATGATGAACGGAGCTGTCATGATACGCACGATCCTGGCCGTATGCCTGATGACACTGGCCACCCATGCCGGTGCCGAGACACGGGTTCCTCAGTCACAGGTCGAGATTTCCATGGGTTTTGCCCCGGTGGTCAAAAAGGCTGCCCCGGCGGTGGTGAACATCTATGCCAAGATCGTCCGGCCTGGGCGCAGCAGCCCGATTTTCACGGATCCGTTCTTTCGCGACTTTTTCGGCGGTGGGTTCGGTGCACCGCGGCCGCGGGTTCAAAACTCGCTGGGGTCGGGCGTCATCCTGACCGAGGACGGCTATGTCGTCTCGAACTATCACGTTGTCGGGACCGCGACCGAGATCCGGGTCGTGACCACGGATCGTCGCGAGTTCCAGGCCGAGGTCGTTCTGGGCGACGAGGAAAGCGACATCGCCATCCTGCGCCTGCAGGATGCCCAAGGACTGCCGTTTCTGCGTCTGCGGGATTCTGACCATGTCGAGGTGGGGGAACTGGCTCTGGCCATCGGCAACCCGTTCGGCGTCGGGCAGACCGTGTCGTCTGGCATCATCTCGGGGTTGGCGCGGTCTGGCACCGCCACCGGCAATGCACGGGGCTATTTCATCCAGACAGACGCGCCCATCAACCCGGGCAATTCCGGTGGCGCCCTGATCGACGTGAATGGTGACCTGATCGGCATCAACACCTCGATCCTGACGCGGTCGGGTGGGTCCAATGGGATTGGCTTCGCCATTCCGGCCAATCTGGTCGCAGAGTTTCTGCGGCAGGCCCAGGAAGGAAACGAAGGTTTCGTCAGCCCTTGGGCAGGTATGGCCGGACAGACCATGAGCGCCGACATCGCCGAATCCCTTGGGCTTTCGTTGCCGCAGGGAGTTGTGATCTCGGACCTCCATCCGCTCAGCCCGTTGGCCGAGGCCGGGTTGCGGGTTGGCGATATCGTGACCCATGTGGATGGCGAGGAGGTGAATTCTCCGGCTGAGATGAAGTTCCGCATGTCTGTGGCGGGTGTTGGTGGGACATCCGTTCTGACCCGGCTCCGCGGCAGCGAACGTGCTGAGGTCGCCGTCGATCTGGTGCCAGCGCCCGAGACGCCTCCGGCCGAGGAAACCACTCTGGACGATCGCACGGTTCTTCCGGGAATGACGGTTGCGCGCATCAACCCGGCAATGATTGCCAAGATGGGTCTGCTGCTGTCGCAGACCGGTGTGGTCGTGGTCGACCCCGGCCCCTATGGCGCGCGGGCCGGGTTGCGGCCCGGCGATGTCATCAATGCCGTGAACGGGCGAAAGGCTGAACGCCCGCGTGACGTCGTTCGGGCGCTGCGCGATCCGGGTCGGCGGGTGCAGATCGACCTGGTGCGCGGCGGCAAACCCGTGTCGTTGCGGTTCAGGCTATGACGGCATGAGTGACCTGTTCGACACCGAAGACCAGGCCTCGGAACCGGCCCCGAACCGCCCGCTGGCCGACCGCCTGCGGCCCCAGGCGCTGTCCGAGGTGATCGGGCAGCAACAGGTTCTGGGCCCCGAGGCGCCGCTGGGGGTGATGCTGGCGTCGGGCAGCCTGTCCAGCCTGATCTTCTGGGGGCCACCGGGGGTGGGCAAAACCACCATCGCGCGACTGCTGGCCAAGGAAACCGACCTGCATTTCGAACAGATCAGCGCGATCTTCACCGGTGTTCCTGACCTCAAGAAGGTGTTCGAGGCCGCCAAGTTGCGGCGGCGGAACGGCAAGGGGACGCTGTTGTTCGTGGACGAGATCCATCGCTTCAACAAGGCCCAGCAAGACGGGTTCCTGCCGCATATGGAGGACGGGACGATCCTTCTGGTGGGCGCGACCACCGAAAACCCCTCGTTCGAGTTGAACGCCGCCGTGCTCAGCCGCGCGCAGGTGCTGGTGCTGGAACGGCTGGATCTGGCCGATCTGGAACGCCTGACACAGCGTGCCGAAAAAGAGCTGGGCAAGGCGTTGCCCCTGACACCCGCGGCGCGGGACGCGTTGCAGGAAATGGCGGATGGAGACGGCCGGGCGCTGTTGAACCTGATCGAACAGATCGCGGCCTGGTCGGTGGACGCGCCGCTGGACCCCGACGCGCTGGCCAAGCGCCTGATGCGCCGCGCCGCGAAATACGACAAGTCGGGGGACGAACACTACAATCTGATCTCGGCGCTGCACAAATCGGTGCGCGGGTCCGACCCGGATGCGGCGCTGTACTGGTTCGCCCGGATGCTGACTGGGGGCGAAGATCCGCGATACTTGGCCCGCCGCATCACCCGAATGGCGGTCGAGGATATCGGCCTGGCCGATCCGCAGGCCCAGTCGATCTGCCTGCATGCGTGGGAAGTTTACGAGCGGCTCGGGTCGCCCGAGGGTGAGTTGGCGCTGGCGCAGGCGGTCGTGTATCTGGCGCTGGCGCCCAAATCCAACGGGGCCTATGTGGGCTACAAGGCCGCGATGCGCTTGGCCAAGCAATCGGGCAGCGAGCCGCCGCCCAAACACATCCTGAACGCGCCGACCGGGTTGATGAAGGATCAGGGCTACGGCGCGGGCTATGCCTATGACCACGATGCCGAGGACGGGTTCTCGGGGCAGAACTACTTTCCCGAGACCATGAAACGCCCGGTCCTGTACCAGCCGGTCGAACGCGGGTTCGAGCGCGAGTTGAAAAAGCGTCTGGACTACTTTTCGAAACTGCGCAGTCAACGCAAGGGGTCGTGACGCAAGGTCAGATCAGGCCGTGCCGTCGCGTTTTGCGCGACACTCAAGGCGGGCCCGGGTTTCCCTGAGGTAACATGCCGCCAGGGAGGAGCGCAGATGACCGTTTCCATCGACAAGACAGACGATGTGTGGACCATCATCCACGACCGGTCCCAGGCCAGAAACGCCGTGGATGCCGAACATGCAGCCGCCTTGGCCGAGGCCTTCATTGCCTTCGAGGACAGCGCGGCCAAAGCCGCCGTGTTCTGGGGCAAAGGCGGTAATTTCTGCGCGGGCTGGGATCTCAAGATGGCGGCCACGCTGTCTGACCCGGACCTGCGCGAGCCGTATTTCGACAAGCACGCCTTTCCGATCGGCGCGGCGCCGTCGTTGCTGGGGCCGATGGGCCCATCGCGGCTGGAGCTGTCAAAGCCGGTCATCGGCGCAATCGAGGGTGCCGCAGTGGCCGGCGGCATGGAACTGGCCCTGTGGTGCGACATCCGGGTGATGGCCGAGGACGCCTATATGGGCGTCTATTGCCGCCGCTGGGGGATCACGCTGATGGATGGCGGTTCGGTGCGGCTGCCGCGGCTGGTCGGGCAGGGCAAGGCGCTCGAGATCGCGCTGACAGGGCGCAAGGTCAAGGCTGACGAGTGCGAACGGATCGGACTTGCCGAGAAAATCGTGCCGCAGGGTGAAACCCGAATGGCGGCTGAAGCGATGGCGCAAGAGATTGCCCGGTTCCCGCAGGAGGCCGTCCGCGCCGACCGCCGCTCGATCATCGAAACCCGGGGGATGCCGATGCACGAGGCGTTGAAGGTCGAATGGGCCAACGGGCTGGACGCCATCCGCCGCGAGGGCACATCCGGCGCGGCTCGGTTCCGCGATGGGGCCGGGCGGCACGGGGATTTCACTGATATCTGAGCGGCCTTGGCCCCCGAACCCGTCAGCCTGCTTGACTCTTGCCTTGCGGCGCGCGACAGACGCGGATGTTTTCTGAGGCACTGACACGGGCGATTTTCCGGGCGCGCAGCATCCGGTCGCAAGGGGTATTGGCATGAGCGGCGTACAGATGATCACGGTCGAGCCGGGCGACGGCGACCAGCGGTTGGACCGCTGGTTGCGGCGCCTGTTCCCGCATGTCAGCCAGGGCCGGATCGAAAAGATGTGCCGCAAGGGTGAACTGCGCGTGGACGGCGGCCGGGTCAAGGGCTCGACCCGCTTGCAGGCGGGGCAGGTGGTGCGCGTGCCGCCCCTGCCGGACCCGGATCACAAACCGGCCCCGGCCCGCCCCCGCGTGACGGATGCCGATGCGAAAATGATCCAGTCCTGCGTGATCTATCGCGACGACCACGTGCTGGCACTGAACAAGCCCCATGGCCTGCCCGTTCAGGGCGGCAGCGGCCAGGCCCGGCATGTGGACGGCCTCGCCGAGGCGCTGCGTTTTGGCTATGACGAGAACCCGCGGCTGGTGCACCGGCTCGACAAGGACACCTCGGGCGTTCTGCTGATGGCGCGTACGCGCGAAGCGGCCAAGGGGCTGACCGCGGCCTTCCGGCATCGCAACACGCGCAAGATCTATTGGGCGCTGGTGGCTGGTGTGCCGACCCCGTATCTGGGCGAGATCAAGACCGGGCTGGTCAAGGCCCCGGGCCATGGCAAGCAGGGCGAGGGCGAAAAGATGATCGCCGTCCACCTGAACGAGATCGACAGCACGCCGGGTGCCAAACGGGCCCATACGCTTTATGCCACGCTGTATCGGGTGGCGGGGCGCGCATCTTGGGTCGCGATGGAGCCTGTCACCGGCCGCACGCACCAGCTGCGCGCGCATATGGCGGCCATCGGGCACCCGATCGTCGGCGATGGTAAATATGGCGGCTCGGGTCAGGAAAACCTGGGCGACGGCTGGGGCGCACAGTTGGGCGGGGTCATCAGCAAAAAGCTGCATCTGCACGCCCGAACCGCGTCGTTCAAGCATCCGATGATCGGCAAGCAGGTCACGATCAACGCTCCGTTGCCTCCGCACATGAAGGACAGCTGGGATACTTTGGGCTGGACCGAAGATCTGGCCGCCGAGGACCCGTTCGAGGAGTTGCAATGACCGCGCCTCTGCGCCTGGTTCTGTTCGATGTCGACGGGACGCTGGTGGACAGCCAGGCCAGCATCGTGTCAGCCATGACCGCCAGTTTTCAGGCTCTGTCCCTTCCGGTGCCAGATCGCGCGGCGATCCTGTCGATCGTGGGGCTGTCCTTGCCGATTGCAATCGCACGCCTCGCGCCGGATCAGTCGCAGGCAACTCAACACCGGTTGGTCGAGGGTTACAAAGAGGCGTATCACGCTCATCGGCTTGAGATGGGGGCGGCAAGTTCTCCGCTCTATCCCGGCGCGCGCGAGGTTATCGGATCGTTGCAGGCCGTGCCCGAGATCCTTCTTGGCGTGGCGACGGGTAAATCGCAGCGGGGGTTGGATGCCTTGCTCGAGGCGCACGGTTTGGATTCGGTCTTCGTTACCCGTCAGGTGGCGGACTATCATCCATCCAAGCCGCATCCCTCGATGATCGAAACGGCGCTTTTAGAAACAGGGGTTTCGGCCGGTGATGCGGTGATGATCGGCGACACCAGCTTTGACATGGAAATGGCGCGGGCCGCCGGGGTTGCGGGGATCGGTGTGGGCTGGGGCTATCATGATCGGTCGCAGCTGGCTGCGGCGTCCGCGGTGATCGACCGGTTCGAGCAGTTGCCTGGCGTCCTGACCGAAGTCTGGGGATAACGACATGAGTGAGTGGAAACCGAAACGCTTTTGGACAGCCAGTGCCGTGGTCGCGACCGATGGCGGCTATACCGTCGAGTTGGACGGCCGCCGGGTACGGACACCGGCCAAGGCTGCTCTGGTCCTGCCCACCCGGGCCATGGCCGAGGCGGTGGCCCGCGAATGGGACGCGCAGGAAAAGGAAATCGATCCGGCGGCGATGCCCTTCACCCGCTCGGCCAACGCGGCAATCGACAAGGTGCAGCATCAGCACGCGGAAGTGGCCGACATGTTGTCGGACTATGGCGATTCGGACCTGCTCTGCTATCGCGCAACCCACCCCGAAGCCCTGATCGAACGTCAGCGCCGCGAATGGGATCCCGCGCTGGACTGGGCCGCGGAAACGCTGGGCGCCAGACTGATCCCGGTCGAAGGCGTCCGGCATCAGCCTCAGGCCCCCGAGGCGCTGGATCGGCTGCGTCGGCAGGTTCACGACCTGGACGCGTTCCGTCTGGCGGCGTTTCACGACCTTGTGAGTCTGTCGGGTTCGTTGATTCTGGGTTTTGCCGCTGCCCAAAACTGGCGCAACCCGGAGGAGATATGGCGCATTTCTCGGCTGGATGAATCGTGGCAGGCCGAGCAATGGGGGGATGACGACGAGGCGGTCCAAGCCGCCGAACTGAAGAAGATCGCCTTTTTGCACGCGAAAACCTTCTACGATCTATCGGTTTGAGCCTTTCTGGTCCTGATTTGAGAGGCTTGGGCAGTTGCCTTGCCGGGAACATATCGTTTTCACTGATCCGACCCTTGACGTTTGTTTATGAATGCGCCCAAACTCGGGCGCACTAAAGGGGAGACACCTTTGGGGTAACCTATCCGGCTACCTTTGTGTGTCGGACAAGATCCGTCCCGGGATGGGGCGGGAAATCAGGAAGAGGTAAAAATGAAAAAATCCGTAATCTTGGGCGCGGCGACGATTGCCGGTCTTGCTGCCGGCGCGGCCGCGGCAGGAACCATGGACGACGTCAAAGCGCGCGGCAAGCTTAACTGCGGTGTGACCACCGGTCTGGTTGGCTTTGCTGCACCTGACGCGAATGGCGAATGGCAGGGCTTTGACGTTGCTGTATGCCGCGCAGTAGCCGCCGCCGTTCTGGGTGACGCGAACGCTGTTGAATTCGTTCCCACCACCGGCAAGACCCGCTTCACCGCTCTGGCTTCGGGCGAAGTTGACATGCTGGCCCGTAACACCACCTGGACCTTCAGCCGCGACGTCGACCTGAAGTTCGAATTCGTGGGTGTGAACTACTACGACGGTCAGGGCTTCATGGTTCCCAAGGCACTGGGCGTCAGCTCGGCCAAGGAACTGGACGGCGCCACTGTCTGCATCCAGACCGGCACCACCACCGAGCTGAACCTGGCGGACTTCTTCCGCTCGAACAACATCAGCTACGAGCCGGTTCCGATCGAAACCAACGCCGAAGCGCAGCAGCAGTACCTGGCAGGTGCCTGTGACGTTTACACCACCGACGCTTCGGGCCTGGCCGCAACCCGCGCCACGTTCGAAAACCCCGGTGATCACGTTCTGCTGCCCGAAATCATCTCGAAAGAGCCGCTGGGTCCGCTGGTCCGTCACGGCGACAACGAGTGGGGCGACATCGTTCGCTGGACCCTGAACGCTCTGATCTCGGCCGAAGAGCTGGGCATCACCTCGGCGAACATCGACGAGATGGCTGCAGGTACCGAGAACCCGGAAATCAACCGTCTGCTGGGTAGCGAAGGCACCCTGGGCGAGATGCTGGGCCTGGACGCACAGTGGGCCATGCGCGCCGTCAAGGCGGGTGGTAACTACGGCGAAGTGTTTGCCAAGAACATCGGTGAGGAAACCCCGATCGGTCTGGCACGCGGTCTGAACGCACAGTGGACCGATGGTGGCCTGCTGTACTCGCCGCCGTTCCGCTAAAATCCACGGAAAAGGGCGCAGGGCAACCTGCGCCCTTTTTTGCAAAACAGAATGCTACGGGCTGCTCGGGAGCGGGGAAAACCCTGCCGGGAAGGAAGCGTCCGAAAAGCACGGGGATCCCAAAATATGTCGACTATGACTGACCCACCGAAGGCTGACTTTCGGTTGTCGATGCTCATAAACGATACACGCTATCGCTCTCTTACATTTCAGGTGATCGCGGCAATCGTTATTGCGCTCAGCATCTGGTATCTTGGTAACAACCTGATCCAGAACCTTAGGGCCGCAGGGCTCAACATTTCTTATTCTTTCCTGGGCGATCCGTCCGGGTATGACATCAACCAACGTTTGATCGAATATGACAGCCAGTCCTCGCATGGGCGTGCGGCTGTCGTCGGCATTCTCAACACGCTTTTGGTTGCATTCCTGGCTTGTATCACTGCGACGGTGTTTGGCGTGATCGCAGGCGTTTTGCGCCTGTCAAACAACTGGCTCGTATCCAAGCTGATGGCGGTCTACGTGGAAATCTTCCGGAATATTCCGGTTCTGATCTGGATCATCATCATCTTCACGATCATGACAGCCGTGCTGCCGGGACCGAGGGAGTTCCGCGGCGATAACCCAACATCCAGCATGCTGTTCGACCTGTTCGCCTTTACCAACCGTGGCGTCTATGTCCCGCGCCCCGAGTTTGCGAATGGGCTGTTCGGTTCGACCTTTCTGAATTGGCTGCTGGTCATCGCGGTTTTGGTCGCTTCCTGGTTTGCGTCTCGTGAAATTGAGAAACGCGCCACGCTCAAACAGGAACAGACGGGCGAGCGTCCAAAGACTGGCCTTGTGAAGCTTGCAGTTTGGCTTGTGCCTTTTGCGCTGCTGATGATTTTGATGGGCCTGACCTGGGATGTCCCCGCGCTGAAAGGTTTCAACTTCAGCGGTGGTATCAAGGTCGGCGGTCCGCTGATCGCATTGTGGTTCGCTTTGTCGATCTATACCGGCGCCTTCATCGCAGAAAACGTACGTGCGGGTATTCAGGCGATTTCAAAAGGTCAGACCGAGGCTGCGGCCGCGCTGGGCCTGCGTCCCGGTCGGATCATGAATCTTGTGATCCTGCCTCAGGCGCTGCGGGTCATCATCCCGCCGTTGATCTCGCAATATCTGAACATCACCAAGAACTCGTCTCTGGCGATTGCAGTCGGCTATGCGGATATCACCGCAACGCTGGGTGGCATCACGCTGAACCAAACCGGTCGCGCGATCGAGTGCGTCTTGCTGCTGATGCTGTTCTATCTGACAGCCTCGCTGCTGATTTCGATGGCGATGAACATCTACAACGCATCCGTCAAGTTGAAGGAGCGCTGAGCCATGGCTGATCAAACAACAAATCCGATCGCATTTGTGGCCGACGGCACCATTCCTCCGTCGCCTCCGCCGGCAAACCAGACGGGTATCGTCAAATGGCTGCGCGAGAACCTGTTCTCGGGCGTCACAAACACGATCCTCACCCTTCTGTCGATTCTGCTGATCTATGTGCTTCTCAAGAACACCTTGCCGTGGATTCTGAACGGCGTTTGGAATGCGGACTCGCTGGCGCAATGCCGCGAGATTCTGGACGGCAAGACCGGGGCCTGTTTCGCAGTTCTGACCGAGCGCTGGCATCAACTGATCTACGGTTTCAAATATCCAGTAGAAGCGTATTGGCGCCCGAACTTGGCGTTTGTGCTGATGCTGGTCGCTGTGGCACCTGTTCTGTTCTTCGACCTGCCTCGTAAGTTGCTGCTGTTTACAGCGCTCTACCCGTTTATCGCTTTCTGGCTGATTTGGGGTGGAACCATCATGGTGCCCATCGTGGCTCTGCTGGGCTGTGTCGCGGCAGGCGTGGTGTTCCAGAAATTTGGCCGCAACAGCTTTGCAGCCGGGTTCTTTGGGGCCATTGTCGTGGCGCTGGTCGTGTGGAATGTCGGCGGGGCACTAATTCCCGAAGACGCCAACGAAGGTGCGCTGCTGACTGCGGTGCCCAGCCGTGACCTGGGTGGTTTTATGCTGAACCTGATGCTGGGCGTGACCTGTGTGTCACTGTCCTTGCCCCTAGGTATTGCACTGGCTCTGGGTCGTCAGTCCGATATGCCGCTGATCAAGTGGGTTTGCGTCATCTTCATCGAATTCATCCGTGGCGTGCCTTTGATCACGCTGCTGTTCGTGGCTTCGGTGATGCTGGCTTATTTCTTCCCGCCTGACAGCACGGTCGACCTGTTCCTGCGCGTCGTGATCATGATCACCATGTTCTCTGCCGCCTACATCGCCGAGGTGATCCGCGGCGGTCTGGCGGCGCTTCCGCGCGGTCAGTATGAGGCAGCAGACAGTCTGGGTCTGGACTACCCGCAGGCGATGCGTCTGATCATCCTGCCGCAGGCCTTGAAGATCTCAATCCCTGGTATCGTGAACGTGGCCGTTGGTCTGTTCAAAGATACAACGCTGGTTTCGGTCATCTCGATGTTCGATCTGGTGGGCATGATCCGGGGTCCCATCCTGGCGTCGACCGAATGGAACGGCGTCTATTGGGAGCTTCTGGGTTTTGCCGCGCTTCTGTTCTTCGTCGTCTGCTACGGCATCTCTCAATATTCCCAGTGGCTCGAGCGTCGCCTTGCCACGGACCATCACTAAGGAGTTCAACACATGTCTGAACTTGCAATCGACCGCGAAATTGACCGCTCTAAAATGCAGGTGAGCGACGAGGTCGCCATCGAAATCACCAACATGAACAAGTGGTACGGGTCCTTCCACGTGCTGCGCGACATCAATCTGACCGTCAATCAGGGCGAGCGGATCGTGATCGCGGGGCCGTCGGGGTCGGGCAAATCCACTCTGATCCGCTGCCTGAACGCGCTGGAAGAACACCAGCAGGGCAAGATCGTGGTGGACGGCACCGAGTTGTCGAACGATCTGAAGAACATCGACAAGATCCGGTCCGAGGTTGGCATGGTGTTCCAGCACTTCAACCTGTTCCCGCATCTGACCATTCTGGAGAACTGCACGCTGGCCCCGATCTGGGTGCGTAAAACGCCCAAGAAAGAGGCCGAAGAGCGCGCGATGCATTTCCTTGAGAAGGTGAAGATCCCCGATCAGGCGTTGAAGTATCCGGGACAGCTGTCCGGTGGTCAGCAACAGCGTGTGGCGATTGCCCGCTCGCTGTGCATGATGCCGCGGATCATGTTGTTCGACGAGCCGACATCGGCGTTGGACCCCGAGATGATCAAAGAGGTGCTCGACACGATGATCGAGCTGGCCGAGGAAGGCATGACCATGCTCTGCGTGACGCACGAGATGGGCTTTGCCCGCCAGGTGGCGAACCGGGTGATCTTCATGGATGCCGGTCAGATCGTTGAACAGAACGAGCCGGAAGAGTTCTTCAACAACCCGCAGAGCGAACGCACCAAGCTGTTCCTCAGCCAGATTCTGGGTCACTGAGGCGGGTTGAAAGCGACGTTGGAAAGGGCGGGATCACCCCGCCCTTTTTTCATTCCAGCAACGCGCGCGGCGTGACGAATTCGATCACCTGGCCGCCGTGCCAACCTATTCCGGACCAGTCCGACAGATCAAAACGAAGAACCGTGGTCGCACAGGTCGGATAGTCGAGGAACCGCGGGTGCTTCGGTGCAAACTGAGCAATACGTTCCGCGAATTCCGCGATCCCCGGATTGTGGCCCAGCAGCAGGACCGTTTGACCCGTTGCTCTGTACAGCGCCTGCCGGATCTGATCGGGCGAGGCATGATAGAGTTCGGAGAGGAACCGGATGTTGGACGCACTCAGCCCCATCCGAAGCCAGGTCTCGCGCGTGCGTTCGGATGAAGAACTCAGGACCTCGTCTGGCAAGTACCCCTTGCGCCGCAGCCAATCGCCGATGGCAGATGCCGAAGCTCGGCCGCGCTTGTTCAACGGTCGGTCATGATCGGGCAGGCCGGGATGGTCCCAACTGGATTTTGCGTGGCGGGTCAGGATAAGCGTGCAGGTCATTCCGGGTGAAAGGCTTTCATGTGATGGGCGGATTGCTCGACCCGACGTCCGGCCCCCGCGCTGAGCGGACAGGCCAGCCGGGCCGCGCATCCCTGTGTCTTGCAGGCCTGACCAGGCGGAGTTCTCAAGTAGCCGTGGCAGGCGTCGACGTCGTAGAACGTCTTGGCGTTCAAGGCCCCGACCGGGCAGGCCGATGCGCAGGGCGCAGGGCAATTGATACATGGTGACGGGTTGACTGCGACGGGAATGTCGAACTCGTGATCAAAATGCAGGGCCCCACGGAATGAAATCATCATTCCCACCGTGTCGTGCACCAGCGCGCCCACCGGGCTTTGAAACGTACGTCCCGATTTCAACGCCCAATCTATGAATGGCGAATACGGGGGGCCGCCGAACGGATACCACGCCTGGGCGCCCAGGTTTTCCGCAAGGGTGCCGACCACTCGGAGCGACCAACGGTCGACCGGGTCCGGCTTGCCGTCCAACCACTCGGCCGAAGCGGTAAGGACCGGCCAAAAGCTGCTGCCTGCCCCGAGCAGAATAAGCGTGCCACTATCCAACTGTTTGGCGCCACTCACCCGCGGGTGTTGCGCGCCCATGACGATCAGGCCCGCGGCCTCGGATGTGGGCACCACTTGATCATAGGTCACTTGCGTCGAAACGGCAGAGCGAGGCTCCACCCCAGCTTCGTCGGTCGATCGTCCTGCCATTCAAGCCCCACCGTCATGTCGTCGTGGCCGGCCTCGGGCTGTGCCACATACGTCCCCATCAAACGATCCCAGATGGATAATGCAAAGCCATAATTGCTGTCATGTTCCCTGCGCAGCACCGAATGGTGGACCCGGTGCATGTCCGGTGTGACCAGTATTCGGCGCATGGCGGCATCCACGGCGGCGGGCAGACGGATGTTCGAATGGTTGAACAAAGCCGTGCCGTTCAGCAGGACTTCGAACAGGATGACCGCCAGCGTGCTGGGCCCCAGCAGGTAGACGAGACCGATCTTCAAACCCATCGACAAGGCGATCTCGACCGGATGAAAGCGAACGGCCGTAGTGACATCCATATCCCGGTCGGCATGGTGCACACGATGAAGACGCCACAGGATCGGCACCTTGTGGGTGATCAGATGTTGCGCCCAGATGGCGAAATCCAGCACCAGGACACAAAGGGTGACCTCGACCCATTTGGGCCAGTCCAGAGCGTTGAAAACTCCGACGCCCAACCGGCCGGCATCCAAGGCGGCCCCGACGGCCAGCAAAGGGAACCCGATCGCCATCGCCCGCAGTGTCAGTGTGTTCAAAAGGGTGACCGACAGGTTGGTCAGCCAGCGGCGCGATCGAGGCACGCGTAGCGGGCGGCGCGGGGCAAGCCTTTCGGCCAATGCGAAGGCCAGAAACAGCGTCAGAAAGATGCCCAAGCGGATGATGAGTTCACGCTCCATGCATTCAAATTTAAGCATGTGAATGTGAACTGCAAGGGCGGGCTTGCTCGCTTCAGTCGGGGCGGATCAGAGACCCCGCACCATGTTCGGTGAACAATTCCAGTAGCACGGCATTGGGGGCACGGCCGTCTAGAATGACCACGGCGCGCACGCCGCTGTGCAGCGCGTCCAGCGCGGTTTCGGTCTTAGGGATCATACCGCCGGCAATGGTGCCGTCGCGGGTCATTTCCCGGATCTGGCCCGCCTTCAGTTCGGTCACGACCTCTCCGGCGGCGTTCTTGACGCCCGATACGTCGGTCAGCAGCAGCAGGCGGTCGGCCTTCAGCGCCGAGGCAATCGCTCCGGCAGCGGTATCACCGTTCACGTTGAACGTCTCGCCATTGCGGCCCGCCCCCAGCGGGGCGATCACCGGGATCACGTCATGCGAGAACAGATCATGCAGGATCTTGGGGTTCATTTCGGCGGGCGTGCCGACATAGCCCAGCGACGCATCGGTCTGCTCACAGGTCATCAGGTTGGCATCCTTGCCCGACAGGCCGACGGCCGTTCCACCCTGGGCATTGATGGCCTGCACGATGCGCTTGTTGACCACGCCGGACAAAACCATCTCGACCACTTCGACCGTGGCGGCATCGGTGACGCGCTTGCCGTTCACGAAGTCCGACTGGATGTCCAGCTTGTCCAGCATCGCGTTGATCATCGGCCCGCCGCCATGCACGACCACCGGGTTCACGCCGACCTGACGCATCAGCACCACGTCGCGGGCAAAGCTCTCCATCGCTTCGTCGCTGCCCATGGCGTGCCCGCCCAGCTTGATCACGACGATTGCCCCGTCATAGCGCTGCAGATAGGGCAGGGCGCTGTTGAGCGTGGCGGCGGTGGCTATCCAATCCCGGTTCATGTCCTGTTTCTTCATGGCTGTCGTCCCTCTGGCCTTCCCTGTTAGGGCCTTTGGCCGGACCTGCCAAGCCCGGAACGGGTAGGCCGCAGGTTTTGTTGCGTGGCGCGCCAAAAGGGGGACGCTGTCGCGCCACGCAGACGGGCGGACCACAGGGGCACCGCCCGAACCGGTCAACTGAATGCGCGCCGAACCGCGGGGATGTTGCTGACCACCAGCAGGTCGACGGCCAGCACCGCAAGCAGCGTCAGCCCGACCAGCGGAAAGGCCATGGCCGTGAACAGCCCGACCAGCACCGCGCCCTTCCACAGGGGCATCTCAGACGGCATCGGCGGCGCCGCCAGACGGCTGGCGCCGGAGGGCCGCCGCTTGATCCACATGACCACGCCGGACACGCAGACAAAGATCACCGACAGGCAGAACACCACGTTCAGGACAAAGTTCCACAGACCCGCCAGACCCATATGCAGCGGAATGCCCACCGCCATTGCCTTGCCTATCAGCGAGTAGTCCTGAAACCGCACGTCGGCCAGGATCTTGCCGGTGTACTGGTCGACATGGACGGTGCGGTCTTCGGTGGCGTCGGTCGAATCGCCGCTCATGCTGTCGCGGTTCAGGGTCCAGACGCCCGTGTCGCCGTTGGGATAGGCGACGCGGAACCGGTTCTGCGTGCCCAGGGACTCACCCAGCGCAACCATCGCATCAATATTGACCGCAACGCCCGCAGGTACGCCGGCAACGCCTGCCTCCGAACCCGAAGCCGGCATCGGTGTCTGTTCCAGTGCCCAGGGCACGTCGTTCTGGCTGCCGTGGTTCATGCTGGCATGCAAATCGTCCGACAGTGGGACATTGTCCCATTTCTCGGCCGGAAAGCTGCTCCAGGCCTGCACGAACTTGCCGCCCCAGATCCCGGTCCAAGACATGCCCGAAATCAGGAACCCGACCAGCAGAAGCGACATCCAGAACCCGGTGACCGCGTGCAGCGATTTCCACAGGGCCCGGCCCCGCGCCCGCAGTTCGGGCACCAGGGCCGACACCACGTTGCCGCGCGGCCACCACATGTAAAGGCCGGTGAACACCAGCAGCAGCGCCATCCCGGCCGCGATTTCCAGAATGCGATCGCCGGTATCGCCCATCAGCAGGGTGGAGTGGATGTTGTCGGCCAGATCGTACCACCCCGCGCGACGGTCCCAGACCTGGATCACCTCGCCGGAATACTGGTCGATCGCCACCATGCGCTGGCCGGTTTCGGCCTTGACTCGGAACACGGTTGCCAGATCCGGCGCTTTGGGGCCGATCCATTCGACTACGCGGCCCGGAACGCGGGCCTGCACTAGATCGGCCAGTTCGGATGCGGGCATCGCCTGGCCCGTGATCTCGACTGCGATCTTTTCTCCGTCGCGGCCATCGGCTTGGGTAATGAACATCATCATCAGGCCGGTCACTGCCAGGATGATCAGGAAGGGGACAACAAAAAGCCCCGCATAGAAGTGCCACCGCCAGGCGGCCCTATAGAATTTTTGCGCGTGCTCGCGCCGGGCCGCCTGCGCGACCCCGGTTTGGCGGTCTTGTGCCATTTCAGTCTCCAGAAATTCGGAACATCCCCGGCCGGGCGGCCGAGGTTTCAGGTCTTGTTCGCGGATTCAGGAGACGTGGGGCGGACCCCGGGCATCATACCGGGCGTGGAACCCGGCGCTGCGATGAGTGAAATCCACATGCGCCCAACGCGCGGCAATCGGCCAGTCGGCAGGCAGTACCGTTCCCACTTCGGCCAATTGGCCTGCCAGAACAATCCCGCCATAGGGGCAGGCGCTGCGTTCGTCTGTGTCGTTGTGGTCCGGGGCGTCCTCGCCCGGGTCGATCCAGCGCTCGACCGGGCCGTCGCCGGTGCAGATCACCATCAGAATCGCCCCGTCCGAGTTGCGCGTGGGCATCCAGCCCATCGGGATTGCACCGGATACCATCACGGCAACCAGCGTCAGCACCGAAATGACGCGCATCAGCAGCATCATTCCAGATTGGCGATGATCGAACGCAGCGTCGGGATGCCGTCGCCCTTCTCGGACGAGGTCAGCACGATCTCGGGATAGGCAGCGGGGTGTTTGGACAGGGCGCCCCGCACCTGTTCCAGAATCTTTTCGCGGTCCTTGGCCTTGACCTTGTCGGCCTTGGTCATCACGCATTGAAAGGTCACGGCGCTGGTGTCCAGCAGCTTCATGATCTCGTCATCCACGGGTTTCACGCCGTGGCGGGAATCGATCAGCACGAAGGCCCGGCGCAGGGTCTGCCGCCCGCTCAGATACTGTTTCAGAAGGCGTTGCCATTTCTCGACCACCTTGACCGGCGCATTGGCATAGCCATAGCCGGGCAGGTCAACCAGATACAGGTCGGGGCCCTGGGTGAAGAAGTTGATCTCTTGCGTGCGGCCCGGCGTGTTCGAGGCGCGGGCCAACCCCTTGGTGCCGGTCAGAGCGTTGATCAGGCTGGATTTACCCACGTTCGACCGGCCGGCGAAACAGACCTCAAGCCGGTCGGGGGCGGGCAGGCCGTTCATCGCCACCACGCCCTTGACGAACTCGGACGGTCCGGCAAACAGCTTGCGGCCGGCCTCTTTTGCCTGCTCGTCGGGATCGGCCGCCAGGGGAAATGGCAGAGCTGTCATAGAACCTGCACCTTGTCTCCGGGGCGGATCGTGCCTTGGCGAATGACTTCGGCGTATACTCCGAAATCCTGATGGTCCCAGCTGCGCAGAGCGCCTAGCGTATCCGCGTCCCGCACTCCGGTGTCGGGGTTCGCAGTCGTTGCCATGCAGCGCGTAATCCGTTCGCGCACGTGAAATACGGCCTCGCCGATCTGCACATCCTTATCCAGCCAATCGAATTCTTCCCAAAGAGGAAGGCCATCGAACCAGATGTTGCCACGCCAGCGGCAAATCGACAGTTCGCGGCCCAGACGCTGCTCGACCGCCCGGTGCGAGGCTATGTTGCACAGGCTGACCGAGGGATAGTCACTGTCGGTCATACCACGGCCGGGAACCCGGACGATCCGTGCAGATGCGGCGCGGTCGGTGGGCATCAGCGGGCGGACCCACTCCAGAAACAGGTCTTGTTCTGTGTCCGGGCGAAAGATCAGTTCGGGCCGATCCGGGTGGCTGAGGGTCACGCGATCCCCGTCCAGAACGGCCGATATCGCCATCAGCTGGGGCGCCTTCGAGCCGCGGCTGAAATTGGCGCAGGGCGCCCACTCGGATCCGTCGGCCTTGGACATCTCATGCGCCACCGCCCAAACGCGATCCCCGGGCATGGTCTGCCCGGGGATAACGGTGACTTCCTGCAGGGATTCTCTGCCATGGCTTTTGATCGGATGGCGCCAGATCTGCGTGACTTGCCCGGTCATTTCTTGTCCGTCTTGGGGGTTTTCTTGAACCCCGACTTGATGTTGCCAAACACATCCGGCGTATAGCCCTGGCTGCGCATGATCAGGTATTGCTGGGTGAACGTGATGGTGTTGTTTGCGATCCAGTAAACGACCAGCCCGCTGGCAAAGCTGCCCAGCATGAACATGAATACCCATGGCATCCAGGCAAAGATCATGGCCTGGGTCGCGTCGGTGGGCGCCGGGTTCAGCTTTTGCTGCAGCCACATCGAGATCCCCAGCAGCAGCGGTAGGATGCCGATGAAAATCGTCGCCATCAGCGTGCCCGGCTCAGGTCCGGCCCACGGCAGCCAGCCGAAGAAGTTGATGATCGAGGTCGGATCCGGCGCACTCAGGTCCCGGAAAGGACCGAACCAGGGGGCTTGCCGAAGTTCGATGGTGACGAAAATCACCTTGTAGAGAGAAAAGAAGATCGGGATCTGCAGCAGGATCGGTAGACAGCCGGCGGCCGGGTTGACCTTTTCCTTTTTGTACAGCTCCATCATGCCCTGCTGCATCTTCTGACGGTCGTCGCCGGCAGCTTCTTTCAGGGCTTCCATCTGTGGCTGCAATTCCTTCATCTTCGCCATCGAGACGTAGGATTTGAACGCCAGCGGGAACAGGATTGCCTTGATGATCAGGGTCAGCCCGATGATCGACCAACCCATGTTGCCGATCAGGGCGTTGATGTTGTGCAGCAGCCAGAAGATCGGCTTGGTCAGGAAGAAGAACCAACCCCAGTCAATGCTGTCGATAAACTTCTGAACGCCCTGGGCCTGATATTCGCGGATGGTCTCCCATTCCTTGGCCCCGGCAAACAGCCGGGTGGTAACCTCGGCGGATTCGCCAGGGGCAACCGTCATCGTCGGCAACACCGTTTCGGCCTGGTAGATCTTCCGACGCGCGTCATATTTCGCGGCCGCCTTGAAAGCCGACCCCGGATCGGGGATCAGCGTGGTCATCCAATAATGGTCGGTAAAGCCGATCCAGCCGTTTTCCTTGACCTGATAGACCTCGGCCTGTGCCCGTTCGTTGGGGTCGATGTCAAAATCGCGGACATCGCCATAGTCGACCTCGGACAGGGTCCCGTCGGCCATGCCGATCACACCTTCATGCAGGATGAAGAAGTTCTTCAACCCCGGCAGATCGCCATCCTCGCCGATGCCGTGGCGGGCCAGAATGCCGTATGGGGCCATTCCGACCTCGGCTCCGGTGCCGTTTTCGACGGATTGGGTCACGGTGAACATGTAATCCGCATCCACACCGATCGTGCGGCGGAATGTCAGGCCCGCGCCATTTTCCCATTTCAGGGTTATGGGGCTGTCTACCGACAGGGTCTCGCCCTGTTCCAGCGTCCAGATGGTATTCGGGCCCGGCACGTCCGAGCCAGCCAATCCGGCACCGGGCGCCCACCCGTAGAGGGCGTAATAGGCCGAATTGGACCCAACGGGCGACAGCAGTTCGACGATCGGAGCGCCTTCGTCGATCGAGACCTTGTAGTCTTTCAGATACAGTTCGTCGATCCGTCCACCCGAAAGCGACAGGCTACCCGACAGACGCGGCGTGTCGATTTGGATCCGCGGCGCGGTGGCTTCCGGCAGGGTTTCCTCTGCGGTGGCGGTTGCCTCGCCGACAGTCGTGCTTCCGGCGCTGGGCGTCTGAACCTCTTCCCCCTCCGAGGCGCTGATTTCAGCCTGCTCAGGCGTTGTGGTCGGTTCCGGTGGGGGGAACAGCACAAACCAGACCAGGATCACAAGGAAACTAAGCGCGGTTGCAAGGATGAGATTCTTGTTCTGATCGTCCATCTGGGACAGCCACCTTGAGCAGTGAAAGACACCGCAGGGTTCAACAGAGTGCAGCCCAAAAGGTCAAGCGGAATCGCCCCGGAAATCGTGAGTGTAGGGCAATCCAGTCCCCGAAATCAGGATTTCCGGCCCATTTCGCGGCCAATCCGCGGTGCGCCTTCCAGTTTCGCGCGGCGGTCCTTGATCCAGTCGAGCGTATGCTCGACCGGCATCGGCTTGCCGATCCCAAACCCCTGGACATGGTGACACCCCAATTGCGCCATCAGCGCGTGCTCGCCGGGGGTTTCCACCCCCTCGGCCAGGGTTTCAAGGTTCAACCTCTCGGCCATCATCAGAATGGCGCTGACCATTTTCTGCTGGGACGGATCCCGGTCCGCGTTGGACACGAAAGACCGGTCGATCTTGATGCGGGAGACATCAAAGCGTTTGATCGACGAAAATGATGCGTGACCAGTGCCGAAATCGTCCAGATCGATGCAACAGCCGAGCTTGGACAACTGGGTCACGTTGCGGGTGATGACATCATCGGGGCGGCGCGAAAAAACGGTTTCAAGGATTTCCACGGCCAGCCGGTCCGGCGAAAGGTCGAACTGGTCCAACTCCCATCGCACCCGGTCAACAAGTGAGGGGTCCCGCAATTCGTCCGACGAAAAGTTGATGCCGATCCGAGGAATGACGGCACCAGCGCAGTCCCAGTCACGCATCGCGCGAAAGGCTTGGTGGCGGATCGTCTGGCCCAGCTTGGGCATCAGCTTGGCCTGTTCGGCAAAAGGCAGAAACACCTGCGGCCCGACAACTCCCTTGGAAGGGTGTTCCCATCGAGCAAGGGCCTCAAACCCGGTGATGTCGCCGGTGTCCGTTGAAACCTGTGGCTGAAACCAAGGGCGAATCTGACCGGTTTCCAGCGCGGTCTCCAACTCCTTGCGAAAATTGATATGGACGACTGATCTGCGTCGCGTGGCCTCGGAGTAGGCGCGGATCGTGGAAGGCCCGTTCCGCTGTGCTTCGGCCAGCGCGGCCCGAGCGGCCTCGATCCAGCTGTCCGGCGCTTCATCGGCAACGGCAGAGTGCAGGCAAAATCCAGCAGAGCAGGACAGATAGAGGCTGGCATTGTCCAAAGGGATCGGTTCCTCCACCGTGCTTTGTATGCGTCCCGAGGTTTGGATGCAGCTTTCCAGGTCCAGATGCCGTGAGGGGCGCAACCCGATCAGGAACGTGTTTCTAGATAGGCGTGTTGCAATATCCTCGCTTCGGATCACCGCCAGAATGCGGTCGCAGAAGCGCCCTGCCACATAGTCGGCTGCCGCAGTGCCGTGCAGCTCTTCGACATCGTCGAAATCATCAAGTGACACAACGATGCAGGCTGAATCCTCTCCGGTTGCCCGCGATGTGCTGTGCAGGTACTCCATCTCGGCGTAGAAGGCATCACGTGGCAACAGTCCCCTGGGCCGCATGTGCGTCGCCGAACCAAGACCTGCACCCGGTTGAAGCCGTTGGGCAGCCGAAAACAACAAGGGCAGCCCCAGGGCGACAACGACCAATGCCGTGTCGCCGCCCAGCCAGAAAGCAGCCAAGCACAATGCGGGCACGAATGCCAGAACTTGCGGCATTGCCAGAACGGTCAGCAGAGCATTCTGAAAACTCTGGGGTGAGAACCTTTTCAGCATCGATTCCGGCCTTCCAATTGGGCGAACTGCGTCCAATCGGAGGCTAGGAAATCATTCTGAGTCAGACGTTAACGCAGAAGCGGAATTTCTTCCGAATTTTCGCCGTTTTTGTCGGGGTCCAGCATCAGGCCAGCAAAATCGAAAAGTTTCGAGTCCAGTAGGTGCGAAGGCCGGGCATTTGTCAGCGCACGGAACATCACTTGCCGGCGGCCGGGGCTGTTCTTTTCCCATTGGTCCAGAATCTGTTTGACCTGCTGTCGTTGCAGGCCGTCCTGACTGCCGCACAGGTCGCAAGGGATGATCGGATAGTTCATCGCCTTGGCGAATTTCTCGCAATCGGCCTCGGCCACATGGGCCAGCGGGCGATAGACGAACAGGTCGCCTTCTTCGTTCACCAGTTTCGGAGGCATGGTCGCCAGACGGCCGCCGTGGAACAGGTTCATGAAGAAGGTTTCCAGGATGTCATCGCGGTGATGCCCCAGCACCACGGCCGAGCACCCTTCCTCGCGCGCGATCCGGTACAGGTTGCCACGGCGCAGGCGCGAGCACAGTGCGCAATAGGTGCGGCCCTGCGGTACCTTGTCGACCACGATGGAGTAGGTGTCCTGATACTCGATCCGGAGCGGCACGCCCATGCGTTCCAGAAACTCGGGCAGCACGGTGGCCGGAAAGCCCGGCTGCCCCTGATCCAGATTGCAGGCCAGCAGGTCCACGGGCAGCAGGCCGCGCCATTTCAACTCGTACAGAACGGCCAGCAGGGTATAGCTGTCCTTGCCGCCCGACAGGCAGACCAGCCAGCGCGGCGGCTTGCCGTCCTTGTCGTGGGCCGACGGGTCAACCATGCCGTATTGCTCGATCGCCTCGCGCGTCTGGCGCACGATGCGTTTGCGCAGCTTCTTGAACTCGGTGGTCGAGGGCGCACCGGCAAACAGCGGATGGATATCGTCGGCTTCGTCGAACATGCGCAGCCCCTACCGCAGATGCGCCGACCGGGCAAGGCCCGCCTAGCCGGACAGCCGGCCCAGCAGGGCGTCAGTGTCCAGCCCCGAGACCGATCCGGGTACGCGCCCGCTTTCGCCCAGAACCCGGGTGGCGACGTATCCATCGGCCACCGCACCGGGCGCGTGGCGCAGCAGCAGTGCGGCGGTGAGCAGATGCGCGGTGGCCTCGGCGAACCAGCGGGCCTCGGCCTCGGGGGGCAGGGTCGGCCAACGGTCGCGATGCGCCTTCAGCGCGGCGTCATAGCGGCGGTCGGCTCCGGTTGCCGCGTCCAGTTCGGCCTGCACGGTCTGGGCGGCCAGCGGGTCGCGCGCAAGGCTGCGCAGAATGTCCAGGCAGATCACGTTGCCAGACCCCTCCCAGATGCCGTTCAGGGGCGCTTCGCGATAGATCATCGGCATCGGCGTGTCGTCGACATAGCCCATGCCGCCCAGCACCTCCATCGCCTCGACCGCAACGACGGGGCAGCGCTTGTTCGACAGGAACTTGGCAAGCGCCACCCCGATCCGGGCAAAGGCGCGGTCTTCGGCAGTGTCCCCGTCAAAGGCGCGGGCCACGCGCAGGCCGAGGGTCAGCGCGCCTTCCCAGTCCAGTACCAGATCGGCCAGAACGGCGCGCATCAGTGGCTGGTCGATCAGGCGGCGCTGAAAGGCGCTGCGATGGCTGACCCAGTGATGTGCTTCGGACAGGGCTGCGCGCATCAGGCCGGCGGGGGCCATCGCGGTGTCGAGCCGGGTGTGATGCACCATCTCGATGATCGTGCGCACGCCGGCCCCCTCATCCCCCAGCTGATAGGCCAGCGCGTCATGGAACTCGACCTCGGACGAGGCATTGGCGCGGTTGCCCAGCTTGTCCTTGAGGCGCATCAGATGGATGGCGTTGCGCTCGCCTTCCAGCCATCGGGGCAGCAGAAAACAGGTCAGGCCGCCCGGCGCCTGCGCCAGCGTGAGGAACCCGTCGGACATCGGGGCCGAGCAGAACCATTTGTGGCCGCGCAGCCGCCAGGCATCGCCGTCGCGGGTGGCCGTGGTGGTATTGGCGCGCACGTCCGAGCCGCCCTGTTTTTCGGTCATCGCCATGCCCAAGGTCGCCGAGCGTTTTTCTCTGATCGGGCGGGGGGCTGGGTCATAAGTGTCGGCGGTCAGTTTCGGGCGCCAGATTTCGGCCAGTTCGGGGTTGGCGGCCAGCGCCGGCACGGCGGCATAGGTCATGGTCAGCGGGCAGCAATGGCCCGGCTCGACCTGGCTGGCCAGATAGACCATCGCGGCATGGGTCGCGTGACCGCCCGGCGCTCCGTCCCAGGCAAGTGCGGCATAGCCTGCCGATTGGCTCAGATCCATCATGTGATGATAGGCCGGGTGGAACCGCACCTCGTCCAGACGGCGGCCGCCCCGGTCGAAGAGGCAGAGTTCGGGCGGGTGCAGGTTGGCGTCGCGCCCGGCGTCGCGCGTCTCGGCCCGGCCCAGAGCGGCCCCATAGGCGGCCAGCGAGGCCGCCCGCGCCCCGGCGCGCGTGGCGCAGTCCCTCAGAACCGGGTCCGAGGTCCACAGGTCAACGTCGTTGCGCTCGGGCGGTTGGTTCGTCACTTCATGCGTGGGCAGAGATTGGCGGGCGTTGGATCTGGACATGGGCGCCTCGGACGGTTGTTGCTGACACCGATGTTCAGCGGCGCACCCCCCTGGGGTCAAGCGTGACGGGGTGTCAGATCAGGGCGCGTCGGGTTTGTCGTCGGGCACCGGGTCATAGCCGTCGCCGCCCCAGGGGTGGCAGCGCCCGATGCGGCGCGCGGCCAGCCATGCGCCCTTGATCGGGCCGTGCTTTTCCAGCGCTTCCAGCGCATAGGCCGAGCAGGTCGGCTGATAGCGACAGTTGAACCCCACCCACGGGCTGAAGATCAGCCGGTAGGCCTGAATGGGCAGCGCGAGGATATGAGCAAGCAGGGTCATTTGCTTGGGCTGTGGATCTTGCGCAGGGCTTGGCGCAGATCGTCCAGCAAAGCGTCAAAGGGGCGGGCGGCGGTCACCTCGGCCCGTCCGATCAGGACGTAATCCCATCCGTCCCGGCCATGGTCCGGCAGAACGGCGCGGGCCGCCTCGCGCAGGCGGCGCTTGGCCCGGTTGCGGGCCACGGCATTGCCGACCTTTTTCGAGCAGGTGAAACCGACGCGAATGCCCTCGGCCTCATCCGGGGCGCGCTTGCGGGCCTGCACCATCATGGAAGGCGTGCCCTGTCTGCGCGCTCGAGCGGCCCTGAGGAAATCGCTGCGCTTGCGCAGTACCGACAGGGCAGGCGCGCAAACGGACGCCGCCGGGGGCATATCCCCGGGGTGGTCAGTGCCATCCACAGGGGCCTCCGGCGGCGTCATGTTCAAAACCTGAAAGGTCGCGCGGTTTATGCGCTCAGCGACTTGCGGCCGCGGGCACGGCGAGCGTTCAGGATCTTGCGGCCGGCCTTGGTGGCCATGCGCGCGCGGAAACCGTGGCGGCGTTTGCGAACCAGGTTCGAAGGCTGATAGGTGCGTTTCATCGCTCCGTCTCCAATCTTTGGCGGTCGGGTGCGGCGCGGATTCGCCTGCCCGTGGTGTTCGAAGCCCGTCCTCTACTGGGAACCGGCGGGCAAGTCAAACCCCATCGCATGGGTTTTCGTGCCTTTTGCAACAATTCTGTCGGGCGACCGGGCAAAAGTTTCAGAATCAGCCCGAGGATGGCGGATTTCTCACATTGAACCGGTGCGTGTTCAACCCGGCGTGAGGACCCTGTTGCACAGAGGGTCAAGTGCGCATCTTGTGGGGCAGATGAAGCATTCGAACCCGGACGACGAAATGACCGAAACCACCCAGGTGCCGCGCAGCGGGCTGGCACGACATATTCCCCTGATCGTGATCCTGACGGTTGCCGTCGTCGGCTTTTTTGCGCTGGGCGACTACCTGACCTTTGAAACCCTACGCGACAATCGCGAGGCGTTGTTGGCCTGGCGCGATGCCAATTACTGGTCGTTGGCGGGCGTTTTCATCCTGGTTTACGTCCTGATCGTCACCTTTTCTTTGCCCGGTGCGGCCGTGGCCTCGATGACGGGCGGGTTCCTGTTCGGGCTGTTCGCGGGCACCGTGTTCAACGTATTTGCCGCAACCGTGGGGGCCTCGGCGATCTTTCTGGCGGCCCGTTGGGGGTTGGGTGAGACGTTGACGGCGCGGCTGGAGGCTTCGGAAGGCACCGTCAAGCGAATCAAGGACGGGTTGCGCGAGAACGAGATCCCGGTGCTGTTCCTGATGCGGCTGGTGCCGGTGGTGCCGTTCTTCGTCGCCAATCTGGTGCCGGCGCTGGTGGGGGTAAAGTTCCGGAACTTTCTGCTGACCACGGCGCTGGGCATCATTCCGGGCGGCATCGTCTATACTTGGATCGGCGTCGGCCTGGGCGGCGTGTTCGACCGGGGCGAGACGCCAGACCTGTCGCTGCTGACCGAGCCGTTCGTGATCGGCCCGATACTGGGGCTGTGCGCGCTGGCGGCTCTGCCCATTCTTCTCAAACTCATTCGCGGCCGAAGGGGCCTTTGATCCATGCAAGAACTCAAGACCGACATCCTGGTGATCGGGGCCGGGTCGGGCGGCCTGTCGGTGGCTGCCGGGGCCAGCCAGATGGGCGCCGACGTGATCCTGCTGGAAGGGCACAAGATGGGTGGCGACTGCCTGAACTATGGCTGCGTCCCGTCCAAGGCCCTGCTGGCCAGCGCCAAGCTGGCCCATGCACAGAGCCATGCCGCGCCATTCGGCGTTGCCGACCACGCGCCGCAGGTGGACTATGCCGCCGCCAAGGATCATGTGCGGCACGTGATCGCGCAGATTGAGCCCATGGACAGCCAGGAACGGTTCGAAGGTTTCGGCGTGCGCGTCATTCGCGACTGGGGGACGTTTCTGTCGCCCACGCAGGTTCAGGCCGGCGATTTCGTCATCACCCCCCGCCGCGTGGTGCTGGCCACGGGCTCGTCCCCGCTGGTTCCGCCGATCCCGGGGCTGGATGGCGTGCCGTTTGAGACTAACGAGACCATCTTCGACCTGCGCGACAAGCCCGACCACCTGCTGATCATCGGCGGGGGACCCATCGGCATGGAAATGGCGCAAGCCCATGTCCGGCTGGGCTGCAAGGTGACGGTGATCGAAGGCGCGCGGGCGCTGGGCAAGGATGACCCCGAGGCGGCCGCAGTGGTATTGGAGGCTCTGCGCGCCGAAGGGGTCGAAATTCTGGAACATGCAATGGTGGCCCGGGTGCGCGGGAAGGCCGGGGCGGTCGAGGTCGTCACCGAGGACGGCGTGGTCCATGCAGGCACGCACCTGCTGCTGGCGGTGGGCCGCAAGGCCAACACCGACCGCCTGAACCTGCAGGCTGCCGGGATCGACCGGACGCACACGGGCATCAAGGTGGATGACAGCCTGCGCACCACCAACCGAAAGGTCTATGCGATCGGCGACGTCGCGGGCGGGCTGCAGTTCACCCATGTGGCGGGGTTTCACGCCGGGGTCATCATCCGTTCGGCCCTGTTCGGGCTGCGGTCCAAGGCCAAGACGGCTCATATCCCCTGGGCAACCTATACCGACCCGGAATTGGCCCAGGTCGGCCTGACCGAGGCGCAGGCGCGCGACCGCCATGGCGACAGGGTCGAGATCGCCCGGTTCGACTATGCCCACAACGATCGCGCCGTGGCCGAACGCAAAACGACCGGGTTCATCAAGGTCATGGTCGTCAAGGGGCGCCCGGTGGGGGCCACAATCGTGGGGCATCAGGCGGGCGAACTGATCAACTTGTGGTCTCTGGCGCTGGCCAATAACCTGAAGATGAGCCAGATCGCGGCGATGGTGTCGCCCTATCCCACGATCGGAGAGCTTAACAAACGGGTGGCGGGCGCCTATTTCTCGCCAAGACTGTTTGAGAATCAGATGGTTGAACGAGTGGTCAGGCTGGTCCAGCGCTGGATCCCCTGATCGGGAAAGGAGCGCCACTTGAACTCGCTGTCGGGTCGTTTCCTGATCTTGACGACGGTCTTCGTGATGTTGGCCGAGGTACTGATCTTCGTGCCGTCGATCGCGCGCTTCCGCGAGGATTTTCTTCTGAACCGGCTGGAACGCGCCCAGATCGCCTCGCTCGCGCTGCTGGCAGACGACATGCTGGCCGACGAGCTGGAGGCCGAGCTTCTGGCCAATGCCGGGGTCTACAACGTGGTGCTGCGCCGGGACGAGGTGCGCCAGCTGATGCTGTCTTCCCCTATCCCAGACCAGGTCGCCAAGACCTATGATCTGCGAGGCGCCGGGCCTTGGGTTCTCATTCGGGACGCGATGATCCGTTTCTTTACGCCCGAGAACCAGGTCATTCGCGTCATCGGGCAGCCTGTCCGGGATGCGGGCCTGCTTATCGAAGTTACCATGGACAGCGCGCCCCTGCGTATGGCGATGATCGACTATGGCCTGCGCATCCTCGGCCTGTCCTTTGTCATCTCGATCATCACCGCGTTTTTCCTGTTCCTTGCGGTGCGGGTGGTTCTGGTGCGCCCGATCAAAAGCGTAGTGGGCTACATGCAGCGTTACGCCCGTGCACCCGAGGATGCGCGCGGCATCATCTCCCCCCAATCCAAGGTGACCGAACTGCGCGAGGCTGAAGAAGCCCTGCAGATGCTGCAGACCGACCTGACCCAGGCCCTGAAACAGCGCGAGAGGCTGGCTCAGCTGGGTGGCGCGGTGGCCAAGGTCAGCCACGATCTGCGCAACATCCTGACCTCGGCCCAGCTGTTCACTGACCGGATCGAGGCCAGCGACGACCCGTTGGTCCGACGGATGGCGCCCAAGCTGGTCAACTCGATCACCCGGGCGGTGTCCCTGTGCGAAAGTACGCTGGCCTTCGGGCGGGCGGAAGAGCCCGCGCCCACCCTGACCATGGTGCGGTTGCGCGATATCGCTGCCGACGTAGCGTCCAGCGAGGCTTTGGCCGTAGACGGCGGCTGCATCGAAATTGCCAACGACGTTCCCGAAGACCTGGTCGTTCGGGCCGATCCGGAACAGATGTTCCGGGTCATCATGAACCTTGTGCGCAACGCACGCCAAGCACTTATGACATCCGGCCAACCGGGAAAAATCACGATCTCGGCCTCCGAAGATCAGGACGCATGGGTCATCGAGGTTCGGGATACCGGCCCCGGTTTGCCGCCACGAGCGCAGGAGAATCTGTTCACGCCGTTTCAGGGTGGTGTGCGCAAAGGTGGCTCGGGCCTGGGGCTGGCGATTTCGCAGGAACTGGTGCGCGGCCACGGGGGAGAATTGGTGCTGACCAGCACCGGCCCCGAGGGCACGGTCTTTGAAATAAGGCTCCCACGGGGGGAGATGGGTTTTTGAATTATTTTTGAAGAATCGGGTTGCACGTTCCGAACGCCGGGTCTAAATACCGCCTCACCAACGCGGACCGATAGCTCAGCTGGATAGAGTACTTGACTACGAATCAAGGGGTCGGGGGTTCGAATCCTCCTCGGTCCGCCACTGGTAAATCCCAAAAAACAGTGTTTTTGTCAGTTTGGCCCATGTGTTGAAACCGAGGTGTTCTGTCTCAAGACAACTTCGAGGCCACCGCGCTGGGTTTAATGGGGTGTTTCACCCCATTCCATATGGTCCGCCTTCCTGTAGTTCGCCGAATGCCGCCCAAACCTCGTGGCAGGCGCGTTCGAACGCCACATCATCTTTTGGGATGCTGGCCTTGAAATTGGGGTAAGACATATGGTTGCCCAAGTTCATCAGCACGGTCACGAGGTGGTTGCGCGGTATGAATGCCCGGAAACGGTAGTCGCCGCCCGGTGTTTCGATCACGTGACCGTCCATGCCATAGTCGCGCAGCAATTCGGCGTCCTGTGCGCGGCGAAACCGCAGGCAGACGCGGGATCCCATGTGCGGCCCGCTGGTGTTGCCGTCCTCCTCCTTGGCAACGGCTGAGAAAAAGCCCGAACCCTCGGGCGTCGAGAATGCTACCCACATCTGCAGGTCCTCCTATTTTTGGGAAAGGGCGCGCGGTCTATCAGAAAAAATACGGGGTCGTCAAATCGAGGGGGCTTGCGCGCTCGGTTGCTTGGCCTGGAGGCGCAAACCGAGACCTCAAAATCCGGCAGTGGATACGTGGTGGTTGGAGGCTATTCGTACCCATCCAGTTTTGCCGTGATCGCCTCCTGTTGCGGCAATTTCTCTGTATAGCGGTCGCTGAGATATCTAAGACGCTGTGCTGAACAGACGCTCATACAGATGGTTCCTTTGTGGGCCGGTTCGCGGCCTCTTGTACTTGCTGGCCGCGTTGGCGGCTTCGTCCGTAGAGCGGCCATTGGTGGACGATGCGGCGAACTGGTGGTTGGACGAGCCGAGGGGCAGGGAAGGGTTGGCTGGCTCAGTATCCGGTGCCTACCCGATGCCCACAGCCAGACTTACTCCAACTTGACCCAAGCCGCGTTTCTGGACGAGCTTTGCACACAAGCGGCTACAAATTTGACGCCGTCTAGCCCGTCGTGCACGGTTGGGTAAACAACGGACGCCTCAGGTGAAATCCCATTTCGGAAAGCCTGGATCGCCTCAGCAGCCTCTCCGTAAATATTGGCGAACCCTTCAAGATATCCTTCGGGATGGCCCGGAGGAACTCTGCTCAAGCGATTGGCAGCGTCACCAGCTCCAGCGCCATTGCGGGTGATCAGACGCTTTGGTTCGTTGTAGGGCGTGAACCAGAGATAGTTCGGGTCTTCCTGAGCCCACTCCAGCCCACCTTTTTCGCCGTAGACCCGCAACCGAAGTGCGTTTTCGTTGCCGGGAGCCACCTGAGAGGACCACAGCATACCCCGCGCGCCGCCCTCGAAGCGAAGCAATACGTGGGCGTTGTCATCGACTTGGCGCCCCGGGACGAAGGCTTGCAGATCCGCCGCAAGGCTTTCCGCCCTCAGCCCGGTCACAAAACAAGCGAGGTTGTAGGCATGGGTTCCGATGTCACCGGTTGATCCGCCCGCGCCCGAGCGTTCGGGATCGGTTCGCCACTCCGCCTGTTTGAAATCCTGCTGCTCGGTCAGCCAGTCCTGCGGGTATTCAACCTGGACGACGCGGATTTTGCCGATATCGCCGTTGGCAACCATTTCACGCGCCTGCCGAACCATCGGGTAGCCTGTGTAATTGTGGGTCAGTATGAACAGGGCATTCGCGCTTTCCGCCGCTTTGACCAGTTTTTTTGCATCGGCAAGGGTCGAGGTGAGTGGTTTGTCGCAAATGACGTGAATCCCGCGTTTCAGGAATTCACGCGCGGCGGTATAGTGGACGTGATTTGGCGTGACGATTGAGACCGCCTCGATCCCGGTTTTGAGCCGGGCTTCCCGGATCGCCATTTGTTTGAAGTCTTCATAGACCCGTTCGAGACCCAATGCCCGGCCGCTTTCAATGGATTTTTCAGGCGTCGAAGACAAAGCGCCTGCAACCAGCTCGAACCTGTCGTCCAATCGTGCTGCTATGCGATGAACGCCGCCTATGAAGGCGTCATTTCCGCCGCCGACCATGCCAAGCCGAATGCGACCCGAGGCTTCTTCACTGCGTCCAGTAACCATTATTCGATCCCCAGCATTTTGCGATTGGCGGCTTCGTCAGCACCACCGTCCGCGAAATCATCAAAGGCTTTCTCGGTCACACGGATGATGTGATCCGACACAAACTGAGCGCCCTCACGCGCTCCATCCTCGGGGTGTTTGAGACAGCATTCCCATTCGACCACAGCCCAGCCATCAAAGTCGTTCGCCGCCATTTTTGAGAAGACTGCCCCGAAATCCACCTGGCCATCACCAAGCGACCGGAACCGGCCGGCACGATCCACCCAGCTTTGGTATCCTGAATAAACCCCTTGCCGCCCGGTCGGGTTGAACTCGGCATCTTTGACATGGAACATCCGGATCCGATCCTTGTAGATGTCAATATTGTCCAAATAGTCGAGGCATTGCAGCACGTAGTGCGATGGGTCGTACAACATGCAAGCCCTTGGATGATTGCCTGTCCGTTCGAGGAACATCTCGTAGGTCACGCCGTCGTGGAGGTCCTCTCCGGGGTGAATTTCGTAGCAGACATCGACGCCGCATTCCTCGGCGTGATTCAAGATCGGCACCCAACGACGCGCAAGCTCATCAAATGCCGTCTCAATCAAGCCGGCAGGGCGCTGTGGCCAGGGATAGACGTAGGGCCACGCCAACGCGCCCGAGAATGTCGCATGCGCCGAAATGCCCAGGTTCTTCGAAGCGGACAATGCTTTTTTGACCTGGTCTACGGCCCATTCTTGCCGGGCTTTCGGATTTCCTCTGACGCTCTCGGCGGCAAAGCCATCAAAGGCGCTGTCATAGGCCGGGTGAACGGCCACAAGCTGACCCTGAAGGTGCGTTGACAGTTCAGTGACTTCGACGCCATTTTCCCTGGCTTTGCCTTTGAAGTCATCGCAGTAACCGGTGCTGGACGCGGCCTGTTCAAGGTCGAACAACCGGCCATCCCAACTGGGAACCTGGACGCCCTTGTATCCACAGTCAGCCGCCCATTTTGTAATCGCGTCCCACGAATTGAACGGTGCTTCGTCCCCTGCGAATTGTGCAAGAAACAATGCTGGACCTTTGATCGTTTTCATAAGTTTCCTCCCCAAAACCTAAGCCGCTATGGCGGTAAATTTTCCCTCAGATAGATGTCGATACGGATACGTTCCTGCGCTTTGTTGAATGGCACTTTGTCTGAAGTCGCACGCAGAAGGCGGACGGCTGAACGAACAATGTGCCCGGTGTCTTGCGAGATCAGAGCGTCAAACGTACCAAGCTTCAGAGCCTCTCGACTAAGCGGAGTCAACTCATGCGCTATGATCACCAGATCCTTGCTGAGCTTGTTTTCCGAAAGGAATTGAATAAGGCCGGCATTGCCCGCTGCTGACGAGTATATTCCGACCAGATCCGGGTAGGTTTCGAAGATCTCGGGCATCATCTTGTAAATCAGATCCGGGTCATCCCGGCCCTCAACAGACGCCACGACCTCGAGATGCGGAAACTCCTCGGCCACAACAAGATCAAAGCCCTGGCGACGCTCTAGGTGGTCACGTGCCAAACGAGAGCCAGTCAGAACCAGGACCTTGCCTTCCCGATGCACGAAACGCCCCATCAATTGACCGGCGGTTCGTCCTGCGGAAACGTTGTCAATTCCTACAAAGTGGTCTCGCTCGGAACTCGGCAGGTCAGACACCAAGGCAACCACCGGAACCCCTTTGTCCTTGAGCCGTCTCACGGCATCGCGAACAGAAGGCGTTTCGGGTCCGAAAACGGCAACTCCATCAACATCCAAACTATCGACAGCATCCAGAATGTTGACGATATCCTGCGGTTCAAACGGAGCGACCCTTTTGATCGTAATGCGTGTCCGCTCGATAAACTGGTCACGGGATTGCTCTGCGATCTGGTTGCTGATCGCTTCCACAAATTCATTGTCGGTGTCCGGCAAAACAAAAAGGAAATTGTAAACCCGGTTTCGTGCGAGGTTGGCCGCGGCGGTGTCGCGCACATATCCCAGTTCATCAATTGCCTTTTGTACTTTCTGAACGGTTACTGCGCGCACGCCGGGGCGCCTGTTCAAGACCCGGTCCACAGTCGCAAGACTGACGCCCGCAACCCGCGCGATGTCATTGACGGTTGGCTTCTTCACCAATTCTAGTTTTTGTTTTTGGTCTGCCACGTGTTCCTCAGCCCTCAAGCTCCCGCGCCAAGCCCTCGAACAACAAGGCAACGGCCTCAGCGCCGGGATCGTTATGTCCAACTAGGTTTTCTTCGGGAACATAAGCTGCTCGGCCCGCCTTCGCACGGCGAATTTTGGCCGTATTGTTCGCTCCTTCGCGGGCGGCATGTGCGGCATGGGTCAACCCCGATGGGAGAGCGGCAAGCGCGGGTGCCAAGGCGTCAATCATCGTTCTGTCGCCGACCTTGGCGCCTCCAACTTGGCTGACGCGTTTCAGGCCTTCTTCCAGGGATTTGGCTACGGTTGCCCCATTGGCACATGCGTCACCAGCTGCATTGAAGAAAATTGCTAGTATCACACCGGAGGAGCCACCCATGGTTTGGCTCAATTCATTGCCCAACGCCGGGAACAGCTGAGTCAAATCAGCGAGCGGCATGCGGTCAAGGCTGCCTTGCAGCGCTCTTGCGGCCGTCGCCAATGTGCTTCCTGTGTCGCCATCACCGGATTTCGCGTCCAGTTCGTTCAGATTCTTCTCAGCGTTGATGAGGAGTTCAGACAACCGCGAGATCGTTTCCCTTGTGGTGGGATTGTTCGAAGGAATTGGATCGATCGGCGTCAGACCGTCAGGCAATGGTGCCACTTTGATCGGGTCGATGGAATTGACCCCGGGCCACGCGGCCAGATCAACAGGTGCTTCAAGAGCTGACAAATCGGCCTGATCCACGGGTAGAATGGAAACAGAAAACCCGTGCATATCTAGCGATGTCATCATGGGGGCCGGACCGATGATATGGTGGGCAATACCGGTTTCGGACAAGGCGTGCGTTAGGACAGCCATTTCCAGCGGAGTCGTGGAACCGAGGTTGTTGACCAACGCCACACATTCCCCGGCCCCAAGCCGTTGCCTCAGCTTCTCCACCACTGTGGACATGGCCGATACGGCATTTGAGAATTCGACTTGCTGCACACCCGGCTCGCCATGGATGCCCAAACCAAGTTCCGCCTTGCCGGGTGCGATCCTGTCTTCTTTCGGAGATCCCGGAACGGTACAGGTGTCCAGGCTCATACCAATGCTGACAACCTTTTCGATGGTGCTACTGGCTGCTTTGGCAACGGTGTCCAGGTCAGCACCGCTTTCCGCAAGGGCTCCGGCGATTTTGTGCACGAACAACGTGCCTGCCACGCCACGTGGTTGCGGCAGGTCGGGCAGGGCGATGTCGTCGTCGACGACCACCATTTCAACCTTGCGACCCAATGCACGGGCGCGTTCAGCGGCCAGCCCAAAGTTCAGCCGGTCCCCGGTATAGTTCTTGACGATCAGCAAGCACCCAGCCTCACCCGTGACTGCAAGAATGCCCGCCAGAACCGCCTCGACAGACGGGGACGCAAACACTTCGCCGCAGACTGCGGCCGTCAGCATACCGGCGCCAACAAAGCCCGCATGGGCGGGCTCGTGACCTGACCCTCCACCGGACACCAACGCCACCTTCGACTTGTCCCAATCCGACCTGTAGACAACTTTGATATGCGGGTAGCCGTCCAGCCGGGTAAGCCTCCCTCCTGAGGAGGCCAGAAGACCGTCTATCGCATCTGTAACCAGAGTTTCTTTTGTGTTGAGGAACTGGGCCATGCTTTGCTCCTTAATTCACCCGCGCGCCGGACGCGTCAAAATACAATGGGTTGTGGGGGCGGATTTTAATAATTTTTCCAGATGGATAGTCCTGGTGGACATCTATCAACGTCACGACCGGGTGACCGTTTAGGTCCAGGTGCAGCCGTGTTTGATCGCCCAGATGCTCGGCGCGTATCACGCGCGCCTCACTGCCTTCACCTTCAACGATGTTTTCCGGGCGAAGCCCAATCTGCGGACCCTTGTGGTCGCCTCCGAACAACTCGGACGGCAGGATGTTGATCCGTGGCAGACCCAACCTGCTGGCCACGTAAACGCTGCCGGGGTTTTCATAGATATCGCGAGGGGTACCGTATTGAACCAGCCTTCCGTTCTCCAAAACGCCGATATGTGTGGCCATTGTCATGGCTTCCACCTGATCATGGGTCACATAAAGCAAGGTTGATCCCAGGTCGGCCTGAATTCTTTTCAGTTCGACCCGCAAATCCGCCCGAAGCTTGGCGTCCAAAGAGCTGAGCGGTTCGTCCATCAGGAAGATCTGGGGGTCGCGCACCAGCGCTCGTCCGATCGACACACGCTGCATTTCGCCCCCTGACAGTTCAGTGGCTTTGTTATCCAGCTTGTGCGGGATCTGCAGGATCTCCGAGACTTCTTTGACCTTCCTCGCGATCTCATCCTCTGGTGTTTTCAGGATCGGCGACCGCAGAGGGAAAGACAGGTTTTCACGCACGGTCATATGCGGGTACAGCGAGTATTGCTGGAAAACCATCGCCACGTCGCGCTGGGCGGGTGTATCCATCCCGACGTCGCGCCCGGCAATGCGAACTGTGCCTGAATCCAGTTTCTCGAGCCCGGATATCAATCTCAGCGTCGTTGTTTTTCCCGCACCCGTCGGACCCAACAACACCACAAAGGCTCCGTTGGGGATCGTCATTGAGATATCATCCACCGCTTTGATGTCGCCGAATGACTTCGAAATGTTTTCCAGAACGACTTCAGCCATTGCTCAGTACCTCGTCGTTCAGTGCGGACCTCAACGCGCGTCCGGTAGATTTTTCGAAAAGGGTTACTGCGGATGAGCGGAATTCCAATCCGACCGTCTCGCCGGGATTGACGGTTTCGCGTGCATCAATCCGGGCTTTCAACTCTCCGTTCGGGCTTTGCAGCGTCACGATCTGGGTGGTTCCAAGATATTCTGCGGCCAGCACCTTGGCACGGTAGGCGCTGGCATCTGACAGAAAAACATGCTCGGGTCGAACGCCGAAAACCAAGTCACCTTCCGCACCTTCCATCAGTTTGGGCACGGCTTCCTCATGGCCATTCAGTCGAACCATTTCCGAGCCAGGCGCGACCTTTCCTTGAAACGGCAGGAAGTTCATCGACGGAGACCCGATAAAATCCGCAACGAACATTGTGGCCGGTTTGTCGTAGATTTCCTGCGGCGTGCCGAATTGCTCGATCACAGCGTTGTTCATCACAACGATCTTGTCGCCCATTTGCATGGCTTCCAGTTGGTCATGTGTGACGTAAACAGTGGTTGCGCCCATGCGATCGTGGAGCGCGCGCAATTCTTCGGCCATGTGCTCACGAAACTCGGCATCCAAAGCGCCAAGAGGTTCGTCCATCATGAATGCCTTGGGTTCGCGAACAATTGCGCGACCCAGCGCCACGCGTTGCCTGTCGCCACCTGAAAGCCCACCCACCGGGCTGTCGAGGATGTCGTTTATTCCCAGAATTCCCGCGACTTCTTCGACTTTGGCTTTGACAGCAGCGCGCGGCATGCCCTGCGAAATAAGCGGATAGCTGATGTTCTTGCGCACGTTCATGTGGGGATACAGCGCGAACATCTGGAACACGAAGGCAATGTCCCGCTCTGATGGCGGCCGCTGGCTGATCTCTTCGCCGTCCAGATAGATTTCGCCCGACGTTGGAAGCTCCAATCCCGCGATCATCCGCAGCGTTGTCGTCTTCCCGCAACCGGAGGGGCCGAGCAGCATGAAAAACTCGCCGTCTTCAATCGTGAACGAACTTTCGCGGACAGCCGTGAAATCGCCGAACATCTTCTTTACGTTTTTGACTACGATCTGGGCCATTTCTACTCCGGGAAATGGCTGACGATGATGAACATGACGGTTCCGATCAGCGTGACGATGAAAGAGTAAGTGAAGGCCCAAAGGACAAAGGGCTGCATCAGCATGAAGACACCCAGTGCGATGAGGATGGTTGCGACCATCTCCCATGGGCCGCGGCGGAGCCGCACCAATCCGGAAAGAAACTCGCTCATTTGCGTACGGCTCCGAATGTTATCCCGCGCAGCAAGTGTTTGCGCATCAGGATGGTGAAAATCATGACTGGGATCAGGAAGATCGTCGCGCCGGCCGCAACGGCAGGCCAGTCCAAGCCGCCGATACCGATGATGGTCGGGATGAACGGTGGTGCAGTTTGCGCGTTTGCGGATGTCAGCAGCACGGCGAACGCGTACTCATTCCAGGCGAAGATCAGGCAGAAGATCGCAGTTGACGCAATTCCGGTAGCGGCTTGCGGCAGCACCACTTTGTAGAAGGCCTGAAACCTCGTGTACCCATCGATAAGGGCGGCTTCTTCGTACTCTCTGGGGATTTCGTCGATGAATCCTTTCAGCAACCAGACCGCCAGGGAGATATTCACGCCCGTGTAGAGCAGGATCATCCCGAGATGCGTGTCGCTTAAACCGAGGTTTCTGAACATCAGGAAGATAGGGATGGCGACAGCGACCGGAGGCATCATCCTTGTACTCAGGATGAAGAACAGAAGGTCATCCTTAAGCGGGACCTTAAATCGGCTGAACGCATAGGCAGCCAACGTGCCAAGGAAGATACTCAAGAACGTCGAGCCAAATCCGATGATGACCGAATTCATGAAGCGCTCGCCGAACTTGGAGGGCCCAACGATCACCATGTCGTATTGGCGTACGATCTCATCGGCCCAGTTCTGCGGCGGGTTGGCTTCCAGAAACTCCTGCGTCTGCCTGGTGCGTGTGGTGAAAAGGTTTACGTAGCCTTCGAGCGTTGGGTCAAAGACCACTTTGGGCGGGTAGCTGATCGCGTCGGCCGGAGACTTGAAGCCAGTCAGCAAGATCCAAACCAGCGGGATCATCGTGATCAGCGCATAAGTGATGACCAGGAAGCCTGCGATCCATTTGGACCGGTTCGAAGGTTCAGTGACCAAAAAACTGCTCATCGCTGTTTCACCTTGTTCAGGGCTTTGACGTAGATCGACGCAAGGCCGAACACGGTGACGAACAAGATGATCGCATAGGCCGAGGCGTAGCCCGTCCGCCACTTCTCAAACGCCTCTCGCTTGAGATTGATTGAGGTGAGTTCCGTTACAGATCCCGGCCCACCGCCTGTCAGCTGAACAACCAGGTCGAACATCTTGAAGTTCTCGATCCCTCGAAACAGCACCGCGAGCATCAGGAACGGCAGCACCATCGGAATGGTAATCGTAAAGAACTGCCGCAGCTTGCTGGCCCTGTCGATCTCAGCCGCCTCGTAGATGTAGTCGGGGATGCTGCGCAGCCCGGCCAGACAGATCAGCATCACGAAGGGGGTCCACATCCAGGTGTCAACGATCACGATCGCCCAAGGGGCCAAAGTGACCGACCCCAGCATTTCAAAGCTTGAGGGGTCCTTGCCCGTGAACCATGACACGATGTAGTTGAACAGGCCGATTTGAGGCTGATACAGGAATTTCCAGAAGTTCCCGACGACGGCCGGGGACAGCATCATCGGCAGTACGATGATCGTGGTCCAAAGATCGTTGCCCTTGAATTTCTTGTTGATCAGCCACGCCAGCGTGAACCCGATCAGGACCTGGAAAAAGATCGTCCAGAACAGGAAATGCGCCGTCGCCTGCATGTTCAGCCAGGTATCCGAGTCCGTCAGGATACGCTCGTAGTTCCTGAGTCCGACGTCTTTGACTTCGCGCCCGATCCGGTTGGCCTTGTAGTTGGTAAAGCTCAGCTGGATGGTCCAGATCAACGGAAAGATGTTGATCGCCAGCAATAGAAAAATCGTTGGGGAGATGAATATCCAGGCGATCGCGCGGTCGGATAATCCTCGGATTTTTCGCGCAACTCGCTCGGGCGTTGCCTGCGCAACGCGATCTACGGTCCTGTCAGACATCTCTTTGCCAGCTCTTGTTGGTTTAGGACTCACGGGTGAAGGTGGAGCGGGATTGCACCCGCTCCTGCCTGTGTCCGGACTACAGCTTGCCTTCGTCTTCGAAGACTTCGGTCCAGTCTTGGATCAGAAGGTCAAGCGCTTCTTGAGCGGTGCCCTGGTCCGCAACCACGTAGTCGTGGATGCGCTTCTGCATCGCCAGCAGCAGTTCCGCATAAGCAGGCTCCTGCCAGAAATCCTGCACCCCGGCCATCGCTTCCAGGAAGTCACCGGCAAACGGCTGGCTGTCAACAAAACCCGGATCTTCCAGTACGGAGTTATGGGCCGAGTAGCCGCCGAGCTCCCACCATTTGGCCTGAACGTCCGGTTGTGCAAACCACTTGATGTACTCAAGTGCGGCGTCCTGTTTGTCAGAGTAGCTGACAACAGAGATACCTTGTCCGCCCAGTGTCGAACCTGCCTGATTTTGTGGTGGGTTCACAAAGAAGTCGATCTTGTCGCCGCCGGTATTGGGATCGGCGTAGAGACCCGGGAAGAACGCAAACCAGTTCATCGCCATGGCGACCTGACCGGACTTAAAGGCGTCCAGACTCTCACCCATGTAAGAGTTGGTATATCCCGGAGGCGTCGCCGTTTCGTAGAATTCCTTGTAGAATTCCAGAGCTTCAACCGCTTCGGGCGAGTTCACGGCGCCTTCCATGTCATAGGAACCCGGCGTGTTTTCGTATTTGAAGCCCCAAGGATACAGCGCTCCGGTCACACCCATGGTGATCCCTTCCGAGCCGCGCTCGGTAAAGATGGCTGCGCCATAGACAGTCTTGCCGTCGATCTCACGACCTTGGAAGAACTGCGCGATCTGCAGGAGTTCTTTTTGCGATTGAGGCTCGCGAAGGTCCTGACCCGTCGCCTCTTTGTAAGCGGCTTGGATGTCGGGGTTTTCGAACCAGTCCTTGCGGTAGAACCAACCATTCGCATCGCCCATCGCTGGCAGCGCATAGTAGTTCGGCGTGCCCTTGGGCCAGGTCGAGTATGCATAGACGGTGGCCGGCGCGAAATCGTCCATGCTGATGCCTTCAGCATCGAAGAAGTCGTTCAGTTTCACGTAGTGGCCATTCTCAGCGCCCCCGCCGATCCACTGGCTGTCGCCGATCAACAAGTCGCAGAGCTTGCCCCCAGAGTTCAACTCGTTCAGCATCCGATCCGCAAAATTCGGCCAGGGAACAAACTCGAAGTTCATCGTGTGACCGGATTCGGCTTCGAATTCCTTTGAAAGCTCGACAAGCGCGTTGGCCGGGTCCCATGCAGCCCAACAAAGCGTCAGATCTTCAGCATTCGCCTTGGTGGAAAGAGTAGTAGCGGCAAGGACTATTGCGCTGGCCGAGGCCAGTTTTGTGTAAGTCATCCATTCCTCCCTTTTTTCGCCGTCAATCGAGGATGTGCGAATCGCGGCATACCTCCAAGGCTATTTGAGGTACGCACATCAAGTCTAGATATTTTTGAGGTTCGTACCTCAAGCGGACGGTGGTTGACGATTGGTGCTCCTTTAAATCACTGATGTAATGTAATTTTATTCCATTTGGTCGGTGTGCATGTATTTTCAGCAGTGAGGCATTTAAGGGCCGCACCCTCCAAAAGTGGCCCAGCTCACAATCACGGCCATCAAGCGGCCACCGGATTTTGGAACCCGCTTGTGAAGCCCTAGCGGATTATTCGGTCGATACCTTTGAGGATTGGAGATAGCGTCAAACGGCACGGGTCACTCTGGATCGTGCATGACTCGGTTGGACAGGGGCAGACGTATGAATACGCTCTCTATCGTCAGATTGAACCGGTACCCAATCAAAGGCATGAGTGCCGAGCCGATGCAAACCGTGACGCTGCGGGCAGGGGAGGGGATCCCGGGTGATCGCCTGTTCGGATTTGCGCGCTACAACTCCGGATTCGACCCACAGAACCCTCAGCCACTGCCGAAAGATCGCTTTGTTGTTCTGTTGAATGAGGCAGCGCTGGCAGGCGTCGAGACGAGTTTTGATTTTGAGACCCAAGATCTTGAGATCAAAGCGAACGGCAAAACGCAAAGCTTCAATATGCGAACACCAGAAGACCGGACGGATGCGGCAAGTTTCCTGTCTTCAGAGATCGACTTGAAAGATCCCGAATTGCCGGAATTCGTCTCGTCTGCTCCTCACCGGTTTACGGATGTGTCCGTCGTCTCACCAAAAATGATGAACGCGATATCCGTTCTTAATCGCGCGTCGGTGAGAGAGTTGGGTGAAAAACTGAACGCAGAGATCCAGCCAGCGCGGTTCCGCGCGAACATCGAGATAGACGGCTTGCCTTCGTTTTCCGAGTTGGATGCAGTTGGATCAGTTCTGAGATTTGGCGATGTTGAGTTGAAGATACTATCGCGTACGAAAAGATGTGCGGCCACTGAAGTGAACCCGGATACGGCCGAGCGTGACTTGAAAATACCCTATCTTATTAGGAAGTTGATGGGGCACATGGATATGGGAATCTATGTCGAGGTGACCAAAGGCGGAACCCTAAGTGTCGGCCAACCCGGGGAAATGCTTGCCTGAATGCCGCCCCCCTCAGATTGGCGACCTCGGGAAACCCCTGTTCCATATTCAATCGTGAAAAAGATCTTCGGTTTTTGCTGGTTCGCCCGGGGTGGCGATGTCTACGCAGCGAGGCTCCCCTGAGAGCCATATTCCAACCAGTCTCGGTCTTCGGGATCCAGGTGTGCATCCATCATCGCGTCGTAGCTTGCCAGTTCTTCCGCCGTCAGTTTCCCGTGCCATTTGCCGCTCGTTCCGCTGTGGAAAAACTCGGCATCCGACTTGAAGAACCCTTTGCCACCTGAGGGAGCATAGCGTTCTGCTTTGTCCATCATGTTGTCGAAGGTCGCAGCTTGAACCAATTGATCCATGACTGCCTCTGAATGGGTCGTGCCCAAGATGTCAGCCAGCCTGAAGAACGTTCCTCTCAAGTCCCGGGTCATGTCTGCGTAGTGAAAAAGCGATACGTTCGGCCGGTCGGAAAGCGCCGCAGCGGCTTGGTAATGCCGAATGATGTGGGCCAGTGGCATCGCATCGGTATCGAACCCTTCCGCCCCGCCGTCCAGAAAACGACGGAATATGATACCTTCTTCATCGTTCTCGGGATACCAGGTGTCAAACCAGGTCATTGGAATGTTTCTGACGTGTTTGCGATACGAGAAATGCGCATCGAGGGGATGACGAAAAACACAGATGTACTGTGCTTGATCATCCAGAGGTAACCCATCCATCGGTGTGTGGCTTTTCATGCTGCGTCGATGCTGCATGGCTTCGAGCCGTTCTGCGACTTCAGGCATTTCTCGGATTCGGATGTCTACCCACGGCATTTTCACGGACAACTCCGTTTCAACTTCGGGATCACCAGAAAACAACAGCGATACGATGGTTTGCATCCAGGTCGTGCCGCATTTCGGAGGTGTTACCACGAACACATCGTCGGGGCGGATGCGAACCATATCCCAGCGTCTATTGTCGGTCAGGGGGCCAAGGTAGAGCTTTCGGTTTTTCACGTCTGAAAACTCCTCCGCGCGTATTGGTTCAGGAAAAGTGGAATGAAAGTGAAAGGCGACTGGTTCTCATGGCGGAAAGCCCAAAAAGCCAGTTGCTGCCTTGTTGAGTTAGGCCGGCAACAGAATGAGAGCGGAGCAGCACCTGTACGTTATTCCAACAACCGCTCTTGGTTCTGTCCAGCAAGCAGCGCTCGATACCCGCAGAACGAAATCAAGCCGCCGTTCATTCTTTCCCTTGGACCGCGCTGGTCTTCAGTCCAAGGGCATGACTTACCAGCCTGAATTCGACAAACAGTTGTCTGCGAATTCAGGCTGGCGAACACAACTCACGGCGTCCCTTTGGTGCTACTGGTTCCCGGCACGGCTCGTGAGTTCCTCCATGACGTTGTCGAGGTTGAAGCTGCCGGGTTTTTGCCTTGGCGGAAACTCCTCGAAGCTTTGTAGCCATTGCCCAACGAAGGCGGAGGCCGGAGCTATCGCGAACATATGCTCGAGGAACCAGCGCTGGTATCCCATAGCGTTCTCTTCCTCGGCTCGCTCGAACGGATCGCTGCGGAGGTTTGCCAGCATCGGTGCACGCAAGACTTCAAACGGTGAGAGCCATACATCAAGCCCGTGCGCATTCTGCTTCAGGAATGTCACCTTGTACTGTTCGTATCGCAAGGCGGCGACGCTACCATCATCGGTCCAATAGATGAACTCGCTGCGCGGCCACTCATCCGTTTCACCTGAGAGCGACGGCAGAAGATTGTAGCCGTCAAGATGGGCCTTGTATTGGCGACCGATTGCTTCAACGCCACCATCGAGCAACTTTTCTTTGATGTCTGGCTCACCGACCGCAGCCAGAATGGTAGGCAACATATCCGTGTGCGATACTACGCCATTGACCTTCGATCCCGGCTCGATGACGCCCGGCCACTTGATGACCGTCGGGACACGATAGCCACCTTCCCATTGCGTGTTCTTCTCACCGCGGAAGGGTGTCGTACCGCCATCCGGCCACGTGAACGTCTCCGCTCCGTTGTCGGTTGAATACATTACGACGGTGTTGTCGGCGATTCCGAGCTCATCAAGTTTATCAAGCAGTACACCGACATGCCCATCATGCTCGACCATGCCGTCGGGATAAACTCCAAGTCCCGTCACTCCCTCGGACTCTTCCTTCAGATGCGTGAAAATGTGCATGCGGGTGGAGTTCCACCAAAGGAAGAAAGGTTTGTCCTGTTCGACGGCTCTATCCATGAAATCCAGCGCGCTGGCCGTGACTTCTTCGTCAACGGTTTCCATGCGCTTTTTCGTAAGCGGTCCGGTATCCTCGATCGAGCCATCAGCGGTCGACTTGATCACCCCGCGCGGGCCGAAGTTTTCCCTGAAGGCTTCATCCTTGGGGTAGTCAGGGTTTTCGGGCTCTTCTTCTGCGTTGAGATGATAAAGGTTGCCGAAAAACTCATCGAAACCATGGTTTGTGGGTAGGTGCTCGTCACGGTCACCCAAATGGTTTTTGCCGAACTGGCCAGTCATGTAACCATGGTTTTTGAGCAGCCCGGCGATGGTTGGGTCTTCGACGGGCATGCCCTCGGGCGCGCCGGGTAGGCCGACCTTGGTCAAACCCGTGCGGATGGGAGATTGTCCCGTGATAAAGGCTGCTCGTCCTGCGGTGCAGGACTGCTCACCGTACCAATCAGTAAATAGCGCGCCTTCTTTGGCTATGCGGTCGATATTGGGTGTCTGATACCCCATCATGCCATGGTTGTAGGCACTGATATTCCAAAATCCAATGTCATCTCCCCAAATAATCAGGAAGTTCAGGGGGGGATCATCTTGTGCGGAAACGGCTGTGGCAGCTGCAGCAAACAAGGCCGCCATTATTGTTGATCTTGTTTTGTATTTCATTTTCGTCCTCCCAAAATTTCTTGTTAATACCGAGTAACCTACCACAAATTTGGCGGTTTTGTCGGTGTTCTTGCGGCTTTCGGGATTTCGGGCGGAAACGCGCAAGTGATCCAAGAGATCCGATCGACTTCGATGGCTTTGATTTACGAGCCGGCCGAAACTTTTCTCCGCGCTTCAAGGCGTGGTTGATCAAGACGAGTTGCACCGAACCTCGGAGCCACGCCAATCCGGTTTCTGGAGCACTTCTTCTGCTTTTGGAGCAAAGAACGGCCTGCTGAACGTTTTTTGGGTGTGTGTTCAGTAAGCCTGTCGGTCGTTCCGGCACATTCGATCCCGTGCGTTGGCAACCGAAAAGCGCCGCGCACCGCAGATCAGCCCGGTCGCCCCGGACGTCGGTGCTGCTGCCGTCTAACCTTTGGCCTATCGCCGGCTTCGGAACATGGGCGTATGAGTTCTTTGACAACCGCAGTATGGCGACCTGCGTGCCTCCGCTCCCTTGCAGTCGGAACGCCCAAGCCTGCTGCGGGATTTGATCCGCTGAAACCGATTTCAGCGGATCAAGCGGCAATGATCAGTTGGTGATTTCTTGCACCTTCATGACCAGTTCGTTCCAGTTTCGCTGGTTCTCGATATCATGCTCGAGCGCTTGTTCATCGGCAATTCGAAAGCGTTTGACCGCCGGCGTCTTGCTAGTCGCCTGGTACAGCCAATAGGCCTCGGCCCTCAACGCTTCGGAAATAGGTTTGTCGATGGATTCGTAGACCATCTGCTTGCACGCGTTGATGGATTCGGCGGGGAACTGGGCAATGCGCCTGGCCAGAGCATCGACATAGGGACCGATCTCGTCAGGGTCCAGCGCCTTGTTGACGGTGCCCATGCGCTCGGCATCGTCGGCATCGTAGTCCTGCGCACTCAGGATGATTTCCAATGCCCGGCCAAGTCCGGTTTGTCGCGCCATGCGAGAAGCTCCGCCGCCGCAGGGCAGGATACCCATGCCAACTTCCATCTGCATGAACTTGAACTTCCCGCGTGCCGCAAAACGCATGTCCAGCACGAGTGCGAGTTCGTGTCCGCCGCCACGCGCGAAGCCTTCAAGCTTTGCGATTGTTGCCTGCGGGACCTTGCTCAGCCGTTCGCACACGGACTGCAGGTCCAGCAGCTGGGCGTCTTCGCGCGAGACGGCTTCGGTCGAAAGATCCTTGAGCAACTCGGTATCGTAGTGACAGACCCAGATTTCGGGGTTCGCAGACTGGAAGATCACCACTTTGGTTTCCCGGTCCCGCTCCAGCCGCATCGCAAGGCTGTTGAGGTCGGCCAGCATCTCCTGGCCCTGAACATTGACCGCTCCGAAGTTGAACGTCACGGTGGCGATTGCATTCTCGACCGCGACGTCGAAGGTCTGGAAATTTTCGTATTTCATTGGACAGTCCTCTCCTGTTCTCGCCATCAAAGATGCGCGGGTTTGCATGGATTGGCAGGGCGCGGGAGTGCGCCCGGCTTAGCCGTATCGGCGGATAGTGTCTTGAATGGCCTTCATGACGTCGGCAGCGTGTTCGGACTTCAGCGCTGCGGGGTGCGGGTCTGCAAATGTACCGCCGTCATTGTCGAAATAGGCGCCCGACGCCTGCGCGAACCGATCGCTAAGTGCGGCGTCGATCAGGATGTCGGCGCCGATGTTGAGGTCGTTGCCGGCGACTCCGAAACCGTCCTTGACCATTTTGGACGCCAGCAACGAACCCGGATTGACCGCGATCAACGCCGGTCCATCGGGCAGGGCGCGGGCCTGTTCGCGCGTCCATATCGTGATTGCCAACTTGCTTTGCGCATATGCGCCCATATCGGCCAATCGCGTTTTGCCGGTCAAAGCATCCACATCCACAGGGGCCTGGGCGGCCGAGGACAGGTTCACGACGCGGCCAGTCTTGGGAATGATCGGAAGCAGAAGTTCGGTCAGCAGATAGGGCGCGAACGTGTTCACGACGAAGCGGATATCGAGACCGTTTTCGAGAGTGGTCTGCGGAGCCTTCAGGACGCCGGCGTTGTTGATCAGCACATCCAGCCGGTCGTGATTGGACCGGATGGCCTCCGCCAAAGACCTCACGGCTGATAGGTCGGACAAATCGGCGCTGTAGGTTTCCGGCTGTCCTCCAACCTCCTGGGCGGCTGCCTCCAGCTTTGCAGAGTTCCGTCCGTGCAACAGAACACGGTGACCGTCAGCGGCCAGTTTCTTGGCGGTGAGCAGTCCGATACCATCGGTTGCGCCGGTGATCAGAATGGTTTTGGTCATGCGATCCGTTCCTTATGAAAATTCCGGCAAGATCGTATCCGCCAGGCGTTTGAGTGTCGGTTCGATGGCGGCCTGGTTGAAACGCAGGTTCAGGGCGACGTGGTTCATCCCGATCTCACGTATTTCAGCCAAGTAGCGGCGCAGGAAATTCGAACCCGACTGGAACCCCAGATGTATGGGACGTGCGGGGGCATTTGGGTCTTCCAGCAAGTCGACATAGAGCGACTGCATCACCGGTTTGTCCGGTTGCCCCAGTGCTTTCAGACGGTTCCGGTAATCGGCCACCGCGCGCCCCTGTGATGCCGCGTCGCGCGGATAGGTCATCCATCCATCGCCGTTTTCAGCCACCCAATCCGGGGATTGTCGACTGCCGCCCGTGATCAACAGCGGCAGGCGCGATCCCGAGGGTTTTGGCAGAAGGTCAATGTCGCCGGGCAGATGCCCCTGCAGGCTTTCATGCTTGGGATAGGGTGTTGCCGTCGCACGGATATAGTCGACACTGTCGCGGAACCGCTCACCTCGATCGGGGAAGGATTGACGCATTGCCGGATACTCTTCCGGTCGATCGCCGGACGCCACACCCAACAGCAGACGGCCATCGGACAACACATCCGCCGACGCGGCTGCCTTTGCCACATGGGCCGGATGGCGCAGGGGCAAAACGATGCTGGCGGTCCCCAGGGCAATGCGATCCGTCGCGGTCGCTAGCGCACCCAGATAGACGAACGGGTCAAAGATCTGGCCGGGGTCCCCGAAACTTGGAACATTGAACGGCACGTCGCGCAGCCAAAGCGCGGCGAAGCCCAGAGACTCGGCCAATTGCGCGGCCTTCATGTGGCCCTTCATCGTCGGCTCGGATCCCACCGGGTAGGCCTCAAGCGGCAATACCAGCCCTAGCGTCAGCTGATCCGGTCGAAATACCTGACCGTAGGCCTTGTTGATCGGGGCAAAGGACAGGTTTTGGTTTTTGTCCAACATGATGGTTCCTTGCTCAGTACCGCACCAAAGTGCGGGTCTCGATGCTCTTCCGGATGGTGGTGACGGTCGGGTCCTCGACCATATCGAGCGCGCTGTGCGCGACGGAAGGCAACCCCCGATTGTCGTAGATGTTGAAAATCGCGATTTCATCCGGGCTCATTCGAGACAGATAGACCCAGTCATGCCGTGCATTCCCGACAAGCCCCATGATCTGCCCTTTGCGGTCAGGATAGATCAGGTCAAGCAGGATCCAGTCTTTGGGTTCGACGGACGAAGGACGGACAAACCCCAGCGGCGCGCTGTTGATCGGGTGACCGACCGGCCGCCATAGATTGACAAAGGCATAGTGCCCTTTGCTCCACTCGGCCGCCCGCTCGGCGCCAAGCAAATCCTCCAGCCGTTGCCGAGCGCCGTCCGCGCTGTAATCGCTGTGGACATTGCGCGCCGGCTTGCGCGTCGCCTTTGGGTCGTCCACGCGCAAGGTATGGTCAAAGATCACGACCTCGCGAACGCCGATCTTTGCGGTCAGCAGTTGAGCCAGTTCGTGTTCGTAGGGCCGTTTCCACTGATCCCGGGAGAAATCGCGGATCGCACTGGGCGCATTCAGAAACTCGACGCCATCGGGGTCAAAGCGCAGGGGCCGCCCGGATGTCCGCATATCCGTCAGGCTCACCTGTGTCGGTAACAGTTCAGGCGAAATCAGGTTGCCGACAATGCCGCTGGCGTCCAGTTGGAACGCCTGCCGTTCAGGTTTGTTAACGTGATAGTTTACGATACCGGTTCGTTGCATCTGAACCCTCACTGAATTGCGGATGACGCAGCCCCTGGCTTTATCGACGTTGGCTCAGAACCAGTTCACGGTTTCGGCCATCGGGCGGCGGGTCTTGGGGAATTGCGGATCGCTGGCGCGATACCCGAAGGCAAACATCACCGCGGGTTTCCATTTCGACGTATCCACCCCGAAATGCTCGGCCAGAGTCTGGGTGGCGAGTTCCATGTCAAACCCTTCGATGGGGCAGGAATCTACACCCATCAAAGCAGCGGTCGTCATCATGTTGGCCAGAACGATGTAGGCCTGTTTGCCGGACCAGTCGGTGATTTCGCGTTCAGTGGTGATGCGATGGTCGGTTGACTGGAACTTGCCATACGCACCGTTGAATAATTCGATGACGTCCTCGGGCAGTTGTTTGACCTTGCGATAGTGGTCCTGCAGATAATCAGACCCAGCGGTCATGGTTGCCGCAGTGCTGGCCAGAATGATGCCAAAGTGGCTGGCTGTCCCCAGCTGGCCGGAGCTGCCGTTCATCATGCCATTGGCGCCCCAAGAAAACTCGCGCAAAAGCTCGCGTTTGTTGGGCGATTGGATGACAAGAATCTTGAATGGCTCGTGCCCGAAAGAGGTGGGCGACAGGCGGCCAGCTTCAAGAATGGTTTCGAAATCGGCGTTGCTGATCTTGCGGTCGGGATCAAAGACCTTTGTCGCGTGCCGGAAATTGAAGGCTTCGAGGATCTGAGACTGAACGTTCGGGCGAACGGACATTTGTGGCTCCATTTGGTTTGTCTTCCGTGGAGCCAGAAATATCACTTGCAGAATCCGATGAAACGGCGGATATCAGGTTTCAGTTTTCGGATTTTGCGTATAATAAGCTAATGGACACACAAGCGCTTCGTCTTTTCGTGCTTGCAGCGGACAAGCTGAACATATCGGCCGCCGGGCGCGAACTGGGTTTGGTGCCCGCAGTCTCCAGCGCCCGACTTGCCAAGCTGGAGCATCATCTGGGTGTCGAGTTGCTTCACCGCTCGACCCGGAAAGTATCGTTGTCTCTGGAGGGCGCTGAGTTTCTACCTTATGCGCGCGAGATTCTGGCGCAGGAGACTGCGGCCCTGGCCGCCTTGGGGCAGGGGTCGGCCCAAGCCACCGGCACACTGCGGTTTACTGCACCCAGCACATTTGCCCAGCTCTACATTGCTCCGATCCTTGCAAAGTTCCAGGAACAGCATCCGGGTGTGACCCTGGACCTGCGTCTGTCGGATGCTCAGTTTGATCTGATCGAGGGCAGCTATGATCTTGCTTTGCGGAACGCACCGCTGATCGATACCAGCCTCAAGGGGCGCAAGCTGGCGGATGACAAACGCATCCTCTGCGCGGCACCGAATTACCTGTCGGCCCACGGAGAACCCGAGACGCCGGATGATCTGGCGCATCATCGGCTGATTGCATTTCGCCACACCCGGGCCCGGGCGCTGAAAACTGCCCGGGGAGCTGTCGCAAGTTTCGATCCCGGTGCCACGAAATGTCCACTGATCATGGATGACGGTCTCAGCCAGAAGCTGGCCACCGTGGCAGGGGCGGGGATCTCGATGAACTCACTGTGGAGCGTTCAGGAGGAGCTTGCCTCGGGCAAGTTGCGTCATGTCCTTCCTGAATATGAGGCGGCGGAAGACAACGTGCTGTGGCTGATCTATCCCAAGTCGAACGTATTGTCGCCAAAGGTAAGGGTCTTCATGGATTTCCTGATCGCCGAGATCGGCGTGAAGCCTCCGTGGGAAAGATCATTGGACTGACTGATTGCGTCCAGTTGCTTCGGGCCAGCGCAGCAAAGGCCCAATTAGCCGTTCTGAAAGTAGAACGACAGCTTCCGGCTGACCCCGCCCGGAGGTTTCGGGAAGGGCGATGCGCGGCGGACCTGTTCCTTGGCGGCCCTGTCGACCTCGGTCGAGCCAGAACTGTCGATAATATCGACCCAGGCCAGTGTTCCGTCCGGGTTGATTTCAAAGAAAACTTTGGCAAAGCCGCGAACCGAGACATAGACCGGCGGAGTTCTGTTGAGGTGGACAAGAACCTGCCCGGCGTAATTGGTGACATTCGAGTTTCCCGGGCCTCGACCGCCGGACTGATTGGAGTTGCCTCCTCGGCTGAAGGAATCGACCCCCTGTCGGCGATAGGTCGTCAGCGGCGAGTCGATCTGCTTGTTGGGAAATCGCAGGTTGTCAAAACTGTCGAGCCGGCTGGCCCTTTGGTCGGGTACAGGGGCCGGAGCAGGGGGCCGGTCCGGAAGGCGCGGGCGGATCGATGTTGCAACCGCCAGATCCGAGACGCCGTCTTCGGTGTCGCTTTCGACCGGTTGCTGCTCCTCTGCCGGCACTGAAGGCTCCGGAACCGGTGAGGGTGCAGGCAGGGCAGCCAGTTGCTCTGGTTCCGAAACCGGGGCCTCTATGGGTTCGACCGGTGCTTCGGGCGCCGCTGCGGACTGCGTTTCGGCTTGGACGGGGGGTGTTTCATCCACCTCATCGGCGGCCTGCCGATCACTTTCGGCCGAGTCCGCCGGCTCAACGATTTCCGGAACGGGCTGATCAGGCTGCACCGGGTTGGTTTGTCCGATATCAGGCGAGTTGACCTTTTGCGGATCCGACGAAGCGACCAGTGTTTCGCTGACGGGTATTTCGGCCCGGTCCGGCTCTGTCGGCTGTTCGACATCGGGCTCGGGCTCTTCTGCGGGGGTTGGCGGCTCGGGCGGGGTCGCGGTTTCCGCCAGATCCTCGAACGCATTGCCCAAGGCAATCGTGTCCGGTTGCGGTCCGGCCGTCGCAGGGTCCGCAGAATCCCGCGCGGCTGGCAGCAGCAGGAAAAGGTGGAGCAGCACCGAAAGCACAAGGGCCAGCGCCGCGACAAACAGAGATTCCCGGATCATTCGAGCGCCCGTTCGGTCACCGCAAAGACTGCGGTGGCGCCGAGACGGCGCAAGGCGCCGGTGACTTCGATCAGGCGTGCCCCGGAAACGTTCCGGTCAGGCACGATCCGCACGGGTTCTTCCCCCCGGCCGGTCATGTAGGTCTGCGGATCCGTCGGAGTCCCGCGAAAGCTGAGCGTCCCGTCAGCGTGAAGAACCAGTGCATCGGGTGGTTCGCGGCCATCCAGATCGGATGTGTTGACCAGTTCCAAGTCCGGGTCCAACGGTTGAGCAACGGTTCCGGCGATCAAAAAGAAGATCAGCATCAGAAAGACCACGTTGATCAACGGGATGGTCGAGTCGCGCTTGCGGCTTGGGCGGTCGTGGCGGATCATGGGGTCATTCCAGAACCGTTACCGACAGACCGTCGAGGCCGCGCAATTTCACCAGAAAGTCAACAAGCCGTTGGGCGTTGACGTCGACGTCAAGACTGACGAGCACCTGCCCGGGCTGCAGTGCCTGTGCCAATTCATCCAGCGAGAGCGGTGCTCCGTTCAGCACCACGCGGTTCGCCCCCAATTGCACAAAAGCGCGATCCGACGGGGCGCTGGGCTCTGATGGGCCCGCGGCTGCGCTGCTGAGTTGAATTTCTCCGAATGTCGAAAAGGTCGACGTTAGCATGAAGAACAGCAAAAGCAGAAAAATCACGTCGATGAGCGGTGTCATCGACATGGCGCGCCGAACAAATGGGGCCGCGTTACGCATGTCCCGGCGCGGCGACAAACGCGGTGCTTGTCGTTGCTGCAGGCAGCGCCTGGGTCGGTACGAGAATCGTGCGCAAGGCCTTGTCTGCGAACACCCGCTCGCGCGCGGTACGGCTTTCGAACCAGGACAGGACCATGGATGTGGGCATCGCAACCGCCAGACCCACCGCAGTCGTCACCAGCGCAACCCAGATCCCACCAGCCAGCAGCGACGGATCCACACCGGCCCCGGCCGTCTGCAGGCTTTGGAACGCTTCGATCATGCCCAGAACCGTACCGAACAACCCCAGCAAGGGGGCCAACTGCGCGACCGTATCCAAAAGCCGGAAACCGCGTTCGAGCCCGGCCAACGCCAGTCCGGCTTCGGCGTCCAGCCGTTCGTCCAGCCCCGCCGTATCCGGGGCGTTCATTGCCGCACCCACGATCGGGGCAAGGTAGCTGCTACTGGCGGCCAGACGCTCGCGCGCAGTGTCGTGGTCTCCGGCATCCCAGGCCGCCAATGCCTGGGACAGCACCCTATGGCGGCCGACGCCACAGGCCGCAAACTGCCAGAGCTTGTAGATCGATACCGCCACGGTCAGGATCGACATCACAAGAAGGATCGCCACTACTGGCCCGCCCAATGCAAGGATCTGGCCAAGCGCGTTGAAGATGTTCATCCCAAAAGCTCCATTTCCAAGCGGCTGGTCACCGAAAGGGCCGAATTGCAAAGATCACTCTCGGAACCGCCTGTTACGCAGGAACTGGCTCCGTTTATCAGAACGCGCCCGACCGTTGCGCATGGTCTGTCAGGCAGGTCGAACTGGCGCACACGCGGGCGCTCCTGCGGCAAATCCCGAAAATCGAACAGAGACAGTTTTATCACCGAACCCTGCGTGTCGAAGATCACGGTTTCGAAAACGGCTTTGTCGATCGCCTGTCCGGTTTCGTTGGTGATCAGAAATGACAGCCGACAGGCCTGCCCCACATCCTGCGCCGCGTTGAGTTCCAGTGACAACCCTGCGCCATCGGCGTCAGATGATTGCGCACTGGCCGCAAAGGGGAGGGCTGAACATGCGATAAGGGCGGGTAAAAGGTGACGCAGTTTCAATGATAGAACCTCATTCTGAACACGTGGTACCTGCAACCCGCCAAGCAGTGCTGGCGCCGTGCCTGTAATATCTTAGACCGGCTGTGCGGGGAAGGGTTGGCGGGGGCATTGTGATCGTTCGTCAGGCGAAACCTCGCCAATACTCTTGGAGGTTCGCGGCTGTCGCTCAGGTTTCGACAAGATATCTGTCCGACAGAGGCAGGCTGGCTGCCCCCAGGGCGCGGGCATCCGGACCCACCGACCCGGCCAGAACCGAGGGCTGCTCGAGCCCGGTAAAGTTCAACCGGGAGAGATGCGCCTCGACACGTTCGATCAAGCGCGCGGTAACGCTCTCGGGCATCCAGCCGTCGATTTTCACTGTTTCAAAGTCGATCAGGCTGCACGAAGACAGGATCGCATAGGCCAGACCTTTCGCGGCCTCGTCCATCCATGCTTCGAGAAGCGTGTCCGGCATGTCCCAATGGTCCGGGGTCTCCCACATGTGGAAGGGATCCAGCCCTGCGGCGACAAGCTTCTGCTCAAGCACGCACAGGCTGGCGACATCGATCAGGGGTTTGACTTCGCCCGAGCCGACGGGAACCGGCAACGGACCCAAGGCGCCTGCATTCCCGCGCCCGGAAAAAATGACGCCGTTCAGGACGACTCCCCCGCCAATGAAGTACCCCATGTAGAAATACAGAAAGTTCCGCGGCCTTTCGGATGGCCCGAACACCAACTCTGCCCCGCAAGCCGCGGTGGCATCATTCTGCAAATAGATGGGGATGTCTCGCGCTTGGGAAAGACTGGCTTGCAGATCGGCCGAGCGCCATGGATCCATCTTTTCTTGTGGGACATTCAGGGTCTGCGCCCAATCCCAGAGATAGAAGGGCATCGCAATGCCCAAGCCGGCAACCCGGTCACGCGATGCTTCCGGCATCTGGTGCATCATCCGGTCCAATGTGCCCGTGGCGAAATCCAATGTCGCACCGGGGGTGGGATAGTCATAGGTCTCTCGCGCGCGATCCCGTACTTTGCCCAGGAAATCGGTCAATACCAGCTCGGTGCTACGGCGGCCGACCTTCAGCCCCAGAAAATAGGCCCCATCCGGATTCAGGCGCATTGGCACGGAGGGTTGCCCAACCCTGCCACGTTGTGGCTCGCCCCTCAGCAGCAACCCATCGCTTTCCAGTTGGCGCATGATCACCGAGACAGTCTGCGCCGACAATCCGGTCATGCGGGCCAGCTCCGATTTGGCGAGCGCCTGGTGTCGGCGGACCAGTGACAGCACCAGTCGTTCGTTGTGGGCGCGCATGCCACTTTGGTTCGTCCCGCGCACGGTCGAAACGCGCTCGGTCGGATTGCTTTGCGCTGATTGTTCGTCGGGCACGGGCCGCTCCTCCTTCAGTCAAGAATGTGGATGCGCCTACCTAGTGTCAATAATAAATAAGAGTGATTTATTTATTGACAGAACCCGAGAATCACCGGATGGTTTGACACATGGGAGCCGGAAGAAATCCGTTCGGATTCCTTAGATGCCCGTCGGGTATCGGAGATATTGGGAGGAAAAGCCTTGAAGATTTCAGCATTTGCTGGCGCGACCGCGCTGGCCTTTACAGCCATGGCAGGCGCTGCCGCCGCGCAGGACACGGTCTGCCTGATCACCAAAACCGACACCAACCCCTTCTTCGTGAAGATGAAAGAGGGGGCCACCGCCAAGGCCGAAGAGCTGGGCATGACGCTCAAGGCGTTTGCCGGCAAGATCGACGGCGACCATGAGACTCAGGTGCAGGCGATCGAGACCTGCATTCTGGACGGCGCCAAGGGTATCCTGTTGACCGCATCCGATACCTCGTCGATCGTTCCGGCCGTCCAGCAGGCGCGCGACGCCGGTGTTCTGGTCATCGCGCTGGATACACCGCTCGAACCGATCGACTCGGCGGACGCGACTTTCGCAACCGACAACTTTCTGGCGGGCGAGCTGATCGGCAAATGGGCCGCGGCCACGCTGGGAGACGAAGCCCAGAATGCGAAGATCGCGATGTTGGATCTGGCAGTCAGCCAGCCCTCGGTCGGGGTGCTGCGCGATCAGGGCTTCCTGCAGGGGTTCGGCATCGACCTGGGCGACCCGAACAAATGGGGCGACGAGACCGACCCGCGCATCGTGGGCCATGACGTCACCGCCGGGAACGAAGAGGGCGGTCGCAAGGCCATGGAGAACCTTCTGGCCAAGGATCCGATGGTCAATGTGGTCTACACGATCAACGAACCGGCTGCCGCCGGTGCGTATGAGGCGCTCAAGGCCATCGGCCGCGAAAACGATGTGCTGATCGTTTCGGTCGACGGCGGCTGCCCCGGTGTGCAGAACGTGGCCGACGGTGTGATCGGCGCTACCTCGCAACAATACCCGCTGCTGATGGCGTCGCTTGGCGTCGAGGCAGTCAAGAAATGGGCCGACGAGGGCGTGAAGCCCGAGAACACGCCCGGCAAAGATTTCTATGACACCGGTGTTGCGCTGGTAACGGACAAGCCGGCCGCTGGCGTCGAGTCGATCTCGGTCAAAGAGGGCATGGACCTCTGCTGGGGCTGATCTGATCCCTTCAGGGGCCGCGCGCTGCGGCCCCTGAATTGAACCACGACCTCACCCGAAATTTTGCTAGAGTCGCCCCAAGACGGGAGCTTGGCGCATGGGGGAACCTCATTGATGTCCGACACATCGAGACAGTCCGACGATTTCGAAGCCGCAGCCAAAGGCAGCCCGGAACAGGTTGCCGAATTCGAAGATCACCACCGCGGGTTCATGGGGACGGTCCAACACTTTCTGCATGTGAACCCGTCGCTGGTGCCGCTGATCGTTCTGGTCGCGGCGATCCTGATTTTCGGCGCCTTGCTTGGGGCCAAGTTCTTTTCACCTTTCGCACTGACCCTGATCCTGCAGCAGGTGCAGATCGTCGGCATCGTGGCAGCCGCCCAGAGTCTGGTGATCCTGACCGCCGGGATCGACCTGAGCGTGGGCGCGATCATGGTCATGTCGTCGGTGGTGATGGGCCAGTTCACCTTCCGCTATGGGCTGCCGCCCACGGTGGCGATCCTGTGCGGTCTGGCCATCGGGACCGCCATCGGCGCGGTGAACGGGTTCCTGGTCAGCCGGGTCAAGCTGCCACCCTTCATCGTGACGCTGGGCATGTGGCAGATCGTACTGGCCGCCAACTTCCTGTATTCACAGAATGAAACCATCCGGTCGCAGGAAATCGAGGCCAACGCCCCGATCCTTCAGCTGTTCGGCGCCAAGTTCAATGTCGGCGGGGCGGTGTTCACGGTCGGGGTGATCTTCATGCTGGTGCTGATCCTGGTGCTTGCCTATGCGCTGCGCCATACCGCGTGGGGGCGCCATGTCTATGCCGTAGGCGACGACCCCGAGGCCGCCGAGCTGTCGGGCGTGAACGTGCATCGCACGCTGATGTCGGTCTACATGCTGTCGGGGCTGATTTGCGCCTTTGCCGGCTGGGCGCTGATCGGGCGCATCGGCTCGGTCTCGCCCACCTCGGGGCAGTTGGCCAACATCGAAAGCATCACCGCCGTCGTGATCGGAGGCATTTCTCTGTTCGGGGGGCGCGGATCGATCCTGGGCTCGTTGTTCGGGGCGCTGATCGTTGGCGTGTTTACCCTCGGACTGCGGTTGTTGGGCGCGGATGCGCAGTGGACTTTCCTTCTTATCGGTATGCTGATCATCGCCGCCGTGGCCGTGGACCAGTGGATCAGAAAGGTAGCAGCGTGATGGAACCCATTCTCAAAGGGCGCAATCTGGTAAAACGCTATGGAAAGGTCACGGCGCTGGATCATTGCGATTTCGATCTGATGCCGGGCGAGATCCTGGCCGTCATCGGCGACAACGGGGCGGGTAAATCGACCCTGATCAAGGCGGTCTCCGGTGCCGTCGCCCCGGATGAGGGCGAGATCTGGCTGGAAGGGCGCAAGGTCGATTTCCACTCGCCCATCGACGCGCGTGAAGCCGGGATCGAAACGGTCTATCAGACGCTGGCCATGTCGCCCGCCTTGTCGATCACCGACAACATGTTCATGGGGCGCGAGATCCGGCGCAAGGGACCGTTGGGTTCGGTGTTCCGGATGCTCGACCGTCCGGCTATGGAGAAGTTCGCCCGCGACAAGCTGAACGAACTGGGGCTGATGACGATCCAGAACATCAACCAAGCGGTCGAGACCCTGTCGGGTGGACAACGTCAGGGTGTGGCCGTGGCCCGGGCCGCGGCGTTCGGGTCCAAAGTCATCATCCTTGATGAACCCACCGCGGCGCTTGGCGTCAAGGAAAGCCGGCGGGTTCTGGAACTGATCCAGGACGTGAAATCGCGTGGCATTCCGATCATTCTGATCAGCCACAACATGCCCCATGTGTTCGAAGTGGCCGACCGCATCCATGTGCATCGGTTGGGCAAGCGGCTCTGCGTGATCGACCCTAAGGACTACACCATGTCCGATGCCGTGGCCTTCATGACGGGTGCCAAAGAGCCCCCGGAACAGGATCGCGCGGCATGACGGCCGAAGGGTCATCGCCACAGGCGCTGGCCGAGCGGATCGCCGACGCCGCAGCCGGGCTGGCGAGCGGCGAAGCGCGCCAGCTTGTCGCCGTGGCCGGGCCGCCGGGCGCGGGGAAATCCACGGTGGCCGCGCTTGCCCAACAGGCGCTGCAGGGGCGCGGCATTCCGACCGGGCTGCTGTCGATGGATGGTTTCCACTATGACAACCAGATCCTTACGGCACGCGATCTGCTGCCGCGCAAGGGCGCGCCCGAGACATTCGACCTGCCGGGCTTTCACGCCTTGTTGCGCCGCCTTCAGGCCGAAGACGAGGTCGCCGTGCCCGAGTTCGACCGCGTGCTCGACAAGTCAATCGCCGCCTGTTCGTTCGTGACCCGCGACCAGAAGGTGGTGATCGTCGAGGGAAATTATCTCCTGCTGGACGAACCGGGGTGGCGCGATCTGCGCGATCTGTGGGCGCTGACCGTGTTTTTGGACGTGCCGTTGCCCACGCTCGAGGCGCGGTTGCTGGACCGTTGGATAGGGCTGGGCTTGCCTCGCGACGAAGCCGAGCGCCGAGCCTTCGCCAATGACATCCCCAACGCCCGGCGCGTGGTGCAGAACTCGGGCGCGGCCGACCTGGTGCTGCGTTAGCCCAGCGCCTTGTACATGTAGGTGGTGGGTTCGAACACGGGTTCGAACGGGTTGCGGCAATAGCCGGGAATCTCTCCGGCAGTTTCAAAGCCCAGGCTCTGGTACAGGATGCGCGACGGGTCGGTGCTGCGCGTGTCGAGCACCAACAGGGTTCGGCCAAGTTTGACGGCGCGCTCTTGCAGGGCACCCATCAAGGCGCGGCCCAGCCCGCGCCGCCGTGCGTCGGGATGCACCAGCAGCTTGGCCACATCGGCGCGGTGTGGCTGGTTGGGCATCGCGGCCGGAATCAGCTGAACCGTCCCTTGGATGCGTCCGTCGCCATAGGCCACGAAAAGATCCAGCTCTCCGGCTGACAGCCCCGGGCGCACGCGCTCCTGCCAATAGGCGCGCGCGGCGTCGCGGGAAAACGGCAGAATGAACCCTATGCTGGCGCCGGTATGCACGCAGCCATGTAGGATATCCGCCAGATCCTCCACCGCCTGGTCAAAAGTCGTTTCGGTCAGGCGTGTAATCATATCAGCACCAGAATGTAGCGGGCGCCGCGGGACGCCTCGGTTTCAAAGCGGGTCGCGCCCGACAGATGATAGCGGAGGCAATCACCCCCGTTCAGCGCATGGGACGTTCCATCAACGGTCAGGGTCAGTGCGCCATCCAGCACGATCAAGTGATGTTCCTGCCCGGGACGAGGCGGTGCGTCATAGGTGATCGTTGTGCCGGGTGGGAGGTGACATTCCAGAACCTCGCCCGTCAGCCCCGCCGAGGGCGGCGACACCGACCGGCGCGTGAACCCGGTTTCGGGGTCGCGCCATTCGATCTGCCGTTCGTAAGGAACCTTGGGGTCGAAGCTGTCCTCGACCATCATCAATAGGCGTGACATCGGCAGTCCGTAGGCTGCGCACAATCGGCCAAGATTCTCGGCCGTCGGGCTGACCTCGGCCTTCTCCATGCGCGACAGGGTGGCCCGGCTGACCCCGCTGGCCTGAGCGAGTTGTTCAAGCGACCAGCCCCGGCTGCGGCGCAGGTCGCTCAGGTGGCGGGCGAGGCGGCTGGACAGGTTGTCTAGCATGTCTCATATCCGAGAAACAGTTTCATTAATGAGAGATATAGCAGAAATAAATAAAATAAAAAGGGGCGCCTGTGCTGCGCCCCTTCAACTGCTCGATATGATGGCGGCTTACTTCCAGCCAACCTCGTTGAAGATCTTCTGGGCCTCGGGGATGTTCTTGGCGACTTCAGACAGGTTCACTTCATCGGCCTTGAATTCACCCAGAGCGGCCACGTTCTCGGCCAGATCGACACCGTGGACGGCCGGGAATTCATCGTTGCCGTTCGAGAAGTAGACCTGTGCCTGATCGCTGGCGAGGTATTCCAGAAACTTGACCGCATTCTCCTTGTTCGGGGCATGGGCCGCGACGCCCGCACCCGACAGGTTCATGTGTGCGCCTTCGGCATCCTGCGCGGGGAATTGAATTCCGATCATGTCGACGCTGTCCGACAGGCCCTTGACGTCTTTGCGCAGGGCACGTGCAAAGTAGTACGAGTTCGACACGGCGATTTCGCATTCACCGGACACGATTCCACGCAGCTGATCGGTGTCGCCGCCCTGAGGTTCACGCGCCATGTTGGCCACGACGCCCTCGGCCCATTCTTTGGCCTTTTCGGCACCATGATGGGTGATGATCGAGGCCAGCAGGGTCTGGTTGTAGGTGTTGCTGGACGACCGGATGCAAACCAGCCCTTTGTATTCAGGGTCGGCCAGATCCAGGTAGGTGGCCGGCGGGTTGGTCACGTCATTCTTGTCGTAGAAGATGATGCGCGCGCGCTGCGAGAAGCCGAACCACTGGTTGTCTTCGTCCTGCAGGTTGGCGGGGATGCGCTCTTCCAGAACGTCGCTGTCGACCGCCTGCAGCAGGCCGGCGTTCTTGGCCCGCGCCAGGCGCGAGGTGTCCACGGTCAGCAGGATGTCGGCGGGCGAGTTCGCGCCTTCGGCTTCCATCCGCGCGATCAGCTCGTCGGCCTTGCCTTCGATGCGGTTGATCTTGATGCCAGTGGCTTCTTCGAAATCGGTGTAGAGACGCTCGTCGGTGTCGTAATGGCGCGAGGAGTACAGGTTCAGCTCGCCTTCAGCGGCGGCCGATCCGGCGATCAGGGCCGACAGTGCGGCGGCGATAAAGCTCGTGGTTTTCATCTGTGGATGTCCCGGTTGTCGAATCTCATGAGCGGGGTATTTCCCGACTGATTTGCTCAATTAAACGATTTCGGGTGGGATGCAAGAAAATCCGACAAAATTACTTGGTCTAATTTGCCGCAGCGTGTTTAAGTGCGCCGGACAGGCATGGCTAGCGCGGGCGTTGAATTGTCTCGACCGACAAAATGGTCGGCAGATGCCTGGCGATCTCGGTCCAGGTTTCGCCTTCGTCGGTGCTTGCAAACACCGAGCCGCTGTTGGTTCCGAAATAGACACCCGCAGGGTCGCAACAATCTCCTGCCATCGCCTGGCGCAGAACCGTGAAAAAGCAGCTGGTCTGCGGCAGCCCTTCGCGACAAGCGGTCCAGCTTTGGCCACCATCGGTCGATTTCCAGACCGCCGCTGCCGCATCCGGCGGATACCGTCCGATGCTGTCTCCATTCAGGGGAATGGTCCAGATCGTATTGGGATCGTGGGGATGGACGTGGATTGGGAATCCAAAGGTCGACGGCAACCCGCCCGAGATATCGTCCCAGCTGCGCCCGTCATCGGACGAACGCCAGACACCATGATGGTTCTGTTGATACAGCAGCCCTTTGGTGCCGGGCGCCCGGACCATGTTGTGTAAGCAATGACCGATTTGACCGTCCCGCGGCGCGGCCGGATGGTCGTGATGGCCGCAACTTTCGGCGTTCGACAGCCGGTTGCGCCGCTCCCACGTAGTGCCGCCGTCTTCCGAGGCGAATACTCCGGCCGCCGATATGCCCACCCACAGCTTTTGCGCATCGTCTGGATCGGAAACGATCGTGTGCAGCACCAAGCCTGCGGCCCCCGGTGACCAGTCTTCGGCTGAGGGGTGATCGGTCAGGCCATTGACCGTTTCCCAGGTCTGCCCAGCATCCGAACTGACCAACAACCGCGCCGGTTTTGTTCCCGCGTACAATGCCCCGCCCGTATGATGCAGCGACCAGATCTGCGAGAACTCGTCGCCGAACGGTGCTGCTTCTCCGGTCCACCCGATCAACTCGGCAAAGTCGGGATCGTTCGCGGCCCACTCGTCCTGCTGCCCTTGGGTGAGTTTGGTGACCTCCCAGCTCTGGCCCCCGTCCTCGGAGCGCCAGATGCCGGCTCCGTGCCAGTCGCCGCCGCCGCCGGCCCAGAGTGTCCCGGTTTCGTCATCTCCGACGACGTGGTTGATGGGCCAGCCGCCGCAATGCGGACCCGTAACGCGCCAAGATGCGCGATCCGGGTCTCCGATGATCACGAAGGCACCCTTGGTGGTGCCCACCAGTATGTCGATGCAAGAGTGTTTCATCCGTTTCGCGCTCCCGGCTGTTTTCAACAGCCTAACACGAACGGTCAGTCTCGGCGCGCGGCACAAAAAAACCGCGCCCGGAGGCGCGGTTCTTTGAAACAGCGATTTGCCGTTCTCAGCCCTGACGAGCTTTGAACTTGCGCTGCGTCTTGTTGATCACATAGACGCGGCCTTTGCGACGCACAACCCGGCAGTCGCGGTGCCGGTTCTTGAGCGAGCGGAGCGAGTTCTTGACCTTCATGGTCTCTCTCCAATTCTGCGGCGCCTTCATCAAGGACGTGGCCAGCGCCTGGGTTAGCGGGTGCCCCGGGTCAGACCCGAAACAGTGAAACGATGGTGGGCGGTACAAGGATCGAACTTGTGACCCCTTCGATGTCAACGAAGTGCTCTACCGCTGAGCTAACCGCCCACTTTCCCTTTGCGTATCCTGCCCCATAACGAAACGGGGCGCGGATCTCCGCGCCGGTGGAGGGGTCTATAAAAGGAGTCGCGAAAGGGTTCAAGGGGTTTGGTCCAACAATTTTCCGGTCTATGTTATCGGCAAAGAAGGAGAGGCCATGCACAGCGCCGCATACGCTTTGGAAATGCCCGCAGAACGCACGTCGTGCGTTGTTTTTTCTTCGCCACATAGCGGTCGGAACTATTTGCCGGGCTTTCTGGATCGTTCGGTTCTGAACCGCAATGTGATTCGCTCTTCCGAAGATGCCTTTGTCGATCAACTGTTCGCTTCCGCCTCGATCCAGGGCGCACCGTTGATTGCAGCGCAGATGCCGCGCGCGTTCCTTGACCTCAACCGCAGCGCCGAGGAACTGGATCCTGCGTTGATTCTGGGCGCGCGCCGCCAGGGACACAACCCGCGCGTGGTATCGGGGTTGGGCGTGATCCCCCGTGTCGTATCCAACGGTCGCGCAATCTACAGCGGCAAGCTTACGATGGACGAAGCGCGCCTGCGCATCGACACCTATTGGCGCCCCTATCACGCCCGCCTGAAGTCTCTTTTGGCCGAATCGATCGACATGTTCGGACAGGCCATCTTGATCGACTGCCACTCGATGCCACACGAGGCCGTTGCCATGGCCGGGAACCCCAAGGGGCGCCGTCCCGAGATCGTACTGGGGGATCGGTTTGGTGCCTCGGCATCGGGCGTCATTGTTGATCAGATCGAAGCAGCCTTTTCGTCCGCAGGTCTGACCGTGGCCCGCAACACACCCTTTGCAGGGGCGTACGTGACCCAGACCTACGGGCGTCCTGCCCGCCATCAGCATGCGATTCAGATCGAGATCGACCGGGCGCTCTACATGAATGAGAACACGATCGAGCCCAACGCCAATTTCTTGGCGTTCAGGGATATTCTGGAAGAAGTCATCGCGGATATCGCCCGAATTGGATCTCAGCCGGCACGGTTGGCCGCCGAATAGGAAGAGTCACCGCAGCGCTCGGCCCTTCACGATTGCATCAGTTCCATATTTTCGGCGGATCTCGTCGGTCGCACGTTCCGCTTTCGAGCGTTGCGTGGCCCCGGGGTCCAGCAGGTCGCCGGAAATGTCGGCCTGATCTTCGGCGCACAGGTCTGACAATCCGCAGCCCAGCAGACGATAGGGGCCCTGATCGCCGACCTGATCGAACAGCCCGCGGGCGGTGCGATAGATGCGGTCGGCCATCTGTGTCGCATCCCGCAACGAGACTCGGCGGGTCAGCAGTTTGTGGTTGGCCTTCTTGAGCTTCAGCGTCACGACCCGCCCGGCCAGCCCCTTGGCCTTCGCTCGGTCGGCCACCTTTTCCGCCATGCGCCAAAGGTGACCGTCCAGAATGTCGGGGTTGGCGGTGTCTTCAAAAAACGTTGTTTCATTGCTGATCGACTTCATCGGCTCGTGGGCCGAAACGCGCCGCTTGTCCTGCCCTCTGGACAGGTGCCACAGCCGATAGCCCATCGAGCCGAAGCGCGCCGTGAGGGCCTCTTGATCCCATCGCAGCAAGTCCGAGAATGTGCGAATGCCGGCCCGTTCCAGTGACTCCTGCGCAGCCGGTCCGATGCCCCAGATCAACCGCACCGGCTTGTCGTTCAAAAACTCGGCGGTTTCCGCCATGCCGATCACGGAAAACCCGCGCGGTTTGTCCAGGTCGGACGCCACCTTGGCCAGAAACTTGTTGTGCGAAAGCCCGATCGAGCCGGTCAGGCCCAGTTCGTCTTTCATGCGTATGACCAGCCGTGCCAGCATCACCGCGGGCGGCGCGCCATGCAGTCGCTGGGTGCCTGACAGGTCCATGAACGCCTCGTCCAGTGACAGGGGTTCGATATCCGGTGTCAGTTCGTCCATCATCGCGCGGATCTGCCGTGAGACCTCGACGTAGACGGACATGCGCGGTTTGATCACCACTGCATCGGGGCATAGTTTCAGTGCTTGAAACATTGGCATGGCCGAGCGCACGCCGCGAATACGCGCCACATAGCAGGCCGTTGACACCACGCCACGCCGTCCCCCGCCGATGATCACCGGCTTGTCCGCCAGTTCGGGGTTGTCGCGCTTTTCGACCGAGGCATAGAACGCGTCGCAATCCATATGGGCGATGGTCAGATCGAACAGCTCTGGATGCCGCAACACCCGCGGGCTGCCGCAGGAGGGGCAGCGCCGTTCGTCGTGAAGACTGGCAAGGCAATCGCGACAGAGAGCGGGCATCATTTCCTTTCCACGGGCACCGTGAATGAGCGGTCTGGCCGAGGTGCCAAAAGTACAACACCGCACGCTGCAGCGCAAAGCGATTGAACGAAAAGGTGGGGCCGACAAGAAGACCCCCCGCAGTTTCGCGGGGGGAGGTAACGGGCCTCAGGAAGACGCGGCCCGTTGGGGAGTGTCTCTTGATCAGAATCGCCCAAAAATGTCGATTTCGATAGGCCTACGAAGCAGGTCCCAAAACTCGTGTTTTTCATGTGTGTTTTGGGGCACAGAGGCAATTTGGCGCGGCCGCGGCCAAAAGTGACGCAAGGTCAACCGCTTGCGGGCCAAATCGTGCTTCTGGAATGGTGATTTGACGCGACTTGCCCTCGAAAGGTTACACCGAACGCAACTCGGCCAGTACGGCGTCGGCTGCAGCTTTGGGGTCGGCGGCCTGATAAATCGGCCGCCCGACCACGATGTGATCGGCCCCTTCATTGATTGCGGCGGCGGGTGTCGCGACGCGTTTCTGATCGCCAAGGTCCGATCCGGACGGCCGCACGCCAGGGGTGACGATCAGTCGGCCTTCGGCCTGGGGCAGGGCGCGGATCAGGGCCGCCTCTTGCGGACTGGCGATCACGCCGTCGGCGCCGGCCTCGAATGCGCGGGCCGCGCGTTCCAGAACCATGTCCTGCATGTCGCCGGACTTCATCAAACCTGCATCCAGATCGTCACGGTTCAGCGAGGTCAGGATGGTCACCGCCAGGATCTTCAGATCCTTGCCTGCCGCGCCTTCCTTGGCGGCACGCACCACGTGGGGGTCGCCATGCACGGTGAGGAAATCCAGATCGAACTGCGCCAGCCCCCGCACGGCATTCTCGACCGTGTTGCCGATGTCGAACAGCTTCATGTCCAGAAAGATGCGCTTGCCGTGCTCCTGCTTCAGCTCGTTTGCCAAGGCCAACCCGCCACCGGTCAGCATGCCCAGACCGATCTTGTAGAACGATACCGCGTCGCCCAGCGTCGCGGCCATTTTCAGCCCTTCCAGTGCGTTGGGTACGTCGAGGGCGACGATCAGGCGGTCATCTGCGGTTTGGGGCAGGGCTTTGGGCATTGTTTCGACCTTTCAGGCTTGACGGGATCGGCGCTTCTGTAGAGCGTGCGGCGCAATCAGACAAGAAAAGACGCAGGGAAGTACAGGATGATACGGTTGGGTGTGATGGCTTCGGCAGCTGTTTTGGCCGGGGCGGGCGCTGTCTGGGCCGGCGAAACCGATTGCGGCGAGGCCCGACTGGTCTGGGCGGACGTCAAGGACAGCGGGTCGGCGGCAGCCATCCAAAGCTTTGCCGAGGTCTATGCGGAGTGCCCGATTTACTCGCAGCTTGCACGCGAGCAACTGGCCGAATTCAATGGAGGCTCACCTGAACCGGAGGAGGTCAGCACCCCCAAAGAAGAGACACGACGCCTGCTTGTGACCGACCTGCGACCGCGGCCGGAACCAGACCCCGACGATCCGCCATACGAGCCCGACTATTCGGATGGAGAATATCAGTGCCTGATGGCCGCTGCCGCTCCGGGCCAGTCGCCTTATTTCGACGGGGTGGAATGGGCGGACATGGACGCCGAGAATGCGATGGCGATCTGTGCCGATCTGCTGCTGAAAGACCAGAATGTCGATGCCGAGGTCGTCGCCGCGTTCGGCCGGGCGCTGATGAAAGGCGGCAAGCTGGAAATGGCGCTCGAATTTTCGGAGCTGGCAGCAATGGAAGGTAGCGGGCTGGCGATGAACACGCTCGCTTCGCTCTATAACGAGGGTGAGATCGTTCCCGAAAACGATGAAACGGCGTTCGGGTGGTACATGGCGGCTGCCGATGCCGGCCTGTCCATGGGGATGCACAACGTGGCATACGGCTATGAACACGGCGATGGTGTCGCGCCCGATATCGACAAGGCGCTCGAGTATTATGAACGGGCTGCGTTCTTTGGGTATGATCCTTCTATGGTCCGCCTGGGCATTTTCCATCGCGACGGTACGCATGTCACACAGGATATGGACCGCGCGGTCGACTATCTGGAGCGGGCCGCCGATCACGGAAACGTCGATTCCGCGGTGCATCTGGGCTTGATCTACGAAACCGGCCAGAACGGATATCCCAAGGATATCGAAAAGGCGCTGGAGTATTATTTCCAGGCCGCCGAAGAGGATGACGTCGTGGCGCTGCATAATCTGGGGTCGCTGACCTATCACGGGCGGGACGGCGTGCCCCAGGACACGCAGGCGGCTTTTGTGCTCTGGGGCAGGGCGGCCGAGCTTGGCCATATGGCCTCGCAGCGCAAGTTTGGCCGTTTGCTGCACGAGGCGGGCGAGATCGAAGGCGCGTTGAAATATTACCGTCTTGCGGCCGAGCAGGGCGACGACGTTGCAAAAAAGCTGATCCGGGAAATCGAGGGCGATTGACCCCCACGGCTGGCAGGGGAGGCCCTGGTTTCCCCGCTTTGGCCCAACTGTGCTATGGTGCCGCCATTCAGGACCAAAAATTGCACCAAAGGGACAGACCATGAAGCACCTATTTCCGCTGGCCGCCGTGGCCGCGCTCGCCGCTTGTGAGGAGGCCCCTCCACAACCTGAGACGGGCGCTGCCCCGCCGCCCACCAACGACGATTTGTATCTGGTCGGCGGCTATCGGTCCGAAGATGACTGGTGCCAGTTGACCGGCGAAACCGCCTTTACCGTCAATTTCCTGGACCACACTGCCGACCTTGTCTCTTGCCCCACCGGCAGCGCCGCCGCGCAGTCGCTGGTCGAAATGCAGAATGCTCAGCAGGTGGCCGAAACCGGCGGCTATACCGTCTATACGATTCCCCGCGGCTGAGCGTTTTTTCACCCGCTACCCTCTTGAAGCAGCGGGGACATTTCCCAAATTGATCCATGAGGCCCGGATCACTGCGTGCTGCCAAGCAGGCGCAAATTTAACGGGCGCTTGGAAAAGGAGAATGCCATGGACTTGAACAAGTTCACCGAGCGTGCACGAGGTTTCGTGCAGGCGGCGCAAACCATTGCGCTGCGCGAGGGACACCAGAGACTGGCTCCCGAGCATATTCTGAAAGCACTGATGGATGATGACCAGGGGCTGGCCAGCAACCTGATCAAACGTGCGGGCGGCGCGCCCGAGCGCGTGGTCGAGGCGCTGGATGTTGCCCTGGCCAAGACCCCGAAGGTCAGCGGCGACGCGGGCCAAGTCTATCTGGACGGTCAGACCGCCAAGGTTCTGGACGAGGCCGAGAAGATCGCCAAGAAAGCCGGCGACAGCTTCGTTCCGGTCGAGCGCGTGCTGATGGCGCTGTGCATCGTCAAATCCAAAGCCAAAGAGGCCCTGGAAGCCGGTGCCGTGTCCGCCCAGAAGCTGAACGAGGCGATCAACGACATCCGCAAGGGCCGCACGGCCGACAGCGCCAATGCCGAAGAAGGCTATGACGCGCTGAAGAAATATGCCCGCGACCTGACCGAGGCCGCCCGCGAAGGCAAGATCGACCCGATCATCGGCCGCGACGAGGAAATCCGCCGCGCCATGCAGGTTCTGTCGCGTCGGACCAAGAACAACCCGGTTCTGATCGGTGAGCCTGGTGTGGGTAAGACCGCCATCGCCGAAGGTCTGGCTTTGCGCATCGTGAACGGCGACGTTCCGGAATCGCTGAAGGACAAAAAGCTGCTGGCGCTGGATATGGGTGCCCTGATCGCCGGTGCAAAATACCGTGGCGAGTTCGAGGAACGCCTGAAAGCCGTTCTGAACGAGGTCACCGCCGCCGCTGGCGAGATCATCCTGTTCATCGACGAGATGCACACGCTGGTGGGTGCCGGCAAGTCCGACGGTGCGATGGATGCGGCCAACCTGATCAAGCCCGCGCTGGCGCGGGGCGAGCTGCACTGCATCGGTGCCACCACGCTGGACGAGTACCGCAAATACGTCGAGAAGGACGCGGCCCTTGCCCGCCGGTTCCAGCCCGTCTACGTGCAGGAACCCACGGTCGAGGACACGATCAGCATCCTGCGCGGCATCAAGGAGAAATACGAGCTGCACCACGGTGTGCGCATCTCGGATTCGGCGCTGGTGTCGGCTGCGACCCTGTCGCACCGCTACATCACCGACCGCTTCCTGCCCGACAAGGCGATCGACCTCGTGGACGAGGCCGCCTCGCGTCTGCGCATGGAAGTGGACAGCAAGCCCGAAGAGCTGGACCAGTTGGATCGCCAGATCCTGCAGCTCCAGATCGAGGAAGAGGCGCTGAAGCTTGAAGATGACGCGGCTTCGAAAGATCGGCTTGAAGCGCTGCAGAAGGAACTGGCCGAGCTCAAGGAGAAATCCGCCGAGCTGACCGCCCAGTGGCAGGCCGAGCGGGACAAGCTGGCCAGCGGCCGCGAGCTGAAGGAACAGCTGGACAAGGCGCGCGCCGAGCTGGAGATCGCCAAGCGCGAGGGCAACCTGGCCAAGGCCGGTGAGCTGTCCTATGGCGTGATCCCCGAACTGGAGCGCAAGCTGGCCGAGGCTGAAAGCCAGGAAAGCAACGCGGTCATGGCCAAGGAGACGGTACGCCCTGAACAGATCGCGGCCGTGGTCGAACGCTGGACCGGTATCCCGACCTCGAAGATGCTGGAAGGCGAGCGCGAAAAGCTGCTGCGCATGGAAGAAGCGCTGCATGCCCGCGTGGTCGGCCAGGACGAGGCCGTGCGCGCCGTGGCCAACGCCGTGCGCCGGGCCCGGGCGGGTCTGAACGACGAGAACCGCCCGTTGGGCTCGTTCCTGTTTCTCGGCCCGACCGGTGTGGGCAAGACCGAGCTGACCAAGGCCGTCGCCGAATACCTGTTCGACGACGAACACGCGATGGTGCGGATCGACATGTCAGAGTTCATGGAGAAACACGCCGTCGCCCGCCTGATCGGTGCCCCGCCGGGCTATGTCGGCTATGAGGAAGGTGGCGTTCTGACCGAAGCCGTCCGTCGCCGGCCGTACCAGGTGGTTCTGTTCGACGAGGTCGAGAAGGCGCATCCGGACGTGTTCAACGTGCTGTTGCAGGTGTTGGATGACGGTGTGCTGACCGACGGTCAGGGCCGCACGGTCGACTTCAAGCAGACGCTGATCGTGCTGACCTCGAACCTTGGGTCGCAGGCGCTCAGCCAGTTGCCCGAAGGGGCCGATACGGCGCAGGCCAAGCGCGACGTGATGGACGCGGTCCGGGCGCATTTCCGGCCCGAGTTCCTGAACCGTCTGGATGAGACCATCATCTTCGACCGGCTTCAGCGGTCGGACATGGATGCAATCGTCGACATCCAGCTGTCCCGCCTGCGGAAGCGGCTTGCCGGGCGCAAGATCGATCTTGTGCTGGACGATGCCGCCAAGGAGTGGCTGGCCAACGAAGGCTACGACCCGGTCTTCGGGGCGCGTCCGCTCAAGCGCGTAATCCAGCGTGCCCTGCAGAACCCGCTGGCCGAAGCCCTGCTGGCCGGCGACATCCGGGATGGCGACACCGTGCCGGTAACTGCCGGACCCGATGGTCTGATCATCGGCGACCGGTTGGGCACCAGCGACCGCCCGCGCCCGGACGAGGCCGTGGTCCACTAAGCTGCGGTTTGGCTGCAACAGGAAAGGCCCGCCAGAGATGGCGGGCCTTTTTCATGTGCACCATCAGTCGTGGTTCTGACGGCTTTTGCGCAATGCGCGCAAGTCGTCTGCACTCAGGCGCGGACCGGACTCGGGCGATGGCGGCGGTGCCGGCGGAGCCATGCGCTGGGCCGGATCCACCATATGGCGGCTGGGGCGCCCGTCCTGCAGTTTCAGATAGGCCAATACCGCGCCCGCGGATTGCAGGCTCAGCCCCCAAAGCCCGACCAGGATAAAGCTGAGAAACAAGGCCGCAGCAGGCCAGATCGGGTTTTCGATGGCCCCACCGCGGAACAGGCCTTCGATTTCGGTGACGGACGTTGCCAACGCCGGTAGCCCCGCTAGGAATGCCACGGCCAGAAAGGCGAGGACGTAAAGCACCATCATTGATACATAGCTGATGGCCACCAAAGCAAACAGCGGCCAAAAGGAGGCACCCAGATTGCGGAAGGGCGTATAGGGTCGGTCGTCAGGGTCGCTGCCCAAGGCTGCCGCAGCCAGGGGAACCAGCAGACTGGCCCGCGCAGCCGAGGCTACCGTGAATACCGCAACCGTGACGACGAGGCCCGCCACCGAAACCGACGCGCCGGCAGAGGTCAGCCAGTCCAGGGCCGGTGTCTCGGGGGTCTTGGTCAGATCAACCAGATTCGGCGCGACCTGAACAAAGGCCAACCCGACCACTGGCGCAAGAATCAGGGCGATCGCCAGTGACTCCGCCCCGCCATAAGCAATGGCGGGAACGATCAGCTTGCGATAGCCCACACCGGGTCGGATCAGTTTCGACTGGAACCCGAACCGGGCGCCGACCATGATCGGGATCACGCCGGATGAGGCGCTGATCAGGAAGGTTGCAATGAACAGTGTTCCGGGCAGGATCAACCCGATGACGAATCCGATCACGCCACCCAACGCGCCGTACAGAAAAAGGCCGATGAGCAGGATCGGGAACGTCACCGCAAAGCGCCACAGGATCGAAAGGGACAAAGGAATGGTTTTGGTCAGTAACACGGGGCGGCCTTCACACAGTCTCTGGTTGTTTCGGCGATACCTTATCGGATGTGCAGCTTCCATCCCGTTGATGCCGTTCCAAACAGGTGTTCGTCTGTGCGCGACGGGAATGCAACGCAGGCTTCGTTACAGTCCCGTCTCTCAATCGTGACGCAAGTTGCGTTGGTCCGGTGCTAAAACGGGGCTAATTCAAGGCTGATTTTTGTAGATGAACGGAGAACGGAATGGCGCACCGCTGGATCAACACCCTGACACATGCCGATACGACCCCGCGGGCGGCGTTCCTGAACCGCCGACAGATCATGGCCGGACTCGCCGGATCGGGACTGGCGATGATCGCGGGCCGTGCCGATGCGGAAGATGCGCTGGAGCAGAACACGTGGGAAGAAATCACCTCCTACAACAACTACTATGAGTTCGGGACCCGCAAGGACGACCCTGCGAAATACGCCCATACCCTCAAGACCGAACCATGGAGCGTCACGATCGACGGGTTGGTTGACCGCCCGGGAGAGTATGATTTCCAGGACATCATGTCCGAAATGACGATCGAAGAACGCATCTACCGGTTCCGCTGTGTCGAGGCCTGGTCGATGGTCGTGCCGTGGAACGGGTTCGAGCTGGCCGATCTGCTGAACATGGCGGGTGTGCAGGAGGGGGCGAAATACGTGGCCTTCGAAACCGCGCTGCGCCCCGACGAGATGCCGGGCGTTGCATATCCGGTTCTGGACTGGCCGTATCGCGAAGGTCTACGGCTGGACGAAGCCATGCATCCGTTGACGATCATGGCGACGGGTATCTATGGCCGCCCGATCCCCAACCAGAACGGCGCCCCGCTGCGCCTGGTGGTTCCGTGGAAATATGGCTTCAAATCGATCAAATCGATCGTACGCATCACTCTGACCGAGGACGAGCCGCCAACCAGCTGGAACATGGCCAACCCGCGTGAATACGGGTTCTACAGCAACGTGAACCCGACCGTGGATCATCCGCGGTGGTCCCAGGCCTCGGAACGCCGCATCGGCGGCGGGTTGTTTGCCAAGCGACAACCAACACTGATGTTCAACGGTTACGAAGAAGAGGTCGCAGGGCTTTATGACGGTATGGATCTCAGGGAATACTACTGATGCCATGCACAAGCTGAACCAAATACTGCGCCGCGTTCCTGTCTGGGCGGTCTACATCGCCGGATTGGTTCCGGTGCCCTGGTTGTTCTACCAAGGCATGACCGGTGGCCTTGGGGTCGAACCGATCGAGGCTTTGGAACATGAATATGGAGAACTGGCACTTCAGTTGATGATCCTGGGTTTGGCGGTCACGCCGTTGAGGCGGCTCACCGGCTTGAACCTCATGAAGTTCAGACGGGCCATCGGCATTTTGACCCTGTCCTATGTGGTGTGCCACCTTTTGGTTTGGCTGGTTCTGGACGTGCAAGACCCAGGTCAAATTTGGGCAGACATCATAAAGCGACCCTACATCACGGTCGGCATGGTGGCATTCGTTCTGATGCTGCCGCTTGGGATCACGTCGAACAATGCCTCGGTCCGGTGGCTGGGGGCAGCTTGGAGGCGCCTGCACAAGCTGGTCTACCCGGCAGCCATTCTTGCGGGGCTGCATTACGTCATGCTGGTGAAGGGCTTTCAGATCGTGCCTCTGATCTACCTGTTCGTGATTCTTGCCCTGTTGCTGCTGCGGCTGCCCAAACCGGCATTCAATACGGCGTCCCGGCACGCCGATTCCGCATGACTCGGGGGCTGGGCTGTGGGTAACCATGTGGGAAAGTCAGACAGTGAGTGTTTTCTCACTGCGAGGCCTAGGCGAAAACTGAGTTCTGGGGAGGTATGACGGCAACAATATATTGAAAATAAACAATAGTTTTTGTTTTCGCGATTTTTTTCCTATTCCTGTCATTTTCTGCTTGCGGTGATTTGTAGTTATCCTTAGAACGCCCTTCACCGGCGCTGCTGAGGCGGTGTTGGTTGGTCGGATGGACGGCCTGACGGACTGGAAAGACGG
>NZ_JBXWRU010000009.1:0-64292 GCF_059613085.1 Ruegeria sp. BHSC029
CAAGGATTGGAGGCGCGTGGCGACACGCTACGACCGTTGTCCCAAGGTATTCCTATCAGCCATCGCACTCGCGGCAACCGTTATGTACTGGTTATGAATCCTGACCCTAAATCGACAAAGCATTGCTTTTACTTGGGAAAAGTGGTGCCCGGGGGCGGAATCGAACCACCGACACGAGGATTTTCAATCCACTGCTCTACCCCTGAGCTACCCGGGCACGGGAACGGCGTTTGCCGTTGGGTGCAGGCCTTCTATGACTTGCCAAACGCGGTGTCCAGAGGCTTTTTCAGATTTTTTCAGTGCGGGCGATCCTTGATTTCGACAGCATCCTGAATCTCATCATCAAGGTCATCCTCGCGCTGCGACGGAACCGCATAGGAGCCGTTCAGCCACTTGGCCAGATCGATATCGGCGCAGCGTTTCGAGCAAAACGGACGAAACTGTTTGACCGTATCTTCTCCGCAGATCGGGCAGCTCATCTTAGGACCTCCGACAATGGGATACGGCCGCGTTTTCGCTGCAATTCGAAATGCCCCAGCGGCGTCCAGCCGGCGAGGATCGTTTCTTCGCTGTCAGCCCTGAAGGCAGCGCGGAGTGCGGATTCGAATCCGCGCCGGTCTTTTTTGGGCATCGGCGCAAGGTCGAGCGTGATCTGCCCGCCCAGCCCGCGCACGCGCAGGGCGCGCGGCAGTTCCTTGGCGCAGGCGAAATTGGCCTTTGTTCCCGCAGCCAGCGAGCCATCCGAACCAGTGTTCACATCCACGGCCACCAACGCCCGGGTGGGTTCGATATACATATGCGCCCCACCCGCCAAAGGATGGGATGCGCCACGTGCGGCGTCCAGCGCCTCGAGCACGCCATGGTCCGCGAACCCGCCCGCCTGGGTCGAGACCTCGGCCGGCTCCACCCATTCGCGCCAGGCGAGAACATGCGGTCCGTCGCCCTCGGACAGCGTTTCCGGTGCGTCTCCGGTGTCGTTCACGACCTGCTCGGCCAGCGCCCGCATGGCGGCGATGTCTTCGGCAATTTCATCGGCATCCGCGCCCCAGCAACCGGAGCGCAGGATCAGACCGAAGGGGCTGCCGTCCATCTGCTCATGGGCAATCACCAGCAGCCGGTCGCGCTCCTCGTCATCGCGGATCGAGCGGGAGATGTTCAGCCCGGGCGCGTCCGGCGTGACGATGGCATAGCGGCTTTTGAACAGGATGCGGTTCGTCACTGGCAGGGCTTTGCCCGGTTCGGCATAACCCGTGACCTGCACCAACAGCATCTCACCCTGCGCCAACCCTTTGACCTGCCGAAGGAAAGCCGGACCATCCGGCGTTGTCAGGAACATCCCGCCCTGCCCCTTGATCGCCCGCTCGGCCCGGGCCCGGTAGATGGTTCCGGGGGCGGGCGCATCGGCAGAGATCAGGAAATCATCCAGTTTGCCATCCACCATCAGGGCCGCGGCTTCGCGGCCTTGAATGTGATCCAGAATGATCGTTCGACCTTTCATGATGCCTCGCGATACAGGGGGTAACCGATGCCTTGCAACAGTCCTGCGGTTTCAGACAAAGGCAGCCCGACGATACCGGTGAACGAGCCCGAGATCCACGGAATGAAGGCGCCCGCGGGCCCTTGGATGGCATAGGCACCGGCTTTGCCCTGCCAATCGCCGGTAGCGAGATAGGCGTTGATTTCCACGTCCGAAAGTCGCTTGACCTTAACCTGGCTGACCACGTCACGCTGCAACATCCGATCGCCGCGACGCACCGCGACCGAGGTGATCACACGGTGGCGACGTCCTGAAAGGGCATGCAGAAATTCGGCTGCCTGTCCCGCACCCTCGGGCTTGCCCAATATGCGTCGACCCAGCGCAACCGTCGTGTCGGCGCACAGGACGATATCGTTCGGGGCCGCCTTCACGGCATGCACCTTCTCGCGGGCAATGCGCGCGCAATACGGCAGCGGAAGCTCGCCCCTTTGGGGGTCTTCGTCAATGTCAGGGGCAGAAATGGCGTCGGGCTGCACGCCAAGCTGAGCCAGCAGGTCCAGCCGTCTGGGGCTGCCCGATCCTAGAATGAACGCCATTGCGGCAGGCGTTACTTGAAGCGGTAGTTGATCCGACCCTTGGTCAGATCATAAGGGGTCATCTCGACCTGAACCTTGTCGCCGGCCAGAACACGGATGCGGTTTTTGCGCATCTTGCCTGCCGTATGTGCGATGATCTCATGGCCGTTTTCCAGCTCGACCCGAAACGTCGCATTAGGCAGGAGTTCCTTCACGACACCGGGAAATTCGAGCGTATCTTCCTTGGCCATGTTGTCTCCATCTTTGCGTTGCCCTGCAGAATCCGCAGGTGGCGCTTAAATGAGCCTATTTCGGCCTTATTTCAAGGGTGGAATCACTTAAAGACGCGACATTGTGACCGATTCGACTCGGGGCGTCTGCTCGGTCCAGTGGGATCGGTTCAGGACATGGCCATCCGCCCGAACTTCGGCGATCGCCGACAGATCGACGTCTGCGTAGGTCCAGCCGGGCTGGTTGAGCACGCCTTCCGACAGCACGCCGGTTTGTGGAAAGCCCTTGTCCGGCGGGCCGAAAACGCCTCCGGTCCCAGTGTTTGCGTCCACGGACTGGGACCATTCATTGTTACCCACCAGCGAAGCCATCACCGTAACGCATTGATTCTCCAATGCACGCGCCATCGCGCCGATACGGACCCGCCAATAGCCCGACAGGGCCTCGGTGCAGGACGGCACAAGAATCACGTCGGCCTCTGACAGGGCACGGCCCAGCAGGGGAAACTCGCTGTCATAGCATATCAGAACGCCGATCCGACCCAGCGCCGTCTCGAAGATCTTTAGCGGTCCGCCCGGTGCGATGTCCCAATCTTCGCGCTCGAACCGGGTCATGATCTGCTTGTCCTGATGATCCTGCGCGCCTGAGGGGGCGTAGAATTCGGCGCGGTTCACCGGGCGAACTGGGCCGGCCTGAACCGGGGCGGACGCACCCAGAATGTACACATTGTATGCGGCCGAGAGGCGCCGATGCAGGATTTGTACATCTTCCATCCGCTCGAATACCGCCTGGATCGAGCGTTCGAGATCCCCCGCAACCTCGGCCCCGGCCAGCGTCGAAAGCTCCATCGCGCCGTACTCGGGAAACACCAGCAGTTCAGCCCCCTGCCCAGCGGCCTGCGAAACCCAAGCGTCCAGCTTGTCTTCGTACTGCGCCCAACTGTCCAGCCAGTCGAGATTGTAGGCGGCGGTGGCGATTTTCATGATGCGGGTTCCAATGCTGTTCTTGCGAAAAAGTAAATAGCGGTTGTTGCCCGGTGTACAGGCCAATCGGGCTGTGCCCTGCAACAGAAACTTTTGGCTCGATGCTTAGCCTTTCAAAGCAAGGGTCCGGGCCGGGTGCGCGCCGGACCCGCACCCGATCTGGACATTGCCGATCGTCCATGCGCACTGTGACCCATGTCGCTGATCGATGACCTGGAGCTCATTCTGGAGACTGTCCTGCCAAACGACCCCAGTTTTCGGCGGATCGAAAGGGCGGCGATAGACAGCTGTGTCAGCGACAGTCGGCGATACGCACTTGAGGGCTCGGTCGAAGCATTTCTGCTGTCGGCGATGCGCCTTCTGGCACTTCCCAACAACGGGCACACAAGGCTGATCCCGAATGATGCAATCTCGGTGTTGCCTCTGCGGTTCGTGAGCGTGGGGCGTTCCGTCCAAGTCCTTGGGTCGGCATCAAGGGTGATCGCCCCACAAGGCAAGCTGCTGGCAGTCAATGGCGCAGCTGTAAGCGAAATCGAGGCCGCGGCGGACAAATTTCTGGCGGGAACGCGCCAGAGGAAGCGGGTCATCGGTCCGATTATCCTGGCTTGGCCGCACGCGTTGGAACGGCTGGGATTTTCGTCCGACGACGGTATGACCGAGTATCACGTGCAGGACGAAAACGGGCAGACAACCAATCTGAAAGTAGCAAATGGAAACACCGTTCCTGCGTCGACGCTCTACCCGAGAAACGAGCACGGCAAAGCCGATCCAGCATGGGAACCCGAGAGCTTTGTGGAGATTGAGGATTGGCAGGCACTTGGGCTTTCAATTCAACTGCCGAGCTTCTTTGACCCAGGCAAAGATGCGCTGCGCAAAGCCATATCCGAGGCAGCGGATCGCGTGCGCGCTTGCTCTGACAAAACACTCTTTATTGACGTTCGCGGAAACACCGGCGGTGATTTTCTTCTGACGATGCCTTTGATCGACGCAATCGCGCAAAGCGCAAATCAGCGGGTCGTCGTGCTTGTCGACAAATTCACGTTTTCAGCAGCGATCGTGTTTGTCGCCATCCTCAAGCATCGCTTGGGTGACAGCCTCAAACTCATCGGGGAAGAAATGGGAGACGGACTGACGTTCTTTGCCGAGGGCGGGTTGCTTGACTTGCCAGCGAGCGGAGCGGTCGTTCGATACTCCTCTGCCTTTCACGATTGGAAGACGGGAACGTCTGACGAAACGACACCGCCCGAAATCGCGCGGCAAATCGTGCCCGCAGGAAATTTGATTTTGGATTGGGAATGGGTCGCAGGGACCTCGGGTCATGCTTCACGAGGCGCGTTTCATAGGCAAGTCCTCAAAGGTTTGCGCGACTAGGCGAACGACCGGTGGGTTCGGACACCGATCGAAGATCGGCGTACAGGCGAGCAAACGCAATCGCATGGCAAGCGCGTCACAGATCCCGGATCCAGAACTGCAGCGGTTTGAGGGTTTCCGTCTCCTCGCCCAGATCTTTCCAAGAGAACTGGGCGATCACTCCGGGCAGAGGCGCATAACCGCGGGCGCGCCAGAAATCATCCAGCGGGCGGTAGGTCGCGGGCCGCATCGGGTGGCCGGCCGGGCGCTGAACGCCGCAAAAGGCGCATTGGGCAAAGCCCAGCGCCCGCGCGTGCCCCTCGCGCAGGTCAAAGAACGCATGTCCGACGCCTTGTCCGCGATAGTCGGGCAGCAAAACGGATTCGGCGCAATAGAAGATCTGCGACAAGTCCAGCCCGGTGCCGTCGAAAGCGGCGGCGAAATCCTCGGCATGGTCGGCCAGCGGCGCGCCGGTCGCGGCCCCTACCAGCCGCTCGCCGTCAAAGGCGCCAACCACGATCGCCCGGTCGCTGTCGCGGTAGGATTGCAGGTATCCGCGCTCATAGTCCAGATCGCCGTCATAGAGATAGGGCCAGTCGCGGAACACCGCGATGCGCAGGCGCGCCACGTCGTCCAGCGCCGCCGACAGGGCCTCGCCGGTCAGGGCGCGGACGGCCGTGACCTCAGCCACCCGACACCTGTTTCACCCAGTCAGCCAGATTGTAATAAGTGGTCACGCGGGTGATCTTGCCGTCTTTGAGGTCAAAGAACGAGCCGGCGGGCAGGCGATAGGTTTGACCCGAGGCCACGGGCAGGCCGGCATCGGTTTCCAGATAGGTGCCGTTGACGATGTATTCGGCGGCCGCGCGGGTGCTGCCCTCGGCCTCGAAGATCACCATGTCGGTCAGGGTCTCGCGATAGCAGCGGTTCATATGCGCGCAGAATTCGGCGAATTTCTCTTTGCCGACGCGGATCTTGCCTTCGTTCACGTGATGGGCCACGTCGTCGGACAGGCAGGCCAGCATGCCGGCCACATCACCGGCGTTGAAGGCATCGAAATAGGCTTGGATGGTCTGGGTCATGCGATCTCCGTAGGTTCCCCCCAGCGATCCTTCAGGTGTTTTATGATCTGATCGCGGGTCTGACGGTAGTGGTGTAGCTTTTCCTCGCGCGTCTCGCCCAGTCCGGTAGGGTCCATTATTGGCCAATAATCGACATCGAGGTGAAAAACCCGCGTCAGCTCCAGCGCCTTGCGCTGGCTGGCAGGCGACAGGGCCACGATCAGGTCGAATGATCCCAGGTCATCCCCCCATTCCTGCATCTCGTCGAACGACCGCGACCGGTGGCGTGACAGTTCCACGTCGATCTCTTGGCAGACGGCGATGCTGAACCCGTCGATTTCCAGGTCGTTGTGTACCCCGGCCGACTGCACATATGTGCCCGTGCCGTAGAATTTCTTCATGATGCCTTCGGCCATGGGCGAGCGCACCGCGTTGTGGTCGCAGCAGAACAGGACCGAATGCGGCAGAGGCTTCACCCGTCAGCCTCCGAAATGAAGCACGCAGATCAGCGTGAACAGGCGGCGGGCGGTGTCTGTGTCGATCTCGGCCTTGCCCTCGAGCCGTTCCTGCAGAACCCGGCTGCCTTCGTTATGGATGCCGCGCCGGGCCATATCGATGGTTTCGATCTGGCTGGGCGGCAGGGTCTTGACCGCATCGAAATAGCTTTCGCAGATCTGGAAGTAGTCCTTGACCACCTGCCGGAACGGACCCAGTGACAGGTGGAACTCGGCGGCTTTCTGACTGTCTTCGGTGGTGACGTCGAACACCAGCCGCTTGTCGCGGATCGACAGTTGCACATGATAGGGGCCGTCGGGCACCAGCCGGTCGTCACGTTTGGGCAGGGCAAACGAGTTTTCCTCGAGCAGGTCATAGATCGCAACCTTGCGCTCCTGCTCGATCTCGGGCGTGGGCGGTGGCAGGTTTCGATCGTCCAGTTCGATATGCGAAATGCGGGTCATGGTCATTGACTTCCGTTCAGGTCAGGCCAGACCTAGCGCACCTATGCCCGCGGGACAACGCGGGAAACGGGCCGGACGCAAGGTCAGATGGGGTACTCGTTGGGGTCGATCCCGTGCTTGCGCAGCAAGGTGTCAACAAGCGAACCGGGATTGATATCGCGATCTTTGAAGATTCTGCGAAACCACGAGCCGTAGAAATGGATCGAGGTTTTGGCACGCCAGTTCAAGAAATCCAGCTTCGAAAGGTCAGGGTCGTTCCAAAGCGCACGATGTCGCGGCGGTATGGCGTAGATTTCAGTGCGCTCAACAGCCATCTGCCGTTCCGTCCCTTTGTAGACGAAATGATACAACATCGGCGGGCCCAGACTGAACAGTGGCAGGCTCCAATAGGTCGATCTGCCAAAGATTTTCAGATAGGCGCGCTGCTGCTCTTCAGGCCACCAGGGTGGAACCAGATCACTGTTAAAGGCAAAATCGCACATTTCGGCCAAGGCGGGGCTGTCGCTGGGAAAGGCCAGCACTCCATTCATCATGCGCCGGGTCTTCCGGTTTCCGAGCGGAAACAGGTACCCTTGTTCAGTTTGAAACGGCCGCAGGGCATAGGCATCCGCATCCACCCATATCTGATCGGTTTGTTGAAGAAGCTTCAGGCGGAACAGGTCCGCATGTACTGCGACCGACCGCGTGATCGGATCGCGGTAGATTTCGGGCGCGTCGAATACTTCGCGCGCATCGCGGGCCTCGACATAGCCCGGAATGTCCTGCAGATCGCCATAGTGATAGACGATCGGCTTCTGATCCAAATCCGCAAAGGATTTCAGGCACAGATGCTCCAGAAAGCTGAAGCGCTCCCCGATCCAGAGGGTTGCGACACGTTCCAAATTCGGCTCCGGGTTTGTCCTAAGACGTCACCGGTTAAAACGCACGGGTCAGACGACCACCGCAAGTGGTTTTGCACGCGCCGCGGCAGTCCCAAGCCGGATGTGACCCCGCCGCCATGATGCCAAGGTCAACCGTTCAGCCGCTTGAGCCGAGCACCCACGGATAGCCCGTGCGCCTCCAGGCTTTCCGACCGCGCCAGTTGCTCGGCCGCCGGGCCGATGGCGCGCAGAGCCTCGGGGGTCATGTGGCTGAGCGTGGTGCGTTTGAGGAAATCCATCACGCTGAGCCCCGACGAAAACCGGGCCGAGCGTGCGGTGGGCAGAACATGGTTCGGTCCGCCGACATAGTCGCCGATGGCCTCTGGCGTATACTGACCCAGGAAAATTGCGCCGGCGTGGATGGTCTTGCGGCTCAGCGCCACCGGATCGGCCACGCACAGTTCCAGGTGTTCCGGAGCGATGCGGTTAGACAGCGCGGCGGCCTCGTCCAGATCGCGCACGGTGATTACCGCACCATAGTCGCGCCAGCTCGCCCCGGCGATCGCGCGTCGTTCGAGCGTCTCCAGCCGTTTTTCCACCGCCTCGGCCACCGCGCAGCCGAAAGCGGCGTTGTCAGTGATCAGGATCGACTGGGCGCTTTCGTCATGCTCGGCCTGGCTGAGCAGGTCCAGCGCGATCCAGTCGGGGTCGTTGTCCTTGTCCGCGATCACCAGAATTTCGGAGGGGCCGGCGATCATATCGATGCCCACCTTGCCGAACACCCGCCGTTTGGCCGCCGCCACGAAGGCGTTGCCGGGCCCGGTGATCTTGTCCACCGGCGCGATGGTTTCCGTGCCATAGGCCAGCGCCGCAATCGCCTGCGCGCCGCCGATACGATAGATCTCGTCGACGCCCGACAGGCGCGCGGCCAGCAGCACCAGCGGGTTGACCTGCCCGTCCGGCGTGGGCACCACGATGGCCAGCCGCTCGACCCCGGCCACCTTGGCGGGAATGGCATTCATCAGCACCGAGGACGGATAGGAAGCCAGCCCGCCGGGAACGTAAAGCCCCGCGGCAGAGACCGCCGACCAGCGCCAGCCCAGCGTGGCGCCCGCCTCGTCGGTCCATTCCTGATCCTGCGGCATCTGGCGCTCGTGATAGGCGCGGATGCGCGCGGCGGCCAGTTCCAGCGCCGCGCGGTCATCGTCGCTGACGGTCGCGATGGCCTGCGTCACCTCGTCGGCGCTGAAGGCCAGCGTGTCCGGCGTCAGCTGCAACCGGTCGAATTTCGCCGTCAACTCGATCACCGCAGCATCGCCGCGCGACCGCACGTCGGCGATGATCTGCGCCACGACGGCGTCGACATCGGGGCTGTCTTCGCGTTTGGCGGACAGAAGGGCTTGGAAACCGGTTTCGAAATCGGCGGATGTCGTGTCGAGGAAAACGGGCATTTGCGTACTCCGGGGCGTTTGAACGGGTCTTATCGCCCGCCGGGGCGGGCCTCAACCCTCAGCCCGGGGGGTGCAGCGATTTGCGCAGGGGGAATTGGGGCATACCGTTCCAGTCCGCGGGCTCCCCTGCAGCGACCCAGCCATACCGGCGATAGAAGCCCAACGCGGTCCGGGTGGACATCAAATGGGCCACGGGGGCCCCTGATGTGGCCAGTTCGGCCTCGAGCCGGGACAGCAACGCGGCACCGACCCCCTGCCCTGCGTGGCCCGGATCGACATAAAGCAGCGAAATCTCGGCCGGTGCGCGCAGCCCACCGACGGCGGCCACATGCCCGTTCCGCTCGGCCAGCCAGATCTGGGCGCCCGACGTGATCCAGTTGCGAACGGTCTGCGGGTCCTTGTTGGCAGTCCACGCTGCGATCTTGTCTGGTCGATTTCCGTGGTCGGCCTCACACAGTCGGGTGATGGAGCGGACCAGAACCTGACTCAACCCGAACACGTCGAACACGGTGGCCCGGCGCAGCGACACGCCGGCCTGCCCCGGAGACAGCGCCTGCGAAATGCCACGCTTGTTCTGCATGTCAGTCCGGGTGCCGAGGCGCCTTGCCCGAAGGCGCACGATAGGGGCGGGTCACATCCTTGAGCGTTGCCTCAACCGCTTCCACCGTCAAACGGATCACGCCATCCCCGGCCAGCACAAGCAGCACCTCGCCTGTGCCATCTTCCGAAGGGTGGAACTCGATATCAAGAACCGAGAGGATCAGGTCCTTGTCGGATCGATCAACCCCCTGGCTGGACACCGACAGGACCGAGTCGAATACCAGCAGCGACTGCACCCGCTCGAATTCCCGACCACGGCGCTCGGCTGCTTCCTTGTCCTCCCACCGGAACCGGTTGAGCAGCAAGGCAAAGCGGCGGCGAGCTGGTTGCCAGGTCATTTCGCTGACCGGAAAAACCGCGTCCTGCGTCAGCGTTGCGATCACCTTGAGGTCCTCGGCATCCAATGCGCCAAGGTTCAGCGGCGCCTCGCGCCCGTCTTCGAATGTTGCGTCTGCCATCAGCCCTTGATCCGTTCTATTTTCGCGCCCACACCTTCCAGCTTGCGGACCACATGCTCATATCCGCGGTCCAGATGATAGACCCGGCTGACGGTTGTTTCGCCCTCGGCCGCCAACCCGGCCAGGATCAGCGAGACCGAGGCCCGCAGATCGGTGGCCATGACTGGCGCACCCTTAAGACGCTCGACCCCGGTCACCGTCGCGGTGCCGCCATGCACCTCGATCTGCGCGCCCATGCGCACCAGTTCAGGGGCGTGCATGAAGCGGTTCTCGAAAATCCGTTCCTCCAGCACCGAGGTTCCCTCGGCCGTGCACATCAGCGCCATCATTTGCGCCTGCAGATCGGTAGGAAAGCCCGGGAACGGCTCGGTGACCACGTCCACGGCGCGCACCCGGCCATTCTTGCGAGAGACCTTCAGACCCTTTTTCGTCTCGGCGACATCCACCCCGGCGGCCGTCAGCTTCTCGACGAAGGATTCGACCAGTGACAGGCGGCCGCCCAGCAGTTCGACCTCACCGCCGCAAACGGCGGGGGCCAGCATGTAGGTACCCAGTTCGATCCGATCGGTGACCACCTGGTGCGTGGCCCCGTGCAGGCGGTCGACACCCTGGATCTCAATGGTCGAGGTGCCCTCGCCGTCAATCTGCGCGCCCATGCTGCGCAGGCATTGAACCAGATCCACGATCTCGGGCTCGCGTGCGGCGTTTTTCAGAACCGTGGTGCCCTTGGCCAGCGTCGCGGCCATGACGATGTTCTCGGTGGCACCCACTGAGGCAAAGCGCATTTCATGCACCGCGCCCTTCAATCCACCTGGCGCCTTGGCGTGCAGGTAGCCGTCCTTCAACTCGATTTCGGCACCCAGTGCTTCCAGCCCCTCGACATGCAGGTCCATCGGCCGCGCCCCGATGGCACAGCCGCCCGGCAGCGAAACCACGGCCTGCCCGAAACGCGCCAATAGCGGCCCCAGAACAAGGTTCGAGGCCCGCATTTTGCGCACGATCTCGTAATCGGCCGTGTGACTGGTCAGATCATGGCTGGACATCGCCAGAACCTGCCCGTCCTGCAGGGCCGACACCTCGGCCCCCAGCGACTGCAGCAGCGCGGTCATGGTCTTGATGTCACTCAGACGCGGCGCGTTGGTCAGCGTCAGCGGATCTTCGCTGAGCAACGTGGCCGGCATCAGCGTCAGACAGGCATTCTTGGCCCCCGCGATCGGAATTTGGCCGTGAAGCGGCCCGTTGCCCGTTACCAGAATCGAATCCATCTGCTCTTAGTCCTTGTGCTGTCCCGGCCGGTCATCCTGTGCGCTGCGCGCCTTGGCCTGCGCCTTGCGCCGCGCCAGGTTTGCCTTGAGGGCAGCCTTGAGCCGATCTTCGCGCGCGGATCCGGATTGTCCGTGTTTTTTGGGTGATTTTTTCTCTGCCATGATCTTTCTCTACAGGAGGCGAAAAAAACCGTCCAGAGACCCTTGCGCCCCGTTTCGTTTGAGTCTAATCACCCGCCCACAGCGCTGCTGTAGCTCAGAGGTAGAGCACTCCCTTGGTAAGGGAGAGGTCGAGAGTTCAATTCTCTCCAGCAGCACCATCTTCCAGTTTTTACCCGGATTCCGCTGCACGACGCCTCGATATCTTTGCAGGCGCAACTTCCCCGACGTCAACCACGCATGGCCGGAAATCACACACATCTGACACCTTCCCGCAATACTAATGCCAATATTGCAATACATAGCGGATCAATCCTGCCGATCCGTTTGATGGTGTTTTTTTTAACGAGGGGGTACTTCGGTAGGACCAGGGGTGAGGCCGAAGCGCCGAATTCAAGACCGGGGCTTCCGGTCCTCCCCCGCCGATTTCACGGGGCTACCCGCCCCGCAACCTCTGCATCAGATAGACTTCGGCACCTTCGGGAATGGGTTCGGACAGACCCGCTGCAATGATCCGGCCATTGACGGCAACGGACACGCCCGCGTCGATCGGCGCCTGCAGTTGCGGATGAAGGCGCACCAGTTCGCGCAGCAGCTCGCCGGTTGTCGCAGCCTGAACCTGCACCACTTCCTGGCCCCCGGTCAGCGACCGGAGACCGGACCAGAGATGGACCTCAACCATTGCCCTTGAGGGCGGCCAGAATGCGCGGCGGCGACATCGGCAGTTGTCGCATCCGCACGCCCGCCGCGTTCGAGACCGCGTTCGCGATGGCTGCCAATGGCGGCACGATGCCGGTTTCACCCACGCCACGCACGCCGAACGGGTGGCCCGGGTTGGGCACCTCGACGATCACCGTGTCGATCATCGGCAGGTCGCTGGCCACAGGGATACGGTAGTCGAGGAACACCGGATTCTGCAGCCGGCCATCTTCGCCGTAGATGTATTCCTCGTTCAGCGCCCAGCCGATGCCCTGCGCCGCGCCGCCCTGGAACTGGCCCTCGACATAAGCCGGGTGGATCGCCTTGCCTGCGTCCTGGATGACCGTGTAGCGGGTGATCGAGGTCTTGCCGGTTTCGGGATCGACCTCGGCATCGACGATATGGGTGCCGAAGGACACGCCGGCGCCTTCGGGGGTCGCCTCGAAATGGCCCGAGATCGGCCCACCTGTGCGCCCCATGTCGGCGGTGATCTCGGCCAGCGGCAGCGGGTCGAAATCGCCCGCGTTGGGGCCGGACGGCACCGCGCAGCCGTTTTCCCATTTCACCGCGTCCACGGGGATGCCCCATTTGGCCGCCGCGCGTTCGCACAGTTTCTCAACCGCGTGCTGCGCCGCCTTGATCGTGGCCAGACCGCTGGCATAGGTCACGCGCGAGCCGTGGCTGACGTCGTTGTAACCCAGCGTGGCGGTGTCGGCGATGGTCACGCGGATGTTCTCGTACGGAATACCCAGCACCTCGGCCGCCATCAGCGCCATCGACGCGCGCGAGCCGCCGATATCGGGCGTGCCGACCATCAGCTGCGCCGAGCCGTCCTCGGACAGGGCCAGCGACACCGAGGTCTCGCCCCCGTGGTTGAACCAGAACCCGCAGGCAACGCCCCGCCCCTGTCCCGGCTTCAGCGGCGCGGAATAATGCGGGTGGGCCTTGGCGGCTTCGAGCGTCTCGACCAGGCCGATCCGGTCATAGGTGGGGCCATAGCTGGCCTTGGTGCCCTCGCGCGCGGCGTTCTTCAGGCGCACATCGACCGGGTCGAGACCCAGTTTCTTGCACAGCTCGTCGATGACCGATTCTACCGCAAACGCCCCCATCGGCGCGCCGGGCGCGCGATAGGCGGCCTGTTTCGGGCGGTTGGACATGACGTCATACCCCACCTGCCGCACGTTGGTCAGGTTGTAGGGCGCAAAGGCGCACATCGCGGTCATGTCGCCCGGCGCGCCCGGAAAGGCACCGCCCTGCAGGCGGAACACGCCCTGGGCGGCGGTGATGGTGCCGTCTTTCTTCATGCCGATCTTGACGTCCATCGAGGCCGAGGCGGTCGGCCCCGTGGCCCGCAGAACCTCGGACCGGGACATCACGATCTTGACCGGACGGTTGGCCTTGCGCGACAGCGCCAGCGCCACCGGTTCGATGAACACGGTGGTCTTGCCGCCGAATCCGCCACCGATTTCCGATGCGGTCACGCGCAGCTGCGCGGTTTCGATCCCCAGCAATGCCGCGCAGGTCTTCTGCACGATCCAGTGGCCCTGGGTGCAGCACCATAGCTCGCCCTTGCCGTCAGCGCCCAGCGAGGCAAGGCAGGCGTGCGGTTCGATATAGCCCTGGTGGGTGGCCTCGGTGACGAAGTGATCCTCGATCACCAGATCGGCCTCGGCAAAACCCGCCTCGACATCGCCATGCCCGCTTTCGTGATAGCGCACGACGTTGGGGTGCATCCCCTCGGGCACCGAATAGTCGGCCGCGCCCTCGCGGATCACCGGAGCGTCGGGCGCCATCGCCTTGTCCACGTCGGTGACATGAGGCAGCACCTCGTATTCGACCTCGATCAGCTTGAGCGCATCCCGCGCCGCCAGCGCCGAGCTGGCCGCAACCGCCGCCACCGCGTGCCCGTCATAGAGCGCCTTTTCCCCGGCCATGACGTTTTCCAGAACGTTCCAGAATTCGCCCTCGAGCCCCGGCTTGAACGGGACATCGGCGAAATCGGCGCGGGTGACCACGGCTTTCACGTCCCGATGCGCCTCGGCCTTCGAGGTGTCGATCCGAACGATCCGCGCATGGGCATGGGGCGAGCGCAGGATGGCGCCGAACAGCATGCCCGGCGCGGTCACGTCGGCCCCGAACCGGGCGCGGCCGGTGACCTTGTCCAGCCCGTCGGGGCGGTTCGGGCGGGTGCCCACGAAGGTGAAATGCGACTTGCGATCGTCGAGTGCCATTACGAAGCCTCCCGCAGCTCGGCGGCCGTGTCCAGAACGGCGCGGATGATCTTGTCATAACCCGTGCAGCGGCACAGGTTGCCGGCCAGCCAATAGCGGGCCTCTTCCTCGGTCGGGTCGGGGTTCTTTTCCAGCAGCGCCTTGGCGGCGACCAGAACGCCCGGTGTGCAGACCCCGCATTGCAGCGCGGCATGGTCGATGAACTTGCGCTGCAACGGGTGCAGGGTTTCGCCCCGGGCCATGCCTTCGATGGTTTCGATCTTCTTGCCCTCGGCCTCGACCCCCAGCACCAGGCAGGAACAGACGAGCCGCCCGTCCAGCGTGACCGAGCAGGCCCCGCAATCGCCGGTGCCGCAGCCTTCCTTGGCGCCGGTCAGGTTTAGCTTGTCGCGCAGACAGTCCAGCAGGGTTTCGCGCGCGTCGCACAGGTATTCGACCGTGTCGCCGTTGACGGTGGTGGTGACGTGATGCTTGGTCATGCGGTCTCTCCCTTGGCGCGGGCATAGGCGATTTTCGCGGCGCGTTTTGCCAGAACGCCGGCCACTTCGGTGCGGAATTCGATCGTGCCGCGCTTGTCGTCGATGGGTTTACAGGCGGCCGAAGCGGCGGCGGCCAGCGCCGCCAGCGCGGCATCGTCCAGCGTGGTGCCGATGATGGCCTTTGCGCAGTCTTCGACCAGCAGGACGGTGGGCGCCACGGCCCCCAGCACAACGCGGGCCTCGGTGATCGTGTCACCATCGACGAGCAGGTTCACGCCCACGCCGACCACGGCGATGTCCATCTCGGTGCGCGGAATGAAGCGCAGATAGGCGTCGCCGCCACTCGCGCCCCGCGCCGGGATGTGCAGAGCCGAGATCAGCTCGCCCTGCGCCAGAGAGGTCTTGCCGGGGCCGGTCGGGATGTCCTCGACCGCCACGACCCGATCGCCCGCGGGGCCGGTCACCGTCGCCGTAACCCCTGCGGCCACCATGGCCGGAACCGAGTCGGCTGCGGGCGAGCCGTTGCACAAGTTGCCCGTCAGCGTGGCACGGCCCTGAACCTGGGTCGAACCGATCAGGTCCATCGCCTCGACCACACCGGGCCACTCGCGGCCCAGTTGGGGATGTTCGCTCATCTCGGCGCCGGTGACGGCCACGCCCAGCGTCCAGCTGCCGTCGGCGTGGCGGGTGATGTCGCGCACCCCGTCGATGGCCTTGATGTCGATCAGGGTGTCGGGGGTCACGATCTCGGACCGCAGTTGCACCAGAACGTCGGTGCCGCCGGCCAGAAACCGCGTGATGCCCGTAGCATGGGCAGCCAGATCCGAAGCTTCGGCAAAGCTGGCGGGGCGGTGATATTGCATGATTGTACCTCGCGCCTGTTGGTCAGGGTTCACTGGGTTTGGGGCGACGTTAGAGCAGCCGCGCGGCGGCGTCCATGGCCCGCGCGACCTATTTTTTCGCCTGAAAATGTCGCTTTCCGACCGGGGTCAGAGGTCGATCTCGACCACCCCGCCCGGCTCGGCCGCGCGGCTCTGGCACAGAATCAGTGCCGATTCCCGCTGTTTGCGCGACAGGACGAAATCGCGATGCTCGACCTCGCCCGCAATCAGCCCGCATTTGCAGACGCCGCAGATGCCGTCGGCGCATTTCACGTCGACATGGATGCCGGCCTCGTTCAGCACCTGTGCCGCGTCTTTGTCGACGGGCACCTCAAGGTCACGCCCTGACCGTGCCAGCCGCAGGGTGAACGGGTGGTTTTCAAAATCGGGCTGCTCGGGCACCGAGAAATACTCCAGATGCCGGGCCTCCTCGGGCCAGCCCTGACATTCGGCAGCCTGCATCACCGCCTCCATGTAGCGGTCCGGGCCGCAGGTATAGACATGCCAGCCGTCGCGATAGCCCGCCAGGATCGCGCCCAGATCGGCGCGGGTGCCCTCGTCCGAGACATGCAAATGCACGCGGTCCGCCCAGGGCGCTGCGGCCAGATCGGCCAGATACCCGGCCTTTTCCCGTGAGGGGATGGAATAGTGCAGGTCGAAATCACGGCCCAGCGCGTGCAGGCGTTGCGCGAAGGCGATCATCGGGGTAATCCCGATGCCGCCGCCCATCAACAGAGTGCGGGAGGCGGTCTCATCCAGTTCGAAATGGTTGATCGGCTTTGACACGAACACCTTGCGGCCCAGCGTGAAGATCCGGTGCAGCAGGGCCGATCCGCCGCGGCCCTGATCCTCGCGCAGGACCCCGATCTGATAGGTCATGCGGTCGGCCGGGTCTCCGGACATCGAGTATTGCCGCAGGAATTCCGGCGCCACCAGCACATCCAGATGCGCGCCGGCCGTCCAATCCGGCAAGGGCGTACTATCTGGTGTGGAGAACTCGTATTTGGTGACGTCTGCCGTCATCTTCTCGACCTTCGACAGCACCAGCTGCATCACCGGCGCATCGCCCGAGATCGTGTAGCGGTGGATAACCGACATGTCTCCGGCGGCCAGACGGGTCTTGTACTCCTCGGCCGTGACCATCGCCTGATAGGCGGCGATCCCGGCCTCGCGGTCCATCGCAAAAGGATAGGGCCAGGGGTGCGGCGCCAGCGGCGCGGGATAGACGGCCAGCGTCTGATCCTCGTATTTCAGATCCAGATCCTTTTGCAGATCGCGCCGGTTCAGCGGGTGCGCGGTGGGGCGATAGGCGCCGTCGGGCTGTAGCTCCAGATCCCACCACCATTTCTTGGTGTCGTTCAGCCCGCCATTGCCCAGCGCATCGTCCAGTTTCGCCAGCGCGGGCGCAGCGGCGGGAATGGTCATCGCAGCCCAGCGGTAGGGGCGTTCGGCGAACAGCCCTTCCAGGTTCCAGGGGCAGGTCTTCATGCAGCGCCCGCACATCGCCCCGCCGGGCGTGGTGATCCGGTAGGTGGCGCATTTCTGGCTGTCGGATTTCCAGATCTCGTAGCCGTTGAACATCAGCTTGGGCCCGGCGGTGATCGCCCCCGAGGGGCATTCGCGAGCACATTTGTTGCAGCTTTCGCAGAACCGCTGCAGGCCAAAGTCGATGGGCTTGTCGTGGGTCATGGGCATGTCGGTGGTCACCACACCCGATTTCAGGCGCGGGCCCAGGAACGGGTTCAGAATGACCTCGCCGATGCGGCTGACCTCGCCCAGCCCCGACAGCAGCAGCAGCGGCGGCTGCAGCACTTCGCCATCCATCACCGTATGCGCCTTGGCCTTGTAGCCCAGATTGCGGATCTGACGGGCCAATACCCCACCCAGCAGCGAGAACCGCAGATAGGCGCGCATCGACTGGGCGACGCTGATCCAGTCATCGCCGGATGCGCCCTCCATCGTCTCATAACCCTGGTCGACGATCATGCTAACGGCCTGATCGTGGGGCGGCACGATTTCCTCGCCGGTAGCGTCGTGGGAATACCACGCCCATTCGGGGCAGCGGCAGAGGCCCACGGCATCGACGCTCAGGAAATAGCTGGCCGCCTTGATGTTCGCCGCGTTGCGCTCGGCATCGGTGGGGCTGGCGACCTCGGCGCTGTCGCCGTCCTGCAGCAGGACGAAGGCCCCCAGCGCGCGCCGTTGGGCAAAGCTGGGCGCGGATTTTCGGACGTAGTGCCCACCCTTCGCCGCGTCCTGCAGCGGTTTGCCCATGTCGCCGAACTGCGCCCGCGCAAACATGTCGGCGCGTTTGGGCACGCGGGCCACGTTCGCTTCGTCGATATAGGTGGTCGGGCTGTCCACGCGTTTGAGCGTCTCGAACGGGTGCGCGCCATCGACATAGCGGCGGCGGGCGAAAGGGTCGCGGTTCAGCGCGCTTTTGGCAAAACCCGCGCCCAGCCACCACGCGGGGCCTTGGGTGCGGAACCACGGCTGCCGGTCGCGCGGGGCCAGCGGTCGATCATGGGCGATTTCCATCTCGGTGGTCACGGCGGCCAGCCCGAACCGGCGCCCCAGCCAAGGGGCCACGGCGGTGCCATCCTCGGCCCAGACCAGCCCGGCTGCGGCGGCAAGGCGCGGCAGGTCCACGTCCGAGGACATCACCGAATGCGCCCGCGCGTCATACCCCAAAAGCCGGATGTAATTGGCGATCACCACCGCGTTTTCGGTGGCCAGCAGGCAGGCGCGGTGGTCCTGCGCATCCAGGATCCACTCGGCGCCGGGCTCGGCCGGATCGGGGTCGCGATGATGTTCGTACAGGAACACGATGGCATGGCGATGGGCGGTGATCGGCCCCGGCTGGGCCGCGACGCTGTCGCGCAGGTCGGCCATGATCACGTCGATCCCCGAGGCCAGGGTCTTCGTCTGCCGGGTCTGCAGCGCATGGGCCAACCGGTCGATATCAGGGTTGCGCCGGGGCTGGTCCAGCAGCGCCTGCGGCGGCAGAGGCCCGCAGCCCATCATCGATGCATCGTTGAAATAGCCGAATGCCTTCAGGTGGTTGGCGCGTTCAGCCGGATCGTGAGGCATCTCGGCCCGGGCCGGATTGACGAAACCATCGCGGATGGTGTCCAGCATCGCCTGAAACTCGCCCATTGCGTTGACGATGCTGTGGGGCTTTTCGGGGCGGTCGAAACTCAGCACCGGCATGGGCGCCAGCGCCGACAGATCGGGCAGCGCATCCTGTCGCCGCAGCCGCTCAAGCGGATAAGGACCCATGTGAACGGGTCGGTTCTTGTCCGAGAAAAAGCGGATCCCCATCGCGTGCCTCCTGTTGCCAAGCTTCCCCTAGCGCGGCATGAACAGCAACACCATTCATGGCGGATCATAAACGGTATGAAGAAAATTGATTTCACGGATCTGGACGGCAAGGTCCTGCGCACCTTCCTGACGATCCTCGAGGAAAACTCGGTGTCCAAGGCCGCCGACCGGCTGGGTGTCACGCAATCGGCCATCAGCCACACGTTGGCCAAACTGCGGCAGGTGCTGGGCGATCCGCTGTTCGTGCGGTCGGGCCAGGGGCTGCGCGCGACCGAGCGGGCGCTGGCGCTGAAAGACCCGGTGCAGAGGGTGCTGGACGGGATGCGCGCCCTGACCGATGAGCGGCCCTTTGACCCGCTGTCAGAAGAGATCACCGTCCAGATCGCCACCAACGACATGCCGCGCGAGCTGATCTTTCCGCAGTTGCTGCGCAGGGCGCGGGCCGATGGGGTGCGGCTGCGGCTGGAGTTCATGCCCTCGGGCGTGCCCGACCCTGAACTGCTGCGCAGCGACCGGTGCCAGCTGATGCTGACCCCGCTGCCGCCGGACGGCCCCGACATCTTTCAAAAGCTGCTGGTGAGCAGCCCCCTGATGGTGTTCTACGACGCCGAACGCCGCGACCCGCCCGCCGACTGGGCCGCCTATTGCACCTCGGACCATGTCGAGGTGCGGTTTCCCGACGGGCGCAACGCGCGGGCGGTGATGCGCGGCGTGGATCAAAGCCAGATCCGCCCGCCCACCGTGACGCTGCCGCATTTCAACGCGATCCCGGCCTTCGTGAAGGGCAGCGACCTGATCTCGACCGACACGGCGCTGATGAAACAGGGGCCTTTGGCGGCACTGGACTGTGCGCCCCTGCCCTTCGATTGTCAGCCGGTGTCGATCTACATGGTCTGGCACCAGCGGTTCGCCAACGATCCCGCCCATCGCTGGCTGCGGGGCCAGATCGCGGCGATTGCCGCCACGCTTCAGGCCTGAGCCCGCAGCCAGTCGCGCATCAGCGCCACCAGATCCGGCTGCCGTGGCTTGCGCGGGGTGACGATATGGAACCCCAGATCATCCAGCAGCACCTGCGCCAGCGGTTGCACCAACCGTCGCGCCGTCAGCTCGGCCGCGACCAGTGGCGCATTGGCCAGCGCAAAGCCCTGCCCGGCCACGGCGGCGTCGATGGCCAGGCTGGTCTGGCTGAAATTCATCATCCTCGGGCGCCCCTGAACGCCGGCGCGTTCCAGAAACAGGGGCCACAGGCCGTGTGAATCGCTCAGCATTACATGCGCCAGCAGGTCCTGCGCCGATGTCACTTGCGCGGCCAGGTCAGGGCTGCCGACGACGACGAATTCGGTGGGGAACAGCGGCTCGGCCACCAGACCGTCGCCAAATGGCGCGCGGCCCTGCCGCACCGCGATGTCCACCCCGTCCGTCTGGAAATCGGCCAGCCGCTCGCGCGCATCGACCTGCACCGAGACATCCGGGTGGTGCGCGGTGAAATCGCCCAGCCGCGGCACCAGCCATTTCGAAGCAAAGCTGGGTGTGACCGACAGGGTGATCTGACGCTGGCCGGACAGGTCTTCGACCGCCTCTTCGATCAGACGGAAAGCGCGGCGCAGGGGCGCGTGGAACCGCCGACCGGCCTCGGTCAGGCGCAGGCCGCGTGGCAGACGGTCGAACAACAGGGTGCCCAGCCGCGCCTCAAGGCCGCGGACCTGCTGCGCCACAGCCCCTTGGGTGACACCCAGTTCCTGCGCCGCCAGCCTGAAGTTCAGGTGACGGGCCGACGCCTCGAAGGCGCGCAGGGCGTTCAGCGGAGGAAGGGCAGCCATGACGCTCACACAATAGATTTTCTACAGCCATAGGGCAGAAGAACTGATTGGTCAAACGGCCGGCCACGCTTCATCTTGGCGGCAGATGGAAACGGAGAACGAAGATGACAGAAAAAGTGGCTCTGATCACCGCCGGCGGCAGCGGCATGGGCGCGGATGCGGCGCGGCGTCTGGCGGCGGACGGGTTCAAGGTGGGCATCCTGTCCTCGTCGGGCAAGGGCGAGGCGCTGGCGGCCGAACTGGGCGGCGTGGGCGTGACCGGCTCGAACCAGTCGAATGACGACCTGCAGAGGCTGGTCGATGCGGCGATGGCCCATTGGGGGCGGATCGACGTGCTGGTGAACTCGGCCGGTCACGGACCCCGCGCGCCGGTGCTGGAGCTGACCGACGAGGACTGGCACCGCGGCATGGAGGTCTATTTCCTGAACGCCGTGCGCCCCACAAGGCTGGTCACCCCGATCATGCAGACGCAGGGGGGCGGGTCGATCATCAACATCTCGACCTTCGCGGCGTTTGAGCCGGACCCGGTCTTTCCGACCTCGGGCGTATTCCGGGCAGGGCTTGCGGCGTTCACCAAGCTGTTCGCCGACAGATATGCCGCCGAGAACATCCGCATGAACAACGTCCTGCCCGGCTTCATCGACAGCCTGCCCGAGAAAGAGGAGTTCAAGGCCAAAATCCCCATGGGCCGCTACGGGCGCAGCTATGACGAAATCGCCTCGGTCATCGCGTTCCTGGCCTCCGAGGGCGGCGGTTACATCACCGGGCAGAACATCCGGGTGGATGGCGGGATCACCCGCTCGGTCTGATCGGTCAGACCCTTGCCTTGATCAGATGGGTCAGCGCCGCGCCGGTCTCGAAAAAGGCGCGGCGCAGGCCTGTCCAGCTTTCGCTGTGCTCAGGCACCGGCGGCAGCGGCAAGCGGGCGGGGTCGCCCGCCAGCAGGCTGTCGGCCATCATGCGGCCGAACACCGTGCCCGGCCCGATCCCGCGCCCGGAATAGCCATGCGCCGACAGCGCGTTTGGCCCGATCTGCACCAGCTTCGGGATATGGTCCGAGGTTATGGCGATGCGCCCATGCCAGCCGTCCTTCAGCGGCTGATCGGCCAGAGCGGGGAAGATCTGCGCCAGTTTGCGCGTGATCCAGCCGCGATGAGCGAAACTGCCCGCGTGGCCCAGATCGCCCATCGCCCCGATCACCAGCCGCCCGGCCTGATCCATGCGGAACGAGGTCATGATCAGCCCGGTATCCCAACAGCCCTCGCCCCCCGGCAGCAGGGTGGCGCAGATGTCCTCGGGCAGCGGGTCGGTGGCGTATTGGAAGTAGTAGACCGGTACATAGGCCTGTCGGGTGTCGGGCAGCCCCGCGTGATAGGCGTTGGTGGCTTGGATCAGCGCCTTGGCGCGCACAGAACCCAGCGGTGTGTCCAGATGCCAGACATCGCCATCATGGCGCAGGGTCTGCACCGGGCTGTTGGCGTGGATCGCGGCCCCGGCCTGCCGCGCGGCGCGGGCGAGGCCCTGCACATAGGCCAGAGGCTGGATCGTCCCGGCGCGCGGGTCGAAGATGGCGCCGTGAAAGGCCTCGCTGCCGGTGCGGCGGGCGGTTTCCTGCGCCGACAGCAGTTCGACCGGCGCGCCGTCGGCTGACAACTGTTGGCGGCGGGTTTGGAGGTCGCGCAGGCCCTTGGGCGAATGGGCCAGGTGCAGGGTTCCGGCCTGCACCGGCTCGCAATCGATGGCGTGGTCACGGATCAGGCGGAACACTTCGGCCGGGGCCTGCGCCAGCAGGGTGATCAGCCGGTCGCCGGCCTCGTGGCCCAGGTGGGCGCGGATCTCGGCCGGGGACAGCCACAGCCCGGCATTGGCCAGCCCGACATTGCGGCCCGACCCGCCATGGCCGATCTCAAGCGCCTCGAGCAGGCAGACCGAAGCCCCCGCCTGCGCCGCGTGCAGCGCCGCCGAGCAGCCCGTATAGCCGCCGCCGATCACGGCAAGGTCCACCGTGACAGGCCCGGTCAGGGGCGGGGCATCCACCCGCTCGCGGCTGGTCTTGGTCCACAGGCTGATTTCCGGGTCGGTGGTCATGGGCGGGATGTCCTTGAATGCGCGCGCAGATTCCCCGAGCGCTTAGCCGATGGCAAGAGGTCTTTGATCCTCGCGCCCCAAAGCGATCAGGAACGGGTCCTGCGCCTGCAGGGCCTGAAAGCTCTCTTTGTCGGACATGCCGCGCCAGTTGGCCAGCACCAGCGATTGCGCCACCGCGCCGCCTAATGTCGCGCCAGGGCCGGTGACGATGAACAGATCGGGTGCGAATTCACGGGCGGCGGTCTGCACCGCGCGGGTGAAATCGTAGGGCTCGGTCACCTGATGGCCCAGCGTGTAATCCCACAGCGCGCCCGTGTCGGTTGCCCCCGGCCACCAGATCTTGCCGCGCCCGTCGATCATCGGCAGGTCGGGCTGGGTGAACAGCGTGGCGGGCAGTTGGCGGCGACCCTCCTGCGCCACGGGGGCCTGCAGGCGCGTGTGAAAGGCCGCGTGATTGGCCAGCCGCATCGGGAACCGTTGCTGCACCACGGGCTGCGCGGCCTCGAACGCCTTGAGCCCGGCCTCATTGCCGGCCAGAACCAGCATCCCGCCCAGGTCGATCGACAGGGCGAGGTCATGTTCCGGCAGAGAGTCGATGCGCGCCACCTCGGCCAAGAGCTCGGCCTTTCGGGCCGGGTCGTCGCGCCAGTCGTCACCGGTGAAGGGATAGACCAGTTGCCCGCCGATCAGGTGGGTCTGCATCAGCGCGCCCATGGTGTTGACCACCCGGAACCCGTTTTCCGGCGACAGCGCGCCAGCAGCGGCCAGCGCGATATACCAGCCCATCGAGTTGCCGGTGACGGCCACCACCTCGATATCCTCGGCCAGCGCCTGCGCATCGGCCAGCGCCGCGGCGTAGATCAGCGGCGAGGCCACGTCGCCGCGGGAATACTTGCTGACCGAGAATCGCGACGCGCCGTCCAGTGCGGTCACCGCCTCCTGGCCCGTCTCGGCGCGGATCGCGTCGAATTCGCGGAACAGTTCCATGCGGTTCGAATGGTGACGGTGCAGATAGCCCAGCTCGGGCTTGTTGTAGGTGCCCCGGCCGGGGCAGATCACGACGGCGGTGCGGGTCATTTTGCGGCTCCGGTCAGGGTCAGGGCGGCGGCCACGATGCCATCCTTCGAGGGCAGCGGCGCGGCATAGGCGGGGCCGGTGGCGATGAAGCAATCCTCGGCCACCACGCGGGCCGTGGGCAGGTCGGTCTGTTCGGCAAAGAGCGTCATCAGCGCCTCGGACTGGCTGCCGGTGCGGCGGCATTCATCGACGATCAGGACGTGTTTGCAGCCCTTGGTGGCCTCCAGCAGCGCCTGTTCCGGCAGCGGCGCCATCCAGCGCATGTCGATGATGCGGGTCTTGAGGCCCGCCGCTGCCAGTTCGGGCAGCGCCTGTTTCGACAGGTAATGGCCGTTGCCGTAAGTCACGATCGCCAGATCGGTGCCATCGCCATGCACGCCCACCTCGCCCAGCGCGATCCGTTCGCCGGGCGCGGGATAGCAGGTCATCCACGCGCCGTCCTGCGCCTGATGCAGGTCGCGCATCGGGTAGAGCGCGATGGGTTCCAGGAACACCACCACCCGCTGCTCCTCGCGCGCAAGGCGCACGCATTCGCGCAGCATCCGCGCCGCGTCCGCCCCGGTCGAGGGGCAGGCGACGATGACGCCCGGAATGTCGCGCAGCACCGCCAGCGAGTTGTCGTTGTGGAAATGCCCGCCAAAGCCTTTCTGGTAGCCCAGCCCCGCGATCCGCACGACCATCGGGTTGGTGAACTGCCCGTTCGAGAAGAAGGGCAGCGTGGCGGCCTCGCCCCGGATCTGGTCCTCGGCATTGTGCAGATAGGCGAGGAACTGGATCTCGGGGATCGGCACGAAACCGTTGTGGGCCATGCCGATGGCAAGGCCAAGGATGGACTGTTCGTCCAGCAGCGTGTCGATCACCCGGTCGGGGCCGAAACGCGCCTGCAGCTTCTGCGTCACGCCATAGACGCCGCCCTTGCGGCCCACGTCCTCGCCCATGCAGACGATCTCGCCATGTTCCAGCATCAAGTCGGTCAGCGCCCAGTTGATCAGGCGCGCCATCGGCTGCGGGTCGTCCATCGCGCGCAGGTCGCTGCCGAAGGCGGCGGCGCGGGCCTCGGCGCTGGGGCCGTTGGTAGGTTTGCAGGGGCGCTTGGGCGGGATGAGGCTGGCCGCGACCTCGGCGGCGGTGGCCAGATGTGGGCGGGTGGCAGCCTGCGCCGCGATGCGGTCGGTGCGGGCGCAGGTCTGTTCATAGATATTCAGCGCCTGTTCGGGCGACAGCGCCCCGGCCTGATCCAGCAGGCGCACCGAATGCAGTAGCGGGTCGTTGGCCTCGTCGGCCTCGACCTCGGCGCGGCTGAGATAGGTGGTGGGCACATCCGCCCCCGCATGGCCATACAGCCGCACGGTTTTCAGGTGCAGGAAGGCCGGCTTGCGCCGGGTGCGGACGTATTCGGCCGCTTGCTGCGCCACCGCGAAGGTTTCATAGATGTCCAACCCGTTGGCCTGGAAATACCTGATGCCCGGACGATACTCCATCGAAGCCTGAATCCAGCCCTTGGGCGTCTTGACCGAGATGCCGATGCCGTTGTCCTCGCAGACAAAGAGCAGCGGCAGCGGGATCGACTGCACGCTGGTCCAGCCGGCGGTGTTGATCGCCCCCTGCGCGGTGGAGTGGTTGGCCGAAGCGTCGCCAAAGGAGCACATCGCGATGCCGTCCTCGGGCAGTTGCCGGTGTTCGGGGTCATGCCGCCGCGCCGCACCCAGGCTATAGGCCGCCCCCACCGCCTTGGGCAGGTGGCTGGCGATGGTCGAGGTCTGCGGCGGGATCATCAGCGCCTTGGAGCCCAGCACCTTGTGCCGCCCGCCCGAGGTCGGGTCCTCCTTGGAACAGGCGAAACTCAGCAGCATGTCCCAGGCGATCTGCTGGCCGGGCACCTGCTCGGCCCGGGCGATCTGAAAGGCGGCGTCGCGATAGTGCAGAAAGGCGATGTCGGTCGGGCGCAGGGCATGGGCCACGGCGGCCATGCCTTCGTGCCCCGACGAGCCGATGGTGTAGAACCCCTGCCCCGCCTTCTGCATCGCCCGGCTGGTGCGGTCCAGCGCGCGGCTGAGGACCTGAGAGCGGAACAGCGAGACCACCTCGGGCGCAGTCAGGCCCGGGCGCGGCGGCGCGCCCGCGGGCAGGTCGCGGTTGGCAACGCGGGTCAGGAAGTTTTCGTGAACGATCTGGGCGCGATCCATCTGGGTTCCCCGGTCAGGTCAGAGTTTGGCCGTGGCGTCGGCAATCCGGCGCAGGCCTTGGGTCAGGCTATCGGGGTCATAGGCAAAGGAAAGCCGAAAATGCCCCGGCATGCCGAAGGCCCGCCCCGGCACCACCGCGATGCCCGCCTGATCCAGCAGATGACGGCAGAACTCGGGGTCCGACGGCATCGCGGCAGGCGTCTGCGGAAAGACGTAGAAGGCGCCGCAGGGCACTGGGCAGTCCAAACCGGCGGCCTTCAGGCCATCCACGACCAGATCGCGGCGCGCACGCATCGCCTCGCGGCGTTCGGCCAACAGATCCTGCGGGCCGGTCAGCGCGGCCTGCGCTGCCGCCTGCGCGATGGAACAGGCACCCGAGGTGATCTGCCCCTGTACCGCCGCCATCGCCTTGATCAGCGGCGCGGGGCCGATCCCCCAGCCGATGCGCCAGCCGGTCATCGAATAGGCCTTGGACACGCCATTCACCGTCAGCGTGCGGTCGGCCAGCGCCGGAACCGCCTGGGTAAAGGGCGTGAAGGGCACATAGGCGAGGTGCCGATAGATCTCGTCCGAGGTTACCCAGACCTGCGGGTGCTGTTCCAACACAGCGCCCAGCGCCTGCAATTCGGCCTCAGAGTAAACCGCCCCGGTCGGGTTCGACGGTGTGTTCAACAGCAGCCAGCGGGTACGCGGGGTGATCGCCCTCTCCAGCTGTTCTGGGGTCAGCTTGAAGCCCTGTTCGCGCGGACAATCCAGCACGACCGGCACGCCGCCCGCCAGTTTCACCATGTCTGCATAGCTGGTCCAGAAAGGCGCGGTGGTGATGACCTCATCGCCCGGATCGAGCGACGCGAGGAACGCGCCGGCCAGCACCTGCTTGGCCCCGGTCGAGACGACGACCTGCGCCGGCTCGACCCCGGCCTGTTCTGCGATAGCGGCACGCAGGGCCGGCGTTCCGGCGGTGGCGGGGTATCGGGTCTGCCCTTCCAGCGCCGCCTTGTGGGCGGCCTCGACCACGTGCGGCGGCGTGGGAAAGTCGGGCTCGCCGGTGCTGAGCGCGATCACGTCCACACCCTGCGCACGCAACAGCGCGGCCCGTTCCGAAATTTGGACGATCTCGGACAATTCGATCCCGTCGAGTCTCCCTGCCCGCCGAAATCCGCTCGAACTGTTCTGAATGGTCATGATCGCCCCGCTGCACTTTTCTACCGCTGCGCCTTTTTGCTATTGGGTTGGAGGATCCACCAGTGATATTCCCTCCAAAAGCCATGAGGAAAAATCATATGCTGGCGCCGCGTCGATTTCTGCCGTCTATTTCTTCCCTGTTGGCGCTCGAAGCCGTCGACCGCCTGGGCAGCGCCTCGGCAGCTGCCGATGAGCTCTCGCTGACCCAAAGCGCGGTCAGTCGCCAGTTGAAGGCCGTCGAAGAACAGCTGGGCGTCGCACTGATCCAACGCGACCGAATGCGCCTGCAACTCACACCCGCTGGCAAGGAATACGTGGAAACTGCCCGAACGGCGCTGCAGCAACTGGCGCAGGCCTCACTGAAGCTGAAGGCCAACCCTTCCGGCGGCTCTTTGCAACTGTCGATCCTGCCCGCCTTCGGTATGCACTGGCTGGCGCCACGGCTTCAGGATTTCGCGCAACGCCACCCCGAAGTGACGATGAACCTCAGCACACGGCTCAAGCCATTCGACTTCGGCACCGAACCCTTCGACGCAGCCATCCACTTCGGCCAGCGCGACTGGGCTGGGGTGAACTATCTGCCGATCATGTGCGAAGAGGTTCTGCCGATCTGCGCGCCAGCCCTGCTGCCAGCCGAAGCCCCGAACGCTGAATGGCTGGTCGACGCACCACTGCTGCATCTGGATACCCGGCCCGATGCGTGGGAACGCTGGTTCGCCGCGCAAAGCACCCCTGTCGAGGGCGTCCGAGGCATGCTGTTCGACCAGTTCTCGACCATGATCCAGGCTACGATCCATGGGTTGGGCGTAGCACTGCTGCCCAGCTACCTGATTTCAGCCGAGCTCGAGGCCGGCCGGTTGGTTCCGGCCTGTGCAGCTCCGCCGGTCAGCCTGGGCGACTACTATCTTGTCTGGCCGCAAAATCGCACGGAACCGGCCCCTCTTGTCTCGTTCCGCGCATGGCTGCAGGGGCAGCTGCCTTAGCCGATCCGCCTCCGCCGCAGCCGAGCATCGCTCGGGCGCGGCCGGGCCCAACCGGAGGAGGCGGCCCGCAAGGGCCGTTGACGACGGGCGGGAGCGCCCGGTCAGACGTCGATCGAGCGGGCGATGAGTTCCTTCATCACCTCGTTGGTGCCGCCATAGATCATCTGCACCCGCGCATCCGCGTAAAGCCGCGCGATCGGGTATTCCATCATGAAGCCATAGCCGCCGAACAGCTGCAGGCATTCGTGCATGATCTCGTTTTGCACCTCGGAGCCCCAGTATTTCACCATCGAGGCGGTGGCCGCATCCAGCTGACCGGACTCCAGCTTGGCGATGCAGTCATTGACGAAGCTGCGCAGCACCTCGGCCTTGGTCTTGCATTCCGCCAGCTTGAAGCGAGTGTTCTGGAAGTCCATCACCCGTTGGCCGAACGCTTTGCGCTCTTGGGTGTATTTGACCGTCTCGGCGATGGCGAAGTCGATCGCGCCCAGCGCCATGATGCCGATGGTCAGACGTTCCCACGGCAGTTGCTTCATCAGCTGATAGAAACCCTGACCTTCTTCGGAACCCAGCAGGTTGGTCATCGGCACCTTCACGTCCTCGAAGAACAGCTCGGCGGTGTCATTGGCCTTCATCCCCAGCTTCTTGAGGTTGCGCCCCCGGCGGAAGCCCTCGGCCCCTTCGGTCTCGACCGCGATCAGCGACACGCCCTTGGCGCCCAGCGACTTGTCGGTTTTGGCGGCCACGATGATCAGGTCGGCGGTCTGGCCGTTGGTGATGAAGATCTTGGACCCGTTCATCCGGTAGGAATTGCCATCCTTTTCGGCTGTGGTGCGGATCGCCTGGACGTCCGAGCCGGTGCCCGGTTCGGTCATGGCCAGCGCGCCGACCATCTCGCCCGAGGCCAGTTTGGGCAGCCATTTGCTCTTTTGATCCTCGCTGCCATAGGCGGTGATGTAGTGGGTCACGATCGACTGGATGCCATAGCCCCAGCCCGCATCCCCGCGCGAGGTCTGCTCATAGATCGTGACCGCATCAAAACCCATGCCGCCGCCGACGCCACCGAATTCCTCGGGGATGGCCCCGGCCATCAGCCCGGTTTCCCCGGCCTTCCGCCAGAAGTCGCGATCGACCACGCCCTGCTCGGCCCAGGCTTCGATGTTGGGCACCAGCTCATCATCCATGAACCGTCCGGCCATTTCGGCAAACATGCGGTGTTCGTCAGTGACCCAGGAAGCGGTCGAAGTAAAAAGCGACATGATTGGTTCTCCGGAATTCTGTTGGCGAAAAGGGTAGCTTTTGCCGCCGATTCCGCCAATCCGGGTGACGCCGCGTCGGTTTGCGCTGCTACGCAACGTCCTTTGGCGTCAATGCCCTACGCGGTGCCGGGCGCCGGGCGGCGGCGGCGTTTCCGGGGCGCCGGCGAAACACTGGGCGATGGCCATCCACTCCTGCGCGACCTGCCCCTGCACCGACAGGCCGGTATCCGCCACGTTTCGGGTCTGGGTCACAACGCGGGCGAAATCGACGGCCGGCCCCTCAATCTCGTCGGCGCCGGGCGTACCGAACTCCCACAGCGCCCCCGACGGCGCGATCAGGCGCAGATGGGGTGCCACCGGCGGCACCGGGCGGCCATGCACCGTGTAGGTCCAGCCAAAGGTGTTCACCCCCAGCACGACGATGTTGCGGATCCGGTCGGTCTCGGGCCGGGTCAGGCCAAGAATGTCGAATACCTCCTGTCCATGCGCCCAGGTCTCCATCTGCCGGGCGGTCATCGAGGACCGCACCGACATGTCCGGCCCCACCCATTTGACCCGCGACTTGGGGTCCAGCCCCGACCAGTCGCGGCCCATTCGGCTGCATAGATCAGACCATGCGGCGCGCAGATCATGTCCTCGTTCGGTGATTGCAGCGTTTTCCGTCGCGCGAAATCCCTCGGCCTGGATACGCGGCATCACCTGCTGCACCCGGGCTTGGAACGCATCCGGGTCGCGTTGTGACAGGTCGGCCATTTGGTTCCAGAAATGCAGGTGCACCAACACGTCGTCGATCGTCCAGTCTTTGAACTGGGTCACGATCTGCCAGTCCGCGGCACCCAGCCCCGTCAGTGCGTCATCAAGAACCTGACATTCTTCCAGAAAATCCGAAGCCTGCTGCATATACCCCCCTTTTACCTGCTTCAGGGACTAAAGCGGGTTTTCATGGGTCAAGCCAGCGCGTTTTTCAGCAAGACGACAGCCGCCTCCTTGGCGTCGCGCGCGGGATCGCCGTTGCGAAGCAGCACGGCGGTGACGATCGCGCCCTCTTTCAGCAGCAGCAGCTGGCAGGCCAGCTTGTCCGGGTCCCGCGCGCCAGCCTTGCGACACAGGTCGGTGAAATATTCCAGCAGCAGGCGCTTGTGCTCGCCCGCCTGCACATGGATCGGGTGGTCGGGATCCTGGTATTCGGCCCCCGCCTTGATGAACATGCAGCCGCGGAAATTGTCCTCGCGGAACCATTCGCCCAGCGCATCGAACGCGGCCAGCAGTTGATCGGCGGGGGTGTCGGCCAGCTCCTCGATCCGGCGCACGAACCAGTTGCGGAAATTCTCGTCCCGCAGGCGCAGCACCGCCAGGATCAGCTCCTCCTTGGTGCGGAAATGCTTGTACATCGAGGTCTTGGACACGCCGGTTTCGACCACCAGCCGGTCCATTCCGGTGGCGTGAAACCCGTCGCGGTAAAACACCTGCAGTGCTTTGCGGACCAGCTCGTCCCGTTTGTTCGGACGCATGATTCGGCTCCCTCATGTACAGATCAGTACATAATGCCTTTGCCGCGCAGGTGCAATTCACACCGGTGAAGCCACTGTTTTTAGGTATTATTTTCCATGACGGAGGCCAGAACGAAAAACTTTTTTTGACCCAAGGGTTGAAATAGTTGACCGATCTGTACACTTTCTCAGCACAGTTTACTGATCTGTACACCCAAAGGATTTGACCGATGCGACGCCGCGCCAGCCCATTTCCCGCAAGCTATGTTCCCTTCCTTCTGACCGTGGCCCTACTGGCCGCCACCCTCGCCTGAAGGCCCTGACCATGCCGCGCCCTCCCCTGCCCCCGTTCACGACGCAGACCGCCATCGAAAAGGTTCGCAAGGCCGAAGACGCCTGGAACAGCCGCAACCCCGACATCGTGACCCCGGCCTATACCGAGGACAGCCAGTGGCGGAACCGGTCCGAGTTCCTGACCGGCCACGCCCAGATCCACGCCTTTCTGACCCGCAAATGGCGCACGGAACTGGACTATCGCCTGATCAAGGAGCTGTGGGCCTGTGACGGGAACCGCATCGCGGTGCGCTATGCCTATGAGTGGCATGACGACAGCGACCAGTGGTTCCGCTCCTACGGTAACGAGAACTGGGAGTTCGCCGCCGATGGCCGGATGGCCCAGCGACATACGTCCTTGAACGATCTGCCGATCACCGACGCCCAGCGCCTGTTTCACTGGCCCCTGGGGCCACGGCCCGCCGACCATCCCGGCCTGTCCGATCTGAACCTGTGAAAGGAGGCACCCCATGCCCCGCGCCTTTTCCGAACTGACCTTCACTCCCGCCGTCCGCGCCCATCAAGAGCGGATGGGGTCCGCCGCCTCCTACGCCAAGTTCATCGACGGCGGCCCGCAGCAGGGTCACCTGATCGGCCCCACCGAGCAGGCCTTCATCGAGGCGCGCGACGGGTTCTATCAATCCACCGTGTCCGAGACCGGATGGCCCTATGTCCAGTATCGCGGCGGCCCGGCGGGGTTTCTGAAGGTGCTGGACGACCGGACCATCGGCTATGCCGATTTCACGGGCAACAAACAGTATATCTCGCGCGGGAATCTGGACGGCAATGACCGGATCGCGCTGATCCTTATGGACTATGCCAACCAGCGCAGGCTCAAGATCCTGGGCCGCGTGGACTTTCGCGAAGGGGCCGAGGCCGCGCGCGACCTTTTCCCTGACGCGGCCGAGGCCGAACGCGCGGCGATCATCCAGGTCGCGGCGCTGGACTGGAACTGCCCGCGCCACATCACTCCCCGCTTCACCGAGGCCGAGCTGCGCCCGCATCTGAACGCGCTTGGCCGCCAATTGGCCCAGCTGCAGGCCGAGAACGACCAACTGAAGCAGGCCCTGGCCCGGAAAGCCTGAGCCACCCCCAAGACCCCGAACCCGTCAGCAACAGGAGTATCAATGCCATGCTACGCGCGATTACCAACACCCTCGCCACCCTGACCGCCGGATCGGTCTTTGCCGTTTCGGTCGTGACCGTCGGCTTCTACCTCTCGCCCGAGGCCGTGCGCGCCGCCGAGCCCGACCCGTTTCAGACCCAGTTCCGGGCACAGACCATCGAAGCGATGCAGAGCGCTTATCCCGTGCTCACCCCCTACACAGAATCCAAGGCGCAACCAAAGCCCGAGTCTTCACCCAAGCTGCCGACAAATTGACAATTGAGGACCGAGATCTTGAATCCCCGCGCGTCTCGGGCACCGCCCGCGCTATCGACTGAGCCGAGCGCGGCCCGAGTGCACCATTGCCTCGATCCCCGCGGCGCAGAATTCGACCAATTGGTCGATCCCGGACAGATCGCCCCCCTGTGACAGTGCCTGCACCCGCCAGGCGCTGTTGAGATGCGCCAGCATCGCCGAGACCGAATAGACCTGGCCAGTGGCCAAAAGCGCCGGGTCGGCCTGCGGATACAGTGCGGCGATCTCACGGATGAAGAGCTGAGCGGTGGGGTCGAAACACTCGGCCGCAATATGGCGCCAGCGCGGATCGACCGACACATGCGCCACCAGCCGCCCGTAGGCCATCCAGCCCGGGCCGCCGGATTCGGCAAGACTGACATAGGGGCGGATGAAACAGTCCAAAATACCTCGCAGGGTCAGCGGGCCTTGCGCACGCTGATCCTCCAGCGCCTGCATCCGGATCCGGGCAAGCTCGTCGGCTCGGCGTGCGACGGTCTGGAAGAACAGCTCTTCCTTGCCGCCGCCATGGTGGTGGACCAAACCCACCTGCACCCCGGCGCGCGTGGCGATGTCGCGGATCGAGGCGCCCTCGAATCCCCGTTCGGCAAACAGCGCCTCGGCCGCGTCCAAAATCCGCGCCTTGGTTTCCAGCGACCGGGCCGACGGCGCCCTTTGCCTTTGTTTTTCAATGTATTTCGCGCTCATGTTTTTCATCTTGCCTTATTTTGGACGATCGTTCAAGTTAAGCGCCACGAGCAGGGGAGGGTTCATGACACAAGCGCGCAAGGCATATGCCTTGATCGGCGCAGGTCCGATGGGGCTGGCGGCGGCCAAGGTGCTGAAGGAACAGGGCATCCCGTTCCAGGGGTTCGAGCTGCATTCCGATGTGGGCGGGTTGTGGGATATCGATGCGCCACGGTCGACCATGTACGAATCCGCGCATCTGATCTCATCCAAGTCGATGACCGAATTTGCCGATTTCCCGATGGGCGACGACGTGGCCGAATACCCCTCGCACCGGCAGATGCGCGACTATTTTCGGGCCTTTGCCGATCATTTCGGACTGCGCGATCACTACAGGTTCAATGCCGAGGTGATCGACGCGTCGCCGCTGGGTGCGCCGGGCGATGGTTGGCGGCTGACCTGGCGGGACGACCAGGGAACGCATAGCGGTGAGTTTGCCGGGGTGCTGATCGCGAACGGTACCCTGTCGGAGCCCAACATGCCCGATTTTCCCGGCAAGTTCGACGGCGAGTTGATCCACGCCTCGCAGTACCGCTATCCCAGCCAGTTCGACGGCAAGCGGGTGCTGGTCGTGGGCGCGGGCAATTCCGGGTGCGACATTGCGGTGGACGCCATCCATCACGCCGCGCAGTGCGACCTTTCGATGCGGCGGGGATACTATTTCGTGCCGAAATACGTCTTTGGCAAACCCGCCGACACGCTGGGCGGGATGATCCGCCTGCCCATGTGGCTAAAGCGCCGGATCGACGGGATGATCCTGCGCTGGTTCGTGGGCGACCCGCAGAAATACGGCTTTCCCAAGCCTGACTACAAACTGTACGAAAGCCACCCGGTGGTGAATTCGCTGGTCCTGTACCACGCAGGCCACGGCGACCTGCGCATTCGCCCCGATATCGACCGGATCGAGGGCCGCACCGTTCACTTCAAGGACGGCAGCGCCAGCGACTATGACATGATCCTGGCCGCGACCGGGTACAAGCTGCATTACCCGTTCATCGACCCCAACCTGCTGAACTGGCAGGGCGACGCGCCGCATCTGTACCTGAACGCCATGCATCCCGAACGCGACGACCTGTTCGTGCTGGGCATGATCGAGGCCACCGGGCTGGGCTGGCAAGGTCGCCACGAGCAGGCCGAAATGGTGGCGCGCTATATCAAGGGTCTTCAGTCCGGCTGCCCCGTGGCCGCGGCGCTGAAGGCGGAAAAACTAGAAGACTATCAGCGCGCCACCGGAGGCATGCAGTACCTGAACCTGCCCCGCATGGCCTATTACGTCGACAAGGCGACCTATCGCAAGGCGGTGACGGATTGGATCGCGCGGTTCCGGAAAGCCCGCGCATGACCGGCATCGACGAGATCACGCTGAATTTCAGCCCCGGCTCGCTGACCCTGCTGAACGCGATTCTGGCGATCGTGATGTTCTCGATCGCCATCGACCTGTCGCCACGCGACTTCGACCGGCTGCGGCGCGCGCCCAAGCCAGTGGTGGTGGGACTGGCCTCGCAATTCCTGGTGCTGCCGGCGCTGACCTTCCTGCTGGTCTGGCTGACCGAGCCGCGCCCGTCGATCGCCTTGGGGCTGATCCTGGTCGCGGCCTGCCCGGGGGGCAACATCTCGAATTTCATCACCCATCGGGCGGGCGGAAACGCGGCGCTTTCGGTGTCGATGACCGCCTTCGCCACCATCGGGGCCATCGTGATGACCCCGTTCAACATCGCGCTGTGGGGCGGGCTGTATCCGCCGAGCCGCGCCATTCTGCAGCAGACCCAGATCGACCCGGTGCAAATCGCCATCATCGTCGGGCTGATGCTGATCCTGCCGCTGGTTCTGGGGGTGACCCTGAACCAGAAGCGCCCCGCCCTGACGGCGCGGCTGCGCGGGCCGCTGCAGATCCTGTCCATGGCCATTTTCGTGGCTTTCATCGTGCTCGCCCTGGCGGCCAACTGGAGTTTCTTCCTAGGCTACGCCGGGGCGGTCGCCGGGCTTGTGATCCTTCACAACGCACTGGCACTGGGGGGCGGTTGGGTTGTGGCCACTCTGACCCGGCTGTCCCCCTTTGACCGGCGTGCAATCACGATCGAGACCGGCATCCAGAATTCGGGCCTTGGACTGGTGCTGATCTTCGCCTTTTTCAACGGCTTGGGCGGCATGGCCGTGGTGGCCGCCTTCTGGGGGATCTGGCATGCCATCTCGGGGCTGGCTCTGGCGCAGTTGATGGCCCGGACCGAGGCTGCCCGATGACCCGCATTCTGATCACCGGCGCTGCGGGGCTGGTCGGCCGCGCCCTGCTGAACGAGCTGAGCGACCATGAGGTGTTTGCCACCGACCTGCGCCGCCCGGACATGCTGCCGGACGAGGTTCCGTTTCTACGCATGGATGTCACCACGGGCGACCCGGCCCGGGTGATCGCCAAGGTGAAGCCCGAGGTGGTCGTGCATCTGGCCTCGATCGTCACGCCTCCGCCCGGCATGTCGCGGGCCGAGGCCCATGCGGTGGATGTGGGGGGCACGCGCAAGGTGGTCGATGCCGCGCTGGCCCATGGCGTGCGGCGGCTGGTCGTCACCTCGTCGGGAGCGGCCTATGGCTATCACGCGGACAACCCGGTGCCGCTGCGCGAAACCGATCCGGTGCGCGGCAACCCCGAGTTTCCCTATTCCGACCACAAGCGGCAGGTCGAGGAATTGCTGGCCGAGGCCCGAACCGCCGCGCCGCAGCTGGAGCAGGTGGTGCTGCGGGTGGGCACGGTGCTGGGCGACGGCACCGACAACCAGATCACCGCCCTGTTCCGCAAACCCCGCCTGCTGGCGGTGGCGGGCAGCGACAGCCCCTTCGTGTTCATCTGGACCCGCGATCTGGCCCGCATCCTGAAACGCGCAGCCACCGATGGGCCGCCCGGGGTGTACAACGTGGCCGGGGACGGCGCGCTGGGCGTCGACGATCTGGCTCGCGCGCTGGACAAACCCGTGCTGCGCCTGCCGGCGTGGGCGCTCAAGGCGGCGCTGGCCGTGGCCCGCCCTCTGGGCCTGTCGCGCTATGGACCTGAACAGGTGCGGTTCCTGCAATACCGACCGGTTCTGGACAATACGGCGCTGAAGACCGTGTTCGGCTATGTCCCGCAGAAGACCAGCGCCGAGGTGTTCGACCTTTGGAAAAGGAGTGTGGGCCTATGAAAACCGCAGTGATCTCGGGCGGGGCCGGCGGGCTGGGTCAGGCGCTCTCGGCCGCGCTGCAAGAGCGTGGATGGCGCGTGGTCCTGCTGGATCTGAAGGTGGATGGGGTGCAGGACACCGCTACGCAAATGGCGATTGCCTGCGATCTGACCGATCCGGCGCAACTGGCGCGCGCCGTGAACGATACGCTTGCGCATTGCGGCAGCATCGACCTGGTCATCTACAACGCCGGGATCACCCAGATCTGCGGGTTCGATCAGTCCGACGACGCCAGCCACCGCAAGGTGTTCGAGATCAACTATTTTTCGGCCGTCTCGATGGCCCGCGCCTTTCTGCCCGCGCTGCGCCGGTCGCGAGGTGCGCATCTGGCGATCTCGTCGGTGGCGGGATTTGCGCCGCTGTATCACCGCACGGCCTATGCGGCCTCGAAACACGCGCTGGAAGGTTTCTTCAAATCGCTGCGGTCCGAAGAACGCCCCCATGGCGTGCGGGTGCATATCGCGGCGCCATCATTCGTGGCGACCAACCCGGGCCGGGCTGATCGGCAGCCGGATGGCACCGCACGCCCCGGATCTGCCAGCGACGGCATGGACGAGATGACCCCCGAGGCGGCCGCCCGCGTGATCCTGCAAGGGATGGATCGCGGGCGGCCCGTCATCCCGGTGGGCCGGGTGGCGCGGCTGGCGTGGTGGCTGAACCGGCTGGCCCCACGCCTGTACCAACGCCTAATGGAGCGCAATATCAGCGGCGCGTGACGCACGGCCATTATTTGCGGCCTGTCTCCCGGTGCGGGGTTGCCCTTTGGCCGCGGCTTTGCTTTGTCTCTGGCAAGCATTCCGGCCATTGGACGTTTCATGTCCCGGACCGGTCACAGGGAGGATCTCGAAAATGGCGAAAGTTGCATTCCTTGGCCTGGGCGTCATGGGCTATCCGATGGCCGGGCATCTGCAGGCGGCCGGGCATGACGTGACCGTCTACAACCGCACCGCGGCCAAGGCGGAGAAATGGGTGTCGCAGCATGGTGGCCAGATGGCGACCACGCCGCGCGGTGCCGCCGAGGGGGCCGAGTTCGTGATGGCCTGCGTCGGCAACGACGACGATCTGCGCATGGTCTGCACCGGCGAGGACGGCGCGTTCGGCGGCATGGCGGAAGGCTCGGTTTTCGTTGACCACACCACCGTTTCGGCCAAGGTCACGCGTGAGCTGTACGCGGCCGCCAAGGCGCGCGGGATCTCTTTTGTCGATGCGCCGATCTCGGGCGGTCAGGCCGGGGCCGAGAACGGGGTTCTGTCGATCATGTGCGGCGGCGATCAGGCCGCCTATGACCGGGCCGAGCCGGTGATGCAGGTCTATGCCAAAATCTGCCGCCGCATCGGAGACAGCGGCGCGGGCCAGATGACCAAGATGTGTAACCAGATCGCCATCGCAGGGCTGGTTCAGGGCCTGAGCGAAGCGCTGCATTTCGCCGAGAAGGCCGGGCTGGACGGGCGCGCGGTGGTCGAGGTGATCAGCCAGGGGGCCGCCGGCAGCTGGCAGATGTCGAACCGGTACGAGACCATGCTGGACGACCATTTCGACCACGGCTTTGCGGTGGGCTGGATGCGCAAGGACCTGGGTATCTGTTTGGACACGGCGGACGAGACCGGGGCATCGCTGCCGGTGACCGCGCTGGTCGATCAGTTCTACAAGGATGTGCAGAAGATGGGCGGTGACCGCTGGGACACTTCGTCGTTGATCAAGCGCCTGCGGGCGATGGGGTAAGGCCGGGGGCTTTCTGCCCCCATCGCGCCAAGGCGCGATTCCCCCCGAGGATATTTTTGGCCAGATGAAGAGGGCCCCGGCGCGCACGGGGCGGATGTTTGAATGAATGATGTCAGTGCTTTTTGGGCGGCCGCGCTGCGGCGGGTCTGGGGGCTGGACGCCCGGCTGTCGCGACTGGATGGCGAATATGACCTGAATTTCCTGGTGCAGGCCACCAATGGGCAGGACTACGTTCTGAAGGTCATGCGGGCCGGGTGCGACCCGCAATTGGTGGATCTGCAGATCAAGGCGTTGGAGCATATCGCGGCCGAGGCCCCCGGGCTGCCGTTTCCCAAGGTGATCCCCGGGCTGGACGGCGGTTTGCTGCCGCAGATCGACGACGACGCGGGACGGCCGCGGCTGGCGTGGCTGTTGGAGCGGCTGCCGGGCCGGTGCTATGCCAAGGCTGCGCCGAAATCCGAGGACCTGATCCTGAAACTGGGCCGGGTATTGGGGGCGACCGATCGGGCGCTGGAGCGGTTTTCGCATCCCGGCCTGGAGCGGCCGGAGTTCAAATGGGAGCTGACCCAGGCCGGCTGGATCGCTGACAAGCTGGATGCCGTTGCCGACCAGGATCGTGCGGCCCTTCTGCGCGAGATCTGTGCGCAGTTCGATGCCGTCTCGAACATGCTGGCCGAGCTGCCCCGGCAGGCCATCCACAATGACGTGAATGACTACAACATCCTGATCGAAGGAGAGCTGTCGGAGCGCCGGCAGGTTTCGGGCCTGATCGACCTGGGCGACATGTGCGCCGGGCCGCGGATGTGTGAACTGGCGATCGCCGGGGCGTATGTGGTGCTGGATCACCCACACCCCGAGCGGGCGCTGGCCGCGCTGGTGCGGGGCTATCACGCCGCAAACCGGCTGCGCCCGCAGGAAGTGGACCTGATCTGGCCTCTGCTGCGGATGCGGCTGGCGGTGTCGGTCGTCAACTCCACGCTGATGGCCGCCGAAAACCCGGACGACCCCTATGTGACCATCAGCCAGGCTCCGGCGTGGCGGTTTCTCGAGGATGGTTCGGTCAATGGCGAGCTGATGTCGGCGCGGCTGCGGGCGGTCTGCGGGCTGCCCGTCACCGACGGGGCCGAGCGCATTCACGCGTACCTGTCAGAACATCGCGGGCAGTTTGCGCAGTTGTTGGGACAGGACCTGTCGGACGTTCCGATGGGTTCGCTGTCGGTCGAAAACTCGACCTGGCCGCAGAACCCGTTTCACATGCCGCTGGAGGAAGCCGCGCGGGTGGGCGCGGAATTCGGCGACGGGTTGTGGCTGGGCTATTACAACGAACCGCGCCTGATCTATGCCGAGCCTGCCTTCCGCAAGGGTCCGTGGAAAGCGTCGGACCGGCGCACGGTGCATCTGGCGGTGGATGTGTTCGCGCCGGCGGGGACGCCTTTGCTGGCGCCGCTGAGCGGTCGGGTCGAGGCGGTCGAGAACCGGGCGAACCATCTGGACTATGGCGGCGTGGTGATCCTGCATCACGAAACCCCCGAGGGTGACGCGTTCTATACGCTGTACGGGCATCTGGACCCCGAGGTCTGTGACCGGTTGAAACCCGGAGACCCGGTGGCGCAGGGGGCGGCATTCGCCCGGCTGGGCGATGCCGGCCAGAACGGCGGCTGGGCGCCGCATGTGCATTTCCAGCTGGCCCTGACCACGGCCGGCATGCAGGCCGACTGGCCCGGCGTCGCCGACCCGGACGAGCTGGACCTGTGGCATGCGGTCTGCCCGAACCCGGCGGCCCTGCTGAACCTGCCGGACGAGAAGGTCTATTATCGCCCGACCGACAAGGCCGAGATCCTGAACAAACGGCGGGCGCATTTCGGCGGCAACCTGAGCCTGACCTATGACGACCCGGTGATGCTGGTGCGTGGGTGGAAACATCACCTGTTCGACGAATGGGGGCGGCCCTATCTGGACGCCTACAACAACGTGCCGCATGTGGGGCACGCGCATCCGCGCATTCAGGCCGTGGCGGCGGATCAGTTGAAGCGGATGAATTCGAACACCCGCTATCTGCATCCGGCGCAGGTGGAGTTTGCCGACAAGCTGCTGTCGAAACTGCCCGAACACCTGCAGGTGTGCTTCTTCGTCAACTCGGGCACCGAGGCCAACGAGCTGGCCCTGCGCCTGGCGCGGGCGCATAGCGGGGCCAAGGGCATGGTGACGCCCGATCACGGCTATCACGGCAACACCAACGCGGCGGTGGCCATTTCCGCCTACAAATTCAACAAGCCCGGCGGCGTGGGCCAGGCCGATTGGGTCGAACTGGTCGAGGTCGCCGACGATTATCGCGGCCGGTTCAAACGTGACGACCCCGACCGGGCGCAGAAATATGCCGACTTGGTCGACGACGCGATTGCAACCCTGCAGCGCAAGGGGCATGGGGTGGCCGGTTTCATCGCCGAGACCTTCCCCTCGGTCGGAGGGCAGATCATCCCGCCAAAAGGCTATCTGCCAGCGGTTTACGAAAAGATCCGCGCCGCCGGCGGCGTCTGCATCGCCGACGAGGTGCAGACGGGCCTGGGCCGGCTGGGCGAGTACTATTTCGGCTTCGAACATCAGGGCGCGTCCCCCGATATCGTGGTTCTGGGCAAACCCATCGGCAACGGCCACCCCCTGGGCGTGCTGGTCACCACGCGCGAGATCGCCGACAGTTTCGACAACGGGATCGAGTTTTTCTCGACCTTCGGCGGCTCGACCCTGTCCTGCCGGATCGGCAAAGAGGTGCTGGACATCGTCGATGACGAGGGCCTGCAGGAGAATGCCCGCGTGATGGGCGCACGGCTGATGGATGGTCTGCGCGCGATCGAAGCCGAGTTCGCCTGTGTGGGCGACGTGCGGGGCATGGGCCTGTTTCTGGGGGTCGAACTGATCAACCCCGACGGCTCGGAAGGCACCGAGATCTGCCGATACGTCAAGAACCGGATGCGCGACCACCGCATCCTGATCGGCAGCGAGGGGCCGAAGGACAACATCCTGAAGATCCGCCCGCCTTTGACCATCGAGGCCGAAGATGTGGACATGATCCTGTGGGCGCTGCGGTCTGTGTTGGCCGAGGTGGGCGACTATGCCCCTGCCCCGGTGTGCGACCACAGCCATCACCATGACGGGTGCGGCTGCTGCTGAGAAACGCCCCGGCCGAATTCGGCCAGGGCACTGAACCGCGCTGTCAGTGCAGCACGGCCGAGGGGGTCTGATGGCCGGTGGTCGGCAGTGGAACGGCGGAGGTCATGCGCCGCAGGGCCAGCCCGAACTCTTCGGACAGTGACGCCAGCGCGGGCGCGAAATCGGGGCGTACGATCAAGGCGGCCAGCATCATCGCATCCTCGCGCGCCCCTTCCGAGGCCGCGGCGATCATCTGCGCGAAACAGCTTTCGTCCGCGCCCAGACAGGCGCAGCCCAGCCCGTGCCGGATCAAGGGGCGGCGGGCGTGATGGGCGCACAGGCTGCACAGACGATCCAGCGCCAGCATGGCCAGCTGCCCATGATCGGCGCCCAGCGCGATGTCGAAGTCATGTGCGGCGTCGGCACGGCCGGCGGCCCCGTCACTCCACATCCGCAGGTACATGACGGCGCCAGCCTCGATCGGGGTCAGATCGGCCAGCCGTCCGACCGGGGCGCCGCCCCGGGTCGATGCGCCGCTCATTTTGTCAGGATCAATTTACCCGCGCGGGTGATGCGCAGGGTATACAGCTGGTCGCCCAGTTCGATATGGGCCAGGTTGCCGCCCTGCGTCAGGTCCTCGGCCTTGTGGGCCGGCAGCATCGAAACGGCATAGGCTTGGGTCGGATTCGGGTTCTGCGCGTTCATCGGGTCATCTCCGGTTGTGTTCAGGCAAAGCGCCTTTTCCGTTCAACTTTCATGGATCTGGCTGGCCCGGAACCGGGTTGGCTGCGTGTCTTCATGCTTAATCTGATAAAAATACTAAGGTATGTCAAGTGCCGGTTTCCTGCTATTCGCACACCGAACCATTGCGCCCTTGCGGCAGGCCCGTTAGGCCGGGTCTCGGCACTTAGAGACGGGAGCGGAGATGACGGCGGCAATCGTGTTTGATCTGGATGGCACGCTGGTGGACAGCCTGGCCGACATTGCGGCAGCAGCGAACCGGATGCTGGCCGATCAGGGCTATGCGCCCCTGCCCGAAGAAACGATCCGGGGATTCGTCGGCAATGGTCTGCCAAAACTGGTTGAGCGCGTGATCCTCCACTGCGGACTGAGCATTGAGCGCCATTCCGAACTGACACAGGTCACGCTGAACCATTACAGCCAGGCATCAAGTGCGATCACCAGGCCTTATCCAGGTGTCAAAGACGCTCTGCGACGACTGCGGGCTGCAAATATCGCGCTAGGGGTCTGCACCAACAAACCGGAAGCGCCCGCGCAGCATATCCTTGAGGTTCTGGATCTGGCGCAGTTCTTCGACGTGGTAATCGGCGGAGATACAGTAAAATCCCGCAAACCCGACCCCGCCCACCTGACCGCCACGTTCGAAGCACTGGGCACAAACGACGCGCGAGTCTTTGTGGGCGACAGCGAAGTGGACGCAGAAACCGCCCAACGTGCCCAAGTCCCATTTATTCTGTATTCGGAAGGGTATCGAAAGTCGCCGGTCTCGGAACTTCCCCATTTGGCCAGCTTCGACGACTTTGCGCGCCTCCCCGATCTGGCAATGCGCATCACAGGCTTATCTGGCACCGGGCTCTAAGGCTTTGGCTGCCGGGGGATTCAACTGATTTTCTGGGGTTTTTGAGGGGCCAGCTGAGGGGGTAGGTAGCCAGCCCCTCTTCGGGGAAAGTGGTAGGCCAAGTTTGACCTTGGTTAACCAGACAATAGCCCAGCCCACCTATGCCCGAAATTGGGGGTTTCCCGTAGAGAGACATTTTTTGCGAAAAATTCGCAGGATTTCCTTCGCTGACGTCCAGCGCCTGATCACTCAAGCCCCGAACCATCGGCCGGGGGCGGCGCTGTTGGGCTCGCTTTGTCCAATAGCGTCTCGTACATGTGCGGATAGACGAAGCGAGCAGCCGCACGGGCGATCACCAGTTCCTCGTTGGTGGGGATGACCATGACCTGAACCCGGGACAGCGGTGTCGAGATAATCCGGGCGTGGTCCGTATTGGCATCATGGTCCAGTTCAATCCCCAACCACCCCATATTGACGCAAATCCTTTCGCGCACCAGCGCAGAATTCTCGCCGATCCCACCCGTGAACACCACCGCATCCAGCCCGCCCAGCACAGCCGCAAGGGCACCGAGTTCACGCCGCGCACGGAAATTGAAATAGCTGATGGCCCGGCGCGCGCTGCCGCTGTCGGACTTTTCCAGAGTTCGCATGTCGCTGGACAGACCGGACAGACCCAGCAGACCGGATTTGCGATACAGAAGTTCGGTGATCTCATCCACGCTTATGCCCTTCTGGTCCATGAGGTAGAGGACGACACCGGGATCCAACTGGCCGCATCGGGTTCCCATAGGCAGACCGTCTATGGCCGAGAACCCCATGCTGGACCCGACCGAGCGGCCGTGGATCATACCGCACATCGACGCGCCGTTGCCCAGATGCGCCACGATGACCCGGCCGCCATGCAGCAGCGGCGCGGTCTTGGCCAGATGGCCCGAGATGTATTCGTAGCTGAGGCCGTGAAACCCATAACGGCGAACGCCCTTGTCATAATACTCGGTCGGCAAGGCAAACGTATCGTTGACCCAAGGGTGACTGCGATGAAAGGCGGTGTCGAAACAGGCAACCTGCACCGCATCGGGGAACCGCTCGACCGAGGCACGAACGCCGCTGAGGTTGTAGGGCTGGTGCAACGGCGCGAACGGCGAGAGTTCGTCAAGCGCTGCAAGGCTTTCAGGTGTCAGCAAGATCGGTTGATCGTGGTCAGGACCACCGTGAACGATGCGGTGGCCGACGGCTGCAATATTGGCCGCGGGAAATTGCTGGACGATCAGGTCCAGAACATGGTTCAGGGCCTCGTTATGATCGGCAATCCCGTCTGCCACATCACCGCCCAACGTGCGGCCATCCGACGTTTTGGCGCGGATGGTCGCGCCAGCGGCGCTGATGCGGTCCACGATTCCGGTGCAGATTGCAACCGGGTCATCGGATGGCAACGAAAACAGCCCGAACTTCAGAGACGACGAGCCTGCGTTCAGCGTGATGACATGGCTCATGACCGCCCCCCGGCAATGCGGGCGGCGTGCAGGGCAGCCACGGCGCAGGATGCCAAACGCGCCTTGTCGTCATCCGCGCGGCTGTTCAGGATGATCGGCACCTTCGCCCCCAGAACCACCCCTGCCGCTTCGGCGTTGGCGATATATGTCAGCTGTTTGGCCAGCATGTTGCCCGCATCCAGGTTCGGAACCACAAGTATGTCGGCCTGTCCGGCCACTGGCGAGACGATCCCCTTGATCCGTGCTGCGGCCATGCTGACCGCATTGTCCATGGCCAGCGGACCGTCGACCAAGCCTCCTATGATCTGGCCCCGTTCAGCCATTTTGGACAGCAACGCCGCGTCGATCGAGGACCGAATGGCCGGGTTCACCGTCTCGACCGCCGACAGAACGCCGACCTTGGGCGTTTCCATCCCGATCGAGATCGCCAGATCAATCGCGTTCTGGGTAATGTCGATCTTGGTTTGCAGATCGGGCTCGATATTGATCGCGGCGTCGGTCACCAGCAGCGGATGCGGTTGCCCGGGCACGTCCATGACGAAAACATGGGTAAAGCGCCGGCCCGCGCGCAATCCCTGATCCTTCCGCAATGCGGCCCTCAGCAGATCATCGGTGTGCAGATGCCCCTTCATCAGCGCCCCGGCCCGGCCTTCGACCACAAGGTCGACGGCGATGCGGGCGGCTTCGCTGTGCTCTTCCGCGGCGACAATTTCGAAACCATCCAGCTTTTCGCCCAGTTCCTGCGCCGCCTGCCCGATCAAGTCCGGGCGACCGACAAGTATCGGCTCAATGATCGTTTCCCGCGCAGCCAGGATCGCGCCGCCCAGCGAGTTCGGGTCCTCCGGCGCGACGACGGCGGTCGGGATGGGATCCAGCGGCCGGGATTTCTCCAGCAACGCGTCGAAGTGACGGTGCCGCTGAACGATCAGGCCGGGAACCTCGATTTCGCGGAACGACAGGGCGCGGTCCGGCGCTATTACCACGGCTTTGCCGCTGACGATGACCGCACCATCCCTGCATCGGGTGACGGTGGTATCCAGGACCACCTCGCGGTTTGCACGCTTTTCCGTGACGACCACGCGCGCCAAAAGCTCGTCCCCGGCCATGGCACGGCCCACGAAGTCGAACTGTTGCGATTTGTAAAGCGTCCCGGCCCCGGGAAGGATGTTTCCCAGAACCGCCGAGATCAGCGCGCCCACGAACAGCGATGGCGCCACCGCCTCGGGCCGGTCGTCTCCATCCCCGTCCTCATGGGCCAGGTGCAGCGGGTTGTGATTGCCCGAATTCGCGGCGAAGGCATAAAAGTCATCCTCGGTGCACAGACGTTTCAGTTCGGCCGTGTCCCCGATGTTGAGCTGATCGTAAGGTTTGTTGTGATACTGCATCTGGTTCAACCTGCGAATGCTGCGCGCCGAACGCGGCCATGGCTGGGCCGAGCGACCGGAGCTGTGTTGCCCGGAACCTGATGGATTACACGCGAAATGTCCAACTCATACCCCAGCACGTCACGTCATTTTGGCGCGCAGGAAGACCTTGCACGAGCGATGCAACAAGACGTTGACAGCCACCCGGTTTTTTTGACGCGCCCGCCATCTGGCTTGGGAAAAGGCGATGGAACGCGGCACAACCAAGCGCCAGAGTTGAACGGGATACCGCTGATTGGTAAATCTGAGCGACCTTGGATGCCGGTACACATACCATGATCGCCCCTCAGCGATTGAACCCCCACCAGCGGCGTCCCGACGAGCACTAGCGAGGCCGAACCGTTCCCTTGACGACCGAGTTGCAGAATACGTTGATCCTGTCCGCGGTCGTGGTGGTCTTGGCCATTCTGGTTTGGCCACGTGTCGCCAATTCCCGGATGTGGAGAGCCTCGATCACCCCGCTGGCGTCGATCATCGGCAGCGGGTTCCTTGTTCTTGGTCCAATCCTGGACGTCAGTTTTGGCGATCTGGCGCCGCTTGCCATGCTGGGCCTCTGCGCCGCGGCCTGGGGGTTTGGAAGCGCAATTCGATACAACATCCGCGACATTGCGCACAGATCCGACCGGGGTGCCGGTATCGAGCGGGCCGAAAGGGTCGCGTCGGCAAGCCTGTCTTTTGCCTACTTCATTTCGGTCGCCTACTACCTGAACCTGTTCGGCTCGTTTGGCGTGAGCTTGACCCAGGTGGATGACGCGTTTCATGCCCGCCTTGTGACCTCGGGCGTGCTTGTGCTGATCCTTTTCGTTGGCTGCACCCGGGGGTTTTCCGCGCTGGAACGGTTGGAGCAGATTTCAGTCGGCCTGAAACTGGCAATCATCGCCGGGCTGCTTGTCGGACTTGCCACGTATTTCGCCGAGCAATACAGCCACGATGCGCTTGTCTTTGACCCGCCGGCCGAGCGCGGCTCGCACGCGTTCATGTTGTTGGCGGGCCTGATCGTAACAGTGCAGGGATTTGAAACCTCGCGTTACCTCGGCCACGCCTATGATGCGGAAACCCGCATTCGCTCCATGCGGTGGGCCCAGTTGATCGCAAGCGCGGTTTACCTGGCCTATATCGGCCTGTTGACCTATTCGGTCGAACCGGGCGGCTTGGTTCTGGACGAAACGGCGATCATTGACCTGATGCAGGTCGTCGCCCCGATACTGCCTGTTCTTCTGGTTATTGCGGCCCTGTCGGCCCAGTTCAGCGCCGCCGTCGCGGATACCAGCGGGTCCGGTGGACTGCTGTCCGAGATTTCAGGCGGGCGCATCTCTGAACGGACCGCCTATACCGTTCTGGTTGGCGTCGGGTTGATACTGACCTGGACATCGAATGTCTTTGAAATCATCAGCTATGCGTCGCGCGCCTTTGCAGTCTATTACGCGCTGCAGGCCGGCATCGCGGCCCGGTCGGCGTCTCAGCAAAATCTGCCCTTCCGCGCGTTGGTGTTTGCACTGTTCTGCATTCTTGGTGCAGCAATCGCGGTATTCGGATTGCCCGTCGAATGACGCTCTGACCTTACCCAGCCAAAAACCGACCCACAGACTCCCTGTCAGCCGCGTCCCGCGATCAGATCGCTGGCTTTCTCGCCGATCATGATGGCGGGCGCATTGGTGTTTCCGCTGACGATTTCCGGCATGATCGAGCAATCTGCAACGCGCAACCCCTCGATCCCCTTCACCTTCAAATCAGGTCCGACGACGGCCGCGTCGGTCGCGCCCATCGCGCAGGTTCCGGTCGGATGATAGATCGACACTGAATTCGAACGCGCCCAGTCCAACGTACCTTCATAGTCGTCACAGGACAGATCGGCCGTCGGTCGGTACTCCTCGGAGATCTTTGAGGCCAACGGATTATGGCGCGCAATGTTGCGAGCGATGTTGACGCCCGCGACAATCGTACGGCAATCGGTCTCTGTCGACAGATAATTCGGGATGATTTTGACATAGCTGGCAGGGTCCGGTCCATCCAACCGCAACTCTCCACGGCTTTCCGGCCTGAGTTGGCAGACCGACATCGTGAAGGCCGAAAACGGGTGCACGCCTTCGCCAGGGCTGTCCGCCGACCAGGGCTGGACGTGAAATTGGATGTCCGGGGTTTGAACATCGGGACGGGTCTTCATGAAACCAGTTGCCAGACTGGCCGCCATGGTCATGGGACCGGCCCGGAACAACGCGTATTTCAGCGCGATGCGGGCCTGGTTGAACAGGCTTCGCACTTCATCGTTCAGGGTCGGCTCGTTGCACTTGAATACCAGGCGCGCCTGCAGGTGATCCTGCAGCCCCTTGCCGACGTTCGGTAAGGCGTGAACGGGCTCGATTCCGTTTGCCTTCAGATGATCCGGGTCACCGATACCTGACAACATCAGGATCTGCGGAGAGTTGATTGCCCCCCCGGACAGGATGACCTCGCGCCGGGCTTTCACCGTTTTGGTTTCGCCCGACCGATCGCGGTAAACGACGCCTGTTGCGCGCTTGCCGTCCATGGCAACCCGCGTCACCAGCGCGCGCGTGATGATCGTCAGGTTCTGCCGGTTGCGGATGGGCTTGAGATAGGCGACGGCCGCACTGCAACGACGACCGTTGCGCGTAGTCAGCTGAAAATACCCGACGCCCTCCTGGTTGGCACCGTTGTAGTCGGGATTGAACGGATAGCCTGCGGCCTGCGCCGCGGCGACCCAGGCATCGCAGATCGGGCGCTGTATGCGCATATTGGAGACGGACAGCGGGCCACCTACGCCGTGATACTCATCCTCTCCACGCTCTTGGTCTTCGCTGCGTTTGAACAGGGGCAAAACATCGTCCCAGCCCCACCCGACGTTTCCCATCTGGCGCCAGCGGTCATAGTCCTCTTTCTGCCCGCGAACATAGAGAAGCCCGTTCAACGAGGACGACCCGCCCAACACTTTTCCGCGCGGCCAATCAATGGAACGCCCATTCAGGCCCGGGTCAGGCTCGGTGCGATAACACCAATCGACCGAGGGGTTGTGCATGGTCTTGAAGTACCCGACCGGGATGTGAATCCACGGGTTGGTGTCCGGTCCGCCCGCCTCGATCAATGCAACTTTGGTTTGGGGATCAGCACTAAGCCGATTGGCGATGACACATCCCGCAGAACCGGCACCGACAATCACATAGTCCACTTCCATGATCGGCTCCTCCCGAAGTTGCTAAAAAAACCCTATGCAAGATGCATGAATTAAGCTAGCATTTTTTGATACAAAACGTCTCAATAATTGCGAAACGGGAGGATAGCAATGGAGATCGGACGAAAGTTAAGTGGCATTTCACGGCGGGACTTTTTCCGCGTTGCCGGACGCTATGGCATGAGTTCCACTCTGCTGGCAGCAGGGGGTTTCGGTGGGGCCATGAGCCTTGCCAATCTCGCGCAGGCGGCTGAATCCACGTATGAAAAACGGTTCTCGAAAGAGCCCAAGCACACGCTGAAATTCGGTGCGGCAGGTTTCAACACGCGCAACCTTCTCATCGAACGGGCCGGAGCCATCGAGTTCGCCCGCGACCTCGAAGAGCGCACGGACGGTGAGATTCGCATCGAGTTCATCGGCGACAACCAGATCTGTGGTCAGCTGAGCTGTGTCGAGAAAACCCAGCAGGGCATCGTGGACATTTACGCGGCCTCGACCCAGAACTCGGCCGGTGGCGCACCCTATCTGAACGTGTTGGACTATGCCTACATGTTCCCAAGCCGCGCGGCGCAATATCATTTCTTCTACAGCCCCGCCAGCCAGCGCATCCTGCGCGACCCGCTTGAAAAGCGCCACGGGCTGAAATTCCTGTTCACTCACTGCGAATTGCGCGGACTGCAGATGGGGTCGACCTTTGCGGACAAGCCCACTGTCACCAAACTGGAAGAGCTGTTTGGCACCAAGAACCGCGTGACCGGCACTCAGCTGGGTCGGATCGCGATGCAGCTGCTGAACCTGAACCCGGTTCCGGTGGCGTGGGAAGAAACGCTGGATGCGCTGAAGACCGGTCTGATCGATGGTGCCGAAACCTGGGCATCGGCTGTGGCCTATGCGAATATGGCACCGGTCGTTTCCCAGTCGGTCAACCTCAAGTTCTTCTGCGGTACCGAACACACGTCGATGTCGGCCAAGGTCTTCGATAGCCTGGGCGGCGAGCTGCAGGATGCGGTCATGGAATCGTCCTACTTCACGCAGGCCCTGATCCAGGGTGCAAACGAAGCCGCGCTGCTGAACACGGTCGGCTTCTCGGATCCGCAGCTGCCCAACACGATCTTCGCCGAGAACGGTGTGCGTGCGGCCTTCCTGCCGGACGACCAGATCAAGCTGGCCGAGGAAATGTGTGCCCCGAACTTCAACCCGGAACCCTGGGCAGAATGGCGCGAGCGCCTGAACAAGTGGGCCGGCGGCATCGACACCTATCAGGAGATCTACGACATCGCGCGCGAGATCCCGGCAGACACCCTGCCGGAAAATGTCGAGCCGCGCCGTTGGTGGATGGGCCAAGCCTGATAAACTGATTTGAACCGGCCCCGCGTGGGCCGGTTCAACCGAAGACCGACTGGGAGGACGGGGTTCATGTCATTTTGGGCAGACATCGGCGCGATATTCAGCGCCTTTCTCAGCCAGGATTCCTTTGAAATTCAATCAGCGTTGGAGTCCGACGCAGCGTGGGTTGTCGGCGCCGTCGTCGCTGCGCTGGGTGGGCTTCTGGTCATGCTGATCTATCGCAAGGTTCCCTTCATCGAGCGCCATCTGGAACGATCCGTGATGGTGTATTCCTATCTCGCCATTGCGCTGATCATCTTCTGGGGCGTGATCGACAGGTTCGTCTTCAATGACCAGGAACCCTGGTCCACAACGATTCCACCCTTGCTGTTCATGGTGATGGCGTGGTTTGGGGCCTCCTACAACGTGCGCCTCAGAACGCATCTGAGCTTCAGCGAATTCCGGACCGCGATGCCACGTGGCGGGCAGTTGGCCTGCCTGATCCTGGACGCGGTGCTATGGTTCATCTTCGCGGTCATAGTCATCGTGACCACGTCGCGGCTGGTGGCCTTGTCAGCGTCCAACTTCCAGATCGTTCTGGGCACGGACAACATCATGCAGTGGTGGTTCCTGCTGGCTGCACCTTTGTCTTTCTTTCTTATGGTCGGCCGAGTGTTCCAGAACCTGGCGGACGATCTGCGCAACTTCAAAACAGGCGAGCCGCTGATCAAGCAGGCCGTGATCGGGGCAGACTGATGGCAGACGGAACTTGGGTTACTTTGATTTCGCTCGGCGTGACATTCCTGTTCATGTTGGGCGTACCGGTCCTTCTGGTCATCGGCTACTGGGTGATCGGCTGCTCGTTTGTTCTGGGCCTGACGCTCGACAACATGGGCGCCGAGCTTTTGAACGTGTTCAACAAGGGCTTCGCGCTGCTGGCCATGCCCCTGTTCATCCTGACCGGAGACCTGATCAACAAGTCGGGTATCGCCCGAAGGCTCAGCGATTTCGCCTATGCCTGTCTCGGCTGGATACGCGGCGGTCTGGCGATGGCTTCGCTTGGGGCCTGCGGGTTGTTCGCGGCGATCTCGGGGTCGAACTCGGCCACGACAGCCACGATCGGATCGATGCTGCACCCCGAGATGGTCAAAGGCGGCTATGACGAACGCTTCAGCGCCGCCACCGCCGCGGCAGGCGGCACAGTCGGCATCATCATCCCGCCGTCGATCATCTTCATCGTCTACGGTTTCCTGATGAACCTGCCGATTTCCGAACTGTTCGTGGCCGGCATCCTGCCCGGCGCGCTGATGGTGATCGGGATGCAGTTTGCCTGCTGGATCATCTGCCGCATGAACGGCTGGGGTCACCTGATCCCGCTGCAACTGAACCGAGTTCTGAAAACCGCCTTCGGCGCGTGGCTGGGCTTTTTTGCCATCGGGCTTGTGCTGTGGGGCATCTACACCGGCAAGTTCTCTCCGACCGAGGCCGCCGGGGTCACCGTTGGCTTCTGCGTCATCGCCGGGCTGGTGAGTTATCCGATCAACCGGATCATGGGTGCCCGCGACGATGTTTCCCCAACGGACAAGAGCTTTGCCGAAATGCTGGTGGTCGAGGGATTCACGATCCCCGAGATCCCGTCAATCGTCATCCGTTCGGCACAGATAACCGGGATCCTGGCGCCTCTGATTGCCATCTCGGTGGTAATGCAGCAGATCCTTTCCCTGCTGGGGGCCCAGGAAACGATCGGCAATTTCGTGACCTCGATGGGGGGTTACCATGCTGTTCTGTTCACCTCGATGGTGATCGTGTTTTTCTCGGGCATGGTTCTGGAAAGCCTGCCGGTGACCATCATTCTGGCCCCGATTCTGGCGCCGATCGCAGCTTCGGTCGGGATTGATCCGATCCACTTCTCGGTGATCTTCCTTGTCGGAGCATCCATTGGCTTCATCACGCCGCCATACGGGCTGAACCTGTATGTCGCCTCGGGAGTTACAGGCGTGCCGTATTTCCGGCTTCTGCGGTATACGGTGCCTTATCTGGCGGCGTTGCTCTCGGTCTGGATTCTGGTGTCACTGGTGCCTGATCTGGCCTTGATACTACTGCCGAAAAACTAGACTGTAGCCGGATGACCGCGACGGACACACAAGACAAGGACACCCAGATTCCAACGAACCTGCGCCTGTTGCTGATCTTGGAAGAGGTCGCGCGGCGCGGGGTCGCGGTCAAACCGGCAGATCTGATCGAAGCGTTGGGTCTGGCAAAGCCGACGGTCCACCGGCTGCTGCAGACGGCCGAGGCCGAAGGGTTCCTTCAACGAGATCTGGACGGCCGGTCCTATGGGCCCGGCCCCCGGTTGCGGCAGATGTCCGTGAACACCGTGTCGTCCGAACATCTCCGCACGGCCCGCCTGGCCATTCTGCGCGGAGTAGCCGACGAAATTGGTGAGACCTGCAACCTTGCCATCCCCGACCGCGAGGGGATGATCTATCTCGACCGGGTCGAGACCAAATGGCCACTGAGAATCCAGCTGCCGATTGGGACCCAGGTGCCATTCCACTGCACCGCCAGCGGAAAGATGTACCTCTCGACCCTGCGCCGAAACACCTTGGATGGGTTTCTCTCGGCCCGCGGGCTGACCGCTAACACCGAGAAAACCATTACCGACCCCACGGCCATGCGTGCCGAGATCGCCAAAATCGCCCAGAACGGTTACTCGACCGACGACGAGGAGTTCATGCCCGGCATGGCCGCGGTCGCGGTTCCGGTCTTTGACGAGAATGACCGGCTTGCGGCCACTCTGTCCGTGCACGCCCCCACGCAGCGGCACGATCTGACAAGCCTGAAGCAATTCCTGCCACTGCTGCAGTCCGGGGCACTCAAACTGTCGGGTCTGCTTGCTTCATAGGGTGGCGAACACGGAACCGAGCCGAGCGGAGGCGAGTAGTGATCTCGCCCAACCGACTTGAGCAGACACAGAATTGACGCGTAAACTCCGACAAAAAATCAGTTGCCTGCCCGGGCTTCCGCCTCGGTACGTTGGCGTTGAATCGCGCGTTCGCGTTCGGGCCAACTGTCCTTGATGAACGCGAGGATGTCCCAGATATCCTGATCGGACAGGCTGTCGGCAAATCCCGGCATTCCGCTTTGGACCCCCGAGACTCCCATTCGCTTGAGCATCTCCTCGCCGCCCAACTTGGTATAGTCGAACAATAGGCCATCGCCATGATGCCAGGTGTGCCCGGTTCGATCATGCGGCGGGGCTGGCAGGACGCCGTCCGCATCAGGCGTTTGCCAATCGGCTTGACCCTCCAGCTTGGCCCCGTGACACGACGCACAGTTCTCGGCATAAAGCGCCGCCCCACGTAGCGGATCGGCGGATGCACCGTCAGGCACCCCTTTTGACATCCACCATTGAGCGCTGGCTACACCGATGATCACAACGGCCACCGGTGTACCCCATTTCATCATTGGCGAGATCGCTCGGCGCGGCGGCTCCACCTTTTTACCCTTCGTCATGGGCATCGAGCAGATAGGTGGCCATGGCGCGGTGGTCTTCTTCGGTCAGGAAGCGGGTGCCGTAGGTCACGACCTCGCCCATTGCGCCGCCGAATACGTCACCGTCGGGCATGATGCCTGTGCGCAGGGCATAGGCCAGGCTGTCGACCGTCCAGCCCCGCCTCTCCAGGGTTGCAGAGTCGATGGCTGGCGCCTTGTCGCCGCCCGGCAATGCATCACTGCCCCTGAAGCGCTCGGAATCCGATTTGCGGGCACCCAGCAGATTGCGCCCGGTGTGGCAGGCGGCGCAATGGGTGACGCCTTCGACCAGCAGCCGGCCGCGGTTCCACACATCACCTTTGCCGGGGACCGGATCGGTGCGCGGAGGATCAAGGAAAGCCGCGCGCCACAGTTTCAGCCCCCAGCGCTGGTTGAAGGGAAAGGCCATCTCTTGCGCGCGGGACGGCGTGGCCGCCGGGGGCACGGTCTGGAACGCCGCCCACAGGTCGGCGATGTCCTGATCGGTGAATTCGGCGTAGAACGGGTACGGGAAGGCCGGGTAATAGGGCTGCCCGTCCGGCGCCACGCCTTGGCGTACGGCCTTGGCGAATTCCTCGATCGACCAACCTCCGATGCCGTGGTCCGGGTCGGTGGTCAGGTTCGGGGAATACAGCGTGCCAAAGGGTGTCTCGAGCCTGACGCCGCCGGCCAGGGGCGCGCCGCCCTCGGCGAAGTTGGTGTGGCAGGCGATGCAACCGCCTGCCCGCGCCAGGTAGGCCCCGCGGTCAACCTCGCCCGTCAGGTCGGGCAGTTGCGGCGTCAGTCCGATCGGCCACGCGACCACGGCGGCCACCCCCGCCGCGGCCAGAACGGCAGAGGCAAGGCCCAGACGATAGATGCGTTTCATCGTGGCACCCTATTCCGACCGAAACCGCGTGTGACAGGCCGAGCAGGTCTGGCCCAGCATCAGGAACACGCCATCGGCGGGCATCTCGGACAGCTCCGCGCGCCCGTGGGTTCCGCCCGTCATGGCCCCGCCCCCCATCATCGAAGCGCCGCCCATCATGCCCGATCCGCCCATCATGCCGGACCCTTGCCCGGCACCGGCCATCATCAGCCCGTTGTCGGCCGCCAAGGCCAGCCCCTCGGCATAGGTCTGCAGCTGTTCGGCCAGTTCGGCGAAGGCGTCCCAGTCCTGCCAGATCGCGGGTTTGGCCTCGGAGGGCATGCCATCGCTGCCTTCGGGGAACAGCCGGGTCATGCTGTCGCCGGCATGGCGGCCGATCGTCTCGGCTGCGTCTCGGACGGTGCCGGCGTCATAGGGCGTCTTGCCCTGCATCATCGGCGTCAGGGTCTTCATGGCGTCCTTCATGGCGGACATGCCGTCCATGCGTTCCTTCACGATCCCGATGGCGCCACCATGCGCCAGGGCGGTCACGGCCACCATCCACGCCAGCACGGCGCCCGTCGTCAGCTTGAAAAAGGTCATCGTCTTGTCCTGTATGTCTGCTTCAACTCGCCCCCAGAAGAGGCCTTACCTGACTCAGGACACGGCGCGCGGCGGGGGCGGATCGAACAGGGCCACCGGCAACATCCGGTATTGGCCCGACGGGATGGCACGGCGGTTGATCGTTGAGACCAGCGCGGAAACGACGGGCGCGGCCACGGTCATGGCCACGCCGTTGCAGAAGGCCCCGCCGTGGCAATGGCCCGGGTGGCCCTGTTCGACATGGTCGGGGTCGGATGCTTCCAGATCGACGACGGCATGTGTGCCCCCATCGCCCCCATGCGCAAAGGCGGGTTCCGAGAACACCAGAATACCGGCCAGAACCAGGCCCAAGGCCAAAACCCACCGTCCGATCATCCTGTCCGCCCAACTGTGCAAGGTTCAGTTTATCCCGTTCTCGCGCTGCAGTTCCCTGACATAGGCAACGATGCCCTGCACGTCTGCACGGGTCAAGCCAGCGACCGGTTGCATGTCGCCAAAGCGCCAGTGGTGGGCCTGAACACCATATTGAACCGCCCGCTGAAAAGCCTCGTCCCCGTGGTGGCTGGGCTCATAGATCTTGTGCACCAAGGGCGGAGCCAGGCCTTCCAAACCCGTGGCATTCGCCCCATGGCAGACAGCGCATTTGACGTCAAAGGCAACCTTGCCCATCTGGGCCGGCGCACTGAACGTCGCCGGCACGCTGACTTGCGCGATCGGGTCCCCCCGCGACAGCGACGAGGTGTCAGGCACCTCCATCGAGTGCCCTGCAGGTTGTTGGCTGAGGTTGTAGGCGACCACGGCAGCGCCTGCGATCAGAACGCCGCCTACCAATAGCGTCAGTTTGTTCATCGGCTCGTTTCACTCGGTTGTTTTTGGCTTGGCGCGGGCGACACCAAAACGGTCTGACACTGATCAAACCTGCTTGACCTGCCGGTCTTGCCGCCTTGCGCACAGTTTCGGGGGGACTGTCTGCCCCATTCCCGCGCTGGAAGGTCAAGAAAAGTTTGCCGCAAGTTTCCCCAAAGCCGACGATGGACTGCAGCACCGAAACGTCAACGCCGAGCTGGGCCGCGCACGAAGCCATCAGTTGGAACTTGAAGACTTCTTAGCGGCGCAGGCTGCGACGGGTCTGTCAGTACTTCGCCAGAGATCCGAGTATCTTCTTCCGTATATCGGCGTCACCCGGAAAGATCCTTTGCACCAGAAATTCGGACGGAAAATCCGGCCACGTGGCCTCCAACTCATCAACAAGTCTTTGCGCTTCGTCAAAATTGCCCAGCTGATCATGAGCGACGGCCTGGAACAAAAGTGATGGCCCGCTTACGGGCGCTCCTGCAGCAGGCGCACCCTGAAAGGCATCGACAACGTTTTCGTAGTTCCCGAGCACAAGCTGCGATACGCCCCAGATATTTCTCGCCCCAAATCGGCCGGACCCGGATCTGGCCCGCGACGGATTGCTAACCTCAGCCGCAAGTTCGGGCTCGTTCGCAATCAGGGCGGCAATCCCGACAAGGTCCAGAACATGGCCATCTTCAGGCGCAAGTTCGGCAGACAGGCGCGCGTAATTCAAAGCCTCATCCGCATCGCCCGACACCGCCAATCGCCAGGCATTCGAGGCATTGGCCCATGCACCCGACGGCGACAACTCAAGCGCCGTTCCTGACATTTGGGATGCTTGGCGCAACAGATCATCTCGTGTGTCCTCGTCTTGAGACAGCAGAGCCAGTGTGGCCAAGACCTGAGCCATTCCCGCATAGCCATCGGGCAAGGCCGGGTCGAGCTCGGTGGAATGCTGGAACATTCCCAGGGCGATCTGCTGGCGTTTGACATCGAAGACCGGAAAGAACATCCCCCGCGCCTGATCCGCCAGGTTGGCCGCCTGCAATCTGGCAAGCGATTGCTGACCAAGCGCAGCCCGTTCGGCCTGCCGGGTGGTGTTGGAGGGCTGACCGGCCTCGTCGTTGCCGGGTCTCAGCCACATGCCCAGCATGACGATCATGGCCACAACGCCCAGCCCGACCAACAGAAGTCCGCGCAGGTGCCTACGTCCACGGGGCGGGCCTTGGCTTGCCAAGTCCGACTTCGGATCATCCGGGGAAGCTTGGTGTGAAAATCGCGGTTTGTATCCGCCAGGATCGACGAAGATCCGAACGCCCTGGCCGTCCCAATGGTCTTCGTAAAACTCACGCAGCAAACGCCGTAGTCGCCTGGCCTCTACCCGAACCAGATTTCGACCACCGCTGCCATCAATGCTGCGACCGTACACTTCGACTGCGATGGCCTTGCCGCGGATCTGGGAACCGCGACCGGCGAGGGTTTCCTCGACGACATAAGTCAGAAACTGCTGAAGCCGGGGCGAAGTTTGGAACTCGGCGCTGGCAACAACATCACGCAGCGCCTGCCGAACCAGGTCAGGCGATGGTTGCCCAACATCTTGATCTAACAATAAATCATTGGCTTGGTTCACTGCAAACTCACCCCCAACTCACGGTGACTCACTTGGCCGCCCCGGTCAACCGCACGCATCTTGATGCGAGAATAGATATTGGGAATCGGGCTTTATCCAGTGACGGACGACCTCAAAGACGAGCTACCCGAGCTTTCGACTGCGCTTTCCAGCCAGTTCGAGCCGGACGCGTTTCTGAGCGAGGCCATCGAGGACTTCGGCAAAGTCTGCGCAAAGCTCAAGGATACGTCGATCACCGCGTCCGAGCGCGAGGAATGGGCCCACATCAAATCTGAACTTGTGAACGAGCTTCGTCGTCTGGCGAAGCGCAATCTTCGAAACGCATCCGACTGAGGGTATCGCAATGACCGACAAAGACCAAAGCAACGATCACGTAAACGAGCAAAACCAGCCAGCGGATGAAATCGAAAACCCTTCGCGCCGGCATGTCATGCAGGGGCTGGCGGCAGGTGCGTTGGCAACGGGGGCTGTCAGCTACGGCTCCGGCGCAGCACAGGCGCATGAGGGGGACGGCCCTCTGGGTGAAAGCCTGAAGAACCCCTATGGCGGCCGGCCTGCCGGCGGCATCACTCTGCCAGAGTACTTCCGGCCGACGAAATACATGACCGGGTCGAACGCAAACTATTTCCCGCTTTCCGAGGAATTGGGGCCCGACGAGATGCGCATCTCCTTCTGCGGGTCAACGCCGTTTCCTCCGCGTGAGGATCAGGCAGGCACCTGTGTGATGGTCGAGCTGGGCAATGGAAAACGGTTCTTCTTCGATTTCGGGTCGGGCTGTGTGCGCAACATCATCGGGATGCAGGTGCCTGCGCAATTGATCAACGATATCTTCATCACGCATCTGCATGTCGATCACTACGCCGACATCCCCTATATCTACCCGTTCAGAGCCTGGTCGGGTGGCTACACGCCGCTGCGGATCCACGGCCCGTCCGGCCGGACACCCGAGCTTGGAACGGCGGGCATGGTGGACGGCATGAAGCAAATGCTGAAATGGCATTTAGAGGCCTTCGACGTATTCCCGATTGGAGACGGTTACGAAATCGAGGTCAACGAGTTCGATTTCCGTCAGGAAGGCGGCATCGTCTATGACGAAGATGGCGTCACCGTGCGCTCTTGGCCACGCAGCCATGCCAAGGACGGCGCCGTCGGGTATCGCCTGGATTGGAACGGCCTGAGCTTCGTTTGGACCGGGGACGGCCGACCGGATGAATTGAGCCTTGAATACGGCAAAGGCGTCGATGTGTTCGTCACCGAAATGTCCGGTCAGGATATCGGCCAGTTGATGACCTACAAATACGGCCTGCCGCAGGAGCTGTTCAACTACACGATCGATACCCATCACACCTCGCATTATGCGGTTGGCAAGATGATGGCTGAGGCACGCCCCCGGCTTGCGATGGTGACCCATTACACGCAGGACGAGGACATTGATGCCGAGATGCTGGCGGGTATCCGGGCCCATTATGATGGGCTGTTCGCCTGGGGTCTGGACGTGGCCGTGGTCAACGTCACAAAAGATGCGATCTGGTATCGGAAGGCGACACTGCCCGGCAAGTCAGGCTCGGTCGCACCGTTCCGTGAATTGGGCAAGATGGAAGCCGAAGGCAAGATCACCTTGCCCGATGAAATCAAGCCACCTGCCCCGCGGTCATCGCGCGCCGAACAGCAGGACCAAAAGTACCGCGACATGGAGATCGACCCCAAGGAATACTACCCCTCCGACGTGTTCCGCGCGCCCAATCCCGAATGGCCCAGCGACTTTGTGATCAAGACCGACGACGTCATTCCAAACCGCAAGAAGAAGACGGAGTGACAGTATGATCGAGTTTGGTTCGACTGCGGCAATTCCGGTCACAATTCTTACCGGCTTTCTCGGGGCGGGGAAAACAACCCTACTGAACCGCATCCTGACCGGCAATCATGGTCTGCGGGTTGCGGTTCTGGTCAACGATTTCGGCTCGATCAATGTGGATGCTGATCTTGTGGTTGGCCTGGAAGACGATGTGATGAGCCTGGCGAATGGTTGTGTGTGCTGCTCGATCCGGGATGACCTGATCGAAACGGTCGAGGCCGTTCTCGCCCGACCGGAGAAACCGGAATACATCGTCCTCGAGGCCAGTGGCGTATCGGACCCGTCCTCGATCGCGATGACGTTCACGGACCAGAAGTTCCGGGACATGATCCGCCTCGACAGCCTGATGTGCCTTGTCGACGCCGAGCAGCTGTTCGCTGCACCAGAGCAGATGGAGTTGAAACTCAGGCAAATCGCGTTCTCCGACATGGTCATCTTGAACAAGGTGGACCTGGTCAGCAGAGAAACAGTCCAGAAAGTGCACGACTGGCTCGGCTCGCGTTTCCGCAGGTATCGCCTGGTCGAAGCGGTCAATGCGGATGTCCCGCTGGACATATTGCTGTCGGTCGGCCGGTTTGCTGCCGAACAGCTTGAGACAGAAGTGCCGGAGCATCATGAGCATGGGCCTGACTGCGGGTGCCGACACGCTGATCATTCAGACGGCTTTTCAACAACGATGATGAAGGCCGAGCAACCCATCAGCCTGTCATCGCTGAGAGGCGCAATTCGAAAGCTTCCGGGCGACGTCTATCGCCTCAAAGGATTCGTTTTCAGCGAGGAGGACCCGGACCATCGCATTCTTGTGCAGGTCGTCGGAAAGCGCATGGACATTTCACGGGATGGCGCATGGGGTGATCGAAAACCCGAGACGCGGCTTGTGGCGATCGGCGCGCCAGGTGCGCTTTCGGAACACGTTCTCACCGACGCCCTGTTCGAAACAGCCTAGTGATCACGCCGGTGGTTTGCCCTCAAACGGGGCGACCGGCCCTCGCGCCACCGCCCCTGAATTTGATTTAGAGGCCGAAATAATTAGACTTGTCGCAATCGCAACCATCCTGCAGCGGGGAACCCTTTATGTTCACAAGACTTTTTTGTTTGGCGCCGGCCATCTCGATCCTGTTGTCTTCCCCGCTTTTTGCTCAGGACACGCCGATCATCCACGACGCGCAGTACTATATTCTGGAAGCGCAGAATGGCGAGCAGTGGATTGAAGACAACGCTGCCGTCGATGCGTTACTGGCCGAATTTCGGGAAGGCAATGCTGGCAATCCTCCCAACATCGTGTCCATTCTGATCGACGATTTGGGTTTCGGCGACATGGGCATTCCCGAACTGAATGCGGTACGCGGAATTGAGACCCCCAACATCAATGCGTTCTCGGACGAAGCCATGCGCATGGTTCGAATGTATACCGAGCCCTCCTGCACGCCGACGCGCGTGGCCCAGATGACCGGGCGCCTGCCGGTGCGCATGGGTATGGGCGATACCACGGTCGACATTGCCGGCTTTGGCCTTCCCGGAGATGAGGTCACGCTGGCAGAGGTTCTGAAAAAGGCCGGCTATGCCACCAGCCATGTCGGCAAGTGGCATATGGGCGATATCGCCGAAAGCTGGGCGATGAACCAGGGTTTCGACTATGCGCAGCATGCCATCCATCAACAGGGTCAGCTGACGATCTTCAACGATGACGCCATCCGCGAGCAGGTCTCGGTCGGCATCCAGGACTTCGAAGAGGACTATATCGTAGACGATTGGTTCCGCCCCGATCCTGCCGCCATGGCCACCGTCATCGAAGGTGAGGCTGGCGGTCCAATCCGTGAAATCCGCATGCAGCCGGGCGAGCGGTGGGACGCAGAAAAATACGATGAGATGAACGAACAGTTCCAGCTCAAGGCGCTGTCTGAACTGCAGCGGCTGGCAGGCGGCGACACCCCCTTCTTTCTGCAGTACTGGCCGATGATCCCGCTGGACAACACGCGTGCAGGACGCGACGGCCCCGAAAGCGTGAATGGCGGCCTTTACGCCGACAAGTTGCAACTGCTGGACGAATATCTGGGCGTGCTGTTTGACGAGATGGAGACGCTTGGCGTAGCCGAAAACACCATTGTAGTGCTGATGGGCGACAACGGACACTTCACGAAATATTCCCCACAGTCAGGTTTCACGCCGATGATTTTCCGCGGCGGCAAGGGAGATACGACAGAAGGCGGCGTACGTGTGGATGCCTTCATCCGCTGGCCCGGAATGATCGAGGCGGACTCGATCGTGAACAACATCATCCATGTGTCGGATCTGTATACGACCCTTTCCCGCCTCGCTGGTGCCGACGCGTTCATCCCACGGGACAGGCTCGTGGATGGGGTGGACCAATCCGCGTCAATCCTGTTCGGTGATGAGTCGAAAACGCGCCGCGATCACGTGATCATCTATTCGGTGGCGTCCCCGAAGGCGATCGTGAAGGACCAGTTGAAACTGAACCTTCCGGGTGCCGGAGAAAGTGCAATTCTGGCGAATTTCTTCGATATTTATCGGGATACGCATGAAAAGTACCCGGTTTCGACCGAAGTCGGCGCATGGGGCGGCCAGGAATTCCAGCGCATTCTGGGCCGGCATTTTGCCCGAAAGAAGCTGTATCCTGATACCGAACCTGCGCGCGGCGTGCCCTATGAAGGCGTCGAAAACCTGCGCCCGGAAACCGTTGCCGCGGTCGAAGCCTTTCTGACCAAACAGGCTGCGGTCGAACGCTAACTGCGGTCCGACCTCACGTCGGCCCGCCACGTTCAAGAGGCACCTCCATGCTTGCCAATCTGATCTTCTATGTCGGACTCGCTATCTCGCTCGGGATTGGCTTTGTCTATTTCCGTGACCTCGGCGACGTCTCCCAGATGTTGCTGAAGGTAAAGCGCGAAAACATGATCCGCTTCATTCGCAACGAATATCGGTTGATCGGGCTTGGCCTTGCGGCTTTTGCGGTTGCGACCATAGCCCGCTTTGCGTTCGGTGCCGGCATCGGCGCGATCTGGTGGTTGGGCGCGGCTCTGGCATTGGTTCTGTATGGCTTTCCCTATGTGTGGGTCCATTTGGGATTGAGAAACCAGCTCAACACAGCCCGGTACTACATCATTGCCGAAGCGGAACGGTTCGTCGGACCGACCGCGCCCGTGATCGTGATGACAAACGGCGATCACGCCCGGGCACATCCTGACGCCCAGATCATGCGGCCTCACCTTGCCGGCGACGCCAAGGGGCTTGGGGGCGAAGACGTCGTCATGACCTATTGTGCAATGGCCAATCTTGGTCAGGGCTACAGGCCATCCATCGAAGGAAAGCGGCTGAATCTTCAAGTTCTAGCGCAACATGGCAACAACCTGATCCTGCGGGACGACGACACCGGGGAACCGATCCAACACATCTATGGGTTCCGAGAAGCGGATCGGAACACCGCGTCGGACGGTCCCGCCTGCCCATTGCGCCCGGAAGCTCAAATGGAGCCATGGCCAACATTCCGCATGACATTCCGTGGCTTCAGGAAAGCCTACCCGGACGGTGAGGTCTTTCTGAACAAGCCGTCAAGCAACCCGTTCCTGAGACTGCTGGACATGGTGCTTGAGATCGTTTTCGGATGGGGGATCGCCAGGCAGCATCAAGAGGCTGACCCCGTCATGGACAACATGGAGCGCGCGCCCGACACACGCCTGCCCAACAAGACACCTGTTTGGGGCGTGACCATCGGGTCGGATGCCGTCTGTTGGACCGACGACTTCGTGGTTGACCAGAACTGGCTGGTGAACACACAAGTCGGCGGGCGTGATCTCGTGGTGCAATTAGACCCGCATTTCGGAAGCCTCGGGGTCTGGTACAACGACAGCGAAAAACCAGTAAAGCGATGTGACTTTTGGGGAAATAGCGATCAGGGGCAACTCACGCGGGTTGAAACCTTGCGTGCCGGTTTGTTCTGGCACGTCTGGGCAGAGTTCTTTCCCAACACAGATGTCAATCGCATCGGCGGTAGCGCGAAGTTGAGTTAGGCGGATTGGCTCATCGGGCGTGAAGGTGTGGCGCCACAGTGGAGCGCTTTCGGAGAAGCGCTCCCAAAGCGCATCTGCTTCGCGTCCCAAGACATTACCCTATACCCTATCGGTAAAGGACTAGCCTTGGCCCACAGCTTGGATTTTGTGGATTGTTTTGTTGGACTGTTTTGGTTGCGGGAGCAGGATTTGAACCTGCGACCTTCAGGTTATGAGCCTGACGAGCTACCGGGCTGCTCCATCCCGCGACACTTTGGGTTGGTC
>NZ_JBXWRU010000010.1:0-21100 GCF_059613085.1 Ruegeria sp. BHSC029
CAATGCAGGCTTCGAAAAGCAGATGGGAGGCCGTGCCAAACTGGAAAGCTACATCGAGCAGGCGATCCCCATGAGTCGATGGGCGACAGTTGAAGAGATTGGCCATGGGATTGTCTAATTAGCTTCAGATGAATCCGCTTTTATGACGGGGCAAGCCCTGGTTATCGATGGCGGTGAATGCATTTAGTGATGGGTTAGACCGCTCAGGAGAATGTCTATCGCCGCAATTCATTTTGGCGAGCACATTTCAGTCCGCTTTGGGCTCACTGCCGCCGAATGCTTGAGCAGAAAGGCCCTTGTTGGGATTGGACATGAACCGGCCATCGACAGCTCTGGCCAAGAGGTTGATCCTGCGGCGTTTCCGATGATGAGCTGCCGTCCGTGTCCCAAAAGCCGAGGTTCGGCTTGGTGGCGGCGAAATCTTGGTGAGAGCCCAACATGCCAGTTTTCTGCTCGGCGGCGAACGTCGGCTTCACAACGTTCCAACTCACCTTTGAACCAACTCATCTGAACAGTTGTTGAACGATTTCGCGGGCGTAGGCGTGAACCCAAACCTCTGCTTGGTAAGAGGACGAGTAATAGACCACTACCGTGTCAGTCTCAGGGGACACATAACGTCCTCGCCGGGACGTGAGCAGAGCCATTCCGCTGTAGGTGTTGCACCGCTGGATCAGCTGATTGCGTCGTCTACATTTGGAAGGCTCACCTCGCGAAGCTCCATCATGGGGCGGCCGATGTCGACCGCGAAGACAACCATGCACCCGGCAACCGATACTCAAAACGCAAAGAGACTTGATCTAGGCTGTGCGATTAGACAACACCTTCAGAGCCCTGCGAAAATCAATACATCCTGACCCTAAAAATTTGTATTGTTTTCAAACCACTCACCACGGCCGCAGTTGGTCACTTTCGCTCATTCTGACCTATCCAACGGGGTTCTATCACCAGCACCTTGTCAAAGGCCAATCGTTGGCTTGAGTTATCTTCCTACAATAGATTTGTGAAAAAATTCATTCATTGTAAGGTATTGATAGATCGACGCACTCGCACCTAATCTGAAGGACGCTAAGAAATTCTGCAGTAGTCGTGCCATTGATTGCGAAGATGGACTGAACCCGTGTGAGAGAATACATGACGCAATTCAATCTCCGGAACGTCGCCAGAACAACGGCGTCAATAATACCTACGGTTTTGTCTGTTGTGTTGCTGTCGTCTTTGTTTCTTGGGGCGGCACGGGCACAACAGTTGGATCATACGGATCCGTATCAGAATTCAATTTCTATTTCGAGTGACCCAGACGTTCACGACAAAGTTCTTGCCCGGCATTTAGTGGCTTTGGGCGTAGACGATCTTACAGAAATTGCAGACGTTTGGCAGCGCCGCGTCCAAACAAATCTCTCTAGAATAGCCGAGGGTGTAACACTGCTGGATACCGCAGCAGATGATCAAGTTCCTGAACTTGTTGCAGAAATAAAAGCCGTAAACCAAGAGAATATTGGTTATTTTCAAAATTACATGATCGTGGTTTACGCTTTGGCCCGCAAAGGTGGACCAGAAGAAGAAGTGAAAAAACACGAGGACTTCATCTGGGGCTTCATAGGTGAACTTATGCTGTCGTACCAATGGATCACAATCGCACATCTATCTTGGGACTGGGTGCTATCTGGGAAAGGCGGGCTTAGGGCGCTAAGCGGTTTATTTCAAGCGATTCTAGTTCTGATCGCGGCTTTTATTCTCGGGAGCATTCTAAAAAGAGTGTCTGGCAGATGGCTCCGAAATCGAGATGAAGAAAATGAAATTGCGGCAGTCGTCGTGCCGAATGTTGTGTGCTGGGGCATTCTACTACTCGGATTTCTCTTAGCCCTGTGGGGGCTCGGCGTAAATATCGGTGTCACAACTGCCGTTATCGGTGGTTTTGGATTTCTGATAGCCTTCATGATGCAGAATCTTTTTCAAAGTGTGATTGGTGGTTTTCTGCTTCAAGCGACTAATCCCTATTCAAAAGGCGACGTTATTTCGATCAATCAGATCGTGGGAACAGTTATCGACGTGAATGTGATTTCGACAAAGCTCAGAACTTTTGACAATCGCCTTGTTCAGATCCCAAATCAGTCCATCTGGCAGGGGTCTATGGAAAACCTTACCAAGTACCGTGTGCGCCGCGTCGATCTTGTATTTGGGATTGGTTATAAGGATGACATTGAAAGCGCAAAGGCGGTCCTTAACGAAATGGTAGTTGAAGACGAACGTTGCCTCAGAAACCCGGAAACCCGGATTTTTGTCGGTGAATTGGGGCCTTCATCCGTGAACGTTTTTTGCCGGCCATGGGTGCGAACCGATGACTACTGGGATGTACTTTGGGACCTGACAGAGACTGGAAAAACACGCTTGCAGAACAAAGGCATCTTTATCGCATATCCGCAGATGGACGTGCATGTTCACACCGGAAATGAGCCTTCGTCTGCTGATTGAACGAAATCATTAGCAACTGTATTTCTCAGGGGGTCTGAGCCGACCAGTTTTGCCGAGATTTGAGGAGTGCGTTTGCGATTGTGACGAGCTTTCTGGCGACTGCTGTGATGATGACTTTGTGTGGCTTGCCCGCGTCGCGCAAACGATCTGCGAAGATCTTGAGATGCGGATTGTGATGACTCGCGACGAGAGCAGCCTGGAACATGATGTGTCGTACCTGTCGCCGTCCGCCACCAATGGCGCGCTTGCCGCGCATCGCACCGCTGTTGTGAGCAATGGGAGCCAGGCCCGTGAGCGCAGCAGCTTGTTCTCCCGAGAGTTGGCCCAGTTCTGGCATTTCCGCGATCAGCATAGTGCTGGCAACGGGGCCGGCCCCGGGGGCAGAACGCAAGATACCAGCGGTTTGTGCAAGGCCCTGATCTGCGGCGATCGTCTGCGCAATCTGGTCTTCCAATTTACCGATCTGTCGATCCAACAGCGCCCTCAGCTTAGCATCAACTTCAGTGAATATCCCATCCGTTCCCAACTTCTCATGCGCCTTGATCTGCGCCAGAAGTCTCTTGCGCGTCTCGACAAGTTGCGCACGCTTTGATGCCAAGGCTCTGAGAAGGCGCAATTTCCCATGTGGCAGTTCGCGCCCTGCGTCTGGTCGAAATGCCATGAATCGCGCAATGAGTTCCGCGTCGATCCGATCCGTCTTGGCGCGTGTGCCATGGCTGGCAGCGAAGGCTTTGATCTGAGCTGGCGGCAACTGCCGAGTCGCGATACCGGCTGCATCCAGCGCGGTCCACAGACGCCATTCCTGCCCTCCAGTCGCCTCGAAACAAACAAGCGCGTGCGTTGATTGTGCCAGACCAACAAGCTGCGCGTGGCCCTCATCGCTGTTCGGGAGCCGCAACCTACGAATGTCCGGCAGACAATGAACGTCAAGCCAATCGCGGCTGACGTCTATGCCGATGATCTGTTCGTGTGATACTTTGTTCATACCCTCTTCCTTCTGCTCCGCGGTCCAGACCGGCCGCATTCAACTGTTCGAGACGATGAAGAGAGACGGTGCTGGCTCGCTAGGAAACGTGGTCATGCCACAAGGCTCAGACGCCATACACCGCCCCGTCAGTAACCTCGGCAAAGGTTGCTGACGGGGGTTAAGTTAGCAAACTCGAGATACAGAAGGCTCAGGACCAACAAACCTCGCTCGCATAAAGTGATCGGCTGGCTGCGCGGAGCTGCAACTTTTCAATTCGGGCACAGGTCTGCCTTGGTTCAGGGGATTTAGGCTCGCAATGTTTCGCCGCCCCGGATTTCCGGAGCGGCGGTTGTCATGTGATACTTGGAGGGGTCGGTCTAGGTTTCAGGAGTTCGCGTTGCAGGTCCCCCATTTTACGTCGCCATTGCCATCATTGGCCTGCTGGATGAGGTCGGCGCAGACAGGACCGTCGAAGGCCTTCGTGTCCTCAATGTTGAAAGTGATCGTCTGAGCCGTATCCATGGCGCGGGTGCGAATATCCCCATTGTCCAAGTTGTACTGGAAGCTTACCCAGGTGGGGTAGTCATCGCCTGCGCCGTTGTCCTGCGGGTCCTGGATGTTCAAGGGCACGGTCACCGAGTAATCGAAGGCCTGCTGGATGCGGCCCAGCGTTTCGGCGTAGTTCAGATCGCTGTAATCCTGGTTCATTGACGTCCAGAGCATCCGGACATTGCGGTTGGCCGACCCGATGTCGGCAGGGATGCCTTGCCCCGACGGATTGTTTGCAAGATCAAATTGGGCGGCGTACTCGCGCTGGTCCTGCTGGAGCGGGCTGTTGACCATGACCCGCAGATCGCTGTCGGTATCGCCGGTGTAGACGACCTCCAAGCCACCTTCGTTGAGCTGGAAGAGTGCAATATGGCCGCTTTTGTCGACCGCCGAGAAGTGCACGCCGTGGTAGCTGTCGCTGCCGCGCATTTTGCTGCCCCATGCGATCTGGAACTCACCCGCTTCGTGTCCGGCGACGACCTCGGCCACGGTGGCGTAGTTCTCGGCGATGAATGTCGTCAGGTCTGCCATGTTGACCGCTGGCGCACCACTATCCTTATGCTCGGTAACGAAGGGTTTGGAGTCGTTCATGTAAAGGCCCATGGCGCTCAGGCCCTGGTCGTTGATTGCCTCGGCGGTGACACCGTGGAATGTCTCGTGCTCTTCCATGGCAACCGTGTGATACTTTACGGTCCATTCCTTTATGTTGGCGTATTCGGCAACATCAGAGGAAGCGCGGGCTTCGCCCTCCGGGTGGACACGGGCATAGGCGCCAAGACGGCTGCCGCCCCAGTCCAGCGAACGGGTCACGATTGTGCCATGGTCCGTGTCGGCAACGAAGCGCGAACAAGCATTGGCTGTGACGGCAGTGGTGGTCACAGTGGCAGCCAGGATGGCGGTGATGGCGGTGGAGGTCCAGGAGCGGTTCTTGGTGCTGGAGGCTTTCATCTTTCTGTTTCCCTTCGGCTTTTGCGGATCTGTCCGCGTTTTCGATGATTGGGACTTAGCCAACGGTGTGATGAAGCGGGACGTCGACAACTGTTAACAACAGTTGGGCGATCAGCGCCGAACGCCAACCGATCCACCCGATGGGGAGCAATTTTGCAAACAGGTTGCAAGCGCGGGCTTGCGGCTTAGAGTTTAGGGGTTGAAGCTACAGAGGCTGACCATGAGAGACCAACCGAGCAACGAAGAGATAGCCCAACAGCTTGAGAAAATCCTGGCATCGCCTGACTTTACGGCTGGCCCAAGGATACAGAAATTCCTCGCCCACATTGTAAACGAAGAGCTTGAGGGTCGGGGCGAGTTCCTCAAGGGTACTGCTCTCGCGATGGATATATTCGGACGCGGCGCCGATTTTGACTCAAACAATGACTCCATTGTCCGAATCGAAGCGATCAAGCTGCGCAAGGCAATTGAACACTACTACCTGACAGCTGGTGTCGCCGACGAGATCATAATCACCGTTCCGAAGGGCAGGTATCGCCCGCAGTTCGTGCGGCGCGCGGTAGAGGAAAGCAAAATCCAAAAAAGCATCCCGCGTGGACTACCAACACTCGCAATCTTGCAGTTTGAAGGTGCGGACTCCGAAAAAGCCCTGATTTTCCGAGAAGGGTTGCCTGAAGAGATCGCGCTCGAGCTCGCCCGCTTTGGCCAGATCAAAGTGTTGTCAGGTTGGCACACCGACCACTCAACGCGGGAGGTGGGGCAACAAGAACTGATAGAGAGTTCAGACTACATCTTGAGAGGCAATGTCCGGGAGGCTGGTGGGAGCCTGCGTGTGTCAGTTCAACTCGACCGAAACCCTGGAAAAGCTTTAGTCTGGTCCGACAGGTTTCGCGTTTCCGGAGATTCAGAAGATCCCTTCGATGTGCAGGAACAAATTGCACGGCAATGCGCGACCCGTATGGCGGACGCCTACGGCGCAGTCGCCGAAGATCTCAATGCGCAATACTCCGGGAGGCGTGCGGAAGATGCAGGTGTCTTTGAGGCCCTTCTGGCGTTTCATGCACACATGCGGACTTCACGCCGATCCAGTCTCGAAGAGTTCAGTGACCTCATCGACACCGCGCTACGCGACAATCCTTCGAGCGGGTTGGCCCACGCGCTCAAGGCCATTGCACTAATCGAGGAAGCAGCTTTGGGCGCCCGGTCTGCGGAAGATGTTGTCTCCGATGGAAGGAGCCATGCAGAAACGGCCATCGCGTTGGCACCTAACTGTCAGGAAGCTCTCTACGCCGCTGCGAGTTTCGCGCGATTTCACGGTGAGAACACCCGGTACGCCAACCTGATAGAGCGCGCTATCGAGGCGAACCCGAATGCCACGTTGTTGACTGCGATGGTGGGAGGTTGGCTCGCCGCAATCGGGGACACGCAAGAAGCGACAGCCATGATCGAAGGCGCAAGAGAACACAACCCGCTACTGCCAATCTGGATCAACATCCCTTGTGCGCTCGATCCCTTCATGCGGGGCGAATACGAGGTGGCCTCGGATATGATCAGCGAGGTGGATGGCCGTGACAATCTGTACGACTGGATGCTGATTGCCGCCATGCATGCAATGGCCGGGCGAATAGATATGGGGAAAAAGGCTCTGGCGGCATTCTTCGAGGCCGGGGTCGACCCAGAATATTTCCTGCGTTCGATCCCGCTTGCGGAGCCTGTCGCAGGACGCATCGAGCAGGGGATTAGCGCTCTACTCTCCGTTAAATGATCTCCAACCGAATGCGGACGTTGGAAATTGGCGCTGTGTTTTGCTAACGGCTGCCCCTTCCGTCAGACGGTGGAAAAGTCGTCATTCTTGACGTTCGATATGGCGGTTCCAACCGGTGTGAGCCCGTGATTCAAGGGCGATGGGAGGAACGCACGTGTCGCATCTGTTTTGGCTCAAGTCAGACCACGTGAACCGCATCAAACACCTTTTCCCGAAACCTCGCGGGGGTGGACGATCCGACGACCGAATGGTGCTTAGCGGTATCATCCATGTCATTCGAAACGGCCTTCGGTGGCGAGACGCTCCGGCGGATCATGGGTCGCACAAGACGCTCTAAAATCGTTTTGTGAGATGGTCTCGCATGGGTATCTTTGCCCGTATCTTTAGGGAACTGGCTCAGCCAGGACAGGATGGTGAAACCATCATGATCGACAGCACTCACCTGAAGGCACACCGAACAGCGTCAAGCCTCTCAAAAGGGGGGCTCGAACGCGTGCCATCGGTCGCACAAAGGGCGGTTTGAACAGCAAACTGCACACGGTCTGCGACAGACGTGGATGGCCACTGACGTTCTTCCTCTCATCCGGCCAGATGAGCGATGCAAAGGGTGCTATGGTGTTGCTGGGCAGCCTTCCACGAGCCAAATCACTCTTGGCAGACAAAGGGTATGATGCAGACAGGTTCCGTGAGGCGCTTGCCGAACGCGGCACCGAGGCCTGCATACTGGCGCGACGTGGTCGAAGAAACCCGGCTGAACATGACACCAAGCTATATCGTCAGAGCCATCGCATCGAGAATCTGTTTGCCAGATTGAAAGACTGGTGCCGTATCGCGACGCGCTATGACAGGTGCGGTGACTTGTTCCTGTCCGCCATATGCCTTGCCGCGACCGTCATTTTTTGGTTGTGGGATGCTGTAACGGGGCCTGCGTCACGCACGACCGTTGCCACTTGCCAGATCAGCACCGCGCTGTCGCCATTCCCGTATTGAGCCCACATGGAGGATGACGGGATGAAATCATTTGTTGGACTGGATGTATCGCTTGCGAAGACCTCTATTTGCGTGATCAGCGAACACGGCCAGATTATCAACGAAGCAGAGACTGAAAGTGAACCCGTAGTTCTGGCGCGCTGGTTTGATGAACTTGACGGCAGCATCGCTGCGAGTGGCCTGGAGGCCGGGCCACTGTCGCATTGGCTGCACCGTGGGCTGACCGAAGCTGGCCTTGATGCGGTACTCATGGAAACGCGCCAAGTGAAAGGTGCATTGAAGGCCATGCCGATCAAGACGGATCGGCGCGATGCCGAGGGGATCGCTCGGCTGCTTCACCTTGGCTGGTTCCGCCCGGTTCACTGCAAATCGGTCTCGGCTCAAGAAACCCGCGCCGTTCTCGGTGCCCGCAAAGCCATTCAACAAAACATGATCGCCTTGGAAATGTCGCTGAGAGGACTGCTGCGGAACTTTGGCCTCAAGGTGGGCGCGATCTCTCGCGGCAGATTCGAGGCCCGCATTCGGGAATTGGCAGATGGAAATCCCATGCTGGAAACCGCGACAGCACCAATGCTGCGTGCCAGAGCATCTCTGCGACAGGAACTGGCCGGTCTCGAAAAGCGCGTGCGCAAGTTGGCTGGGGATGATCCAGTATGCCTACGCCTTATGTCGATGCCTGGGATCGGTGCAGTAGTAGCGTTGACATTCCGTGCTGCGGTCGATGATCCGGCTCGCTTTCGGTCGTCAAAGAGAGTTGGTCCCTGGGTTGGTTTGACGCCTTCACGCAATCAGTCCGGTGAACGGGACCTGTCAGGCGGTATCACCAAAGCTGGTGACGTGAATCTGAGGCGGGCGTTGTGCCAAGCCGCAACCGTCATGATGAACCGTGGCCGGTCGACTTGGTTGCGAACATGGGGCGCCCAATTGGCTCAACGCCGCGGTCGTAAAATCGCAATGGTTGCTCTCGCACGCCGCATCGCTGTCATACTTCATCGGATTTGGATCGACGGCACCGAGTTCCAGCCCGATGAGGCACCGAAAATGACCTGACCTTGTCGTTGCCTTACCCGTTGCCTGCTTGAGCGCGGGCTTTCGAGGTCCCCCAGGGACGTGGTTCCGATGATGCCGTGGTCAGGACTGTCGCTATTCTTTGCCAAGCACGCCTATGAGATGGGCACATCGGAATTACATCGAACCAGCATCATGTTGGCAGCCATCGCGCTGACCACGAACCGAAGCAAGTACCCAAAGGATCTCAGCCGAAAGCCGCTAGAAAAGGCGGAACGGACACTAACAATACCAAGGTAGCCCCTCCGGCGGATCAATTGTTATACCCAAAACCGCTTGACTGAAGCGACCCCGTTACCGAAGTCCTGACCGTAATGAGTTTCTCGTGTCCGATTTCACACCAACCCAGACCCGGTCAAAAAATACTTAATAGCGTCAACGATGTAAGCGCACCCTAAAACACCAAACAAGAGGGGTACGAGCCAAGACGCGGTAGTGCTGATGAATCGGTTGAATGATTTCAGGCTATCTACGATCGAGCCCCCCATTAGTTGGTAAGCAAGCGGAACCAACAGAAATGGAATGGCGAAGGCGATATTGTAGATCAGCAATCCAGCTAGCTTGGACTGGACGTGAAAACGATACATCTCATTTATGAAACCAACGTAAGGAACCGCGAACGGTATCCCGACTATGCAGATGCTTGCGCCCATGAGAAATGAAGGCAGAACTCCTTCTTCTTGTCGGATAGCTTCAGACTTGCCCGATTGCTTTTTCATTGAAGCATTTATGCTTAACGTAAATGCAAGTGTAAGAAAGACTATTCCCAGTAGAAACCCAACTACAAAGTAAATTGGTGTCGGATTCACGAATGTATCAATGACAAAGTCTACCACCGGAGCAATGAACTCTGCCAACCCGTAAACTATCAAAACTCCAATCAAAAAATATGCAGCCGTATGCCCTAGTATCAGTGCAAGACTGCTTGCAATCGGCTTCGCGCCGGTTAACGCGATAGCAGTCGCTGCCAAAAGGACTGGGCTGACCACGTCAACAAGCAGTATAGGTATTGCAACGATCCATACATCATTCATCTAATAGCGCCTTTTGGTTTTATCGTAGCAGCGCCGAAAGCAAATATCTGACGACGGTTTGAGACTAGTACCAAAGTTGAGAAACTGGAAAGACGCCCCAGCTTGGCACAAAGGTCAGAATCCTCGAATAAAATTTTCCGATACCTATGAAGGCGATGCGGCTTTGTTGCGCAAAGGGCAAGAAGCCCAGACGTCCCCTTTCCCCAGACGCACTTATCCAACGGGCTCTGTGACAGGTACGCCGAGCGCGGTGTAGCCGTTCAGCACGGCGGCTCGGATCTGGAGTTCGGCGACCTGACTATCGAAGTCGCGCGCCATGAGGCTCTGCCCCAGTAGCTTCACGCAATGCATCTTCGTCTCGGCGCGGCTTCGGCGGTGGTATCCGCTCCACTTTCGCCAGAGCGCGCGGCCGAGGTATTTCGATGCGCGCAGGGCCTCGTTCCGCGCAATGGCGCCCGCGGTCGACGGCTTCCACGGCTTGGCGTTCTTGCGTGGCGGTATGACGGCATGGGCGCCCCGGTCGGCGATGGCGTCGTGGCACTTGCGCGTGTCGTAGGCGCCATCCGCGGTGACCGTGCCGAGTTCCACATCAGCGGGGAGTTGGTCAAGGAGTTCCGGCAGCATGGGCGCATCGCCGACGTTGCTCCCAGTGATTTCGATGGCTCGAATCTCCAGCGTCTGTTCGTCGACACCGATGTGGATCTTGCGCCACAGACGGCGTTTCGCGCCACCATGCTTGCGGGCGTGCCACTCGCCTTCGCCCTCGGCCTTGATGCCGGTGCTGTCAATCAGTAGGTTCAGCGGGCCCTGCGAGCCACGGTAGGGGATGGTCACGGCCAGAGCCTTCTGGCGCCTGCTCAGCGTGCTGAAATCCGGCACCGCCCAGTCGAGGTCGACCAGGCGCAACAGGCTCTCCACGAACCCGGTCGTCTGCCGGAGGGCCATGCCGAAGAGCACCTTCATCGTCAGGCATGTCTGGATCGCGGCATCGCTATACTGCGGCTGCCGGCCTTGCTTGCCGGTCGGCGGCGGCACCCAGGCCATGTCCGGATCGAACCAGATCGTCAGGGAGCCACGCTGCTTCAGCGCTTCGTTGTAGGCCGGCCAGTTCTTGGTCTTGTAGCTCGGCGGGATGGGTCTGCTCATGTAGACCAGCTACCACGCTGGATTCACGAGATGAATCCCTAACTCAGTCCTTTGCGCAACAAAGCCAGGCGATGCCATAAAGGCACTACGAGCACTTTAGGGTCAACTCCCTCGTGTCCAACGTCTCTCCAACAATACTCAAAAAGCTCTTAGCGTGTTCGTCTAAAGCGTCTCTCAGGGATACCGTTGGAGACTAAAACCGTTAACTGTTTTCCAACTGTAAATTACCTGCATCACGAGCGCGCCCATTCTTAATTCTTTTTTTTGTGAAAAGAGTACGAGGCGCGAGGCATGCAGTCTTTCAAACTTTTAAAGTTACTGAGAAAGCAATATCCTTTGACCACTGCATCGGCCCACAATCTGGTCATGCGAGCGAGCGAGTTGAAGCAGGCGCGATTGCACCAAACCTGGATCGAACTGCATGGTTCTAACAGAGAGCAGTTAGCGTTTGAAAGTGCGCTGCATGATACTTTGACTTGGGCTGCGTATGAAGCACACGCACGTAACGAAGAGGAGTTGTTGAATATTTTCGCAAATTTTATGGCCCTGTTTTTGCACGCCTGTCCAAGTTGGAAAAATGTCCGGCACGAGATCATCGACTATCTGAAAAATGCCAGCACTAAAGATGTATCCGCGTTGCTAGATGCGATTGAACGCGTCCAATGTGAGCGGTCTGCCCTCAAACGGCATGGTGTGACAATGTCATTAAACCGCTTTTGGGTTGACCAGTTTTAATCCCCCCCGGACTCTTTGATGAGTTTCCCGGAGTATTTGCCGCGTAAAAAAGTTAGCCCGGCACGACGCTGATTTTCACCGGACAGAAACATTGGTTGCGTCGGTTCAACTAACAGATACACCGGAGTTAAATAGGGTCGGGACCCTAGTGTTGAGCTTTCATGGCCAACAAGCATCATTGGCACGCCGTGTTCATTCTGCGGTCGAAGAGGGAAAGAATATGTGCCGCCATCACCATTACCAGCCAAATCAAAGACGAGCTGATATTTTCGGCAGCGGCAAGTGGCAAAACCGCAAACCCAAATAATATTGAAACGAGGTCACTTGCCTGCCAGCCATCGGAAAGGAGGTCAGGCAACAAACCAAAAAAGCTGCCGAACGCGCCTGCAATGAATGTTGACAAAAGTCCGCCAACCAATGCTGTGACCCATCCTCCAAAGCCTGAACGACCAAACATTGGAGCCAGCAGAAACCCCATGAACGCCCCACCTATGGTCATTGCGATAACATAGCGTATCACAAGCCCGAAATTCTGTTTTGCCCAATCGTCACCCAACCCGCCGGGAAGGTCGCGAGAAAGGAAGAGCAGGAATAAACTGGCCCCAATCACGGCCATTACCAATGTTGCTGCTCGTCGTGGTGTTTTTTTTGGGGATTTTGCGACTGTCATTCAATCGGTCCAATTCGAGTGGGATTTTGAAGGGCGCGAAAGGAAGCGGCTTTGTGGTACGGTATTTTCGCAGATACTGGTCAAGCGTATCAATGTACTTGTTAGATCATACAATAAAACGCGAGCGCGAGGCCAATGAACGGGCAGGGGAAATGTATCCTTGCCCAACTACCTGGAACTGTAGCGCGTATATGTCGCTGTGAAATGCTCAGGCGCTGCTCAATCGTATCAAACGGAAACAGTTGACGACCGTGGCGAGCAAGTCACCGCCTATTAACAAATAAACAAATTTGATTATGATCGCCTTACAAAGGCAGCGAGGTGTTCCATTATGAAGCGGTTTTGGCAAGTTCTCCTATCTTCAAATTCAGCACGTGCATTTTTCCCTGTTTCGACACATGTTTCAGCGGTTCTCGGCGCTCTGACATTCATTGCAGTTTCGATAATCGGCGGCACAGCGGCGGCTCAGTTTCCAATTGCGGGAAGCTACGGGTTGGGTGGCGGGTTGGGACAAACCTCTGCTGTACTGCCTCCTCAGGGAACCAGGGTAATCGAAAATGGGTGGATCAACTACGATATCCAACGTTATGTCGATGACAACGGAGATGACATCGGTGCACCCACGCCCACAGTCAACGCGGCCCGGTTGACCTTCAGATATGTTTTTCGTGACGTCAGGATACTCGGGGCCGATTATGCGGCAGGCGTTGTCCTGACTTACCGAGATCAGATATTGCGGCCTGAACCCGGGTCGGGGACAGACTACCATCTGGGAGACACAGTTGTCACACCAATCGCGTTGGGGTGGCATCACAATACCTGGCATTTTCAAACGTCCTACACCTTTTGGGCCCCAACCGGAGAATTTGAAGCGGGTGGAAGCACCAACACCGGCAAGGGCCTGTGGAGCCACATGCTGTTCGTGGGATCAACATGGAAGCAGGATGCGAGCTTGCCTTGGGCGGCAACGTTTCAGGCACGTTACGAAACGTTCGGACGGCAGAAAACCACCGATATTCGCCCAGGTGACGTCCTGTCATTGGAGTTTGCTTTCGGAAAAGAAGTCGCCCGGGGCTTCAATCTGGGGCTTTTAGCAGCAAGGTCATTCCAGGTTTCAAGGCAAAGCGGGACGCCCGGAGGTAATCCCTCAAAATATGAGATCAATCTGGTCGGAGCCGAAGGTGTCTGGAAACCCAAAGATCTTCCAGGCGCTCAGATCGCCTTGCGCATGGGGAAGGAATTTGACAACCGAAACACGACGGAAGGCTTCGCGACCCTGCTGTCGATTGCCTACGCATTTTAACAGGTGTGCGTGGGGTCATTCGGTGAATCGTTTTCCTTCAAAGGCAAAATGAGAAAAGATCGTGCCTGCGTGGCGATTTTGGCTATGAGTGTAGGCTGTGCTGCGACAGCGCAAAGTACTGATCCGGACGCTTCAGAAGCGGCGGCACGCGCAGCATTGTCAGTTTTGAGTATTGCTGCCACCCCAAACGAAACAATGTCTTCTTTTTCCTTTCTAAGGGCGACTGGCGACACGAAAAGCTTCAGATCAAGCCAACTCCGAGGCGGGTATTACCCACTCGGAAATGGCTTATATCTTGAAGGGCTTGTGGCTTATCAGAAATACAACCCGGTGCTTTTCTTTCCAGAAATTGCACCTGGTGTCGATGTGGACGTGACCTGGGCAAGTGTAGCGGCAACCTTTGGTGTAGGCTGGGAGTTTCCGTTGAAAAATGACTGGCGCATTCGTCCGGTCGGGCATGTATCATTCGGCCATGTTACGGCTGATGCTTCAATTATTAGCTTCCCGTTGCTTCCGGTCAATTCGCAGACGGCGGATTCAGTTGACGGAAACCTGAATGCACTGGGATTAGGGGCATCTGTCGCAGTATTCAAGGAAGCACAAATTGGCCTTTGGCAGGCAGAATACCGATTTCGCCAAACGTTTCTGGAGTTTCACCCAATTGACGAACCACAAGCCGGTGGGGCCAAGGCCAACTCCAACCAGACGACGCTTTTTTCTCGCCATCGCTATCCTTTGAAAGATGTCAGGTTCTTCAACTTGGCCACTCTCCTCGTTTTGGACGCTGGGCTGGTGTATTATCATGGGGATGCCGCAAAGGTTCTGGACACTGATTGGTTGGCAACTGCCGGCGTCGGCATCGAGATTGACACAACCGGAGTTGGTATTCCATCGGTACAAGCCGGGCGGATCATGCTGAATGGTATAATCGCCGAGGATTTTGACGGATTTTCCATAGGCTTGGGCCTCAGGTTTTAGCGTCGCGCTCAACTTTGAGCTAAAGATAATGTTCGGACGTAAGATTCCCTGATGGAATCCAGATTTACAAATCTTGTTAATTTTTTGCGATTTACCTCAGCTTGGCAGATTAAACGAAGATTTTGGCTCATTTTCGAATGAGGAGCAGGATCGCCACCTCCAATATTGGATCACAGTGCCTGAAAAGGTGCGTTGCCAATTGCAGATACAAAGTCGGAGCGTCAGTCATGAAGACCGAAGCGATCAGTGCCGTTGAAGTAATCAGCATGCATTTGAACAGACATTATGAAGCCGATCAACGCGCAGATGCCGTTGTCGAAATGCTTCTTGAAAATGAAATCTCCAGCTGGGACTTTTGGCCCTTGCTGCAAAATTTGTGGGGTGGGTTTGAAAAAATCGACCACACTATGTTTGTTCACGCTATGGGAGCTGAAAAACGTAAGTCAAGTTGGACACCTACCGCTAAGTGGTGCCTGCTTCCCAGGGAAATTTCGATATTTCGCGGGCAAAGTCTTGGTAAAGAAGTTGGACTATCTTGGACAACCAGCTTTGACGCTGCATTGGATTATGCGATCAGGTTTGGTTGTCTGACAAACAAAACTCCGGTCATTCTCGAAACCAAAATTCCGAAACATGCAGTGGCTCTGGTCATCGACGGTTGCGACCAGAACGAATTTGTTTTGTGGAAAGCACCGCAGATTTCAGACTGCGCGATGACCCCAGTTCCGTCGATTCACTAACCTGTCAGGGGTGCGCCCCGAACGTGCCCCGGCAACCAATGCGAACGGCAATACAGGGCCTTTCAGCTTTTTTGCAGTTGAAACTGCCGCGGTGTTAAACCTGTCCAGCGCTTGAAGGCAGTTGAGAATGCAGCTTGTCCCGCAAAGTCCAGATAAAACGCAACCTCACCTATTGTGAAGCCGTCTTTCAGATACGTTTGGGCAAGGTCGCACCGGATGTCATTGACGATATGGCGAAAACTCAAACCCTGCTCGCTAAGACGTCGCGATAGTGATCGCGAGCTGAGCCCCAGATCGGTTGCTACCTGTTGTAGATTAGGAATCCGCCCGGGCAGTTCGTTCAGCAATAGGGCTTCGACCCTATTGCTGATGCCCGACTTTAGACCCACCCTCTCTTTCAACAGGTTGTCCCCGTAATCGGTCAGATGCTTTTTAAGAGCCGGGTCGTAGCTTGAAATTGGCAGATCAAGAGATGAAAGCGGTAGAATAACTTCTGTTCTTTCGGAGCCAAAGAGAATGGCACAGCCAGCAGCTTTTTGTATTTCGGGCCCTGCGGATTTGACTACATGCTGAAACCGAACCTCTAATGGGTAGAATTGGGTGTTCGTGACAACGCGCATCAGAGAAATCGCCGAGAAGATAAGGAATTCTGTCCTCCGGTGAAATTTAGTGAGACCACCGTCAACAATTTGTAGCTGAAGTGAGGCATGGTTTCCCGATACAACCAGCGAATAGTCAATAGTGTCGTCAATCAGAGCGCCGTAATGTGAAGCGTTTTCAATTGCCTCTCTTAGATTTGGTGAATACTTTAAAATGTACCAAACGATGTCGCGCGGAGAATTGAAACCCAATCCGGCGATCGTGGCAAAGACTGGCATTTTCAAGTGATCGCAAGCTAGGCGGACAAACTGACCCTCTTTGTAAGGGTCAATTAGTTTCGCTGGCTTAATAAGATCGCTGCGTGTCAAACCGGAGTCCTGTAAAACGTTTTTAAAGGTACGGGCATCTGACAGCCGTTCCTCGAACATCCGGGCAAAATGCCGAAGCCATGCGTTATCGACGCCCATGAGCATTTTCCTTCAAGTGCGCAGCGGTCCTGATGCAGGATAATACTCGATTGTTTGTTGGCGGCAATTCGTGCGCCACTTGACGACGCTCTTACATTGCTAGACCCCGGCTAATATGTTTCTTGCGATTTGCCGGGGCCAGGTTGTGATGGACTGAACGTCAGAAGCGGTAGTTGACCCCAAACGTAGCAGTTGTCGTTTCCAGGTCGTACTGACCATCAGAGCTGTCAAACCTTTCTTGTGTGACCTCACCAAATATCGAAACGCCGTCAGATATTCGGTGTTCCAGCCCGGCACCAATTGAGGAACCCCAACGGTCATTAACGTCTCCGCCCCGGACATATGAGGGCCCGGCGGTCACGTAGGCCAAGGTGTTGCCAAAGGCATATCCTCGCTTTTCACGGGGACAAAACGCATGGTGGGACGGCTCGCAGCCTCACAGATGGCCTCCGCATCGGCGGCATCGTTTTTCTGCCGCTTCACAAACGGTTTTACATACGCAGGTGGGATGAGCCTGACATCGTGACCAAAGCGACCAATCTCCCTGCCCCAGTAGTGCGCGCTAGAGCAAGCCTCCATCGCAACCACGCATCTCGGCAGCGTGGCAAAAAACTCAAGGACCTGACCTCTGCGCAGTTTCTTCCGAAGAACAGGGTGACCTGAGTGATCTGCTCCGTGCACCTGGAAAACGTTCTTCGCCAAATCCAGGCCAATCATGCTAATCTCTTCCATAGACGCCTCCGTTCAGGTTGTTTGCAAACCCACAACGGCACATCGAGGCCAGCGGGGGCGTCTACACCTTCAGAGCCTCCTAAACATAGCGGTGGACCGGTTCAGTTGGGGAGGCTCGGTTCCGATTTTTTTATGCAAATTGATATTCCTCACGTATGATGGAACCACTAACAGGGGAGACACAAGATGAAGTATATTTCTGCCAGTGTACTGGCGCTATGTGCCAGCATTGCTCATGCCCAGGATGCCGCAGACCTAGTTTTGAGAAATGCTTTCGTTCTCACTATGGACAAGGAAAATCCCGAGGCACAAGCCGTTGCCGTACGAGGCAATCAGATCGTGTATGTTGGCGACGTGAACGGCGTGGAAAGCTTAACCGGCGAGAACACCGAAGTTCTTGACCTGACCGGCAAGATGGTGCTCCCCGGCTATGTCAGCGCCCACGACCATGTTCTTGGCTCCGCGTGGTCGACACTAGGCGTCGATCTGAATGCGGCAAAAGACAAAGAAGAAACACTGCAGATGCTGCGGGACTACGTGGCGGAAAACCCGGATCTGCCGATCGTTGTCGGCCAAGGATACAATGCAACCCTTATGGGGGGGGCGCCGACTGCCGCTGAGTTGGATGAAATCATCCCCGACAAGATCGCGATTATCATCGACTTCACCATTCACGACGCTTGGCTGAACACCAAGGCGCTCGAAGCCGGAAACATTACTAAAGATACGCCGGACCCGGTGCCGGGGGTTACTTACTGGATCAGGGATGACGACGGGAACCCATTGGGCGTCGGCAAGGAAGGATCGTGGTTTCCTGTCTATACGAAGGTCGCTTGGGATCCCGAGCGAATGATCGAGGAAAGCCGCGAAAAACTTCAGCCGCAAGTGGTCGCAGGCGGCACAACAACAGCACTGATTCCTGGTGTTGTCACTCCGAATTTCACAAACGCACCTGGCATGTTCGATGATTTGGAGATTTCCATGAAGGTGCTTGAAAAAGCGCTCGCCGACGGTGATTTGCCAGTGCGAACGTTTGTTCAACCGGCCTACAAGGACGCGACAGCCGATCCGGTTGAATTTGCGGCGCGGGCACGTGCAATGGCCGACAAGTACAACGGTGACTTGTTTCGCGTACATGGCATCAAGTTACACCCCGAAGGGACATGGAGTGCCGGCGCGGTTCTGATGCTGGAGCCGTTCGAGGGAACAGACAATATAGGCATCTCGGCGGTGAAACCGGATCAGATGAAAGAGGTCGTCAAGGCCGCAAACGACCAAGGTCTAGATGTTTTTGCCCATGTTGAAGGGTCGGGCACTGTGCGTGGGATGATTGACGCGATCCTTGCGTCGCGCGACTCCGGCAACGCGGACGAGCGCAATGCGCTGCATCACTATCAGATCGTTCATCCTGATGACCAGCAACGCATGATCGACAACAGCATTCCGGTAAACATCACTCCGATTTTTTCGGTGGATTGGGCTGGGCAGGATCAGGACTTTCTCAGCATGTTGGGTGACACGCGGACGAACGAGCGTGTTTCTCAATACAGGCCACTGGCCGATGCCGGGGTCAGCGTCAGCCTTGCAGGAGATTACCCATCCGCGCCGATGTCGACCAATAGTATGCTCTATCAGATCTATACTGCGGTTACGTTCAAGAACCCCCTGGACCCTGCGAACTCTAAGAAGTTCCCAAATGGTGCTGCCCCGCTGGACCTGATGCAGGCGATTGAGGCCGTAACAATCAATCCTGCTTGGCAATTGAGAATGGAAGACAAGCTGGGCTCCCTAGAGGTGGGGAAATTGGCCGATATTGTGATTCTGGACCGAAACATTCTGGAGTTGGATAGTCCCGAAGAGCTGCTGACGACCACGGTTCAAGCAACGATTATGGATGGACAATTCCGCCATCGGGATGGACTATAGTCGCGGCCAATACGACCGAAGTTCAGAGGCACTCCACAAGGTCTTGTCAGAAGAACTTTCCTTGAACAGGGCAGGGCGGTTGCATAGCATTTAGGAATGACCAAACCTGCCTCCTTCAAATACTTCAAAACCAGCCCCGAAATCATCCGCCTGGCGGTGATGCTGTACATCCGATTTCCACTCTCGCTTCGGAATGTCGAAGATCTCCTGCATGAACGTGGGATCGATGTAAGCCATGAGACAGTCCGCTATTGGTGGAATAGGTTCGGCCCGATGTTCGCCGCTGAGATCAGACGGAAGCGTGTGCAGCAACTCCGAACCTTTTCAAATTGGAAGTGGCACGTGGACGAGGTCTTTGTGAAAGTTAATGGCAAACGGCATTATCTTTGGCGCGCTGTGGATGACGAAGGCGAGGTGCTGGAAGCAGTTGTAACGAAGCGCCGTAACAAAGCTGCAGCACTGAAATTTCTCAAGAAATTGATGAAGTGGCACGGCTGCGTCGAAGAGATCGTCACAGATCGCTTCGCTTCCTACAAGGCTGCCCTAAGAGATTTGGGTGCTCTCGAAAAACAACAGACGGGCAGGTGGCTCAACAACCGCGTCGAGAATTCGCACCTTCCTTTCCGACGGCGCGAACGTGCGATGCTGCGTTTCAGGCGCATGCGAAGTCTACAGAAATTCGCCTCCGTCCATTCCTCCGTGTACAACCACTTCAACCAGGAAAGATCGCTAGCCAGCCGAGACTCCTTCAAGCAGACACGCACCGCCGCTCTTAGCGAGTGGCGTCAACTTTGTTCCGGATAGGTTCGCGGTTTTCGCGGTAAACTGAGACTGGTTCGAATTCGTCTGACAGCACCCGCGTAGGGATGACGGTACTATCACGTTTGTGGCAGACGAACACGAAGCGGTGACGCGAAATCTCCCTTTCGGTCCCAAAGCTTTCGTGCGCGCACGGTCATCTTGGCAAGATATGGGTTCTGGAGGTCTGTTTCGCCAACAAGAATGACCAGATGCGCCTGTGCACGTGACGCAGCTACGTTCATCAATCGGCGTCCGGTCTCGCTATTCAGAAAGGGGCTCCCAGCATCCACTGGATCGAAGATCACGATTTTTCGCTCGCTGCCTTGCGCCCGGTGAACCGTACTGACCCGGACTGCCCGTTGTCCCTGGCGGCCAAGCATCGATCTGATCAATGCGCGCTGAGCACGAAATGGTGTTAGGATCAAAACGTCGTCAGGTTCGACGTAGGATCCCAACAGCTCGTGAACCAGGGCCGCGGCAATTTCTGCCGATGCGTACCGGATCTTGCCATTATAGCGCTTTGACCAAGTGGACTCTCCGGCGCGGTCGTCCACGAGAACGCGCGGTATCTCTCGCCCGTCTAGAAACCACGGAGATCGAGCCAACTTCCATTCGGGATCTCGAGCGGCTTTTGGGCACACCACGAGTTCATCACCGTAGAAAGTGTGCGAAACAATACCGCAGACGCCTTGGCACATTCTGGACTGCTCATTCAGAAAGACGCTTTGGGCGTCTTTGAAAACGTCGAACGCCGTCTTGCCCAGGACAGCCTGGGCTAACGGATCAGCACTTTGAACGATTGGTGCCAGCTGTTGAGGATCCCCGGCAAAGGTGCAGCATTTCGCCAAACTGGCGACCATCAAAGCCGCGGGCAGCATGATCTGACTAGCTTCGCCAGCTATCGCAAAGTGCCAAGAGCCGCCGCCTGAATTTGCCACGCTTTCGAAGTGTAAAATCAGAGGGTTGGTCGTGATCGCGACCACCCGTGATGTTGCGGAAATGTGCGCGACGTCGGTTTTCAGTTTCGCCCGGGCAGCATCCAGCTTCTCTTTCCAAAGGACGTATCGTTCTATGTCGTTCTTCGGGGGTTCCTCGAGTTCTAGGGTCAGGATGCATTGATTTTCGCTTCGTTGCGTGATTCACGGCTCGAAAAACGGAGCGGTGTCATGAGCGACCTTTATTGGCTAACCGGCGAGCAGATGGCCAAGC
>NZ_JBXWRU010000011.1:0-19608 GCF_059613085.1 Ruegeria sp. BHSC029
CTTCAAGCTGACCCGCGCCGCCGCTCTTAGCGAGTGGCGTCAGCTTTGTTCCGGATAGGTTCGCGGTTTCCGCGGCAAACTGAGACTGGTTCGAATTCGTCTGACAGCACCAAGGCGAGCTGAGCACGGGTGCGGATGAAGGCGTCAGGGAGGTAGTGTCAGAGGAACTTATCTTGAGGCAGGGCAGGCCGCTGGCTAGCGTCCCTGCATGACCAGATCCCGTCCCTTCAAGTACTTCAAAACTAGCCCGGAGATCATCCGCTTGGCGGTGATGCTCTACGTCCGTTTTCCGCTCTCGCTCAGGAATGTCGAAGATCTCCTTCATGAAAGGGGTGTCGATGTGAGCCACGAAACGGTCCGATATTGGTGGCACAGGTTCGGTCCGATGTTCGCCTCGGAGATCCGAAAACGCCGGATCGGAGGGAAAAAATCCAGCCGGTGGCGCTGGCACCTCGACGAAATGTTCGTGAAGATCAACGGTGAGCGTCACTACCTCTGGCGGGCTGTTGATCACGAGGGCGAGGTGCTGGAAAGCTTCGTGACGAAGACACGAGACAAGAAGGCGGCGCTCAAATTTCTCAAGAAAGCAATGCGCAAGCACGGTCGTCCCGAGGCAATCGTGACGGACAAGCTCCGGTCCTATGGCGCCGCTCTGAAGGAACTCGGAGCAGGCGACCGGCAGGAGACAGGTCGCTGGCTCAACAACCGAGCGGAGAACTCACACCTGCCTTTCCGACGACGGGAGCGAGCGATGCTCAGGTTCCGGCGCATGCGAAGTCTACAGAAGTTCGCCTCCGTCCATGCCTCCGTCACAAACCATTTCAATCACGAGCGCAGCCTCTCCAGCAGACCCCAGTTCAAGTTGAACCGCGCCGCCGCTCTCGCCGAATGGCGCGGACTCTGCGCTGGATAAGAGGCAGTGACCCTGTCCTGGCAGAGACTGGTTCGAATTGGTCTGACAGCACCCAAGTTGCAGCTAATGACTGTTTCGAGCCCGAAGCTGCCGTTTATCCGGCCTATGGCCCTACTACGCATCGAACGTTTGCCCTGACCCCGAAGCGGACACAATTTGATTGGACTGAATTAGGTAGCGTATTCAAATCGCAAAAATTTGACCAACCAAGTGAATACCGTATTGTTGAATATGGGACAAAATTAAGATCCCGGAGAAAGCGCCTCGGCGCTTTCCTAGGTCAACGTGAAACAGGGTACATTATGAAAAACTTTCTTTTGGCTTTTCCAGCGGTTGCACTTCTCACCGCTTGTGATGAAGGTAGCACAACCAGTGCTACGTCGGCGGCACCAAACGCGGCGGAGCAAGCTTGCTTGCGTGATGTCACTGCGACAACCAACAATCCGGATGTGGCACTGCTCGGTTCGGAGTTCTCTGAAGCCGGGACGTTTGTGCGCGTCGGCGTCGGACCGGACCGCGCGCCATGGCAGTGCATCGCTTACAGTGACGGCTCCACAGACGGTATAATGTCGCTTACTAACGAAGGAACGCTCTAGTTTTGCGAAATAGCTTGCTGGAACGTTGCGATGACTGATGCTGTGCAAAGCCGCGATTTGGGTTTTCATGTTGCTGTGGGCAGGCGCGAGTTTCATCTTTATGACAGGAACCTTCGGCTGGTTTGAACAGCCAAGAGATCCCTTGTCTGGGCTATTTCTGCTACCCTTGGGCCTACCGTGGGTTCTTGCAATTGAATTTGCGCCGGAGACCGTCAGGCCACTGTTAGCAATACTGGCGCCGTCGGTGAATTTGGTGATTTTGGTGAGATTATGCAGGAAAAAGAATAGAGCAAATTAGCCTCTGTAATGGTGACAAACCTCAGAGCATTAGGAAACAAAACAAATGGGTAAACTGATTTTGGGACTGGTTATAGGGCTGCTTGTGGGCGGTATTGGTGGCGGGATGCTGGGCATCGGCAGTGGCGCTGGAATGGGCATCGCTACCGGGCTTTCAGCCGGTGTTTGTGGGATTGCAAATGCAGCGCAACAGGAGGGCCTTCTGACAGAAGAACAGGTCGATCAAGTTTTTAACCGTGCTGTCACTAACCTGAGAGAACTGACCCCGGACGCGGAAGAAAACGGGGATGCGATCGTCGGAGCGGCCAGCGAATGTGATGCCGTATTGCAGCAACTGCGCGACGCGGCGGTGTCTAATTAATACCAGGAGAGTTTAGTTATGCGATCAAAGGTTCTGGCTTTGTCTCTTTGTATCTCGCCGACGTTCGCCTCGGCCGCTGACGTCGGACAGGACGCGATTGACAGTTGCATCGACCAATTGCGTTCTGTGGGTGGGCCGGACGGACAAAGCGGCACTGTTCTGTCTACAGAGTTTTCCGAAGCAAATTCGCTCGTCATGCTGCAAGACAAAGGCGAGACAGTCTGGAGATGTCTTGTGTCCAACGACGGTCAAGTCGCTGAACTCAGCGTCGCGCAGGCCGCCGATGACGGCCAAGGCGCAATGGCGGGGTCCGGCGGTTTACTCGTAGTTTCAGGAACCCAACGGGTCCAATTCGCGGCAGGTACCAGCGGCGCAGCGATGTCGGGCACTTTGAACCCGAATACATCAGTGAGCTACGTGCTCGGCGCAGCAGATGGTCAGTTCATGCGCGTGGACGTGGGTTCCCACGGTGGCGCGTTGGACTACAAAATTTTCAACCCGGATGGCTCGCTCCTTCTAGACCTGATCTCTTCTGATACCCCTTATCGAGGCCAACTTTGGCAGTCTGGCGATCATGTGGTCGAGGTCCTAAACGCCGGGGCGCAACCGGTCACCTTTGATATTGGTATCGGCATCGAGTAGCCACCGAGTTCAACAAGCAGGAAATCCAATGAAGTCATTTGTTCCCTTTGTGGCTGGATTTGCAGCACTTGGCCTTGTCGCATGTGATACTCCAAGCACTTCTACCGAACCGGGCCAACCTGCTATTGGCAGTTCAAGCGATTTGACTGCATTCGAAGGAGCACGTGCCGGCCAAGCGGAGATGGGCATACAGAACCTCGGGTACGAGTTGATCCGCTCCGAGGGTCTCACGTCATTCTGGTTTAACCGTGATACTGGCGCTTGCGCGCGGATAACAACGGCGGATGGTCGCTACTCTGATGTGACTATGCTGCCTGCGGAGGACTGCTAATGGATTGGTTGCACGCGATTGTCACGGGTCTTTTGTGTGGTGGCGCATATTGGGCTGTAAGAAGTATGGGTTGGTTTGAGAACCGTTCAAAAGTTCAACAAGCGTTGATTTTCTTTCCGATCATTTTCATCGTCGTTTTGATCTTGAACCTTATCTGGCCATCGGCCTGATCGCTGCGCCGTTTGAACCTCGCTGACACTTAACGTTCGAAGGCAGGAAAACTCGCACGGGTTCTTTCCCTTTTCTGACAGACCGCAAAGTCGGCAAAGTAGACATTCTTAAAAAAAACCTGCCAATGACCGCACCGAGCCCTTCTCGGATCTTGATCGCGCGCGCAGCATTCGAAACCATGGGCAGAGACACTCGCTGCATTCGATGGCATAGCAAACAGGTGTTTTAAAGTTTTCAAACAACTTCGCACAATGGAGAACCAAATGTGTCGATCGATCCTGATGCTGCTAATCGCAATGTGGATATTGATAGGTCCAGCATCATCCCAACCGCTCTTTGAGGATTCAAAGGCTTTCGATCCTTCCAGCGAAACGGCAATGGCGATTACCGGGCCAGTAATCTTGTCCACCAAGCGGATGGTCTTCGAGACCGGCAGGTTTCTTGATCTCGAAGTTCATGACCCCAAGAGTTCAGGCAATTGGGGTGCGTCTGGCGACGTGCCTGTTGCTCAGGTGTTTCGTGTATCAGGCGATGCAGGCCCACTAAGGCAGGGAAACACGCTTTGTGGCGACCAACCAGTCACGTATATGGCAACCTGGAGTGAGGACAGCTCCGGGTTTACCTACCTTGGCGTAGCGATGTTTACTGGCATGGAACCGCCTGCAGGCATTGCCGGTCAAGCGTTGTGCGCGACGTACTTCTTCTCGATGGATGTTCCGGAGTAGTCCGGCAGTTGTCCTGAACTCATCGACAGAGAGGACCATTCAAAGTCCAGGGCAAGCATGTGGTTCAGCGGTAGGGAATGCTGAAGAACGAGAAGCTGTTGGTTTGGGTGATTACGGGCGCTCCCGTTTCCGCCATTAGGCTTGCCATTGCTGCACTTCCCGTCGGACAGGCCACAAGATCGGCCGAATCGTCGAGCAAATCGCCAGTAAACGCCGTTTCGCCGACAAGCTGGCACTCGTCCGCAACACTTCGGTAACCGCGAACGAAGTTCAGTTCCGGGTCGGGTTCGCTGATCGCTAACTCTTGAGCGGTTTCGACGCATCCCGTCACCGACAGCGCCAAAGCGCAGGCACATATGGCACGCATGATCTTTTCGAGGCGCCTTTCCATATATTCTACTCCCACTCTGCACCCGTGCTGCGCCAGACCGTTTCATCTGAATCCCAAACACTGGCCACGATGCAGGGCGTTGGGTTGATCCCACCACATTGCGAGCCATGCACATCCGCCAAAAGCACGCGAAATGGGCCGATGTTCGCCATGTCCCATCCCTGATTGAGAAGCGAGAACAAATGTTCCTCGACCAAGAAGTGAGACATGCAACCGCCTGTCCCGCAATAGAGCGACACAGCGGTGGAACAGGCAAAACCCGCCTCGTCCAGAACCCAGTCCCGCTCGATGTCTCCATCGAGATCGACGCGGTGGATGGCTCCCAACTCAAGGGCGAACTGCCCGTTCTCCATATCCGAACATGCCTGCTGCGCGGCCTCTACTCTTTCAAGAAGCTGTGTGGGCAGCCCGGACAAATCCTGCGCGTGCGCCGAGGGCGTATAGAAGGCCACGGAAAGAGCACAAACAGCAACCGCCAAAACCCCAGCGCCGGCGCGATTGCCATTTCCAACCAGTTGGCTACCCATATTCGTGTCTCCAGCCCTTCCGTGTGCCTCAGTTGCACTGATCGTAGGTGTAATCGCCAAACTCGATCCAGTTCCGGCCCCCATCGCTGAAGACGAGGAACTCTGACCGATCTTCACCCAGGAGCGCCACCTGGAAGCCTGCTGGTGGTTCAGAATTTCCGAAGAAGTTATATGAAGTCATCGCCCGAACTGTCTCACCATTGACGGTCACGATAGCATTCCACTGCTCGCCGGGTTGACCCACGATGGCGTATTCGATGACCCTCTGCACGGCACCGCCACCGCAATACACAATGCCTTCTGGCGCCTCCATGCTCTGAGATGTCGACGCGTTAGAGCCGCAGGCCGCGCGCAGGGATCTTACCGCCGCGGAAGATCCTTTGAGCGTGAAGATACCATAAGAGACATCCTGGTCAGCCATCGAAAGGTTCAGAACGGCGTTCTGCGCAATCTGATCCAAAACGAAATCATAGTCGCCCTGATCGAAGAAACGGACCTCAACAGGATAGTTGTCGACGAGCGAGATATCCGCATTCACTGATCCTGCCTGAAACGCACCTACCTCGGTCGAACCATCCTTCATGAACCGAAAGGACAGGCCCTGCCTGGAGACAATATCCTGCGAGTCGTCATAACCTGCTGGCGCGAAACGGACACGGTCGCACTGCAACTCCAGAGTCATGTCGCCGGTCTGAATGAAGGCGTTGGCGTTCGGCGGCCCACTGAAGTTCCACTCAGCCATGGCAGGTGATGACACCATGATTGTGAGGACCGTGCCGGCGACTAGATGTCTCTTCATAAGTAACCTCCTAGGCAACTAAGCCATGTTTCGTCATTCCGCCGCGAAAGCACTGATGATCCACGTCATAAGTTCAAACTGCTGGTGCACCATATTCATTTTTACCTTCCTGTGACGGTCGGCTTAGCCACCAGATCATCAGCACAGAGAGTATCAGTTGAAGAACTCCCACAACCATCAAACCAGTGACGCCAAGTAGAGCCGCTGGGCCCCTCAATGCTTCAGAGTCGTCAGCCCCTTGCTCGAGGACTGAAAATACAGCGATGCCACTGAACAGCATGAACATGGTTGCGATGCTGAGCGCTGCAGGCAAGAGCAAGTACCAGCCTGATCTTCCAGTGTCATGCAAATGCCGCCATCCGGCGGCCAGCATGGGCACGACAACTGCAAGTTGGAAGATCGGAGTTAAGACTTGGCTACTCTCTCCAGTTTCAGGGTTCACGCCGAATAGAGAGGCGTCGATGATTGCCAAAACAATGCTGACGAGGACCACGAACAACACAAACCACCAGTACTCTGACCGCGCCGCGCGCCCGGAAAAAACGAAGTATTTTGTGAGGCACGTCTTTATTGCTTCAACAAAACTCATGTTTGTTCATTCCCTGAAAACGTTGCCACATATGTTCTGCCAAGAGGAAACGTAACACAAGCATTGGTCAATGGGTCATGTGTCTGTCGGAATATTGCTGCGCTGAGGCGAACGGCAGCTAGTGTCCGCAATGCAGTCGTTCAATGAATTTGGCTGAGCGACCGCATCGAGCCCGTATAGCTCATTGGCGAACGGCGCTGCAGCTGTCTCTATGGGCGGTTAGCAGACCTCCGCTACGCGGTGCCCCAACGGCTAGTCTGCGGACAAAACAACCTTTCGCGACATACGATGCAGCGGTTAAGGCGGATGCGAAGTTTGAAGAAGCTCGTCGCCGTTCACTCCTCCGTCTCCAATCACTTCAGCCTTGGGCGATCCCTTCCCAACCGAGACACCTTCAAGTTGTCACGGCGCCGCCGCTCTTGCCGAGTGGCGCGAACTTGGCGCGCTATAAGCGACATGTCTGTTGGCCTAGCTGAGACTTGTTCGAACCGGCCTCACAGTATCCATCGATATTCTTATTGATCCTTGTCAAGATTGGCGCGGGCAAGACGTGGTACTGTCAATGGTAATTCAGGGGGGGGCTCATGGAAGAGTTGATCGAAATCGGAAGATCATTCGCCCAGGCCATGCGTGAGCGCAGGGGCCTTGCAAGTGTTGATGAAATGTATGCCGAAAACGCACAGTCGATAGAGGCAGTCGTGCCTCCGGTTCGACAATTCCGCGTTTCAAAGGGGCGAGAAGCCATCAAGGGAAAAAGAGAGGATTGGTTGGCATCGCATGAAATCCAAGAACTAGAAGTGGATGGCCCCTACGTCCACCCACCCAACCGCTTTGGAGTGCGCTTCAGAGCCGAGGTCGTTCAGAAGGCCACGGGTGAGCGTATGACCCTGCGCGAGATCGCGGTGTATTCGGTGGCGGAAGGCAAGATTGTGCTGGAAGAGTTTTTCATGCTGCCGAAATAAGAAGAGCGACCAACAACACTGTCTCTTCGTAGGTTTAATCCGTGAGCACGGCCTTTGGGCGAATTGAAATTCCGGACGGAGGTCGGGAATGCAACACAAAACAGTGGCATATTATGTAGGAGTTGATGCTGACGACGCGTCGATTTTGGAATGCGCTGAAACTGCTTGTAACCACAACATTCACTTGAATTGCGTGTTGATCGCGGACTTACCCAACCTGCCGTACCTAAAGTATGGATCAAACAGGTTCGTTGAGGCGGGTCTTCCCTCAAACTGGTTGGATGTTCTTAACGGAAAAAATGCCGCCTTGAAGTCCCGCGCCACAGAAGTTGAAGCGCTTCTGGTAGGGCAAGGCGTATCTGCAAATGTAATTGCCTTTATGGGATCTGGAGCAGAGTTGAAGCATCTTGTGGCTGGCCAAGCCAATCGCTCTGATATCGCCTTTCTAGACGCTGAGTTGCGAAAAGACCCCGATTTGTTTCATAAGATCGCGTACGGAGTATTGTTCCATTCGCCGGTAGGCCTGATGATAAATGGAGATCCGTTTGCCCAACGCGACTGCATTTTTTTGGCATGGAATGATAGCCTGCCTGCGTCTAGGGTTGCGCATTTAGCTTTACCCATTCTTCTGGCGGCCAACGAAGTTGTGATTGGGTGTTTTGATTTGCCGTCGCCTGATGACGTAGAAGGTCAAGCGCCCGGAACCGACCTAGCTGGATGGCTCAGCCATCACGGTTGCACTGTGACCGTGTCGCAGTTTCGGTGCGGCGGGAATTCAATTGAACACTGCATTCAGGAACGCGCAAGAGAATTGGGGGCCGACCTCGTTGTTATGGGGGCTTACGGGCATTCCCATTTGCGTCAGTCGGTATTTGGGGGAACGACACAAGCAATGTTGGAGCAGACAAGGTTGCCAGTGCTGTTCGGGCACTGATGAAGAGAACTGGCGACTGTGATTTGCTGGTATAGGTAGCTCTATACGTTCATCGGTTAATACGGGAACAGCCAGTTGTTATTGGGTACTCGCTTGAGGTTGAAGCGTGTTTGCCCGCCCGTTTTCGCCAAGGAACTCTATCACAATTAACGTGAGTTCATCCCAGTCAGTAAACTCCCTTGCCCCTTCTCGTGGATCGATTTTTCGACCGAGCAAGACGACGCGCTGAAGAATCTCCCTCTCAAAATACCCGTAGTTTTCGGGCCTCACCGCGCCTGCGATCAAAGCCGTCGCATTTGGTTCAAAACCTGTTCGAAGAAGCATTTCGTCAAGATAGTCGCGTGCTTCTTCTCGACCTGACGCGAAAGCAGCTTTTAGACCGACGGAAAGCACGAGAGACTTTCGCTTCATTAAGGCATCTCTATTTGAAGCGACAAATGCTTCGAATGACTTGGGGTGCTTACGCTCGTGGACAGGGGCCAGGAGAATAACCTTGACCACTTCGTCAAGTGAAACGTGGCTGGGCGTTTCATCGGTATTGATCAGCTTTGCATCGAAACCGGCATTCTTCGCGAGATCGGTGATGAAGCGCGCAATCTTTGCTGTTTGGCCTTCGACCGTGGCGAAGGCGATGAGTAAAGTCATTCCGATCCTCCCAAAAATCGGTCTGAATAGATTGCTTATTATGAATAAGTGACGTGCGTTGCCCTTGATCTCCATCAAAGGCGTTTCATGGGGGCATATCTGGATCGTTGCGGTATGCTCATGCTGTCCACGCGGAGCATGTTTATTAGGAAGTTCGTGACGGCATCCATCTCCAAGAATACCTGCCTTTTCGGCCGGCAGCCTTGAAGCTAGCCAACCCCTGGCGGTCTAGCTTTCTACCTTAAGCAAAAGGCCAAGATAGCGACGAAGATTGAAATACTGATCAACCAAACTGCGAGTTTTACTTGTTGGCGTGCGGGCAGGTTTCTGAGCAGTCTAATCATAGTCAAACCTTTCAGACAAAATCCGGTGTGACGCGGTGCCCCGCTCAATCAGATGATCTTCGACCGTGTCCATCATGGCAGGGGGGCCGCAGAGAACAAAAAGCCAGCTTTCAAATTGTTCAGAAGACAAATTGCGGTCCAACAGATGACCGTCGATCAAGCCTGTCTCTCCGGACCAATCCTCTGGCGGCTCGGATAGAACAAATACTGTTTCTTCTTTGGACAACTCCTGGCGAAAAGCAATCTGCTCCTCCACCCGGTTGCCATAGATAAGCTTGAGCTCGTACTGTGTTCCACTCAACCGTACCTGACGCACAATGCTCAACATGGGCGCGATCCCGACACCACCTGCGATCAGAACAATGCCTTTCTCAGTTCGGTGGCTGATCGATAGATTTCCGTGCGGGGCATCCAGATAGGCCGTGGTTTGCGGAGCGATCTGTCTGAGGCCGCATGTGAAATCCCCAAGCTCCTTTATCATGAATGAAACTTCGGGGCCTTCGGCTGGTGCCGAACTAATCGAGAATGGGTTCTCATGCAGCGAAAAAACACTGTGGCCGACGTTTAGCCAAGCAAATTGCCCTGCTTCGAAGTTTAGTCCGTTGTGACCATCTGGAACGACGCGCAACTCCCATTGCTTCGGTGTTAGTCGAGACACAGACGTGACGCGCCACTGTCTCTTCCTCTGACGTAAAGGGCGAACGAGATAGACATACAGCAAAGTTCCAACTGCAATACTGGTTAGGGCAAGCCAGAGATAGGTTAGTAGCGGATGCCCACCGTAGCGCCCAGCATAGACCGTGTGATGCAACAACAGGCATGCGATCACCAAGGCTCCCAGCCCGTGTAAGAGGCGCCATGTTTCGTATTTGTAATCAAGGGATTTGCGGGCAATTGCCGAGGCGACCAAAATGAACAGAAATAGATATGCGCCGATGCCCGATACCAGCGTAGAAAAGTCGGTGGAAATCGTAAGTTGGTTTGTTTCATCCCACGGGCGGCGTCCGCCCGAAGGCGTACCCTGATAGAGAAGCGGGTGTATCAGCGCAAAGCCGAGTGCTGTACGCGCCATCAACTGATGCACCCGCATGGTTACATCCATACCCAGACCGGAAGAGATGAACCTGAACCGCCCAGACAGCAGGAACTCGACTAAGATTATTGAAAAAGCCAGCATCCCAAGCCCGGACGCGAGCTCTTGATTAAATGATCGTGGTGGCCACCCCAAGGACCAAGAAAAACCCAAGGGAGCCAAGATCAGCAAAACGTAAATCAGCGCCAGATAAGGCCATTTCATACAGTTTTGCTCCACTGTGCTAAAGCTAGGCAGCTCGGGCTCATTCAAAATAAACGCTAAGCTGACCTGGGATTCCGATCAAGACTACTGAGAATGGTGTTAACTTCACCACGACGAGGCAAGTTTAGTGAACGAAGTTTCCCGTTTCTGTTCGTTCAGCCGCCGCGTTCGGTCTGGCTGATCCTGAGGTTGCATGCTTGCGCAAGATCAAGGTCCTTGACCGCTTTTCCTGTCATAATGTTGCGCGCGTGAAATCAGGCCAATGGAGGAGGCTCAAAATGTTAGAAGACAAAAAGTCCCCGCAACTTTTCACTGGAATGCATCCGCTCTCTGACAACTTTCGGCGTGAAATGGAAACCCTGATGTCGCGTTTTCTTGGGGAAGGATCACCCTTCCTGCCGATGGAAACGGCTGCGCAACGCACGGGTTTTCCGTCCCTTGATATGACGGGTGCGATTTCACCGGCAATCGATGTCCAAGAAACGGATTCTGCGATTGTCCTGACGGCTGAATTGCCGGGGCTCGAAGAAGATGATGTGGAAATTGAAATCAAGAATCGCAGGCTAATCCTGCGCGGTCAGAAGAAGATTGCGCATGATGAAACGGGCGATCTTCGTGTCAGCGAAAGAAGCTATGGCAGCTTTTCAAGAGCCATGTCGCTGCCAGATACTGTAGAAATCGACAAGATTTCAGCGACGTTCGACAAGGGCGTTCTGCATATAGAAATGCCGAAGATTGAGCCTCAGGACCCAAGCCGTAAGATCAAGGTATCGTCGAAATAGACGGTCTGGTGGCTCGATACCGTGCTTGAAAAGAGCAAAGCAGAGGGTCGATCGTGGATCGACCTTCTTAGAGTTGCGGCCTGATAAGTGTCTTTGGTTGAATCCGCGCAGGCACCGCAAGCACCTGTACAAATGTGTTTTTTGTACATTCGTACCAGGCCATGGGTTTGGCGTTTAAGCGTGGTAGAATGCCCTCACGCGTTTGGGTAGGGGGCCACAATGCGAAAACCAGAAGAGAGTGGCATGACACCCTCAGGACATGCTGGTGAAGGTGAGGTGCGGGCCTTTCTGGAGAGCCTGACCGGACCATCGCGCGGCTACGTGAACTGGCTGGTCGATAAAGCCCTGACCGTTTCTGTTAACGATGGCAGGGTGTTAAGCCTTCGACCTAAAGACGACCTGCCTCCGCATGACAACGATATTGCCACCTTAAAGTGGGCTGACGACGGTTACACGATAGCCGCGTCAGCAGGGCGCAATGTATGGGTGAACGGACAAAAAGCCTCATCGGCGCTTCTGAGGCATGGCGATATGATCGAGTTCGGCGAAAAGGGCCCAATGTCTCGATACAGGTTGTGCGATCACTCATTTCCCGCGCACCACACAGTCGAAGATATCCTCAGTGACGCCTATGCTTACACCCGAACGAGCCGTCGACCCTTCGCTAAAAAGATGTCTGGTGCCCTGCGCGACAGCGGGCGGCGGCTTGCGTCTCAGACCACGATACTGTTCAGGATCACAGTACTTGCGACGCTTCTTGTGATCGCGGGGTTTGGGTACCTGCTTTACCAAAACGACCGGCGCTTGGCGGATAGTATTGAACAGGAGTCCCGCAAGATCGAAGCGGTCGCGATTATGCTCGCCCAGACGCGAGAAGATGCACTTACGCCTGATGACTTGGCTTCTTTGCGTGAAGCTTTTAAGAACCAGGTTCTGTCGACCGAGCAGCGTCTTGGAACCTTGGAGCAGCGGGCCGGAGCCCCCACGCGGGTGATCGCTGCCTCGACCCGGTCCGTCGCTTTCCTTCAGGGGGCTTATGGACTGCGCCACGTGGAAAGCGGGAAGATATTGCGGCATGTATTGGGACCGAATGGAGAAAACCTGAAAACCCCATTCGGCCAACCTTGGATCGAACCGGACGGGACCGGCGAACCTGCAGAATTTCAATTCACCGGAACCGGCTTTTTGATTGCTGGGGTACCGTTGATGGCCACCAACCGCCATGTCGCTTTGCCCTGGACTTCGGGGAACCGAGAGAAGGCGTTGAGCGACGCTGGCCTTGAGCCTGAAATGTTGAGGCTGTTGGCCTATTTGCCTGATCAAACGGAACCAATAGAGGCGCGTTTGGTTCGGTTCAGCGAAGCAGCAGACTTGGCGATTTTGGCAGTTGAGCCAAGCGTTCAAGACCTCGGAATTCCGTTGGCGGATGCCACGTCGCGCGTCGGTGAAGAGCTTTTTCTGTTGGGATATCCAACGGGTTTGAAAGCTTTGATCGCGCAGGCCGGTCCGGGCTTTCTAGAGGAACTGGAGGCAGAAGGAACGCTGAACTTTTGGTCGATCGCGTCCCGGCTTTCTACTCAAAGCATGATTCACCCACTCGCAAGCCGGGGGATCGTTGCACGAACAAGTGAGAGCGCCATCGTTTATGACGCCGAGACCACGACCGGTGGGAGCGGGGGGCCAGCATTGAATCGGCGGGGCGAGGTCGTTGCGATCAATGCTGCGATCCTGCCCGAGTTTGGTGGCTCAAACATCGGCGTCCCGGTTTCACATCTCAGAGCTCTGCTGAGAGAGGTTGAAAGCCAGTGATCATTCACTCGTTCGGAAGCGCGAGTTTTGAACGAAAAACACTGTGGCCAGTGGAACGATCACCGAGATCACGGCTACGGAGATCAGCAAGTATCCAAGTTGACTGTAGTCCGCGGCAGACGTGACCTCACCGGTCTCTGGATATGTGACGGCGCGTGTGACGACGTATATTTGGTTGAGGTATTTGGTGCTGAGGCTGCTCGCCGACAAAGCCATGTTTGTGAATGATGCCATCACCGCAAAAAAGGTCGCTTTCAACTGAACAGGGGCATTGCGTGCAATCCAAGCCAACATCGGGACCATGGCAATCTGTCCAAGCGGCGATTCAACAGCAGTGTCGAGGATGGCAATAAATCTTGCGTCGACAACACCACCGGTATGCGCCGCCGTCCATTCATGCACACCGTAATAGAGGGCAAGGTTGGGCAGCGCGAGCACGCCCGCCGCAATAGTCAACAGTACCACTACGTGCGCAATCGAACGGTTGGCCATGAATGGCCGCAGAACAATTAACCCGAGCAAGGCCAGCAGCGAGGTCAACAATGCCAGGATTGCCAAGAATTGCTCATCGAACCCCAGTTCATCGATTTCAAACCAAGTCAGGCCTGGTCCTGATAGCGGCACAGCGCGAAACACAAAAATGATTGTCGCTGTCCCGATCAGGGCTCTGGCTTGTGCTGGTTCCAGCTCTTTCAACAGGCGCGACATAAGGTACAGGATCACCGTTAGAGAAACCGCAAAGACTGTTTCTTGCGCAAACTCGAAATCGGCGGTTCCCAACACGATGCTAAGCACAACGAATGCGAAGCCGCCCAGCAATATGGACCATTTGACTTCGGTGACTTCATCCGGCGCGTAGGGCGGGTCGCCCGATCTTATACGCTGACGCTGGATCAAGCTGTGAAGAACGACACCGCTGACGGATAACACAGGGATGGCCAGAGCTATCAGGTACACCTGGCCATAAAGCGCAAGGCGATCGGATTTTTGCAGATCCTCTGTTCCAGAGAAAATCCAGATGTTTACAGCCGCAACAGCGGCAAACCCAGAAATAATGGAAACTCTGCCCAAGGTTTGCATCGTCGTGTGCTGAGCACGGGTTTCTTCAGGCGAAAATGGTAGGCCGTGCTGGTCAACCTTCGGCACCGCCTCAACCGTCATGGCGTCGGCAACAACGTCCTGAATGGCATAGCCCGAAGGCGCCAAGAGCAAGGCAACAACATACCAGTCTTCCAGCGGCATGAAACTGGACATCTGCGCAGGTGCGGTCACGAGCCCGTACATGGTGAGCAAAGACAACGTGATCAAGGACGCGCCGAACAAGATCAGCAGGGACTTCCAGCGCCAAAACAGGTCCACGACATGACCAAGCGGCATTTTTAGTATCCACGGGATACCAGCCCAAAATGCTAGCCCTGCAACGAAAGAGGCGGATAAATCGAGGTAGTCTTTTAGGAAAAAAGCACCAACGACCGAGGTCAGGCCGGACACGCCGGCCGCAAAATAGACCATCAGTGGTGGCAGATAGGACCATTTCAGCTGCTGAACCAGATCCACAAACGTTCTATGCCACCAGGCCGAAAGTTTTGATCCTATGGAAGTTTGGTCAGTCGTCATATGCCGTGGCAGCTCGTTGAGGCCTTTGGGTCGTTGTATCAGTTAGAGAAATCCAGATCCGAAAAGCAATGCACTGGTGATCACCCCAAGGATCGGTATCACAAGAGGAACGCGGAAGTGCTTTGCGGACTCGTCCGGCTTCATCTTCAGCAGGATCAGCGAAATATTGACCAGTACAAAGACGCCGAGAACGATCTGAGACGTGCGCTCTGCCAGAATACCAAGCGGTATAGTTTGGGTCAGCAAAACGATGATCGCCACGACCAGCAAAGTAGCGATAACTGGTGTCTGAGTTGCTTTTGGGACAATCGCCAGAACCTTCGGTAAATGGTTACGGTCAGCTAGGCCGTAGATCACCCTCGAGGCCATGATCATCTGAATCAGTACTCCGTTGACTGTCGCCACAATCGCGACTGCGGAAAAGCCCTGTTTGATCACCTCGGGCGCGTTTGAAAACACAAGCGCGAGGGGGGCTGCGGATGTCGAAAGAACATCGATCGGAACAACAAGTAGAACCGTCATTGAGGTTCCTAGATACAACACGGTCGCCAAAACGAGGGTTAGTAAAATCGCTTTTGGAATCGTGCGGACCGGGTCTTTAACCTCTTCTGCCACGTTGGCCATGTCCTCGAAGCCAACAAATGCAAAAAAGGCGAGAAGTGATGCCGCGAAAATGCCTCTCCACGCGTCGAATTCAAGCGGTGGAAGCATCGAACTGATTCCGTATCCCTGCGGATCCTGAACCGACATGCCCCAGCCAATCACAAAGATAAGGCCTGCGATCTCGATGATCGTAATGACAGCCGCAACAAAGACCGACTCAGTGATCCCCCAAAGTGCGATTAAACCCATGATCAAAACGACGCTGATGGTCAAAACAGGGATCGCAAAACCGGTTAAAGCATGCAGGTATGATGCTGCGCCAATTGCAACTGCAGAGGCAGAGATAATCCCCGAAGCTGCGACCGCGAGGCCGACGAAAACCGCCATCCATCTTTTCTGAAATCCCGCTTCAACATAGGCCGCTTCACCTGCGCTGACGGGGAATCGTGTTGCGAGTTCTGCATACGAAAGCGCGGTGAGTGATACGACGAGCGCGGCTAAAACGAACGAAAACGCTGCAAACGGTCCAGCAATGTCTGCTGTCGCGCCGACTAAAACATAAATGCCCGCTCCGACCGTTACCCCAAGGCCATAAAGCGTGAGCAACGGGGTTGTAAGGGCCCGCCTGAGTTTCTGTTCGTTTGGATCAACAGAGTTCATAAGTGATTTCCGCCAACTGCCCACTCCGAACGTCGTCAGTGGCGTCCTTCTCTTTTTGTCTCGATTGGCGCAGCGGCTTAATCCTATGGTCAAAGCTGCACCGAATGCCGTGTGTCTCAACCTGGGCACATTGGGCGCCAATCAACTAACTGGGGGCTCGCCATCACTCCTGCCGAGCCCCCGTGGGTGGAACTTCCACTCCTTCAAAATTCCATTCACCTTTGTGTTTACTTGGGGACAGGACGGTGAACGTAGAATATGTTGAAACATTCGAATTTTACTATGTAATTCATGTTGGTGCTTTGATCTATGTCAATCACCTCGCTGCGACGGGTCTGCGAGGCTGAACGCAACCCAACTGTCGTTTGTCGTCGGACTTAAAGGCAAAGCAAACATGTTCGATGGTTTCAGATTTAGGGTGGAAAGCAATTCGTGACGCTTTGGAACCTGTTACCAGTCTTGGGCTCGGATGGATGCGCTCAGATGGTTGCATCGCGTGCCTTATCACCTCTGACGAATTCTCAGGTATATGAATATATTGGAAGGAGAACCGTCTGCGCGCAAGGGTGGTGAGGTCAACGATGAGGTGGCGTAGTTGTAGGCCGGCAGGAATAAATTAGGCGCGTACACCAAACGCTATTCGACTGAAACGCCAATCCTCGTACAGGAGCGTCCAAAATGAGCAAGGTCAAAGTGCTTTCTTAAGGATGCCTTATAATTAGATCTTCTTCCGGGGCAGCAAATTGGAGGAGCATATGCAGATTTTTCGAGGGATTTTACTGGCACTGTTCGTCACGGGGCCCGTACTAGCGCAGGAGGTCAGCGTTGATGAGGGAAGTGATTTGTACCGGACGTATTGCTGGCAATGTCACGGTTTCGAAGCAACCGGAGACGGGCCAATGGCGGAAATGCTGGCTATTCGAACACCTGACCTTACCAAATTGGCGGGCGAGAACGGCGGTGTGTTTCCGATAGATCTTATAGCTGAACAGATTGACGGTCGTTCACAATTGCTCGCCCATGGGGGCGAAATGCCAATCTTTGGCGCGGTGTTTGAGACAGACCAACAAATCGCGGTGGCTCTGCCTAATGGGCAACCTATGATGGTAGGCCTGCCGTTGGCGAATTTGCTCGCCTTTCTTGAATCGATCCAGTCTGAATAGTTACTGACCAATCTGCTCATCTGTGTCAGCCGTTCGTCTGATTGACATGAGAGTCAACGGCGGCCCCAACACCTCGAAGGCCACAGCGCTGGCTAGAGTAAAGGCCATGATCGACGCGGCCCAATGTGGAAATTGCTCTCCGGCGACGAGGGCCATTCCTACCGCGACACCGGCCTGTGGTAACAAAGCTGGGCCGTACCAGCGGGTCTGACGGCTAGGCAGGCCGCCAAGTCTCGCTCCACAATAACCCCCGACGAGGCGGGCTACGGCGCGCAAGAATAGGAAAAGACCACCAGCCCAGCCCATCAAGCCGAAGGCTTCAATATCCAGCGTGGCGCCAGCCAGTAGGAAGAACAAAATCATGAACGGCCACTGAATGTGCTCGATCTCATGAAAAGCACGGTCGTGATGGCGGGCAAGATTCCCAATAACTGCGCCAGCAACCATGCTTGCGACAAGGAACGAAACTTCTAGCCACAACGAAAGGCCTGCTGTCAGAAACACGATTCCCACCGCTTCGGCTTGCATTGGCTCTCCCGGCTTCAAGCGACCTGTGAGGTAAGCGGATGGCACGCCTAGCGCGGAACCCAACAAAAAAGCCCCTCCGAAATCCCACATCGCTGTGGTCGTGACGGTGGCCCAACCATCCGAATGACCGGCCAGAACCAAGGCGATGCTGAAAACGATCAGACCCCAAGCGTCATCAATTGCGACGACGCCCTTTAATGTCTCTGTGAAGCTGTTGGACACCCCAGATTGCTTGATCACGTCTGTCATGGCGGCCGGAGCCGTAGCCGTAGCAATTGCCGCCAGCACCAGTGCCAACCCGAAGGGTACGCCGATTGCGGTCAATCCAGCAGACACGATAACAAGGGTTGCAACCACGATTGAAATCGAAATCGTCAGAATGGCTCTGCCATGCCGAACCAGGTTCTCGCGGGTTAAGGAACCTCCAAGAAGAAACGCGACCATCGTTAAAGCCACAATGGAAATCTCGTCGAACCACATTGCAACGTCGAGTGGGATCAAACCCATTCGGGCGTTCCCGGCGATCAGACCGAGGAAAAGCAAGGTTGTAACACGAGGAAGATGCGTTACCCGGCCAAGTTGGTCGGCCGCCAATCCGGCAAGGAAGAGGACACCTAGGGTAATCAGAAAGCCGGCAATGTGCATAGAGATCCAAGCGTTAAGTTCTTGTCTAAACTACTTTAACTCCACCCCTGCCATCTTGGAACCGATGTCGGAGAGAATGCCAATGTCCCGTGGCAGCCTAAGCCGAAGATCCTAAAAAATGGGGGATATTGATCTGTATTAAGGCGAAAGCGCGCCGCAGGTGGCACAATAGCTCATTAAGGAAATGAGGAGGAACTTTCGATGCCGACAAAGAAATCTAGCACAAATAGCCCGACCTCACTTGTGGATGTTTTCAAGCAAATGCAGCCGCCCATGTCTGGCAATCCAGCCTTCGGTGCCCAGATCGAACAATTTTGGGACGCACAAGAAAAAATGCTCGAAGAAACAGAGGCCTTTGCGCAGCATTGGTTCGAACGGCGTCATGAGGCGGTTCGGACGGCTCTACAAGCTGCACGCAAAGTGTCTTCTGCGAACCCGTCCGATCCATCGAAAGCCCTTCAGAGTATGACGGAGTGGCAGCGCCATTCGGCTGAGCGGTTGGTTGCTGACGCGCAGGAATGGTTCGAAACCGTGTCTCGTTGTGCATCTTATGTCGCTGAAACCGAAGCTGAAGCTGTTGAGAAAACAGTTGATGATGTCGTAGCCGCTACAAACAGCGCGGGGAAATCTTCAAAGTCTGAGCCTGTTTAGGGTTCGTGCCGCCGAAAAACCAAACTGAAATCATCGGAGCAGTAGATAGGAGGTCAAATGTACAAAAACATCCTGATCCCGGTTGCTCTGGACAAAGAACACGACACTCAAGCGTCGTTTAAGGCTGCGCGCCAATTGGCTGATGCCGACGCTGTTTTCACCGTTGTGCACGTCCAAGAACCTATTCCGGCATATGTGGGTTCTCAGATTCCAAGTGAAGTGCTTGCACATACGCGGCATGAGATATTGGAGAATCTGCATAACACTGCCTCTGAAATCTCAGACGCGAAGGTACAGCTCATCTCCGGGCATGCGGGTAGGGCAATTGTCGAATTCGCAAACCAGAGCGACGCCGATTGCATCGTCTTAGCTTCGCATAAGCCCGGATTCGAGGACATATTTCTAGGTTCCACTGCGAACAGAGTCGTGCATCATGCCAAGTGTTCGGTTCACGTAATTCGGTGATCCAAAGCTAGCGATGCGAGATCTCTGTGGGGTCTTGTCAGAAGAACTTGGGGTCTTGTCAGAAGAACTTGTCTTGAGGCAGGCAGGACGGTTGCGTAGCTTTTGCCCATGACCAAACCTGCCTCTTTCAAGTACTTCAAAACCAGTCCCGAGGTCATCCG
>NZ_JBXWRU010000012.1:0-19355 GCF_059613085.1 Ruegeria sp. BHSC029
CCGAGAACCGTTTCCGCATCCTCGTGGTATGGCTCGTTGATCTGATGATCTGTCGTCTGCCTCAGAGATGAGCGACTCCGAGTAGAGGTGCCGAAGTTGAGTCTCTGAAACGCCATCCGCTTCCATAATCAATTGCACCATGGGATCGGCCAAAAGTTGGTCGAGCAAGAACTGCGACAACTGCTTTGAAGACAATTTATCCTTTGCGCGGGCTCTCTCCAAATCAGTAAGAGAAACGGTCAAGGTACGCGCCAGACCGGGGTGAGATTTCCGTGGATGCAGAAAGATTAGCACTGATGCTTTCCAGGCTTCTGGATCCAAATAATCTGGTGGTGCGGAAAGCTCAGTTTCTATGTCGTATTCGCCCGCCGGGAGTAATTCGTCAAAGCCAGGGAAAGTAAACGGCCTGGAAAAGACTGCGATTGTCTTGCTGATTAGTTGGTTCATTTGGGTAGTTCTCCTTTGCTGATACCGCTCGCTCGGAGATGTAAACAAGAACAAGCCACCCGCTCCCGGCAGGGTATTATCAGTTTTGAGGTTTAGGCTTTGATTTTTCGGGGACGGCGTCCTGCCCTTTCGACGTCACTTCTTTTTTAACGCGTCCGCATCGTTTTCCTTCAGTGCGGCAGCCGCTCTGGTCGTAAGGTCTTTGAAAGACATCATTTTGATCCTTTGATTGTCCGCAACACTCACGAGCCCAGATAGGGAGTGAAAAGTGAATGCGGGTACCACCAATATAGGTATTGGTGGCCCAATTTACTACGTAAAGCCGTAGAATAAGACGGGTGGATGAAGCAGAACCGAGGCGGCGGCAACGCTCTCAATAAACCCGACGTGCGTAGCGAGGCTGCGGAAGCGCTGCGCGCTCTGATCGACAAGGTGGTGCTGACACCGTCTGAAGATGGATATGACATTGATCTGCATGGAGATCTTGCCGGCATTCTCGCCTTAGCGTCTGGCAAAAAAGCAAAAACCGCCCAAGCCGACATGGCTGAGGCGGTTTCGCAAGTATCGCTGGTTGCGGGAGAGCGCAACCGCCGTTGTCGAACGCAGTTAAAATGCATGATTAAAGCGTAATCCTTTTGAAAGCAGACGTTCCTATCAAAACACTTGTATGACCGCATTGAGCCCGAAGTGCATGATGCTGCGTTCGGCTCGGGTGGCAGCGACCCGTAGCTTTCTGACTTTGCGAGGCGAAGGCGGTTGGGCATTACGGATCGGCGCGACCGGCCCGATAGCGGCCATTCGACGGTCTAGAGCGGACGGGGATTAGCGCTCAAGGTCGGCCCCGAACTAGTCAGAACCTGCCGGGATACATACTCATCATACTTTGGACATCGGCATCGCTGGAGAAGGCGTCCGGGTTGCGGGAAAGAACCTCCCAGATGAATTCCCGCCGGGCCCGGGCGTCATCGGGCTGCGTTTCCTCAGGGCGGGGGCGCGGGGCGAAGTGGAATACACGCTGGATGAAGCCAAGAGCCTTTTGAAGCGGCGGGACTGTGCCGGCGCTGGTCATGAATGCGTTCATCTCTCGGGCCTTTCCTGCTGCTGTGAAGGTGCTCCCACTGTAGCGGCTGCACGATTTTCCCGGTATCGGCTGCGGCGATGTGCTATTCTACAAAAATGAAGAGCGTACTCCGGAGCTGGTCAGAAATCAGGGTCTTTCTTGCCGTCGTGCGCGCGGGGTCCACCTTGGCTGCCTCGCGCCAGCTCGGCATGGCCCAGCCAACCGTTGCGCGCCGCATTGAGGCGCTTGAGCATGAGCTAGGCGTAACCCTGTTCGAGCGGGACACGCGCGGCTTCCGGCCGACCGAAACAGCACGAGCGATCCTGCGGAACGCGGAAGAAATCGAAGCGGCGGCAACCTGCCTGGCCCAGACGGTTGAAACGCTGCGCAGCACCAGGCCGATCCGGATCACGGCCTATTCCGGCAACTTCTCGCCCCGGATCGCAACGATCTTCAACGAGTTCTCTTTGCTCCGCCCCGATGTCAGCTTCGAATTCCTGCCCAGCGTCGAAGTCCTGGATTTATCGGCTGGCGAAGCGGACATAGCACTGCGCGTGACAAGAAGCCCTCCCCATCCGGACCTCATCTGCCGCAAGATAAGCACCGCGCGTTACGCGCTTTTCGGATCCCATTCATACGCCGAAAAACACGGGTTGCCGACCTCGGTAGAAGACTTGTTCAACCATACGTTTGTCAGCTTCCTACGTGAAGGTGTGCCGTCAGCCTTTCACGATTGGCTGATCCGCTATGCGGAACCTGATCAGATCAGGCAAACCTATTCCGAGCTGGACCTGATGCATGCCGCCATCCGGTCGGGTCATGGCCTTGGCATCATAAACGTGAAACTTGCCGAAAGCGATGACACGCTCATTCAATGCTTTGCGCCGCTCGAGGAGATGAACTCGGAGCATTTGAAGCTGATTGCGCCAGAGGCTTATAGTCGCCCCGAAGTAAAGGCCTTCGCGAAATTCTTCGCGCCCCGCTATGCTGCCATTTTCAGGTAGAAGCTTCCCGTGAAACCGGAATAGTGAATTGGGGCGGTTAATCACACCGATTGCGTTTTCACCCGCAAACCGACTGTCTTCGAATTGCGCCTCGAACGACCGCTCTCCGGCTAGCCTGCATACGCTCCCTCAAACGAAAATTCCCGTTGGTCACGTCCGCTTCCGGCTAACTGCGATTATAAACTCAACCGAGGCAGACGACCGCTCGGTCCGCAAAATAGACGTTCAAGCAAGTTGCAGCAAACGACCGTAATGCGGACTTTGCAGCCATCCGCATTCTTGCTCTAAAGGACCACAACAGCCCGAAGCGGACCTTCGCAACCAAGCTTTGCTAACTCCGAAATACACAACGAAACGGCCAGTTGCAGAGGTTGTATCGGCGGTGGCAACCAACCATTCATGTCGTCGACTAACCTGTTCAACGTCGCACTACAACTTCTCCGAACTGATCCCACGAGGACCTAATCTTCGAAGCGTTCATTTGGCTCGACCACATTTACTTGCTTCGGAACTTGGTCGGTGTCATTCCGGTCTGACCTCGGAAAAAGCGAGTGAAATGGGACTTGTCAGAATAGCCGAGCATCAGTCCGATCTCTGCAATTGTCATCTGGTTTTGTTTGAGGTGCTCCTTGGCGACATCGATACGCAGCCGTTTGATTTCGCGCGGTAGCGTTGTGCCTTGTTTTTGAAGCGCTTTCAGAAACCGTTCCGGTTGTATTCCCAGCATTTCAGCCACCATCTCTGGTCCCAAATCGGTTTCATCCAGTTTGTCGCGTAAGACAGATCGCAAAGCTGCCACCACGGTTACTTCTTCATCTTGTCGAAGTGATGCTATGGGCTTGGCAGAACCCTCAGAGACGTGGTGCAAAAACAACCATTCCACAGGAAAACTAATTTGCATTCCGGGATCAGTCCCAAGGCCAACCTCGATCCCTTTGTAGTCGATAGGCAGCCCATTGATGTATCTGCTTTCCCATCGCACACGGGAAGAGTCCCAGGACTCTCCGACGACGGTCTGCAATAGGCGTACATAGATTGCGGCACCAAAACCGGTCACCTGAATGGGTGGGACGGTTGGTTCCTGTTGCCTCTCGATACGATAAGTCGCTTTGTCTGCTTCAATGACAAGGCTGTGCCGCACAGAATTGGACTCCTGCGGCACGAGCTGAACAAAGCGGGTAAAAAACTCGAACAGCGTTTTTGTAGATTGCAAGGCTTGAGCGAAGGGCGGCCATCCTTGTAGGTCAAACGCTTCCCCTACATTCAGTCCTAGGTATCGATCCCCTGATACTTCTGAGAAAGCATTTACCAAGCCGTAAACCAACTCGGAGTGAACGAACACGGATGGGTTAGTCATCAGTTCAGCTTTCAAGCCGACCTGATCCAATGCTGGTTGCGGATTGATCTTACGTTCGGTGAGATATTGCAGAAAGGGAGCGGCTAAAGAGAGGCGAACAAAGCCCTCGCTATGCTCTCGGGAGGTGGAGTTGAAAGGCAAGCTCATAACCCTTGTTGGATTAGCTTTAAGAAGTGGCCATTTTTGCAGTCACATTCGTACATCCTAATTCAAAAGGGGCAACCGAGCCAATGAATTCCAGACTATAGTTGGCAAAACATGAATATGAAGGGAGTACTTATGTCCGGCTTACGAATGTCTCTTTGCTCGACGGCAATTGTCGCGGCAGTTCTTTCTTTTTCGGCGACCGCGCAGGCTCAGGATCAAGAAGAACCCCAAACGCTGTTTACCAACGTGCATGTCTTCGACGGTGTGAATGAACAGCGGATCGAAAATGCAAGCGTTCTGGTTGAGGGCAACCTTATCAAGGTCGTCTCAACTGATGCGATCGATGCCCCCAATGCGGAGGTGATCGATGGCGGCGGTAGGACACTCACACCGGGCTTCATTGAGCTTCACGCACACCTCATGCTCATGGGACCGTCTATCGCTTCCATGGAAACGAACTCGACCTGGGAGGATTTTGGCATCCATGGAACCAGGATGGCCGAGATGTACCTGATGCAAGGATTTACGACTGTAAGAGATGCTGGCGGCGCCAACGGCGGTCTGCGGAGGGCCATCGACGCCGGACAGATCGTCGGTCCACGTCACTATGCGTCAGGCGCGTTCCTCGGGACACGCGGCGGCCACGCTGACTTCGCATCCTTCACCTCGCCGCCGGGCGGACAGACCAACTTCGGTAATCTGAACATGGCGCAACAAGTCAGCGGTGTCGATGATGTCTACCTGTATGGTCGTAATAACATGCGCATGGGGGCGACACAGCTGAAATTCATGCAGTCGGGTGGGGTGATCTCGGCGTTTGACCCATGGCAGTTGCTCGCCGGCTCCAAGGAAGAAATCGAAGCTGCCGTTCAGGTTGCCAACGAATACGGCACCTATGTCATGGCGCATTCTTACCGCAAGGAAGCAATCATGAACGCCCTTGAGGCCGGTGTAATGTCCATTGAACACGGCTTCTCCTTCGATTGCGAGATTGCCGAGATTATGAACGAGAAAGGGGCTTACATAACGACTAACCTCACGGCTTTTGATCCGGGTTTGTTGGATATCCCATCGGTCAAGAACGAGCCCAAGAGCCTCGCGAAAGCGATATCGGCGTCCGCGACTTTCGCGAACTACATTCCGAATATGAAGGAATGCCCGGTAAAACGCGGATTTCAGACCGATTGCGTGGGATCAGTGGAAGCATGCAACATCCAGATTGCTTATGAAAAACATCTCAATAACGAGTTCTTCGGACCGTACCAGTCGATGGTGACGCTTACGTCAATCGGCGGTGAGGTCGTAGCATTGTCAGGCGATTTCTCGAACCCTTACACGGCTGGCAAGCTCGGTGTGATCGAGGAAGGCGCCTATGCGGATATCCTGCTGATCGACGGTAACCCGCTCGAAGATTTCTCGGTGGTTGGTACGGGTGATCAATGGTTTGGGGCCGACCCGAGGCCTGAAAGCCCGGAAACAATCCGCCTGATCATGAAGGACGGTGTGATCTACAAAAACACACTGGATTGACCAGAAAAAGCAGCCGGAGAGCATTCATGCGAAATTGGTTTTGCTCCGCAGTATTCGCAGGGTTGGTTTTGTGCGGTTATGATGCTGCGGCGACGCCTGGAACCGCGTTGGACTGGGCAGATCTGCCAGATCCGTCTGCGCAGGTCTTTGATGACCCCTATCGTGAACTCAGCCCCGAACAGTTCGACGATGTTCTTTTCGTTGTGCGTATACGCGGCAGGTTGCAGCAGGAGGTTGGCAGCGCCGAAGAACGGCAGAAATGGCAATTGCTTTTAGCAGAGACCGAAGACGCCTTGGTGTCAGACGGAATTGACGTCGACTGGTTACTCGATCAGCGCGAGGTTGTGACTGAACGTCGAAGAAAGGCTGGAACGAGCGGAAACCCGCAATTCGACGGCAGAACAATCACACTCGCGGGCTTTGCCATTCCTGCTCCAAGCGATCCGGACGGCCGGCCTGTGGCGTATTTGGTGCCAGAAAGAGGGATGTGCAGCCACATGCCTCCACCTCCGCCTAACCAGATGATCCGTGTGCGGTTGAACGGGGACTGGGCGCCTAGCTATTTCCACGAACCCGTTCGGCTGACAGGCACGCTGACTATCGATCCTTCCGTTCATAATATGATGGTTGTGGATGGCCTCATGCCTATGAATGCGACTTTCCAGCTAGAGGCGGAACGTGTCGAAACTCTGGAAACCGAGGCAGACAGGTTGGAATGGAAGCAGCGTGCTGCTGATCGCATCCGCGCGGCAGGAAATCGCAAGACCGGTGGGGCACAGGCGTCAAAATGATAAGACTTCTGGTTGCCGCATTGAGCATTGCATTTGCTGGCGCAGCGTCGGCTCAGGGACTATCCGGGCCATCTTCAGTCGAAGCCGATCTTGCGCCCGGAGACGGGCTCACCGATCCGCAATATCGTTCCGATTTTCCACGCAACATCGCACCGGGTTGGTTTCAGTGGAAAGACCGACTGGCTGAGGGTGGTTTTCGGTTCAACATTGACTACCTGGCATTCGGCCAAACCACGGATGCTGATCTGGGAACCGGCGAAGCAGCCAGCGGAATTGCGCGGTTCTACGGCAGTTGGCAGGCAACTGAACGGGGGTCTCTGACATTCAAGATCGAAGACAGGCACAGTTATACTGACGTTGCTCCGCAATTTCTCGGGCTGGATGGCGGAGCCCTTTCAATCACGGGAACAGCCTTCAATGACAACGGTTTGCTTCTGACCAATTTGTTCTGGACCCAAAGGGCTGAGAATGGGTCGTGGGCGCTGCAAGTCGGCCAGATTGATGTAACGGACTTTGTGGATATCTACGGGTTGGTAAGCCCCTACAGTGGTTTTCAAAACCTGTCTTTCAATACCAACCCGACAATCAACACGCCCAACCAAGGCCTTGGTATTGCCGGTGGGGTAAAGCTGAGCGAGAACCTCTACGCCGTTGCCAGCGTATCAGACGCAAACGCCGACCCGTCCGATCCAAACTTTGATGTGTTTAGCGACGGCAATCTCTTCAAGTCGCTCGAACTTGGGTACACGTCCGGCTTTGATCGCATCTACTTCGACAATATCCATCTGACCCTCTGGCATGCGGATGCGGCTGACGATGGCAGTCGAGCAGAAGATTACGGCGCAGCGTTTTCCGCCGCATGGTTTGTTGACAATAAATGGATGCCGTTCTTCCGTGCAGGGGCCTCGAAAGGGACCGCAGCGCTTTATGAACGGTCGATTTCTGCCGGTCTCGGTTACTATGGTCGCAACACCGATTTGGCCGGCCTGGGCCTAAACTGGGCCGAAGCAAGAGGCATAGATGGCGATCAGTTCACGCTTGAAGCTTTCTACCGTTTTTCAATCTCACCCGGATTGCAGATCACGCCATCGGTACAATTCATTTCCGACCCGCTTCTAAATCCCGATCAGGACCGGATTACCCTGTTCGGTCTAAGAACCCGGATCGTTTTCTAATGCGGGGTGAAGGCAGTCACTAAGCGGTGTGCCAAAGGGCAACTAAAAGAGATCAAGCGCGTGCCGGAATTTTCAACGCCAGTCGAATGAAGTTGGGAAGCAAAGGAACAATCTATGAAGATCGCATACGGAATTCTCGCAGCCTTAGCAGTTGTGTTTTTCATCCTTGGAGGTAGCGATGCCCATGCCAAAGACAACAAGGGTAAAAAGCCGAACAAGGGGGGCAAGAACGGTGATGTCAGCATTCAGATAGAAGACAAACCCGGCAAAGGCCCAAAAGCTGTACCACCTGGACAGATCAAGCGCTACACGCGCGGTGCCAAGCTCCCATCTGACCTGGAGTTCGAGGATATTGGGGACCTTTCCAAATGGAAGCTTGGGGAGCCGGGCAAAGGAAACCGCTACATTCTGGTCGATGACGAAGTCCTCGAAGTTACGAATGACCTGTCTACCGTGGTCGATGCCGTCGGCATCGTCGGTGATCTTCTAAATTAGGCGAAAGTACGATGTTTCAGGGCAAGAACTACCTCGTTTGCCCTGACGCTGGCCGGGGCGATCATTTGTGAACCCCGGCCCAAGTTCAAAACCCGGATCCGAGGCGCTACGATGATAAAGGCCCTTCTTGTTCTTTTTGCGCTTGCTACCTTTTCGTCAGCACGCGCCCTACTCGCTCAGGAAAACGGTGCAACTGAAGTCCCGCAAACAATACGCTTTGAGGGCTATGTATAGCCCAGTCGCGAAGCAGAACTGTCGCCTTTGGTGGACAATGTGGTCAACCGGACTTTGCAAAGTCTGCTTTCTGCGCATTGCTGTCATTGGGGCATAGAGCAGCATCGGTCAAAGTGGGCTCGATGCGGTCGCTCAGCCAAATTCATTGAACGACTGCATTGCGGACAAAGCTGCCGCGGCTCATCTGTCCACCAAGGACAGCAAGCTACTCAAAGCTGACAACGCTTTCCGACGTTTCACAGAACTCGAAAGATTGACACTTCACATCCCTTGGATATTTGCGAGTCGCGCAGGATAGGCACCGCCGTCTCAAGTTCGTCATTGCCAGCTTGAAAAGACTTCTCGGGCCAATTCGCTTTCGGGCCTGAGATTTTCAATTCCTTCATAAGGGACACCCTTGCCGAGCGGTTTGTGAGGGTGCTTCACGATGGTTTTCTGATGGCGCTTTACCATGTCTTGGAAAGACGCCCCGGACCACAGTGAATACCCGACAAGCGGATGTTCTTCACGGGGATCGCGATAGACATTGAAGACAGGGGCCGCCGCGCCTGGCTGACCGGGGGCTGGCAGATGCATCTTGAACTCTTGCTTCACCACCGAACGCAATACTGGCCCTTCGTACACATAGACGTAATCGCGGCGCGAATTGCCTTCTCCCTCGAGCAACAATGCCGTCTGATCGATTCCATCAATTACCCGGTCGCGTGGAATGTGGTCTGTCGCGCCTGCGATCCGGGCAAATGTAGAAAACAAATCCGAGACATGAACGATGTCACCTGCCGCACTGCCCGCTTCGATTGCACCGGGCCACCGGATGAACGCATCAGTTCTCACACCGCCTTCAAGGTGCTGTGTCTTTCCGCCGCGATAGATCAGTTGGTTCAGGCCGGAGGTCCCCTCATAATGATACATCAAGCCATTGTCAGCCATGATCATGACGACGGTATTATCCGCCTTGCCGGTTTCATCCAGCTTGGCCAAAACCTCGCCGATCCAACCGTCCAGAACCTGCAATTTGTCCGCATGGAAGCCGCCGTTGCGGGATACGGCCTGATCAGGATAAGCAAAGTTCAGCGGATAGAGTGGCCAGTATTGCATAAAGAATGGCGCGTCCTGCGAAGCCAGCCGCTCCAGCTGCTCCAATGCTTGACGCTGATAGCGCAAGTTCATTTCCTCGTATTTCGCCTGGGTCCATTCTTCGCCGGGCTCCATTTCGACTTCGCGAGCCAGACCACCCGCTTCACCTTCTACGCCGGTCACAAGGCCATAGGGTTTGAACCGCTCGTCCAATTGAAACTGGTTGGACTGCCCTGACCAATGGTAACCAAGCATATTGTTGGCGACCATCGCATCACGTGTCATCAAGCTCAGCTGAACCTGCTGATGCAAGGGAAAAGCCGCCCAGTCGAAGCCCTGATTGTGCGGATAGGCCTGTTCAATATCGCCTTGGTGCCATTTCCCGACGTGCGCGGTGTTGTACCCTACTTCCTTGAGGATTTCGGCGATGGTGACCTCCTCGGACCCAAGACCTTCGCCGACCAGGGCGACCTTGACCTCTTCCACGCCCGCGCGCACCGGATGTCGACCGGTCAACATCGCCGTTCGAGTCGGTGTGCAGGATGGCTCCGTGTACATTCGCATCAAAGACATGCCTTCTGTGGCAAAGTCATTGATGTTGGGCGTATCGAAACCGGTGACATAGTTCATCGTCCGGTTGCCCATTTGACCGAAACTCACATCGTCAATCAGAATGTAGAGGATGTTGGGTGGTTGTCCTCCATTCGCGTCACGGATCTCGGCAAGCTTAACTTCTATCTCCGCATCCTGAGCATCCCATTGCTCGCCAAACTGCGCGCGGAGAAACTCGAACTCGCCGTCGTGTATGATAGGCGCTTCTTGGGCAAAACCCGCGCCAGCAATCAGCACCATGGCTGTGGCATGTTTCAATATTGATCTCATCGGTTTCCCTTCCCCTATTTGAATTATATCTTCCCTGCACGCCGCAGCGATTCAGCAATTTCATCCCGAAGACCATCCAAAGACTCGCGGATGTCGCGGGCAATCGGGTACGACCGACTTCCCGGCTCAGTGTTCACGGAGAGGTACTCGTCACTTAGAAGCTGATAGTCTCGGCAGATTTCATCGAAAACGGTGTCCGCCCGCCTTAGGTCCACAATCGCGGCCTGATGGTTCGGAAACAGGATATCAAGGGCGATGCCTTTCATTTCGGAGCTCGTACAATGGATCAGCTGGTTTAGGGGAGTGTTGGACGAATTCACTGTTAACAATAGGTATATCGGGGCATAATACGGTGTAATCAGATGCGTAACTTACTGAAAATATGGGTTTAACCAAAGACACATCTTCTCCACTGAATGAGAGCGGGTCGCCTGCTGCAAAAGATGTTCGGGCGGCACTTCAGCGGCTTATCAGGTCTTCGACTTTCGCGGGTTCGCAGCGCTTGCAGGACTTTCTGGTGTATGTGGTTGAAGAGTCGCTCAATGGTCGGGCCGATGATATTCGTGCCAAGACCATCGCAATGGATGTTTATGGTGGGACCCTGTCAGAGATGTCGCGCCGTGAAAACGTGGTTCGGGTCGATGCTGGTCGCCTGCGCCGAAAGCTTGCTGAGTATTACGCTGCCGACGGGCAGGACGAGAAAACGGTGTTTGAACTGCCAAAGGGTGGTTACGCACCTCGGATTTTGAAAAGCTGCTCCGAAACGGCACAGCCCAGATTCTCAGAGCTGGAAACCAGTGCGCGCGCATGGGCTCGGCCAAGTGTTAGGATTGTCGGGATTATCATTTTAGGCTGTGTTGCGATTGTTTTTTGGATGAGCTCGACAAAGCAGGATCTTCCGACTGATTTATCCGTAGATGGCCTGAGCCGTGACGAGCGCAGCGCAATTTTTAACGCATCCCCAATGCGTCTACAGGCTGTAAATCTGGCCAATACTGGTCGGGACCTGATCTTTCCGGCTTTAGAACCTGCGCGTCTTGAAGCGGCCCTGACCATATTCAAGGGGGCAATTGAAAACGACGACAGCTATTTCGGCGGCTATGCAGGCGCTGCACAAGTCGCCGCCACAATTGCAGTGCTGACATCCGACGTCGACCTCGCTTGGGACATGTTGAACTACGCTGACACTCAGGCCAAAAGGGCCATCGAATTGGCTCCGGAAACTGGGTGGAGCCAATCCGCAATGGCCTGGGTCAAATTTGCCAAGGGAAACTGGATTGACGCCATTGAATTTGCACAACGAGCACAGCGTTTGGCACCACACGACGTCCATGTGCTGGAGTTCGTGTCGCTGGTCCTGCTATATTCCGGTTCATTTGAACAAGTCGTAGCGATTAGCGAGGACGCACTCTCAAAAATTGAGCTAGAACGGGCTTATGTGTTTCAGAACGCAATGGGGTCTGCAAAATTCCATCTGAAGGACTATGAAGGTGCTGTGTCAGCCTTTGAACGAGTAACGGAAAAAGGTGGCCCTGTCGGACCTGTCTCTGTTGCTTACCTAATGGCGTCACATCAGATGTTGGGGAATAAGGCTCAAGCTCAGTCTCTATCAGAACAACTGTCACGCGAGTGGCCGGACAGCCGCGTGGATGCGCTGTTTGAGAAACTTTTTGCAAATCCGAAATACGGGCAAGACCTCGGTGACGCCATGAGACAAGCCAATTGGAAGCCACCAAGTTAGGAGTGTGATTTCGCATTGCGACCGCTTGAGTTTCTCTCAACGGCATTGAGACCGAATGCTCACCAATTGCACCATGTCTGCTTCATTCGAATTCCTGCCATTCGAACGTTACGCAGCGTTGGTCAAAATGGGCTCTAAGCAGGCGTTCGTAGAGTTTGGGCGAATAACTGCATTGCGGACGGAGCGGTCATTCAAAATTCGCCGGAACAGCGTCAATCGCTGGTACGACATGAAAAGCTCGACGGGTCCCGAGGGTCACCTTTGCCGACATAAATTGCGACTTGTGGATAGGCGCAAATAGGTCTGGCCCCAGCAGGCTGAGCCTTTTCGTCTAGCCAATAGGCCATGATCTCGTCTGGTGCCTCACCTGTCTCCGCCCAATTATCGATCTCAGAGAGGAAATTCACCCAAGAAGGACCAGGGCCACCAAAACAGTGCTCCACTCCGGGCATCATGAACAGTCGGACATCCTCGGCAGCACTTGGATCATGTGCAAGTAAGTCGTCATAGTAGCCGACCATCGCCAGCCCGGATTGTGCGTTATCAGACCAACCGGAGTACAACAGCATCTTCCCGCCACGTTCGCGATACATCGACAGATCGGGGTTTGTAGCATTTAAAGTTTCTGCAGCCGCTGACGCATCATTTTCGTATGTGCCGAAATCGAAGTTCTCATACGTCCAGTTGGGATCATGATAGACAAAGTTCTGCATGATCCCATTTCCGAAACTGAAGAATGCGCTGGGAGAAACCGGTTCTTCAAACCCACCCGATCCGACGCCTTCCTGGAAGCCGGCGTCGTCGTCCTGGTACTTCATTCCACCCGTCAACCAGCGGCTCCAACCACCCTCGGCGGTTTCCCCGCCGAATGGGAAACCGTAGTAGAGGCTTTCGCCTGCAGCATCTTTCGGACCGTCGTAGACCACCTTGAACGCGGCGACTTCCTTGGCGCTCAGGCAGCCCTCGAACTCGCCTGCTTCGCATTGCAGGCTTTCAACGTCGAATGTGCAGGTTCGCGGATCGTTGAGGATGCCATCCTCGAGCCCGTCCAACGCATCGCAGGCTGCCAGATAGGAAGTCTCTACCAGCGCTTGTGCTTCCGGCCCAACGACCGCCTGCTTCAAATCGTTCGGGTCGGGGTACATTGCCTGATTGATTTGGGTGGCCTGAACCGCGATACCGGTCCAGTCAACAGCATAGGCGCCTGCAGCGACCGCGTCGAAATCTTCGGGATAACGCAGCGCAGACATTATTGCTTGCCCGCCACCGCGAGAGCACCCGGTGAAGTAGCTGCGAGAAATCTTCTGCCCGTAGTATGCGTCCGTAAGGGCCTTGGCCGTGACCGCGGTCCGATGCACCGCCAGATGTCCAAAATTGACCAAGGCCTCCAGATCGTTAAGAGCCCAGCTGGCATCTGCGGGATGTCCCTGATGTCCGGTATCGGTGCCGACCGTCGCGTACCCAGATTGAAGCGCTCCGTACAGAAGCGCTGTATTCATCACTGATCCGACAAAACCGCCCCCGCCACCCATGACGAATTTGCCATTCCAGCCGTCTGGTAGAAGAAGCTCAAAATGTATCCTGCCGCCGATCACGCCGGTGACCGAGCAATGCGCGGCCGGGTCCTCCGAGGGCTGCACGACGAGATAGTCGACATCCGGAAGCGGAATGAGCGCGTCCAAGTTACAGGCCGGTTGGCCCCAAGCGGCTACAGGGGCGTGCAACGCAAAACCTGCCATGACGATTTTTGCAAAAGCTTTTAACATGCCTTCCCCTTCTTCTTGGATTTGCCATTGGGATAGTAACCTCAAATGGCAATCGTAAACATGGGGCTGTGACATAAGCTATACTGAGCTCGTGTCGCCGTCTGTGGTACGTATTCTGAAAGTCCACGAGGGGCTCTAAGCAGTCGCTCGGTGGACTGCAAACGAATGGCCGCTTTTTGTGAGAAACAACTATTACTAAGACTTTGAAAAATCCGCCATAGTACTTTCGATCTCACGGCAACCATAATTTCTGTAAAAAGTAAGCAAAAGGTAAACAAAACAATAGGTTGATATAACTAAACGCGTCAGATAAACTGAAAGAACTATCAACCTACCAGCCGTGATGGCTGGGCCGCCAATATTGGGATTGGACAGGACGGCACTTCGTTCTCGACGCACTCGATGGCAATGATCCTGATCTCGTTTGAGGTCAGTGTTTTGTCGTCTGGAGTGCGCTCCGAAGCCAGAACATCGCGATCATTGTCTCGAGCGGTTCCTTTATAAGGAACGTATCGATGACGTGTTCGTCTTCTGATCCCAAGGGCAACCCGCCCAATTTCACTATTCCTGAACCCCTGATCAACCTTGTGCGGCTGTTGGCACGCGAGGCTGCGCGTTCGGATTTCGCAACCCGTTGCAACGGTGAAGACCCAGAGGTGGATCATGGTTGATCTGCCGATCACAGAGGATGCCGCCTATCTCAGCGTGCGCGATGTCGCTGCGCTGTTCCGCATCAGCACCAAGACCGTTCGTCGCTGGATCAAATCCGGCGAACTGCCTGCGACACGGTTAGGCCGCGATTGGCGCATTGCGCGCAGCGACCTGCACGCCCTTGCCCAGCAACGCGGCAATCAGGCAGCAGCCCATGTTCTCTAAGGCCTTCACAAAAATCGGCTTTTCCGGCGTTCGGGAAAACGGGGTCATGGATTTCGGATATAAATTCATACCCTTGTTTTCCCGAATGTCCGCAAGAGGGCCGCCATGGGTCTGCCTGTCCTCGTTTGTCCCCTTTTGTCCCCAATTTCAAAACCGAAGAGGTTTATCATGACACACCACCAAGAGATCCAGCTACCAACAACGCTGGCCGAGGTTCTGGACGTCCTGACGTCCAATCCTGACCCCAACAAGAAACGTCAACAGTCCAAGCTGTCCGCGATCTCGCGCATCAGTACATACATGAACCGCCCTCCGTCGGATATTCCGACAGACATCCCGCAACTGCGCAAACTGCTGGCATCGTTGCATCCCGCCGCCTGCGGGGTGAAGCCCAACACCCTCAGCACCACCAAAAGCGATCTGGCCAGTGCCTTGCGTGCGGTCGGGGTGTTGCAAGATTTTGAAGCCAAATCTGAACTGACCCCGGAGTGGGGCGCGTTTTTGACGACCGTGCAATCCACCCATCAGGTTTGGGGCTTGATGCGGTTTGCACGCTATTGCAGTGCCCGGTCGATCTCGCCCAAGGACATTGGTGGCGAAGTGGTTCAGGCGTTTCGGACAACCCTCGACGCTGTGCTGCTGAAGAACGAACCGGCCAGGTACATCCAGTCCATGATCGACACATGGAACCACGTGATTGACAAACACGGTCTCGATCTTCCCCAGCTGAACCGCTTGTCGTCGGGCCGCTATGTGGCCCGCCCGCTGACGGACTACCCGGAAAGTCTGCAAGCAGAGATCAAAGCTTATGTCGACCGCTTGGCGCAACGTGATCTGTTCAGCGATGACGGGCCCGACAAACCGCTGCGCGAGACCAGCCTGCGCAACACCGAAGCCCATCTGCGGCAGATGCTCGACGCGCTGGTAACCTCCGGGCAAAGCCCGGAGAAGTTCACCAGCCTGTCTGTGCTGATTACGGCGTGCAATCTCAAAACAGCCATCCTGAAGATCATAGATCGGCGTGGGAGCGACGGTCTGCCGTCCGGGCTGAGTAATGTTGCAGCAACCTGCATCGCCATTGCACGGCATCACCTGAACGCGGAGGAAGCCACCCTCAAGGCGCTTAAAGGCATTCACAAACGGGTCGCTGCAAATCCGCGCGGTATGAGCCCCAAGAACGCAGAACGCCTTGCGCAGTTCAATGATTGGGAGAACGTAGCCTTGTTGTTGAGCCTGCCGGACACGCTGATGGCACGGGCGGACGACAATCCGACCCGGCGCGACAGCGCTCTGGCGGCGATGCATGCAGCGGCACTGACGATCCTCCTGAGCTGTCCCATGCGCATCAAAAACCTCGCGAACCTGGATTTGGACAAACATTTGATCTCTGCCCGCTCGGGGACGCTCACCTATTATTCTATCCGTATCGAAGGGATCGAAGTTAAGAATGGGGAGCCGATTGTGGTCAAACTGAACGCCCGCAGTTCCAAACTTCTGCACCGCTATATCATGCAATTCCGGCCGCAGGTGTCGCAAGCGGGTGGACGCGCTCTGTTCCCGCGCAGCAGCGATGGCAAGCCTCGTACCCCCAGCAATTTTGGTAGTGAACTTACCCAGCGGGTCTATCGAGAGACCGGCCTGAAGGTTAACCCGCATCTGTTCCGCCACATCGCAGCCAAGCTATACCTCAAAGAACGCCCCGGTGACTTCGAGACCGTGCGGCGTCTGCTCAAACACAAACGACAACAGACCACGATGGATTTCTATGCGTCGCTTAGCAACCAATGGGCGCATGATCACTACGACGATGTGGTTCTGTCCAAGTGGAAAGGTAAGATCGATGACTAACGCCATTCCTCTTGTTCTTCTCTATCAAAACTGGCCCCAGGCGGATAAAACCGCCTGGGGGGCCCTGTTCGCGGAAGGTGACATCTTTGACGGTACAGGCCCCTGTGCGAGCTGGTCCGAAGGCAGCCGCAAGAAGCGGTGCCAGAGCTACGGATACTGGCTGTCATGGATGATGCGCCATCAGCCTGTCCTTTTGGATCAACCGCCGACAGATCGCATTACCAAAGATGCTGTGCGGGGATATCTGGAAGAAGCGGAAGCGCGCGTAGGCCTCATGACCCGCAAGAACATGAGCTGTGATCTGTATGTGCTTGCAAGGGCCATGCACCCGGCAGGAGACTGGGACTGGTTGAACAAACTGTCCAACCGCCTGGTACATCTAGCGGACCGCAAAAGCCTGCCGAAGCCAGTCGCCATCTCAGCGGCAGACATTCTTAACAAAAGTTTGCAGCGGCTCGAAGATGTGGAGTATGATCCGTCTCTCACTGACATCAAGCGTGCAATCCATTTCCGCGCAGGCCTGATGATCGCTTTTCTGATCTCGCGGCCCATACGTCGTCGCACGTTGCTGGCGTTGACGACGGATCAACATTTCCGCAAAACTTCCGAAGGGTTCGAAGTGCATCTTTCGACGGAAGACACCAAAGACAAGAAAGCCCGCTGGTTTCCTCTGCCCAAGTTTCTGGTGCAGCCGATGAAGTCTTATTTGGATGTCCATCGCCCGATCCTGCTTGGACCCAAGACATCCAATGCGCTGTGGATCAGCCAATATGGAGACCCGATTACCCCCGATGGCCTGTCTCGTGAGTTGCCGAAAGTGGCGCAACGCATGCTGGGCGTTGAGTTGCGCACACACAAGTTTAGGCACATTGCGGCGACCAGCATCGCCGAGACGGACCCGGAACATGTCAACATTATCCGGGATATCCTCGGGCATGCCACGTTGGACATGTCCCAGAAGCACTACAATCGTGCCACCGGACTGTCTGCCTGTGACGACTACCAATCTCTCTTGCAGGCAAAGATGAAGACATTGGGTCGCAAACGGTAGGCTTTCGCTCCCACAAGTCGATCTTAGGTTCGCTCAAATACCTATGATCAAGGCATTTTTCATTGCAACGGGTTGCAATCGAAAGTGGAAGACACGGTCTAATCCATGCCTATAATGGGTTGGGCCAACAAGTTTCTCCGTCCGAAAGGCCCGACCCATGCGCGCCGCCATCTACGCCCGCTACTCCACTGATCTTCAAAGTGACGCCTCCATTGAGGACCAACATCGACTTTGCCTCCGGCTGATCACGAGTAACGGCTGGCAGGCAGCAGAGACTTATTCCGACCGGGGGCTGAGCGGAGCGTCGCATCTCCGCCCCGGCTACCAGCGATTGCTGGAAGACGCGCGGTCCAATGTGTTCGACGTCGTTGTGGCTGAGGGTCTTGACCGCATCAGCCGGGATCAGGAACATATCGCCGCCTTCTTCAAGCAGATGCGGTTTCAGGGCATCCCGATTGTCACCGTGGCAGAGGGAGAGATTTCCGAACTGCATATCGGCCTCAAGGGAACTATGAGCAGCCTGTTCTTGAAAGACCTGGCTCAAAAGACCCATCGCGGCCTTGAGGGACGTGTGCGCAAGGGAAAGTCAGCCGGTGGGATCACCTACGGCTATGACGTTGTGCGAGACATGGGCGCAGACGGGTCTGTCACCACAGGGGAACGGCGGATCAATGCAAGCCAAGCCCAGATCGTTCAACGTATTTTTCGGGATTACAGCCATGGGATGAGCCCGCGCAACATCGCCTCCAATCTGAACGAAGAAGGCATTCCCGGACCTCGGGGCACATGGGGCGCATCAACCATCTACGGCAACCACCAGCGTGGCACCGGTATCTTGAACAACGAACTTTATATCGGGCGGTTGGTTTGGAACCGGCAGCGTTTCGTCAAGGACCCGGACAGCGGCAAGCGGCAAGCCCGCCCAAACCCTCCTGAAGACTGGGTCATAGAAGACGTGCCCGAGTTACGGATTGTGTCCGATGACCTTTGGAACGCGGTGAAAGCGCGGCAAGAAAGGACGCGCAACGCCGCAATTAGTGATGGCATCAGGAAGCTTGGCCGCTCCAAGCGGGCACGGCATCTGTTTTCGGGTATGCTGACCTGTGGGTGTTGCGGCGGCGGTGTCATCCAAGTCGGAAAGCAGTATTACGGGTGCTCCACTCATAAGAATAAAGGCACCTGCGATAATCGGCTTACGATCAAACGCTCGGAATTGGAGGATCGTGTTCTGTCCGGCCTCAAGGAACAGTTGCTGCACCCTGATCTGATCGCGGAATTCACTAAAGCCTATCAAGAGGAATACAACCGTCTTGCCGGGTCCATTCAACAGGAACGGAGTAACGCGACACGTAATCTGGCGCAGATCGAGCGCAAGATCGCACATCTCATAGACGCCATCAGCGATGGCATGTTTCACGCCAGCATGAAGGATAAGCTGACAGCGTTGGAGGTTCGCAAATCGGAACTCGAAGCCTTGATCGCCTCCGCCTCTGATGAACCACCGGTTTTGCTGCATCCCGGATTGTCCGATGTGTATCGGGAACAAGTCGCCAATTTAACCACGGCATTGCGCGATCCCACTTCGCAAGCTGAGGCATCATCCATCATTCGCGGCCTGTTGTCAGAGATTCGATTGGTCCCGGAAGATGGGGAATATAGGATTGAACTTGTCGGTGAACTGGCAGGTTTGCTTGCGTTGGGTGTGTCCCAGAATGAACAAAGCCGCCCTCAGGCGGCTTGTTCGAGACTCTGTTCGACCCAAGTGGTTGCGGGAGCAGGATTTGAACCTGCGACCTTCAGGTTATGAGCCTGACGAGCTACCGGGCTGCTCCATCCCGCGACACTTTGGGTTGGTCTGTTGCCTATTTGGCTGA
>NZ_JBXWRU010000013.1:0-12864 GCF_059613085.1 Ruegeria sp. BHSC029
CATAGGCGATCATACCCCGGTCATATTGAACCCCAGAATTGGAGGCCGTGACGATCACGCTGCCTCCACCTTGTGATTTCATATGGGGGACGGCTGCACGCGCGGCAATGAAGTGAGCGCGGACATTCAATGCCCAAGAAGCATCCATTCCATCTGGTTCCACTTCTTCCAGCGTTCCTTCGATCTGCAACCCAGCGTGAGAGTGCAACACGTCAAGCCGACCGAAGTTTTTAACTGCTTCGTCTATGGTTCTGGTAAGGGCATCGTCATCGGTCACATCAAGCTGTATGGCAGATGCTTGATTTCCCTGCGCAACGATCGCGGCCAAAGTGGCTTCAGCAAGGGTTGCATCGCGATCGGTTACCACAACATGCGCACCCTCTTGTGCCATTGCCATTGAACCCGCCCGACCAATTCCTGATCCCGCGCCCGTCACGAGCGCGACCTTACCTGCAAGCCGCATGTCACTTGGCTCCTTTATTTAATTATTCGATTTTGAGGCGCCTCGGCGCAAAAGCAGCTGCGCTGCTACGAGCAACAAGAGCGACGCGCCCATAACCATAGTGCCGATGGCATTGATCTCGGGTGTTACGCCGCGCCGGATGGATGAGAATATGTAGATTGGCAGGGTTGTTTCTGAGCCAGCTACGAAGAACGCGATGATGAAATCATCAAATGAGAAAGTGAAGCTGAGCAGGAAGCCTGCCAAAATTGCCGGTGCTATCAACGGCAGGGTCACCTGTCGAAAGGTGCCCCAGGGCGTCGCAAAGAGGTCAGCCGAAGCTTCCATGAGCGCGCGGTCCATACCCGATAGCCTTGCACGTACGATGATTATGACCAGCGCCATTGTGAACATGGTGTGTGCGGCGACAAGCGTGGGCATCCCCATGGAAAGTTGCGGGGGATTTGCTCCATCGGGCCATAGGCTTGCAAGAAGCGGGTTTAGCCAGCCGAATACGGTGACCAGGGCAATGAGTGTCGCGATGCCGATGACGATACCGGGTATCATTATCGCAATATAAATCATCGCATCAAACAAAGTTCGGAGCCATCCCTTAACCCCTTGTAAAGCGATGGCCGCCATGGTTCCGAGAGTGGATGCGAGGCAAGCAGTTATGAATGCCGCAAGCAGACTGGTCTCGAGCGCGTCCATTACAAATGGGTTGTTCAGCGCTTTACCATACCATTGGGTCGAGAACCCCATGAACTGGCTTGCGTGTCGTCCGGCATTAAAGCTGAAAAGCGCGATGATGCCGATTGGAATATAGAGAAAAAGGTAGACGCAAATCGCGTATAAGCGCATCGGACCCTCACATCAGCGAGACATCTTCGCGCTGGCCACCCAGGCGTGAGATGAATTTCATGTAAATTGAGACAGTGACAAGCATTACGACAACCAGAGTCATTGCGACCGCCGATCCGTACGCCCAGTTCCGAGACTGCAGGAACAGGTCCACCAGCGCATTTCCGACGAAAAAGACCTTTCCGCCGCCCAAGATCGCTGGGATCAGAAACTCGCCCATCAGCAAGATGAAGACCAGCATGCAGCCAGTTGCGATACCAGGTACCGACAAAGGAAGTGTCACCTGACGGAACGTACGCCATGGGGTAGAGCCGAGATCAGCCGATGCTTCCAGAAGGCGTTTATCCAGTTTGTCTAAGCTTACAAAAATCGGGAAAACCATCAGAGGTAGATACCCATAGACAATCCCGACAAGCACAGCGAACGGCGTATTTATCAGGCGGATATCATCAATGCCGATCGACTCCAGTAAAGCGGGCAAGCCACGCCCCCCAAGGATGAAAATCCAAGCGTATGACCGGATCAGGATCGATGTCCAGAACGGCACGATCACTAGGATCAACAGCGAAGTTCTCCACTTTGGTGAACAACGCACTGCAAGAAAGTAGGCGAGCGGGTAGGCAATTACCAACGCAGCGATAGTCCCCAGAGGTGCAAGGATCAAAGTGTTCTTAAACGCCGTCCATCGCGCAGGAAGGTTGGCATATTGTTCCAACGTGAACGCTGGAACGTAGCCTCCGGCGGCACCCCGTTCGCCAAAGGAAAAGACGAAGACGACCAGCAGAGGAAGGGCTAGCATTACCAAAAGCCATATTCCTGCTGGAGCCAGCAACAGTGCTTTTCTGCCTCGTTCGGTCATTTTGTCCTCGTCTTTTCCGATATTGGCGGCCTTGCCGCTTAGGCCGACTTGAAGCGGGCGAGCAACTCGGCACGGTTTGGATCGGTTAGTGTAGCCGCCGCGCCGAACTCGAGTGCATTCAGAAGGTCAGCTGCCGGATAAAGGATCGGATCTTCCAGTAGTTCCTTCGGCAGCAACGCATTGGTGCGAGCATCAGCCGATGGATAGCCGTGAGCGAGGACTTCTTTCGCATTAACTTCCGGGTTCAGCAGGAAGTCGATCAAGGCATAAGCGGCATCCATATGGGGTGCGCCCTTAGGAATAGCGTAGTAGTCGGACCAGAGTTCACCGCCCTCAGTTCCCAGAACGTAGGCGATTTCAGGCATGTCGACATTCATCTGCTTGCCGTCACCTGTCCAGCACATCGTCATCCAGGCGTCACCGTTACGCATCGGTGGCTGATAATCCGACGAGATTGCAAACAGATGCGGTTTGGCATCCAGTAACAATTTCTCGGCATCCGCCAGTTCCTTCTCATCGACCGAGTTGAAGGAGTAGCCGAAGTATTTCAGGGCATTACCGATGGTGGTGAGTTGGTAATCATGCACCATTGTCCGGCCTGAGTAACCTTCCATAGTAAGGTCCCAGAACTCTTTCCATGTGGTTGGAGTCGGAGCGCCGTCAAGCTTGCTGGTGTTCACTGCAAAGCCAGTCGTGCCCCAGTTTTTTGGGACCGCGTAAAGCTGGCCATCGACAGAACCGGCATCGGAAAAGCGCTGTTCGAATGAACCTGCGTCGTAGTTTGGCAGTTTGGACGTATCGAGCGGGATGATCAGATCTTCACCCACATACGTAGTGATCGTGTAGTTGGTTGGAACGAAAACGTCCCAGCCAGACCCTCCAGCCTGTAGTTTTGCCAACATCTCTTCATTCGAGCCAAAAACATTGACCTGAACATGGGCGCCAGTGGCTTCCGTGAAGGCTTCGAAGTTCATCTCGTCATGGTAGTTCGGCCATGTGGCGAGGATCACTCGGTCGCCAATGTCCCCGGCAGCAAATGCCGGGCGTGGACGCAACCCAGGAATGGCCGTGCCCAGAACGGCCGTTGCCATCCCAAGACCTGTCACGCCTAAGAAATGTCGCCGTGTAACCGAACCCTTTTGGTACCGGCGAAGCTCTTCCATGAACTTTTGCTTGGAAATAGTCCCATTATCCTTGGTCATTGTGAACCTCTCTGTTGTTGGATTGCGGGATTTGTTATTTTTCCAGGATCAGCAGTGCGCCTTCGCCCCATGAAACAAAGGCCTGCTCTCCTGCATTGAACGTCCCCTCGTTCAATTCCGCTTGCCTTGGCACAAGTACATGGAAATCACCCAGTGCTTCGTTGCGCGCAAGGTATTCTGTGTGCTCCCCAAGGAAGATCCGATTTTGAATGGTAACTGGCAGAGCGATTTCAGCTGTGGGTAGCGCGCGGGTCAGCGTGATCTGTTCAGGACGGATACTAACGCACACTTCCTGCCCTGCATCTATTGGAATCTCCGGAGTTCCGTGCACCTTTTGGCCACTCGCTAAACGCACAGTGATTTGGTCGGCTGCTGAGTCAGTCACAGTTGCATCAAAGAAATTTGAGGTGCCTACAAATCCAGCCACGTAGCGGCTGCGGGGCATGTCATAGAGTTCGCGTGGGCTGCCAACCTGCACAATACTGCCGCCTTCCATCACACAAATTCGGTCGGACATTGAAAGCGCTTCTTCTTGGTCGTGCGTGACGAGGACAAAAGTTATTCCCAGTTGTCGTTGCAGGTTCTGCAGTTCAAACTGCATTTCTTTTCGAAGCTTTCGATCCAGAGCAGCCATTGGTTCATCAAGCAGCAAAAGCTTGGGCTCGTTTACGATCGCACGCGCCAAAGCGACGCGTTGCTGCTGACCACCAGACATCTCCCAGATGCGACGTGGGCCAAACCCACCAAGACGGACAGTTTCCAGCGCTTGCTCAACCTTTGTCGCGATTGTTTGTTTGTCTACGCGTGGTCGTTGTTGGCGCAGGCCGTACGCGATGTTGTCGAACACGCTTAGGTGAGGAAAAAGAGCATAGTGCTGAAACACCATGTTGACTGGGCGATGGTGCGCATCCAAGTCGTTGACGACTTCTCCATCGAGCAACACCTGACCTTCGGTTGGCTTCTCGAAACCTGCCAACATTCTAAGCGCAGTGGTTTTGCCGCAACCAGATGGGCCCAAGAACGACAGGAACTCTCCTTTCCCAATGGAAAGATTCAGGTCTTTGGCGGCGACCACATTCCCGAAGGTCTTGGTCACTCCTCGGAGTTCCGCAATCGTCTGCATGGTGACGCTCATGTCAAAGCTCATATACTGCCGTTTTCCTTTTGCTTGATTTTTTGGCATTTGTTGGCATACCACTCAAACAAGGAAAAAGTAACAATAACTCGGAATAACTGTATATACCACAATTGGGGTATGGAGGTTCTTTTCGAAGATCTGGAGCGGCGTGTGTACGATTGGATGGAAGAGGCCGGCAGGGTCGTGGAGAAGATCGGAACCCCAGAGTTTCCATGTGCTTTGGCAGATGGCTTACGGCAGGTCGCACCATTCGATTTTACTGTAGTGTTTGGCCATATCGGAACCGAAGCACCAATAGACCTTCACGACGATTTCCCCAAAGGCAAACGGCGTATTTTTGTTGAGGATTACCAAGCCGGGCCCTACGTACTTGATCCATTTTTTTTGGCCGCGACAAAACCGATAACACCGGGTCTGTACCGCATGCGCGAAATCGCACCGGACAGGTTCTATCAGGGCGAATACTATCGCAGCTATTACAAAAGGACTGGGTTAGCAGAGGAGATTGGCTACTTTATCGATATCCCAGGCGCTGGGGTGGTTGTGGTCTCGCTCATGCGAGCAGAGAAGCCTTATTCCGCCAAGGAAATTCGTCATTTGCTCGCTCTATGGCCGCTCGTTCGGGCAGCCTGTTGCAAACATTGGAGTGACTTTCCAACGATGGCCCGCGGCGCCGCAGCGAATGGCGTTAGTCGTCGTGTTGATCTAGCATTCCAGGCATTTGGCGATGGCGTTCTGACGCCACGAGAACGAGAAGTCGTTGAGTTCACATTGAAGGGCCATTCGGCAGAAGCTGTTGGCACAATTCTCGGCATCTCTCCAGGCACAGTCCGCATCCACAGACGCAACATTTACGCGAAACTTAGGATCAACTCGCAGGGTGAGCTTTTTTCAAAGTTCATTGAAAAGGCGCTTTAAAAGGTTCCTTGAACACCCACTTTATCCGTTTTGCCGACCTTGCTACCTTGTGACCCGGAAAACACCAAACATTTGGACGGCACTGTCTGATAGCCAAGGAACCCAAAGGGAGAGGGTTGGGACGCCCGGGACCCAAGTTGGGCTAAATTAATACCCGAAAACGCTTTCGGGCCATTGTCTATCTAACCGGATCAGCCGTTTTAAAAATGGCTTCAAGATACGAAAGGCAAAATTTCATGGACGCACCAGTTATCCAGTTGATTTTTATGCTCATCTTGCTGGTTGTCGTGATCTGGCTTTATATCCTGCCGATCACGATGGCAGGGCGGCGCAACCGGTCTGGTTTGATCTGGTTCCTGATCGGTCTGGTTGGATCACCCCTTTTGGCTATTCTTTTGCTGCTGGCTCTGGGTGACGCACCCGAACAACCAACAACCTAATTTTGGGACGATACCATCTGACACTCAAAAGGGCTTAACCGGAGGGTATCTGGACGCTCGTGAGCCATAACGTCCTGCTCAGCATGTTATAAGGGTGCCAATTGAGACACTATACTTCAGGCAGTGAAGACAACTAATCCTTCTCACTCTCCACTACCGTGTACTGTAAACCCAAGGTCGGCCGATTTATTTAGAGAATCATAGACCGCTTTGTCCCGCATCACAGTCATTCGAACAACCTTCCGCGAACTACCGCTTCGAGCCCGAAGCGGACCATCACTTAAGACGGTCAAGACCGCCAATTCATGGCATGCAAAACGCTTGTGCCTTGTTGACCCGGCAGCTCAAATTCGCCCAAAAGTTCAAACTTTAGGTTTGGATCATCACCAACCAATGCACGCGTCACGTCAGATACAAGAACCTCGCCTCGACTAGCAACAGCCGCGATACGAGCGGCAATATTGACAACCGAGCCAAAGAAATCCTCATGGGACTGCACTACATCGCCAGTGTGAATTCCAACTCTGACGGCGAGCCGGGGCTCGGCAATTTCGTTCGCCAGATCACGCTGAATTTTACCTGCTGCCGACATTGCAGATCGAGCGGACGCGAAAGACGACATCGTACCGTCGCCTAGTGTTTTGACGAATTGGCCTCCATTTGCTTCAACGATCTGTTTTAATGCCGCAAAATGAGCATTGATCTTCGCAGACCACGCGCGGTCACCCAGTGTGTTTGCGATGACGGAGGATGCCACGACATCCGTAAACATGACTGAAGCAAGTCCTTCGGTTTGGCCTAACGACATACTCTCACGCGCTGCCTCGGCCAGTTGAGACATTGACGTCTGCTCCATCCCCAGTATGACTTGATTGGGTATTGGCACAGAGCCGTGCCGATTAATGATTTTCCAGCTCCCTTGCTCCAGTGCGAAAATCAGCGTTTCGCGAAATTCGAACGGTTTTTCGGACCTGCCCACTAAAGTGACCTTGTTAATGACGGTGGCCCATCCGATGTCGCCTGCTTCAAAGGCTTCCGCGAAAAGCTCCTCCATGTGCAGAATATCTGGCTTATCTTGAAAATACGCGGCGACAGCGTCTCTTACTTCCTGCCCGCTCCAGTTCTCGCCGCTCGCCGACCCGAGAAAGCTAAGGTTTTCACTATTGGACAAAAAATTGGGCAAAGCGATCTGATTACCACTGCTGTTGTTCATGTACCAGCGGCGCGAAATAGCAAGCAGTTCTGGAGAAGGCTTGATCACAAGTTTCTTTCCAAGAGGCCGCAGTTTGCTATCGCTGTCGCGGCAGTTCAGCAAACGGTTGTTGCTTAATGAATACCGGAATTGCCTTGCAACTCAAAGGGCAACTTTGTCCGCATCACGACCATATTCTCGGGAAACCCAACCACTGCAACGTCAAGAAGAACCGTCTGCACCGCGCCGAGCCATTACGTGGTCCATAGTTAGACTAAGCACCTCGACTTCGTCCTGATTGTAGGTTCGGTAGCGGAACCGGACGGTTCCCCGGTCAGGTTTTGAACGCGACGGCGTGAGCACCTCGACCGTGACGCGCGCATGAAGCGTGTCGCCGGGAAAAACAGGGGCGAGCCACCGCACCTCGTCCATACCATGCCCGCCCATGTTGGTTCCGGTTAGAACGCCAGTGTCACGAAATAGCCGGAAGGTGAGCGCGATGGTTTGAAAACCACTTGCAATGATCCCGCCGAAAATCGAACCTTTTGCCGCCACCTTATTTACATGGAAAGGCTGGGGGTCGTGCATAAGTGCGAAGTCGACAATCGCGCCCTCGGTGAGTGTGATTCCACCGGTCTCGAACGTATCATTGACAGACAGATCGTCGAAGTATTTGCCGCTAACCATACACAAAGAATAGACGGTAAATGTTCGCGCATCAACGAAGACCCTAGCTCTTTGTAAGCAGAACAGTCGTGCCAGCGAACATCCGAGAACGCCCGCTTCAAGCCCACCACGGACTTAGTTTAGATGGCAAATGTGGAGTACGACAGATGTACGGCGCCTAGCTCGTTAGGGGGCTGAGCGCACCGGTCAGGGACACTTTGCCCTAGTGGAACGCTCCCAAAGAGCCAAAGCGAGCGTCATCGGCTGGCTCGTTTTGGCGAGTATGATTCATGTGTTAGATTATACTTATTTGAACTTGGGGGGGAGATATCGTGTCAGATGAAGAAAAAATCCGCGCCTTGGTCCGCGATCACTTCGAAGGCATGAAATGGAACAATCAGGAAGAGCCGGATTGGGAACGCTTCCGGGGAGACTTCTTACCAGGAGCGATTTTATGCGGAGCAGCTCGACCGGCGCAATTGCGATCACTGGATGAATTCATCGAGCGTATGGAAGCGGTGGCGCGGAAAAACCTTGAATCTTTTGAAGAGCAAACGCGGAGTATGAAGATACTTAAGTTCGGGAGCATCGCAGTCGTGCTTGCGGTGTCGGAGCTTTTGGAAGACGGCACGGATGTGAGCCAAGACGTGAGTGGATATCTTCTCGTAAAATCTGACGACGACTGGAAAATTATCGCGCACACTTGGGATCAAGCTGGCGATGACGAACTGTCACTTAAGAGGTTGGACCTGCAACCGGCAGTCTGAAATTGACATCGTCTGTTTGTACGCGCCGATTAAATACAGAACTCGCGGGTTTTAGAATTATTGGAGTTCAGATTTGACGGAAATGACTTTCGTTCTGGAAAGCACTCTCAAGTGCCCTGAGTGTGGACATGCTAAGGTGGAAACCATGCCGACGGACGCATGCCAGTGGTTCTACGAGTGCACTTCATGTGGCAAGGTCTTTAAGCCGTTACCCGGCGATTGTTGCGTGTTTTGCTCTTACGGGACGGTAGCTTGTCCGCCGATCCAAGAAGGTGGCACATGCTGTGGATAATCGCGGGGAAACACCTCCAGAAATATCATCTGCTATGCCAGTCGAACTGCGCATTTTTGTACCGGTGGCGATCCGCGCAATCATGAATAACCTCGTTCCGCGCTTGGAAACGGTAACGGGTGCAGCAGTCACTCAGTTGGTTGATCTAAACCCCGCGATACCGGAGCGCATCTCGGCGGATGAAGCTTATGACATCGGCTTGACTAATCCCCCTTACGCTAAGGCGCTCGTAAAAGATGGAAAAGCAGATGCAGCCAGTCACCGAGCTTTTGGCCGTGTGCCCCTTGCCGTTGGCCGAAAAGAGAAAACCGAAGGCTCAATCAGAAAAGACGTGGAGACTATCAGAGCCCTTTTGCATGAAGTCGATAGCATCGCCTACACGGGTGCAGGCACAAGTGGCCGCACCTACCTCGATTTGATCGAGCGGCTGGATCTGAGTACTGTGCTTTTACCCAAGAGCCTAGCCATGGGTGGTGGCGAGCCAGTCGCATCCGTCGCCGCCGGGGAAGTTGAGCTTGCAGTCGCTCCGCTGACTACGGTGCTTTCAACACCGGGGGTGGTTCCTGCGGCAATCCTACCGGAGGAGCTTGGGACTCATATCGATATGTCAATATTCTTGAGCACAACGCCCCCGAGCAGCGCGGCCCTTGCGCTAGAATTTTTGACGGCGAACGAACTCGACGATGAACTAGCCGCCGCGGGTGTTCTGCGGTTCGAGTTGGATTAAACGCGGATCGACAGAGTCGCGCTATTTCTGCAAGGTGTTCGCGATTACAGCCATAATCTAGACATCCGCAACAATTCTAGCAGGCGGCCGTTTTAAGCCAAAGCGGCCGCCCCAAGCTCCTTACCCGACTTGGTCTGCTTCGAGGCTAAAAGGGGTAAAGACAGCAAGTTGGTTTCAGGGTTCTCCTGGCATTGGAGCTGCGTTTACTTCGATAGTGTTGAGATCGGGATCAAGCAGATAGAGTTGTGGGAACCCGGCGAGACCTTCACGCAGAATAACTAGTCTTTTTTTGTCACCCGCTGGCAAATCCTCGCTATATCCAGCCGCCTCCAAGCGATCGACCATTTCTTCAAAGTCGTCGGTGCAGAATGCAAAGTGTACGTCGGCAATGTCAGGAGAAGATTTGGTGCGATAGGTTCCAGCATCGTTCAGCACCAGGTGAATTTGGCGATCGTGACATGCCAACCAAACTCCGGGAGTCGAAAATGGTGGGCGGTCAAGGCGTTCCAGGTTGAAAAGACTTTCGTAGAAGGAAGCTGACTCCTCAACATCCCTGACGGGATACGAAACATGATGAAGTAGTATTTTGGGCATGAAATGTCACTTCTCAAAGTCTTCGATACGATAAATAGCAGATGTGGCATCAAATGTCCGGTTCGTCCGCAATTCGGACATCGATCGATTTTCCCCGAACAACCGCTCAGCGGGACTTTCCCGCCGTTCGCCTTGCGCCTCTATACGGCCGCTATCTGCGCATTCCGGACGCTTCTTGCTTCTGAATCGAGGATCGGATTGCACAGAGAGCTGCCTTTGAGCAACAACGTATTCAGGACATAGTTCGGGACGGAATACGATCATCCATTCCGACCTCGCGTCAGGCTGAGAATGCCGCGTCGATTGACCGTTGCGAGGCGACTGCGATGTGCTGTACTCATTGGATCGAGCTATGCGGCCCTGCGTGGAGGATGCGAGGACGTCACATTGCCATTCTGAAAGATATTTCGACAGTGAGCGAGGACGACGCTTCGCTTTGGATGGAGATGATTATGCGGATTTTCACATTTCTGCTCTGCACGGCAGCAATTGGTTGTTCCAGCGGCGCGTTCGCCCAAGATAGCGGTTCTGACACGACGCCCAATGCCGTGCTCATACGCGGCGCAAAGATCTTCACAGGATGTTCTCCCGACCTCTTGGAAGGTCAGGACGTCTTCATCGCGGGCCAACTGATCTCGCGTATCGGGCCAGATCTCGAACCGCCAGAGTTCGCCACCGTGATCGACGCCAACGGGCGCGTACTCATGCCCGGCCTGATCGACGCGCATTGGCATGGCGTTTTTGCGACCGCAACAATTGCCCAACTCGCCGCAACCAATGAGGGCTACTGGAACCTTCAGGCCTCGGTCGCACAGCGCGACACGCTCTACCGCGGGTTCACCACAGTGCGCGACGCCGGCGGTCCGATGTTCGACATCGCCCGTGCGACCAATGAGGGGATCATCGAAGGCCCTAGGGTATTCCCGGCCGGTCCCGGCATCTCGCAGACCGCCGGCCATCAGGATTTTCGCCAGACCAAGGATGTGCCTGCTACGCCAGACAAGCTGCATCCCATGGAAACCTCCGACATGTTCTACATAGCGGACGGGATCCCGGTCGTTCTCAAGCGCGTGCGCGAGAACCTGATGCAGGGCGCGACCCAGATCAAGCTGATGGCCGGTGGCGGTGTAACCTCGTCCTACGACCCGATCCACACCAAGCAATTCACGCTTGCGGAGCTGGAAGCGGCGGTTGAGGCGGCGGAGAACTGGGGCACCTACGTCATGACCCACGCGATCAATGACGAGGCGGTGAACCATTCCATCGACGCAGGTGTCAAAAGCATCGAGCACGGGCACATGTCGACGCGCGAGACGCTGCAACGCTTCGTCGAAAACGATGTCTGGCTCAGTATGCAGCCCTTCCTCGACGACGAGGACGCCCCGACCCTGAACACGTTCCAACAGGCGAAGTACAAGTTCGTTACGGACGGCACCGATTTCGTCTATCGCACGGCAAAGGAACTCGGCGTCAAGATCGCCTTTGGCACAGACACGCTCTTCAGCGCCGATCTGGCCGCGCGGCAGGGCGCACAGCTTGCCAAGTTGCAGACATGGTTCACGCCCTACGAGGCGCTCAAGATGGCGACCTGCGACAACGCGGAACTGCTGAAACTCGGGCAGAAACTCACGCCCTATCCGATGGGTCCGCTCGGCGTGGTCGAAGAAGGCGCCTACGCCGACTTGATCCTCGTTGACGGCAACCCGCTGGAGAACCTCGACCTCGTCAGCGATCCGGAGAACAATTTCGACGTCATCATGAAAGACGGTGTTATCTACAAGAACACTCTGGACTAACAAAGTATTGGGCGGCTCGATGTGAAACCGCCTATTCCTACAGTCATTTTGGGTTCCGAACCGTCTTCCAACCGATTTAGTCGGATGTCTGCTCAGTCGGCATTCTGCCCGTTCGTGACAAAAGCTGCATCGGTCGGGAAGGGCTCTCACCCGTCGTTGGCGAGGCCTTGGCTGTCCGTCTGGTTTCAGAAAGCGAACGGCATCTTATGCCGTTCGCCGATCGTTTACATGTCGATCTTCTCGGCGATTGCCAACGCATCTTCGAGCTCGACCCCAAGGTATCGAACCGTGCTGTCTACCTTGGTGTGTCCGAGCAGGAGCTGGACCGCACGAAGGTTGCCGGTCTTTCGATAGATTTGAGCGGCTTTGGTGCGCCTTAGCGAATGCGTGCCGTATCCGCTCGGGTCCAAGCCGATCGCGGACACCCAGTCCCGGACAAGCCGCGCGTACTGCCGGGTCGATACATGCGGTCGATCATGGATCCTGCTGGGAAACAGAAACACACACCCGAACATCTCAGGAGACGAAACCCAGTTCCAGATGGACTCACGCGTGTTTTCAGAGACCTCGAACTGGACTGGTCGTTGTGTCTTGCTTTGGATGATAGAGACACGATCGCGGACACTGCCCCCAATCACGAATTCGGCGACCTTCAACCGGACGAGATCGCAGCCACGCAACTTGCTGTCGATCGCGAGGTTGAACAGGGCTAGGTCCCGGAGATTCCCCGCCATTTCGAGGCGGGTGCGAATCGCCCATACCTGCTTTGGGAGCAGCGGGCGCTTCTGGCCAACAAGCCGCCCTTTGTTCCACGGGCGGCGTTTCGGTTTGACAGCGGGAAGTTGGACTTTGGACATGAGGTCTTGTCAGAAGAACTTGTCTTGAGGCAGGCAGGACGGTTGCGTAGCTTTTGCCCATGACCAAACCTGCCTCTTTCAAGTACTTCAAAACCAGTCCCGAGGTCATCCGC
>NZ_JBXWRU010000014.1:0-12563 GCF_059613085.1 Ruegeria sp. BHSC029
TCGCTCGTGCAACAGATCTTCGACATTTCGAAGCGAGAGCGGGAAACGGATGTACAGCATCACCGCAAGGCGGATGACCTCGGGACTGGTTTTGAAGTACTTGAAAGAGGCCGGTTTGGTCATGGGCAAAAGCTACGCAACCGTCCTGCCTGCCTCAAGACAAGTTCTTCTGACAAGACCTTCCCTCTGACACCGCCCCCTGGCAAGACCTAGCCTTCCCCGCCCAAGGCTAGTTCAATTTGAAAGTGCCCTTCCAACAAGACCGTTGCAATGATCCAACCCGCGGCCCTACGGTGGCGGCAACCAATCCGTTCAGCAATTTCGTGCTCGGGGGCACAGCTCATGGTCGAACCGATCGAGGTACACAGTTTCATCGCCATGACGCTCGGCATCGTCGTCTACTTTCTCGGAGCACAGCTGTCCGACCGGTTTCCGATCCTGCGAAAGTACTCCATCCCCGAACCGGTATCTGGCGGATTGCTTGCAGCGATCCTGACGCTCGGCGTTGTTGCTGCGACCGGGCGCGAGGTGATTTACGACCTGGATGCACGCGACTCGTTACTGGTCTACTTCTTTACTACCATCGGTCTGAACGCGAAGTTTTCGGATCTGGTCAAGGGCGGCCCCCTGCTCGGCATCATGCTTCTTCTTACGATTGGCTACATGTTCGTTCAAAACGGCATCGGCGTTCTGGGCGCGTCGATCTTTGACATGCCTTCGCAGGCTGGTGTCATGATGGGAACGACATCCTTGATAGGCGGTCACGGCACCGCGATCGCGTGGGGCCCGGTGGTCGAGCAGCAATATTCGGTGGCGGGCGCCGCCGAACTGGGCATCGCCGCCGCGACGGTCGGTTTGATTCTGGCAAGCCTGCTCGGCGGCCCCATCGCCAACTACCTGATCAGCCGCGACAAGCTGGAACCGAGCACCGAGGAGCGCGCCGCCGCAGCCACAGCTGGAGAAGAAGGTGCGGCTGAAAACGCCAGCACTGCTTCCTCCGGTGGCCCTACGAACCCCGGCCTGATGAGAGCCATCCTTTGGTTGCACATCTCCATTGTGATCGGCTTTATCGCGGATGAAGCGCTGGACGCGGCGGGTTTGAAGCTGCCGTTGTTTGTGCCCTGCCTTCTTTCCGGCATCGTCATCGCCAATCTCGCTCCAAAACTGTTGCCGCGCATCAAGACACCTACCGGAACCGCGTCGCTGCAGCTGTTGCAGGACTTTTCACTGGCTGTCTTCCTGTCCATGTCGCTGATGAGCATGCAACTCTGGACCCTGGCGGGCTCGGCCGGTGTCCTAGCCTTCACGATGCTTCTGCAGACTGCCGCCGCTGCCCTGTTCATCGTTTTCGTGGTCTACCGGATGATGGGGCGGAACTACTTTGCCGGCGTCATCTCGGCCGGGTTTGCCGGCTTCGCCCTTGGCGCAACACCGACGGCAATCGCAAACATGACGGCGGTCACGCAGAAGTATGGCCCCTCGCCCTTGGCCTTCATCGTGCTGCCGCTGGTCTCGGCCTTTTTCGTGGATGTCGCCAATGCCTTCATCATCCAGGGGTTCCTTTCGGTTCTTCCCTGATCTGCGCGCCACCGGCCCGGTGCACGAGCTGCGGCTGGCAGACCTGTGCGGCGAATTCTGCGAATAACGCTCAGAAAGCGACGGACACGTCCGACCGAAACGCCAGGAACGGGAAAAGCACGACGATGGTCAGAAGAAACACAACCCCAGCCATGGGCCAGTCCCGAAGTCGCAGTTCGGCTTGATGCAGCACCCGGGCAAGTGTAGCGCCAGAGCGCCACAGGTAGGTTTCGAATGAGCGCAGGGTGGCGCGCGACTTACCGCTTTCCGGGGATGAACCGCGGCGCCACACAAGGTTCCAGACTATCACCGGCAAGAGCACGCCCAGAAGGGGCGGCCAGCTTGCAAGGAGGGCACCATGCGACTGTCCAAGACTGGCCGGAGATTGCCAGGCGGGGGTGCTTTCGGTTTGACATTTGAAGTTTCGGAACTCACTCATTGGCGTGCCGCACTGCTTCAGCATAGAATGTTCTAAATGAAACTTGACTACACCGACGAAGAACGTGACCAGCTGCGTCTCTGGCGAAGGTGGAAAATCACGTTCGACTGGTTCAACTACACCGAACCCCTGCAACGCGTTCACCAAGCCTTGTTGGTTCACCGTCAGCCATGGAGCACGAGGGCGCTGTCCACCTATACCAACCTACCCCAAACGTCTGTCCGCCGTCAGCTGGACATTCTGGCCGCGGGAAATGCGATTGTGCGAACCGAGCACGGTGTGCAGATCGACCAATTGCAGGTTGCGTTCAACGCCAGTTTTCACCGGGAGATCGCCGAGTATGTTCACGGCGGGTGCCACATGAACAAGGAACTGCTTAAGGTGTTCAAACAAGGGTTCGGCGAGGAAGCGGCAAATTTCGACATGTTGGAGAACCACGTGTGGTGGCCGGTCATCAAGAAAGCAAAAAAAGGCGTCTTTTGACGCCTCCGGTGTTCTCCAAGGCATGAGCGACCAAGAATGCCGCCCGCCCGCATGTCTTGAAGCCGGAAGCTTTCAACGGATGCGAAACCACTAATACCGATAGTCAGACGGTGGCGCCCTCCGGGTCGCCGAGCAGGAAAGCATCGCTGATGACCTTTTTCTCGCCCAGACTGTGAACCTTGCCGCCGACGTAGAAGATTATTTCGCGGCTTGCGATCACCCGACCCGCATGCCGCCCCGTGCACAGCTCCAAGGCGCCTTCGGCCATCACCCCAACCGGTTCCAGCATGTCGGGATTTGTCTTCGCGATCATCCGAGTAAAGTCGCACCCCGAGGTCAGAGCGATGGCCGTCGGGCACATCGAATTGACGAAACTACCGTGTGATTGAAGCTCGCGGGAAAGGGCCAAAGTCGCGCGGTCCAGTGCGGCTTTGGTCGTGCCGGACCTTTCGAAGCATGGCGGAAAGCTCGGGCACCTCGTTGGAGGCCATGCACCGAGTGACTTCGGTCTCTTCCGGCGCCCTGGACGCGCTGCCCCATAACGAGGCCGTCATTACGGTCCTTGCGATCGCCAAGCTGACTCACAAGGACAGCTACTTCGATAGGCGCGATCACGACGATCAGGGCGACCAGATCGAACCTGACCCTGTTGCTGGCCATCATCGCACCGGCAACCGCGATCAGCACGAATACAAAGGCGGCTTCGGAATTCACGGTACCTCGGCCCAACTTCTTCTAAGGTTCACCGGTGTCATTAAGGTGGCCTTCTGTTCCAAACCGTGCCGGACTTGAAACGCATGTAGCCATAGTCAAACAGCGCCTGCATGTATTCCGGATCGAAGGGTTCGTTCAGAGGCGCGTTGAAATCCGGGCCGATCCACGTGGCATTGTACCTGACGCCCTGGCGCTGCCCGATGGCGTAGGCCACGCCCAGATCGACCGCGCCTTGATACTTGATGAGAGTGGCGAGCGAGCGTTTCGAGATATCGGCGATACCGGGCTTTGTGATCTCGGCCTCGGGATCAATCTTGCCGTTTCTGATTGCATACAAAGTGGTCCCTTCGGTAAACCGGCTTGGAATGCGCCATCCGGGAACAAACATGGATTGCGAAACTACGCCACCATCGACATGAAGCTCGTCACGAATTCCCAACGGTGTTTCGACATCGATCAATACCGGAGGAAACACGCCGGGCATCGCTGCGGATGCCATCAACGCATCCTGAAATACCTTCCGCGCGTTCGGAGCGCCACTGGCAGCAATTCGACCAAGATCCCATAGCACCGGGCGTTGGGCGTCCAGGCTGACAGTCTGGATCACCAAGCGGCGACCCCGGCGGTGCTGCACGGCGATTTTTTCCAGGAATTCGTCGGTGACATAGTCTTCCAGCAACCGACGGAGAGGTCCCGAGCTTTTTACGGACGCCTTCGAAAAAATCTGGGTGATCGGGCGGCGCTCAAAGATCTGTTCCGGCGGCAGGCCGCCGTAAAGTCGTTTGAGTTCGTCATCGTAGTCAGACCCCAAAAAGGCGAATGGGGCGGCCAGGGCGCCCGTAGACACCCCGGTCACGTTCATGAAAACCGGGCGGGTTCCGGATTCGCTCCACGCCGTCAGGATACCCGCAGCATAGGCGCCGTTTTCTGCCCCGCCGGACAGTGTAAGGTCGGCATGCCGGTCCGGCAGTCCGGCCGCTCGCGCTTGCTGCTGCCGTTCGGTCAGAAGCTCGTTGATGTTGGGTGGCGTGTCGTCGGCCCAGAAGCGGGCATTTTTGATACCTGGAACCTGCGGGGCTTCAAGCTCTCTGATGGTGACAGGATCTCGCGATATAGTGGTTCCGCACGCGGACAGTGTCAGGGAAACAACAACGATGACCAGAATTCTCATCTATGCCTCCGGTGGAGTTTCTGGGTTTCGGGGTGCATTCTCATCTCTTCTTTGACGGCACCATCTCGGTGCTCGACGGCACGAGATCGGTGTGGGAGGTCTGCTCGGCATGGGACACCGGTTCGGAGGACCGGATGTGGAACCCGAGGTAGACGACGAAACTGGACATGACCGCCAAGTTCACCCAGTGCATTGCATTGTCGCCAAAAAATCCCGTGAAGACGCTTGTGATGATGGGCCCTGCGATCGACCCCAAGGTCCAGACAAACAGCATGGTCACCGCAGCGGCCGAAACATAGACAGGGACCGTTCTGTCCATCGCGTGTGCTGTCAGCAGAGAATACATGGTCAGAAGGCTGCCACCGAGAAGAACCATCAGGATCATCAGAACAAGGTAGCCCGGCGAAAGATAGTCGAACTCGATTTCAACGGGCTGCGCGTCGGCCAGTAGAGCCATGGCCAACAGCACCGCTGCGCATATGGATGACGTGATGAAGATCACCACACGCCGGTCCACTTTGTCGGACAGGCTGCCAAGCGGGTACTGGAACAGGACCCTCCCCAGGTAGATCGCGCCGATAATGTAGGCAATGTCGTAGACCTTGATACCCAGTTGAGAGGCGCTGTAAGGCGCCACACTCAGGATCGTGGTGGACACCATTCCCATGGCGATCACCCCGAAGACAGCTGCAGGCGCGTCCTGTAACAGCCCTCTGATACGAACCTTGGCCTTGGAGCCGGGGTCTGGCGGGTTCGTTCGGGTGGAGGCAATGACCACGGTAGAGAAACAGTAGATCAAGGCCACGAGAACGAAGGCATCGTCACTTTCTTCCGGGACGAGAATGACAACGGCTTGGCTGAGAACCGAAACAATGCCGACAACAATTGCGTAGATGGCCAGCACCCTGCCCCGCGAGGACTTCTCGGCCGTTTCGTTGATCCAGGCATCCCCGATGGAAAACAGACCCGCCGTGGCGAGCCCCATCAGGAACCGCAACAGAATGAGAAACGAAACATTGTCGACCTGCGAAAACAACAGGATCGCGGCGGTTGTTATCGCAGCGCCAGCCGCAAATGCGCGAATGTGCCCGATATCTGCGATCGACTTGGCGACGACAAAGCATCCGACCAGAAAACCGGCCGAGTAGGCCGACGCGGCAAACGAAGCTGCTTCCTGCGACGCGCCGGACTGGGCAAAAGCAAGAGGCACAAGCGTGCCTGCGGCTGCCGTCGCCAGCTGAATGGACGCCATCGCGACAATGACCGACCGCAGGGTCACAAGTTGTTTGTTCAGGGACATTTGTGCATCTTTTCTCGTCCTGTCGTCGTCAACGGTGGCTTGCAGACTATGGCCATTCCAAAAGCCGATCAAATTTCGGACCCGGAAGCCTTTGCCCAATCCCGTTTTTGCATTTCTGTATTCGGCAACCCAAAAAGCCTGATCGGCTCGCTTCGGCCTCGCAGGTTCTCCGGGGGAAACTCCACCCAGTATGCGGCGTCCGCTCCTGCCGCAGACAGAACCGCATCTGACACGGCCACTTGCAGGTTTCGCTGCTTGGCAAATGCCTCGATCCGTGAAGCCTCGTTCACGACGCTGCCAAAAACCCCGAACTCCAGGTGGTGCGCGTCGCCAATCGCGCCTGCGACAGCGGTTCCGGCATGCAGGGACATAACAACGTTGATCTCGGTTCGCCCGGCGCCTTCGCGTTTTTCAGACCATCGTGACACCGTGGAGGATATGCCTTCTGCAGCTTTCAGGGCGTGCTGCGCTGCCCGCTCTATTGGCTCGTTAAGGCCGAACACGATCATCGCGCCGTCGCCGATGAACTTGTCGATGACGCCGTCGTTCGCGGTAACCTCCCTCTCGATATGCGACCTGAACTCGGTCAGCAGTTCAGTAGTTGCATGGGCGCCAATGGCCTCGGATATAGCGGTGAACCCCCGGATATCGACAAACATGACCACGATCCGGACCGCCCTTCCCTGACGCAGTTCGTCCAGTTTTATGTCGCTGAGGTTTCCTGCCAGTTCAGGGGAAAGAAACCGCGTCGCGTTGCGCTCCCGCTCTCTCTGTTGGGCCACCGCATAGGCCAGCCTACGGGCGCGCCATACGACAAGAATACAGATGACCCCGATCAGGACGACCAGAAGGAACCGGACCGTATTGCTCATGGGGGAGTGGTTCTTGGTGAGGTAGACGATGTCCGCGTCAGACAGACCGTCTTCCATTCCCACCAAAGTGACGAAAAACAGACCAGCCACGAGGCAAAGCGTCAATGTCACCTGCAACACCGGTCGAATCCGGATCAGCTGCGAGACCAGCACGACAAACAGGAAGAACGTCGCTGGCGCCGCGAAGGCCACGACCGATCCGGCAGAGTGAATCCGGGCGCCGAAATGCAGGTTGCACAGCACTATGCTTATGTCCGCGATACCGAAGGCCCAGGACATCCAAAGCCTGTAGTAGCCGAGTTGCACGACCGAGATGGACGCAACACCGATCAGAAAATACGAAAACACAATCCACGCGGCCAGCAGCACATCGCCCGCTTCACCCTCGGAAAGGATGTCAGCCGAAACCGTCAGGACAACAATCGTAAGCCCAATGATCAGCGCGGCGGCAAGCCTGATCACTCCGATCAGCTTTTCCGCACTCGCGTCTGCACGCGCTATTGCCGCGTCAGCAAAAGAACTGGACGGCGCGGCGCCAAGTTCGTTTTTATCGACCGGTTTCCAAGGCAGGGGCTCTACTCCAAAGGCCAAAACACAACAAAAAAGCTTGCGATCCCGAGGTCCAAGCCCCGCAGTCCACCCAAGTCTTAAGACCTCCCTGCCCCAGTTTCGTGGCTCTTCCCCCAGGCCTTTGGACTGGTTTTGCAGTTCGGATCGCGTCGCCTTGGCGGACATGAGTATGTTTCGTACCAAGTTGAGTCACAAGGTGCGCGAGACACTGAGCCATTTTGGCTCAGTGTAACTTGTCTCGTACTGTCTGCGGGGGCAGATTGGGACGGAAAACGTTGGTCGAAACGGAAATGCAGCATGCGGTTCCGCCGATGTCTAATCGAGGGATTACGATGCACATCAAATGCTTAAGTCTCTTTTCTGCAATGGTTTTCTGCGCACAGGGCTCAGTGCTTGAAGCACAGGAAAGCACCAGTTCGGCACGTCCGGCAAAGGTGTACACCGTTGTTGAAACCGACACGGTGTATCAACGTTCCTATCCCGCGATCGTGTACCCCTCTCAGGAGGTGGAGCTGTCCTTTCGGGTCAGCGGGCGGATCGTGGATCTGCCGATCAGGGCCTCCATGAGCATAGCGCAAGGTGACGTCGTCGCAAAGTTGGATACCCGCGATTTCGAGGCCGAGGTCCGGCGGCTGGAAAGCCAAATGGACCAGGCAAAGGCACAACTCATCGTGCTTCGCGTTGGCGCCCGGCCCGAAGAAATCGCCGCGCTCGAAGCCGCCGTTGCAGCGGCACAAGCTCAGCTTGATCAGGCTCGGGACGATTTTCAGAGGACTCAGCGACTGGTCGAACGCGGCGTCGCACCGGCCTCGCAGTTCGAACAGCGGTTGGCTGCCTATCGCGTGGCTCAGGCGGAACTCAGATCACAGCAGGAACAGTTGGCCATCGGCCGCAGCGGTGGACGCCCCGAAGAAATTCTTGCTGCCGAAGCCCAGTTGCGCGGCCTCGAAGCCCAGGTTCAAAGCGCCCGTGACAACCTGTCCGACACCACGCTGCGGGCTCCGTTCAGCGGCACCATTTCACGCCGGCTTGTCGAGAACTTCCGCAACGTTCAGGCAGGCAAGGCGATCGCCCTGCTTCAGAACCTCTCGACCGTGGAAGTCGGCTTCGATCTTCCGGGCGCAGACATCATTGCCATGTCGGATTTCGACCTAGAGAACGTCACCAGCTTCGTCGTCTTCGAGTCGATGCCCGACGTCGAAGTACCTGCAGAACTGGTCGAGTTCACAACTCAGGCAGACGCCGCGACCCAAACCTACCGGGGTCGATTGTCCGTCACGCCACCTGACGGGATGATCGTCCTGCCGGGGATGGTCGCGCGGGTCATTTCGCGCGCCAACCGTCAGCGGGCGCCTCAAATGACCGTCCCACTTTCCGCACTCGCTTCCAGCCCGGACGGATCGTCATTCGTGTGGCGGGTCGACACGAACGACAACACGGTGTCGCGCCAGCCCGTCGAACTTGGCGATGTGTCGGAAGGCGGCGTCGTCATAAATGCCGGGCTCGAGGCCGGGGCCGTGGTTGTGACCGCAGGGCTGAGCGGGCTTCAGGAAGGCATGGCGATCCGCCCCGTTTCGAAGATCGGCGACTAAGCCATGGATTTTGCCCGTTTCGCAGTCGAAAAGCGCGTTATCTCGGCGCTGTCCACAATCCTTATCCTGATCGCCGGTTACTTCGCGTACATGACCCTGCCTCGGTTCGAGGACCCCGAGTTCATCATCCGGCAGGCGCAGATCATCACCCCGTATCCCGGTGCAACCGCCGAGGAAGTGGCGGAAGAGGTCACCGAAGTTGTCGAAAACGCATTGCAGGAACTGCAGGGCGTGAAAGAAGTGCGCTCGGTGTCGTCGCCGGGGGTCAGTACCGTTACGGTCGAATTCACGATCCCGACCACACCTGACTTCCCCACGCTCTACGAACGGTTCGCGCAGATGCGCGCGAAAATCTTGGACGTGCAGCCAGATCTGCCGCCCAACGCCCTTCCGACTCAGGTCTACGACGACTTCGGCGATGTGTTCGCGCTGTATTTCGCAATTGTCGGTGACGGCTACACCATTGCCGAACTGCGCGACTACGCAAAGGACCTTCAGCGGGAACTGGTCGCCGTCGAGGGCGTGTCCAAGGTCGTGCTGAGCGGGACACAGGATGAGGTCATCTATGTCGAATACTCACCGGCCCGGCTGGTCGAACTCGGGTTGACACCACAGCAGATCCAGCAGGTTCTGGAGGGGCAGAACCTAGTCATTCCCGGTGGCTCCATCGAGTCGGATTCCCGCAGGATCGAGATCCGCCCCACGGCGGCCGTGGAGTCGATCCAGTCGATCGAGGATCTTGTCATCACGGCTCCGGGTACAGGGGCGTCTTTCCGGCTTTCGGACATCGCCGTGGTGTCGCGCGGCTATGTTGATCCGCCCAGTCGACAGCTTTTTCGCGACGCTCAGCCTGCTATCGGCATCGGCATCTCGAACACGCTTGGCGGCAATGTCGTGAACATGGGCGACGCCGTGAAGGCACGTATTGCCGAGCTTGAATCCGCCCGTCCGGTCGGCATCGAAATTCTTCCGATCTCGGACCAGTCCGCTTCGGTCAAGGATTCCGTCGACGACTTCGTGATGAACGTGGTTCTGGCACTTGTCATCGTCGTCGGTACGCTGCTCGTCTTCATGGGGTTGCGGTCGGGGATCCTGATGGGGGGCATTCTGCTTGTTACCGTCGCAGGCACCTTGGCGGGCATGTACCTGTACGGCCTAGACATGCAGCGGATTTCCCTTGGCGCGCTGATCATTGCGCTTGGCATGCTGGTCGACAACGCAATTGTCGTCGTCGAAGGTACCCTGGTCCGCGTACAGCGAGGCGAAGACACGAAAGATGCGGCGATTGCGGTGGTCAACCAGACGAAATGGCCGCTGCTTGGCGGAACCGTCGTGGGACTTCTGGCGTTTTCGCCCATCGGCTTTTCACCGGACAACACCGGAGAGTATGCAGGCAGCCTGTTCTGGACGATATCGATCTCGTTGTTGTTCTCATGGCTGGTCGCGATCTGGCTGACCCCGTATTTCTGCACGCTTCTGCTGAAGCCCAGCGAAACCGCGGCACCGAAGGAGAACGCCATCCTGCGCGGATACCGGACAGTTCTGGCCCTAGCGATCCGGGCCCGCTACATTACGGTCGTGCTGGTTTTCGCGCTGTTCGCCTCTGCCGTGGTCGGTATGGCCCTCGTGCCGCCGGGTTTCTTCCCCAACAGCACCCGGGCGCAGTTCGTCGTGGACTACAACCTGCCTGAAGGGACGGACATCACCAGAACCAGCCAGGATCTGAAGGAAATCGACCAGCACATCCGCAGCCTGGATGGCGTGATCTCTACCAACCTGTCGGTCGGAGGCGGCCATCTGCGGTTCATGCTGGTCTACACCAGCGAGGATGCGAATACGGCATACGGCCAGATTCTGGTCGACGTCGAAGACTACCGGCAGATCGACGACCTCCAGCCCCAGATACAGGCGTGGATCGATCATACCTATCCCGAGGCCTACTCGAAGGTCTGGAAGTTCGTGCTTGGACCCGGCGGAGGTTCAAAGATCGAAGCCCGGTTCACCGGAACCGATCCGGTCGTGCTGCGGTCGCTCGCTGAAGAAGCCAAAAAGATCTTCTCCGAGCAGGGCGGTATCGCGATCAAGGACGACTGGCGCGAACAGGTGCAGGTCATCCGCCCGATCATCAACACGGAAAACGCCCGACGCCTTGGGTTGACCCAGGGCGAGATTTCCCGGGCGATCTATGCGCATCTGAACGGGGCCGATATCGGCATCTACAGGGAAGGCGATGACCTGCTGGCCATCGCCATGCGCCCGTTTGAAGACGCCCGCGATGATATCGGCGATCTGCGCAACATCCAGGTCTTCAGCCAGGTAGCCGGTGGCTACATCCCGATCTCTCAGGTTGTGACCCGTTTCGAGCTGGTCTTCGAATCCGGAAATCTGCGCCGCATCGACCGGCGGCTCTCTATCACGGCCCAGGCGGACAACGCCCCTAACGAACTGTCGGGCGATCTTTTCGCCAAGGTCCGGCCTCTGGTCGAGGACATCGAGATGCCAAGCGGATATTCCCTTGAGTGGCGCGGCGAGTACGGTGACTCGCAGGACGCCAACGATGGGCTGGCATCGACGATGCCGTTGGGGTTCGGCGCCATGATCATCGTCGTGGTTATCCTGTTCAACGCCATCCGCCAACCCCTGATCATCTGGCTTACCGTACCGCTGGCCCTGATCGGGGTGGTCTGGGGGCTGGCGCTTACAAGGACGCCGCTGGAGTTCATGGCCATACTGGGCGTGCTGTCGTTGACGGGTATGTTGATTAAGAATGCCATCGTTCTGATCGACGAGACCGACACCCAGATAGGAGACGGCAAACCCAGACTTCAGGCAGTCGTGGATTCCGCCGTTTCGCGTGTGCGCCCGGTGTCTCTTGGCGTACTGACGACGGTTCTGGGCGTCATGCCTCTGCTCTGGGATCCGTTTTTCGAGTCTCTGGCAGTCGTCATCATCTGTGGCCTGAGCTTTGCAACCATCCTGACGTTGATCGTCGTACCCACGCTTTACGCGATCTTCTTCCGGGTTCGCGATGACGAGATATCGCAGACCTCCTGACGGACGGAAGCCATCCCGCTGCCGTGGCGTAGGCGCAACCGAGCTGCTGCGCTTGCGATACGCGGTAATGCGTGCCTTGCGTGCGGCATAAATTTCGGAAGAACATACGGCCCTCAAGTGGATGGGTACATCGAGGTCCATCACGTCGTGCCGGTCAGCCAGTTGGGTAGAGATTACGTGATCAATCCGAAAGAGAACCTCGTTCCGCTCTGTCCAAATTGCCATTCCGTCGCCCATCGAAGAAACCCGCCCTTCACTGTCGATGATATCAAAGGCCTTTTTCTTGAGGCCGGAGAGTCCTCAGGCGGGAGCAAGGCATGATAGCATGCGAAGGTTCGGGTTCCGTTCCATCTCGCCAAATGCATCCGACATCGAAGTGTTTAGGTTGCGTTACCAAATAATGGCTTGATTTCAGTGCTTTGCAAAAAATTCACCAAATCGGCGCAGTCAACAGGTTCAGAGAATATCGGCCCTGAGAGACCGATCTCGGCCGCCTCACGCCGGGCAAAGTGAACAGCCCCATCCGCATAACCCTCGAAAACAACGGAAAAATCCGGCCGCAGCCGGATGGGGAGAACGCTTTCTGGGGGGCAAGTGGCGGAGGGGACGCGACTGGGAGCGAACGTTCTCCAACCCGCAAGTGCCTGAAATTGCTTCAGAGAACAGAGGCATACGCGTGGGTGCTGTCAGACGAATTCGAACCAGTCTCAGTTTGCCGCGGAAACCGCGAACCTATCCGGAACAAAGCTGACGCCACTCGCTAAGAGCGGCGGCGCGGGTCAGCTTGAAG
>NZ_JBXWRU010000015.1:0-5980 GCF_059613085.1 Ruegeria sp. BHSC029
TGGTTGCGGGAGCAGGATTTGAACCTGCGACCTTCAGGTTATGAGCCTGACGAGCTACCGGGCTGCTCCATCCCGCGACACTTTGGGTTGGTCTGTTGCCTATTTGGCTGATTGAGACCTGGTCGTGTTTTTTGATCGTTTTAGAGAGGGGGGATTTTTCTAGGTTTGGCGGTGACCTACTCTCCCGGGGCTTGAGCCCAAGTACCATTGGCGCTGCAGTGCTTAACTTCCGGGTTCGGGATGGGACCGGGTGTTTCACTTGCGCTATGACCACCAAACCGAGGAAAATCCCCGTCGCTCTTTTTGCTTTGCAAAAAGGCGAAGCGCGGGAGGCGGCGTATTCGCTTGCGAATGCGCGTTCCCGCACGGTTGTGTCACCCCTTGCGGGGTTTCACATCAATCAACGTTGTCCAACTCAAGGTCAGTGTATGCTTTTGGTGATTTGTCTTTCTGTTACTGGATCAAATCAAGCCTATCGGGCGATTAGTACCGGTCAACTGAACGCATTGCTGCGCTTACATCTCCGGCCTATTGACGTGGTGGTCTTCCACGGCCCTCAGGGAGACCTTGTTTTGAGGGGGGCTTCCCGCTTAGATGCCTTCAGCGGTTATCCTGTCCGATCATAGCTACCCTGCACTGCCGTTGGCACGACAACAGGTCCACCAGTGGATCGTTCACCCCGGTCCTCTCGTACTAGGGGCAACTCCTCTCAAGTCTCCTACACCCACGGCAGATAGGGACCGAACTGTCTCACGACGTTCTAAACCCAGCTCACGTACCTCTTTAAACGGCGAACAGCCGTACCCTTGGGACCTGCTCCAGCCCCAGGATGAGATGAGCCGACATCGAGGTGCCAAACACTGCCGTCGATATGGACTCTTGGGCAGTATCAGCCTGTTATCCCCGGCGTACCTTTTATCCGTTGAGCGATGGCCCTTCCACTCGGGACCACCGGATCACTATGGCCGTCTTTCGACTCTGCTCGACTTGTCAGTCTCGCAGTCAGGCTGGCTTCTGCCATTGCACTCAACGAGCGATTTCCGACCGCTCTGAGCCAACCTTCGCGCGCCTCCGTTACGCTTTAGGAGGCGACCGCCCCAGTCAAACTACCCGCCACGCAGGGTCCCGGATCCGGATAACGGACCGCGGTTAGACATCAAGAATGCAAAGGGTGGTATCTCAAGGGAGGCTCCACAGGAACTGGCGTCCCTGCTTCGAAGCCTACCACCTATCCTGCACATTGCAGTCCTGATGCCAGTGCGAAGCTGTAGTAAAGGTGCACGGGGTCTTTCCGTCTAACCGCGGGAAGCCTGCATCTTGACAGGCAATTCAATTTCGCTGAGTCGATGTTGGAGACAGCGGGGAAGTCGTTACGCCATTCGTGCAGGTCGGAACTTACCCGACAAGGAATTTCGCTACCTTAGGACCGTTATAGTTACGGCCGCCGTTTACCTGGGCTTCAATTCAAGGCTCTCACCTCTCCTTTTAACCTTCAGGCACCGGGCAGGCGTCAGACCCTATACGTCGTCTTGCGACTTCGCAGAGCCCTGTGTTTTTAATAAACAGTCGCCACCCCCTGGTTTGTGCCCCCAGCCCCTAGTTGCCTAGGAACCGGGCCTCCTTCTCGCGAACTTACGGAGGTATTTTGCCGAGTTCCTTCAACATCGTTCTCTCAAGCGCCTTGGTATGCTCTACCAGTCCACCTGTGTCGGTTTAGGGTACGGTCTGATGGAGGGCTATTTCCAGGAACCACTCAGCAGCCCAATCAATCCGATAAGATTGAACTACACCTGTGATCCGTCACATCCTCCTGGCCCAGGAATATTAACCTGGTTCCCATCGCCTACGCCTTTCGGCCTCGGCTTAGGGGCCGGCTTACCCTGCTCAGATTAGCTTTAAGCAGGAACCCTTGGACTTTCGGCGAGAGTGTCTCTCACACTCTTTGTCGCTACTCATGTCATCATTCTCACTAGTGATCTCTCCACCGGATCCCTCACAGGCCGGCTTCATCGAAAGATCCTCGCCTCCAATATCCCCGAAGGGATCAAGGAGGCATGGATCTATGTCACACTACGCTCTGCTACCATGCCTTACGGCATCCTAAGCTTCGGCTCATGGCTTGAGCCCCGTTACATCTTCGCCGCAGGACAACTTGTTTAGACCAGTGAGCTGTTACGCTATCTTTAAAGGATGGCTGCTTCTAAGCCAACCTCCTGGTTGTTTTGGTCGTCCCACCTGCTTTCCCACTTAGCCATGAATTGGGGGCCTTAGCTGTAGGTCAGGGTTGTTTCCCTCTCCACTACGGACGTTAGCATCCGCAGTGTGTCTGCCATCTAGTACTCCCGGGTATTCGGAGTTTGGTTAGGATCAGTAAGCCTGTGGGGCCCCATTACCCATCCAGTGCTCTACCCCCCGGGGTATTCGGATGACGCTCTACCTAAATAGATTTCGCAGAGAACCAGCTATCTCCGAGTTTGATTGGCCTTTCACCCCTAGGCACAGCTCATCCCGATCCTTTTCAACGGATGTGGGTTCGGTCCTCCAGTGCGTGTTACCGCACCTTCAACCTGGCCATGCCTAGATCACTCGGTTTCGGGTCTGATCCCACGAACTCATACGCCCTATTAAGACTCGCTTTCGCTACGCCTACACCTAACGGCTTAAGCTTGCTCGTGAGACCAAGTCGATGACCCATTATACAAAAGGTACGCCGTCAGCTCGCTAGGAGCCTCCGACTGATTGTAGGCGTTCGGTTTCAGGTACTGTTTCACTCCCCTCGTCGGGGTGCTTTTCACCTTTCCCTCACGGTACTGGTTCGCTATCGGTCAGCAAGGAGTACTTAGCCTTCGAAGGTGGTCCTCCGATCTTCAGACAGAATTTCACGTGTTCCGCCCTACTTAATACGTCCGTCAAAGCTTCGAATACGGGGCTGTCACCCGCTATGGCCATGCTTCCCAACATGTTCTTCTCACTTATCCGGCTCGGCTGGTCCCCGTTCGCTCGCCGCTACTAGGGGAGTATCAATTGATTTCCTTTCCTCCGGGTACTTAGATGTTTCAGTTCCCCGGGTTTGCCCTTAAAACCCTATGTATTCAGGTCTTAAGTACCTGTTTAAACCCCATATTGAGTATCAAAGATAACAATATGAAGCTTTCAGGTGGGTTGCCCCATTCAGAGATCCATGGATCAAAGCTTATTCTCAGCTCCCCATGGCTTATCGCAGAGTATCACGTCTTTCATCGCCTCTTGCTGCCAAGGCATTCACCAAACGCCCTTCTCGCGCTTGATTTGATCCAGAAAGAGAAAGACTTGATATTGGCACTACCGCCTATTCGGCTACTTGAGTGCGTTTGACCGCACACAACCAAAGCTGCGCTAGTAATCAAATCAATCGCGACCGCCCAGCTGGTAACTAAAGGCGATCTTTCTTCTGAACCAAAAGCATACTTTCCCGCCTTCCATCCTGGAACCCGCGCTGCCGATGTCGGTCGGCCCCGCGCGGAGAATGGAAGACATGCATGATCGTCAGATCATGCGGGTTAGTGTACTTGACTTGGACAACTCTGTTCGTTTCAGCCGCGATAGCCGTGGACAGGCGAGGAAACACCCGTGTCACAACCCGCTCACCCGAAGATGAGAACGACTGAGATCAACGCCACACTCGGCGCCAATCAAACAGTGTTGATTGATTTCTCTCTTAACGATGTCAAAGGATACGTCCAATCGGACGGCTGAACACTCAAACAAGTGCTCAACGATCTGATCGAAGCGAGGAATGGTGGGTCGAGGAGGACTTGAACCTCCGACCTCACGCTTATCAGGCGTGCGCTCTAACCACCTGAGCTACCGACCCATCTCTCAATAGGGCCGACTGCAAATCATGGTGGAGCCTAGGAGGATCGAACTCCTGACCTCCTGAATGCAAATCAGGCGCTCTCCCAGCTGAGCTAAGGCCCCTTGCCGGATCCAGCACCAATCGCAGGATCCATCTGTCTGAAGAGATATGAGGACGGCTCGGTCCTTGAGTTTGACCAACTTTGCTTGTTGATCTTCTGCTAAGTGTATCACGAGATCTGCGAACAGATCTAACTAGATACATCCTTAGAAAGGAGGTGATCCAGCCGCAGGTTCCCCTACGGCTACCTTGTTACGACTTCACCCCAGTCGCTGATCCTACCGTGGTCCGCTGCCTCCAAAAGGTTGGCGCACGGCCGTCGGGTAGAACCAACTCCCATGGTGTGACGGGCGGTGTGTACAAGGCCCGGGAACGTATTCACCGCGTCATGCTGTTACGCGATTACTAGCGATTCCGACTTCATGGGGTCGAGTTGCAGACCCCAATCCGAACTGAGACAGCTTTTTGGGATTAACCCATTGTCACTGCCATTGTAGCACGTGTGTAGCCCAACCCGTAAGGGCCATGAGGACTTGACGTCATCCACACCTTCCTCCCGCTTATCACGGGCAGTTTCCTTAGAGTGCCCAGCCGAACTGCTGGCAACTAAGGACGTGGGTTGCGCTCGTTGCCGGACTTAACCGAACATCTCACGACACGAGCTGACGACAGCCATGCAGCACCTGTCACTAGGTCACCGAAGTGAAAGACCCATCTCTGGGACGGTCCTAGGATGTCAAGGGTTGGTAAGGTTCTGCGCGTTGCTTCGAATTAAACCACATGCTCCACCGCTTGTGCGGGCCCCCGTCAATTCCTTTGAGTTTTAATCTTGCGACCGTACTCCCCAGGCGGAATGCTTAATCCGTTAGGTGTGTCACCGAATAGCATGCTACCCGACGACTGGCATTCATCGTTTACGGTGTGGACTACCAGGGTATCTAATCCTGTTTGCTCCCCACACTTTCGCACCTCAGCGTCAGTATCGAGCCAGTGAGCCGCCTTCGCCACTGGTGTTCCTCCGAATATCTACGAATTTCACCTCTACACTCGGAATTCCACTCACCTCTCTCGAACTCTAGACCGATAGTTTTGGAGGCCGTTCCGGGGTTGAGCCCCGGGATTTCACCCCCAACTTTCCGATCCGCCTACGTGCGCTTTACGCCCAGTAATTCCGAACAACGCTAACCCCCTCCGTATTACCGCGGCTGCTGGCACGGAGTTAGCCGGGGTTTCTTTACCTGCTACCGTCATTATCTTCACAGGCGAAAGAGCTTTACGACCCTAGGGCCTTCATCACTCACGCGGCATGGCTGGATCAGGGTTGCCCCCATTGTCCAAGATTCCCCACTGCTGCCTCCCGTAGGAGTCTGGGCCGTGTCTCAGTCCCAGTGTTGCTGATCATCCTCTAAAACCAGCTATAGATCGTAGGCTTGGTAGGCCATTACCCCACCAACTACCTAATCTAACGCGGGCTAATCCAAAGGCGATAAATCTTTCCCCCGAAGGGCACATACGGTATTACTCTCCGTTTCCAGAGGCTATTCCGTACCTTTGGGCATATTCCCACGCGTTACTAACCCGTCCGCCGCTCGCCCCGAAAGGCGCGCTCGACTTGCATGTGTTAGGCCTGCCGCCAGCGTTCGTTCTGAGCCAGGATCAAACTCTCAAGTTGAAAGGCTATTGCTAACCTATCCTTGACGTTCGAACCTCTGCACATCTCATCTGGTGGCTAAACCAGATGAAGTCATCTGTTTGATGTACACAGATCTCCTAAGAAATCAGTGAACCACTCAAACAGTGAAGCTGACACTCTATCATCGGACCGAAACCCTAAGAGCGCGATATACAGACATTCAATCCGTCGAAACGAACCAAACCGCCCACATATCTCTTCAGTATCCAGCAATGTCAAAGAACATAACACCAAGAGCCAAAAACCAGACCGTTGCGCCAATAAATCAGCGCGCCCGCCTAAACACTCACTCAAGATGCCCCCGGTCTCTCCCAGGCGTCTCAACCGTCTTTCCAGTCCGTCAGGCCGTCCATCCGACCAACCAACACCGCCTCAGCAGCGCCGGTGAAGGG
>NZ_JBXWRU010000016.1:0-5591 GCF_059613085.1 Ruegeria sp. BHSC029
ATAGTACTGGGAGGGCCGATGTCGGACCAATCCTGAGAGCGGCCCCAATGACCGCTCGCAACCACAAACCGGTCTAATCGCTAATGCCGTCGGATGACGGCTTTGAGCCCAAAGCGGTCGTAGATCCGGAGCGCAGCATCACGCAAGTACCACTGATTGCGGACACTTTCTGCAGGTGCACGCTGATATCGCCGCTCACGAAAGAGCTGACATCCTACGAGAGCTCGGATCGGAGAAAATGCTGCGACACCGCAAGGCAGCAGGTAGACTTTTGCGGACCTTACTGCAATGAGCGGGGCAATCGCGCTAGGTGGAATTCAACCGGGGTCTAGGATGGAGCGAGTTTTGGGCGGCTCTTCCCCCGTCGGCTCCTCAGTAGCATTGTCGGGCTGGTGCAGACGAGCTAGCGAATGCCACCTCTGCGAATTCAGTTTTCGACAAGTTCACGGATCACGCGACGATAGGCATGACCCAGTTAGGATTGCTTCTTTGGGAGATTTCGAAGGGTTGGCATGGGTGGTTTCCACCAAATCTCAGCCTGTACTCCCGCAACTCGCCGATCAGAAGATCAAACGTGCACGAAGACTGATCAGCGTGACTTTAGCGCGTGCCGGATCGAGCAGTGGGTTACTGATGAACTGAAGAGACGGTGTCAGTTCAAGTCCCGGAGAAAGTGAGAAACGGTAAAAGGCTTCGGCCGTGAACTGCGAACCGTCGATGCCGCGGGCACCGGACCAGTCCACACCAACACCCGCGAGATCACCGTTTGCAACGAAAAGTCCCAGTCCTGCAGAAACAGACCTGTCATAGAGAGCCGCTGTGCCGCGCGAACGCCCGGCCCGAAAGAACGGATAAAGACCGTTCTCCAGAAGTGCTGAAAACGAAATCGTCGCTCCGTAGTCTTCGGTGCGGCTACCGTCGCTGGCTGCGTCCGTGTGCCAGAAGGTCAGGTGAGCGTTGTTGTAAAAAGCCAAATCCTCATCATTGGTTAAGACTAGGTCCAAGCTCTTGAAAAGCTCCCCATCCCTGAAGACGTCAAGGTTCGGGGAGGCCGGGTCGGCATTGGCGTCGCCGATCGTCCCAAACACGAGGACGTTGTCGCCCAGGCGTGCAGCCGCGGCCACGCCGAGCCCCTGGTTTGGCGCGGCAATTGTTGGGCTGGTGCTGAACGCGGCGTTTTGGAAGGCCGAGTATGGGCTCACCAAACCGTATGAATCAAGATAGTCGGTCACATCAATTAGGCCGAATCGGATCGCCCACCTCTTGTCGGTGGCCGAGTGTGTCCAGAATAAGTTCGTCACGATTGTCCCGGTGTCGCTGAACACCGTGCCGGTGACACCGAGAACGCCGGAGGCTGCTCCCAGGGCTGCTGGCGGCACGTTTGTATAGCTGTGGCGGTTTTCAATCTTGAACGTCAGCGCCCCGTTGGGGGTTGCCTGCCATGCGCCATATAGCCGTGCCAACCCACCGGCGGCTTGGCCCGGCCCAAACGACGCGTTGATCGATTGGCCAAGCGAAAGATATTCGAAGTTGAACTTGATCCCCTGCGCTCCAAGCCTGTCTTTCCAGTCGAAGTAACCGGGGATCAGGTTGCGAGGGAAGTCGTAGCGATACTTGGGATCGGGCGGCGCATACGAAAGCAGCAACTCTGTCCTGACCGATGACGGTCCACCCATGATCTCTGCTGCTGCAGGCAAAGCAACGGTAACTGACAGCGCCGCGGACGACGCCAACCGGCGCAACGTTAACCGACGTACCAACACGTCAATCCAGCTCGTTCTTATAGATCACGCCTCCCTTCATGATGAGATCGAAATTCGCGGCCGGATCGGCAACAAGTGTCAAATCTTCGAGCGGGTTTCCCTTCACCAAGATAAGGTCGGCATATGCGCCTTTGGCGATCACGCCCAGATCCCCGGGATAGGGGTTGCGCGGGCCGGACAGCTTCAACAGCTGCGCATTGTCATGCGTCACCATCTTGAGCGTCTCAAAGGGTGAATACCCCAGCTTGCTCTGCATCAGGACCACCATTTGGCTCTGCGCATCGGCGCCGGCCGGTGAAAAGAGGATGTCGGTGCCCCAGGCAACCTTCACTCCATGCTTCTTTGCCAGTTCATAGGCGTTGGTCGTGCCCTTAACCATCTGCTTTTGCTTGGCAGCCACGACAGGGTCGGGCGCATACTGGGACTCGTCATCAATAAAAAACGGCTGAAGCGCGAGCCAGATCCCCTTGTCAGCGATCTCTTTCATCGTCTCGTCGTCCAGAAGCTGGCCGTGTTCGATGCACTGCACGCCGGCCTTGATGGCTGTCCGGATGGCGCCCACAGTGTAGGCATGTACCGTGACATAGGTGTTCCAGGTGGCAGCCACATCGACCGCCGCCTTCATCTCTTCAAGCGTGAATTGTTGAACATCAAGCGGATCAAACTGCGAGGACGTTCCGCCGCCAGCTGCGAGCTTGATCTGGCTGGCCCCCATGCGCAGGTTCTCTCGCACACGTTTCATGACTTCGGGCACGCCGTCGGCAGTCATCAGAAAGGCGTTGCGCTCCCAGTAATTTAGTGGATCACCCGGATTAACCGGCACCGCATTCTTATCGCGAAAATCGAAATGACCAGATGTCTGGCTGATCGGCGGACCCGACGGGTAAATGCGCGGACCGACTATCGCCCCGGCATCAGTCATTTTCTTGATTGCGAACGGGTTGCCGCCAACGTCCCGGACTGTTGTGAACCCGCGCATAAGCGTCTTTTCCGCAGCGAGCACGCCACGAATGGTGAGTTCCGGCACGTCGCCGACCAGCAGAATGTCACCCGGGATCTCAGCAAAGGTCACATGCCAATGGTTGTCGATCATGCCCGGCATCAGCGTACGTCCACCGCCGTCGATAACCGTGGCATCAGGGTGATCCAGCGCAGTGGTTGAAACGGCCGAAATCTTCTCGCCTTCGATCAAGACCTGCGCACCCTCGATCAGGTCTTCCGAAGACCCGTCAAAGACATTCACATTGGTGATTAGGATCGACGTTGTCTCTTGCGCCTGAGATGAAACGGCAGAAAAGACAAACAAAAAGCACAGGAAAAATCGCATCTTAATGCTCCAAGACGAGTAGTCACAGAAACACTAAGCCAATCGGCACGCACTGGAAACACCTTTTGACGGCCGGTTCCGATTACACCTGCCACCGGGTGCGATCTGCCTAGTCTGACCTGCTTCGACATTCTGTCAATGCGACGACCCGGGCAGACGTATGCACTGCACAATGAATAGATTGGTCCTACGTAAAGGAGTCTTGGCTATTGACTGGCACTGTTCCGGGGCCAGAATTGGCACATGTACTTGGGTCCAGGACACATTTCAAAGCGCGTGTTTGCAGCATGTTTTTTCGCGCTGATTGCTCTCATGTCGCAAAATGCCCGCGCTGACGGGATCTTCCCCCTCGCCCCTGCGGACACCTCAAGCCCGCGAGCGACATTGTCGAGTTTTCTTGCCGCGAGCCAATCGGGCATCGCCGCACTGCACGATGGGCGACCGGCGCATGAGATTTTTGACCATTTCGCCCGGGCGGATTCGACACTCGACCTAAGTGAAATACCGGCATCGGATCGCGGAACGGCGGGCATGGAGGCGAGCCTGCTGCTCTATGAAGTGCTGTCGCGCACAGAGCTACCGGACCCATCTGACATCCCCGGCGATTTTGGTGCGCACGAGGATGCGATCGACGTCTGGACTGTCCCGAACACCCAGGTTTCGATTGTCCGCATAGAAGCCGATGACGACCCCACGCGCTATCTGTTTAGTGCGAATACGATCCGAAGTGCCGCAGACTATTACAATCGCGTTCGGGATCTTCCTGTTCAGGCAGGTTTTTTGCCCGGAACTTACGAGGTCTATGTGGATTATCCACAGTTGACCGTGCCCTACCGGTGGGTCGAAGAACTGCCTGAATGGGCGCGCTTACGTGTCGCCAGCAATCCGGTCTGGAAGTGGGTCGTTGTCTTGCTGCTGCTCAGTTTGGTGCTCGCTCTGATCCCGCGCAGTTTCAAGAGGCTCGGGGCCGTCGAAAGTTCGGACATCTCAAAAACCAGGTTGGCTGCCGGGATGGTGATCCTGACAGTCGGAGCCGATTACCTTTTCAACAATGTTATTGGTTTCCGTTTCGAGGCCCGGGCTATCGCGTCCGTCGCTCTTCGCGTTCTGGCTGTCGGGTTCATCGTCGTCATCGTGTTCCTTGCCTTTCGCGTCCTTACGGAATTGGCAACCCGCGCGGCCACTGGACGAGAGAGGATCAGCCCGCATTTCGTGCGTCTGGCAGCACATGCCATTGCCATTCTCGTGCTGATCGCGCTGGCGGTCGAGGCGATGCAGTTTTTCGGCCTCAACATCGCGCCATTGGTGGCAGGGCTCGGCGTGGGCGGACTCGCGCTAGCACTTGCTGCTCGGCCCACACTCGAAAATGTCATCGGCGGGTTTGTCCTGTTTGCCGACAAACCAGTCCGAATTGGCGATCTTTGCGAATTCGGCGATCATGTTGGCACGGTCGAGGAAATCGGCCTGCGTTCAACACGCATTCGGCGCCTGGATGAGCGGGTCGTAACGATTCCGAACTCGCAGTTTTCGCAACTGCATATCGTGAACTTTTCGCGTGTCCGAATGCTCCTTTACGACAACGTGTTGCAGTTTCGATACGAGACGACACCAGACCAGCTTCGCTATCTGCTGATGGAAATACGCAAAATGTTAGGCGAACACCCAAGCGTTGCAACGGATCAACTACATGTAAGGTTCCTGAAGTTCGGCGCTTATTCCCTTGATGTTCGAATGTTCACCTACATCAAAACGCGGAATCTTCTCATGTATCGTGAGGTTGTCGAAGATTTGAACCTGCGGATTATGGAGATCGTTGCAAGTTCGGGATCAGGTTTTGCTTTTCCTTCACAAACCACCTATTTGGCGCCCGATGCCGGATCTGATCAGGAGCTCACCAAAGCGGCTGAAGAGCGTGTAAGGGCTTGGAAGTCAAAGGGGGTGTCCACCTTCGACGAGTTCGGCGCCCAGGGCGCGGCAGACCTGCCCGAAAGCGTGGCCGTGGATAACGACAGCGATGCGACCAAAGAATGATGATTCCGCGCTTAGGTACAATGTGGAGGAAACATCCGACCGTCATCTGGGTTTGACAATGTTGGGATAGCTGTCGACCCGCACGCCAACGATTCATTAGGGAATAGGCAGCATTCTGCACATACCAGCCAATCGCATCCGAAAATGCTCCGGCGGCTTTGTCCGCGTAGCCGACATTTACTGAATTCTGCCGAAAGTCTGCTCCGAGCCCAAAGCGGACTGAAATGTGCTCGCCAAAATGAATTGCGGCGATAGACATTCTCTTGAGCGGTCTAACCCATCACTAAATGCATTCACCGCCATCGATAACCAGGGCTTGCCCCGTCATAAAAGCGGATTCATCTGAAGCCAAATAGACGATCCCATGGCCAATCTCTTCAACTGTCGCCCATCGACTCATGGGGATCGCCTGCTCGATGTAGCTTTCCAGTTTGGCACGGCCTCCCATCTGCTTTTCGAAGCCTGCATTG
>NZ_JBXWRU010000017.1:0-1181 GCF_059613085.1 Ruegeria sp. BHSC029
ATGGCAAAGGAAAAGTTTGAGCGTAATAAGCCGCACGTCAACATTGGCACGATTGGCCACGTTGACCACGGCAAGACGACGCTGACCGCAGCAATCACCAAGTATTTCGGCGACTTCAAGGCGTATGACCAGATTGACGGTGCGCCGGAAGAGAAAGCGCGCGGCATCACCATCTCGACCGCCCACGTGGAATACGAGACCGACAACCGCCACTATGCGCATGTCGACTGCCCCGGCCACGCTGACTATGTGAAGAACATGATCACCGGTGCGGCGCAGATGGACGGCGCGATCCTGGTTGTGAACGCCGCTGACGGCCCGATGCCGCAGACCCGCGAGCACATCCTGCTGGGCCGCCAGGTTGGCATCCCGAAGATGGTCGTGTTCCTGAACAAGGTTGACCAGGTTGACGACGAAGAGCTGCTGGAACTGGTTGAGATGGAAGTTCGCGAACTGCTGTCCAGCTACGACTACCCCGGCGACGACATTCCGATCATCGCAGGTTCGGCTCTGGCCGCGATGGAAGGCCGCGACCCGGAAATCGGCGAGAACAAGATCCGCGAACTGATGGCGGCCGTTGACGAGTACATCGACACGCCCGAGCGCGCTGTTGACCAGCCGTTCCTGATGCCGATCGAAGACGTGTTCTCGATCTCGGGCCGCGGTACCGTTGTGACCGGTCGTGTCGAGCGTGGTGTGATCAACGTTGGCGACGAGATCGAAATCGTCGGCATCCGCGACACGCAGAAGACCACCTGCACCGGTGTCGAGATGTTCCGCAAGCTGCTGGACCGCGGTGAAGCCGGCGACAACATCGGCGCCCTGCTGCGTGGTGTTGACCGTGACGGCGTCGAGCGTGGCCAGGTTCTGTGTAAGCCGGGCTCGGTGACTCCGCACACCAAGTTCGAAGCCGAAGCCTACATCCTGACCAAGGAAGAAGGCGGCCGTCACACTCCGTTCTTCGCGAACTACCGTCCGCAGTTCTACTTCCGTACGACTGACGTGACCGGCACAGTGACCCTGGCCGAAGGCACCGAGATGGTCATGCCCGGCGACAACGTGTCGTTCGGCGTTGAGCTGATCGCCCCGATCGCCATGGAAAACGGTCTGCGCTTCGCCATCCGCGAAGGCGGCCGCACCGTCGGCGCAGGCGTCGTGTCCAAAATCATCGAGTAAGGCGC